>JANNXJ010000006.1:0-89264 GCA_031409515.1 Gammaproteobacteria bacterium | reverse complement strand
TGATGCCCGGGGACAACATCAAGATGGTGGTCACGCTGATCAACCCGATCGCCATGGAAGAAGGCCTGCGTTTCGCCATCCGCGAGGGTGGCAAGACGGTCGGGGCCGGCGTCGTGGCGAAGATTGTTAAGTAAGAGCGCCGACCGGCGCGATCAAAGTCAGCTAGAAATATCATATAAGTCAAGGACATAAATATGGCCAAGAGTCAAAACATCCGCATCCGCCTCAAGGCATTCGATCATCGCCTGATCGACAAGTCAGCCAAGGAGATTGTCGACACGGCCAAGCGCACGGGCGCGCAGGTGCGGGGGCCGGTCCCACTGCCCAGCAAGACCGAGCGTTTTACGGTGCTGGCGTCCCCCCACGTGGACAAGGATGCCCGGGATCAGTACGAGATCCGCACCCATAAGCGCCTGATGGATATCGTTGAACCGACGGAAAAGACCGTAGACGCCCTTATGAAGCTTGAATTGCCAGCCGGGGTCGACGTTCAGATCAAGCTCAAATAACCAAAATTGAACTCGGCTGAGAGACTGTTATACTAACCGGCTCCGCGTAGTGTTCCGCACCTTCCCTGCAGTGCACTAAGCGTAGATCGCAGATTGAAGTGAACCCGCCGTAGGGCCTGCCGAGCGACTTATTCGGACAGCTGCACGGCCCTTCGAAAAGAAGAGGGTTTGGGGGTCTCCGACGGAAACAGGCTTTCCCCGTTAAATGGGGTTAGCTGCGTCCGCGCAGGATTCATAGGCAGCTACAGGTGCGCCAGCAAGGGGTTGGCGTGGCTTGGAGCAAGCAGGAAACGACCAGGAAGCAGGCATGGCTATCGGTCTAATTGGGCGCAAGCGCGGCATGACGCGGATATTCACCGAAGACGGTGCCTCCGTGCCTGTAACGGTCATCGAGGCGTTCCCCAATCGGGTCACCCGGGTGAAAAGCGCTGAATCCGACGGCTATGCGGCCGTTCAGGTCACTACCGGCAGCGTAAAGCTGAGCCGTATGACCAAGGTTCTGGCCGGCCAGTACGCCAAGGTAGGCGCCGAGCCCGGCGAGGGGCTGTGGGAGTTTCGGGTCACGCCAGAGGAGGCGGGCGCCCATCCGGCCGGCTCCCAGATTACGGTTGAAAGTTTTACGGCTGGCCAGCTGGTTGATGTGCGCGGTACGACCATCGGCAAGGGCTACGCCGGCACTATCAAGCGCCACAATTTCCAGAGCCAGGACGCCACTCACGGTAACTCGGTGTCCCACCGGGCCCCTGGTTCCATTGGTCAGCGTCAGACGCCTGGCCGGGTGTTCAAGGGCAAGCGGATGTCCGGTCACATGGGCAACATCGCGCGCAGCACGCTGAACCTCGCCGTCATCCGGGTCGACAAGGACCGCAATCTGCTGCTGATTCAGGGTGCCGTGCCGGGTCACGCAGGCTCCCATGTAGTAATCAAGCCTGCGGCCAAGATTCGCAGAAAGAGGAAGGGCTGAGCCTCCAATGAAGCTGTCAATCCAGGGGGGCGGTAGCCTCGAGGTGTCAGACGACGCTTTTGGCGCCAAGTTCAACGAGGCCCTGATCCACCAGGTCGTTACTGCCTATATGGCGGGAGGCCGTGCCGGCACGAAGGCTCAGAAGACCCGTGCCGAAGTTCGTGGCGGCGGTCGGAAGCCCTTCAAGCAGAAGGGTACTGGCCGGGCTCGCGCTGGTACCACCCGTGGTCCGATCTGGGTTGGCGGGGGGCGAGCCTTTGCGGCCAAGCCCCGGGACTACACCCAGAAAGTCAATCGCAAGATGTACACGGCTGCCTTGCGCTCCGTGTTCTCTGAGCTGGTTCGTCAGGATCGGCTAGTCGTCGTCGACACGATCGAAATGGCCAAGCCAAAGACCAAGAACCTCGTGACGTATCTGCAGGGGTTCAACCTCGACCGGGTCTTGATCCTGGTTGATAAGGGTCCTGTTGCCGAAGGGCACGAGAATCTGCGGCTGTCCGCGCGGAATCTGCCTTCTGTAGAGGTTCTCGACGTCACGGAGTTGAATCCCGTATCGCTGGTCCGCTTCGAGAAGATTCTGGCAACTTCGGCAGCGGTCAAAGCTGTTTCGGAGCGCCTGTCATGAATGCCAAGCCTGTTGCTGCCAAGCCTGCCGCTGCCAAGGTGGCCAAACCCGCCAAGGCTGCCAAGCCCGCGAAAGCGGCCAAGCCGGTCAAGGCTGCGGCCGGGAAGTCCGGTGCCACCAAGTCCCTCGCTGCGCGCCTGAGTGCCGAGAAGCTCATGTCCGTTCTGGTCGGACCGCACCTCTCCGAGAAGAGCAGCGGGCTGGCAGAGCGACTTAAGCAGTTCGTCTTCAAAGTGCGTACCGACGCCGACAAGTCCGACATCAAGCGGGCGGTCGAGCTGATGTTTGAGGTGAAGGTAACCGCCGTCCAGGTCGTTAACTGCAGGGGCAAGGCCAAGCGCTTTGGTCGCAGCCCTGGTCGCCGACAGGACTGGAAAAAGGCTTACGTAACGCTGGCCGAGGGCCAGGACATCGACTTCCTTGGCGCTCAGTAAGAGCGGTCTAGAGATCAGGCATGGCACTCCAGCAAACAAAACCGACTTCACCCGGCCGCCGCTTTGTCGTCAAGGTGACGACTCCGAACCTGCACAAGGGCGAGCCGCACGCACCTCTGGTGACGCGTCTTTTCCGGAGCACCGGGCGGAACAACCTGGGTCGCGTGACAACCCGCCACAAGGGCGGCGGGCACAAGCGCCTTTACCGGATTATTGATTTCCGCCGCGACAAGGACAGCATTCCTGCCAAGGTCGAGCGGATCGAATACGATCCTAACCGCAGCGCCCATCTGGCCCTGTTGCTCTATGCCGACGGCGAGCGCCGCTACGTCATCGCTCCGAAGGGCCTTGTGGCAGGAGACTCGGTGGTCTCTGGCCGGGACGCGCCGATCAAGCTTGGCAATGCCTTGCCCCTGCGAAACATTCCTGTCGGCACGCTGGTGCATGCCGTGGAGCTCAAGCCCGGCAAGGGCGCGCAGATCGCCAGAGCCGCGGGTTGCAGCGTGCAGATCGTCGCCCGGGACGGCACTTACGCGACGGTTCGCCTGCGCTCCGGAGAAATGCGCCGAGTCCATGTGGAGTGCCGCGCCACGGTGGGCGAGGTGGGTCGTGAGGAGCACAACCTCCGTAAATTCGGCAAGGCTGGCGCCAAGCGCTGGAGGGGCATCCGCCCCACCGTGCGAGGCGTCGCCATGAACCCGGTTGATCACCCCCACGGCGGTGGTGAGGGCAAGACGTCCGGTGGCCGTCATCCGGTGACGCCCTGGGGCATAAAGACCAAGGGCTACAAGACCCGCCGCAACAAGCGGACGGCGAGCATGATCGTGCGCCGGCGCGACAAGAAGTAACCGAATTTAAGGAATCTCAAACGTGGCGCGTTCAATCAAGAAGGGACCCTTCATCGACCTGCACCTTGCTAACAAGGTTCGGGCGGCGGTGGGTACCAACAGTCGGCGGCCAATCAAGACCTGGTCACGACGCTCGATGATCATCCCGGAAATGGTTGGTCTCACCATAGCAATCCATAACGGCCGAGATCACATCCCGGTTCTGATTACAGAGAACATGGTGGGTCACAAGCTGGGCGAGTTCGCAGTCACCCGGACCTTCAAGGGTCATTCAGGCGACAAGAAAACCAAGACTGCCGGGGCGCCGGCAGCTTAAGGATCTGATGATGCAAGTGTCCGCAACATTGAAGTACGCACGAATCTCGGCGCAGAAATGCCGGCTCGTGGCTGATGCTATCCGGGGTAAATCTGTGGCCAGTGCCAAGCAGATTCTCGACCTCATGCCCAAGAAGGGCGCCGGACTGATCAAGAAGGTTCTTGATTCCGCCATCGCGAACGCCGAGCACAACAATGCGGCCGACATTGACGAGCTCAAGGTAGCCACCATATTTGTTAATGAGGCGCCGAGAATGCGCCGCTTCAAGGCATCGGCCAAGGGGCGCGCGTCGCCCCGGCAGAAGCGCAGCAGTCATATCACCATTCAGGTCGCGGACGAGTAACCATGGGTCAGAAGGTCAATCCTATCGGCATTCGGCTCGGTATCACCCGGGACTGGACGTCCAAGTGGTACGCCGATTCCCGGACGTTCCCCAAGTATGTCGAGTCGGATTTCCGCATCCGCGAGTTTCTGATGAAGAAGCTCAAGGAGGCGTCGGTCGGCAAGATTCACATCGAGCGCCCGGCGCGGAAGGTGCATGTCACCATCCACACGGCCCGCCCCGGAGTCGTCATTGGCAAGAAGGGCGAGGATATCGAGAGCCTGAGGCTCCAGGTTGCCAAGCTCGCCAAGATGGGTGTGAGCGATGTCCGGATCAACATTGCCGAGATCCGCAAGCCGGAACTGGATGCCCGTCTCGTTGCCGAAGGCATCGCTCAGCAGCTCGAAAGGCGCGTGATGTTTCGTCGCGCCATGAAGCGGGCCGTGACGAACACCATGCGGCTCGGTGCCCAGGGCATCAAGGTAATGGTCGCCGGCCGTCTGAATGGCGGCGAGATTGCCCGGAGTGAGTGGTACCGGGAAGGTCGGGTACCCCTGCACACGTTCCGCGCCGATATGGACTATGCCCTCGCTGAGGCCCAGACGACCTACGGGGTCATCGGCGTGAAGGTCTGGATTTTCAGAGGCGAAGTATTCGATCAGCAGGAAGCGCCGGCAGAAGAAACTGCTGCGCCGGCTGCCCGCTAAGGATTTACGCTCATGATGCAACCCAAGCGAACGAAGTTTCGCAAACAGTTCAAGGGCCGGAACCGTGGCCTCGCCCAGCGTGGCAACACTGTCGCTTTTGGCGAGTTTGGTCTGAAGGCCACGGCACGCTGCCGGCTGACGGCGCGCCAGATCGAGGCGGCCCGGCGGGCAATGACACGCTACGTGAAGCGTGGTGGCAAAGTCTGGATCCGGATCTTTCCCGACAAGCCTGTGACGGCCAAGCCGCTTGAAGTCCGGCAGGGTAGCGGTAAGGGCAACGTTGAGTTCTACGTGGCCCTGGTCCAGCCGGGCACCGTCCTCTACGAGATGGAGGGCGTCACCGAAGAGATCGCGCGCGAGGCGTTTCGGCTTGCAGCTTCAAAGTTGCCCGTCGCAACCACGTTCGTCAGCCGTCAAGTCATCTAATTCAGGTATCGGGCCGATGAAAATTAACGACCTGCGCAAGAAGAGCGAGACCGAACTGGCCGAAGAGCTTCTCGGTCTCCGCAAGGAGCAGTTCAACCTCCGGATGCAGCGCGCCACTGGCCAGCTGAGCCGGCCGGATCAGTTTGAGAAGGCTCGCAAGAGCATTGCACGAATCAAGACCCTGCTCACTGAGCAAGCCCATAAGGAGCAAGCCCAGAAAGAGCAGGCCCGGCAGAAGAAGGCGGGTACCGCAGTATGAGCACAGCAAAGAACAGTCCCGCAGCAGTGGGTGCCAGCGAGGGCACTGCCTCGGTCAAGTCACTGACGGGCACCGTCGTTAGCAGCAAGATGCAGAAGACGGTCGCGGTCGTGGTCGAGCGCCTCGTCAAGCACCCGCAGTACGGCAAGTATGTGCGGCGCACGACCAAGCTCCTGGCCCACGACGAAGGCAACGTATCCCGGGCTGGCGATCTGGTGTCCATCACCGAATGCCGGCCTTACTCGAAGCGGAAGGCCTGGCGTCTCGTTGAGGTTCTTCGTCGGGCGGAGGCGTCGGGCAAGGTGTAGTGGCAGGCCCCCGACGGGAGCCGCCTACCTAGCCTCAGTAACGCTGGAACAACCGGGAAACGATCATGATACAGATGCAGACTTACCTTGCCGCTGCCGACAATAGCGGCGCCAAGCAGATGATGTGCATCAAGGTGCTCGGGGGCACCCGCAGGCGTTATGCCTACATTGGTGATGTGATCAAGGTCAGCATCAAGGATGCAATCCCCCGGGGCAAGGTCAAGAAGGGCGAGGTTTACAACGCGGTCGTCGTGCGCACCCGCAAGGGCGTTCGCCGTCCGGATGGCTCCGTGATTCGCTTTGACGGCAACGCTGCCGTGCTCCTGAACAACAAGCTCGAACCCATCGGCACGCGCATCTTCGGGCCAGTAACCCGCGAGCTGCGCAACGAGAAGTTCATGAAGATCATTTCCCTGGCGCCCGAAGTGCTGTGAGCAGATAGATCATGAATCGCATTAAAAAGAACGACCAGGTCATCGTCATCGCGGGTCGGGACAAAGGCCGCAAGGGCACGGTGAATCGCATCGACGGCGAGCGCGTCTGGGTCGAGAACGTTAACGTCGTCAAGCGGCACCAGAAGCCAAATCCGGCCAAGGGTCTGCAGGGGGGCATCGTCGAGAAGGAGATGTCGCTGCACGTGTCAAATGTTGCGCTCCTGAATGCGACCACCGGCAAGGCCGGCCGGATCGGCTACAGGACGCTCGAGGATGGCCGTAAGGTCCGCTATTTCAAGTCGAACAACGAGGTCGTAGACGCCTGAGGCACGCCGGGGCAACCGCCCCGGGTGACAAGGGAGCCGCGAAAGAAATTATGGCAAGGCTGCAGGAATACTACGCAAGCACGGTCGTACCGAAGCTCAAGCAGCAGCTTGGGATCGATAACGTCATGGCGTTGCCGCGTATCACCAAGATCACGCTCAACATGGGCGTGGGCGAGACCATCACGGACAAGAAGGTTATCGAGAAGGCAGTGCAGGATATGACGCGCATTGCCGGCCAGAAGCCACAGATTACCCTGGCCCGGAAATCCATCGCCACCTTCAAGGTGCGGGAGGGCTATCCGGTGGGTTGCAAGGTCACGCTTCGCCGCCAGCGCATGTGGGAGTTCCTGGATCGGCTGATCAGCGTGGCTGTCCCCCGTATTCGCGACTTCCGCGGGCTGAATGGCCGCTCCTTCGATGGCCGCGGCAACTACAGCATGGGTATCCAGGAGCAGATCATTTTCCCGGAGATCGACTACGACCAGATCGACATGATCCGGGGTATGGATATCACGATTACCACGACCGCTGGCGACGATGTCCGCGGCCGCGCGCTACTCGACGCTTTCAATTTCCCCTTCCGCAAGTCCGCCCAGCAAACCGAGTCCTAAGGCAGGTTATGGCCAAGAAATCCATGGTTCTTCGCGATGTGAAGCGCGCCAAGCTGGTGCAGCAGTACGCCAAGAAGCGTAATGCCCTGAAGGCGATCATCGCCAACCCCAAGGCGCGACCGGACGACAAGCAGGCCGCCATGGACAAGTTCCAGGCGCTTCCCCGTGATTCCAGTCCGAGTCGCATGCGCAGCCGGTGTGCCATCACCGGGCGGTCGCGGGGCTACTACCAGAAATTTGGCCTGTCGAGAGTCAAGCTCCGGGAGCTCACGCTCGCCGGTGACATCCCCGGGTTGAGGAAAGCGAGCTGGTGAGTTTTCTCTCGCTACCTGAGAGACAAACAAGCCAGATTGCGCGACCCAGATTGCACGACTTAGGCAGACATCACTTAAACAGATTCCGCTACCAGGCCGAGTAAACCAAAAATGAGTCTTTCTGACCCCATCGCTGACATGCTGACCCGCATCAGGAACGCCCAGAGAGTGGCGCTGCCCAGCGTGACCATGCCCTCGTCAACCCAGAAGGAAGCCATCGCTAAGGTCCTGCTGGATGAGGGTTACATCGCGGGGTTTGAGGCCGCAGACGCGGGCAGTAACAAGCGGGAGCTGGTTGTTCAGCTCAAGTATTTTGATGGACGTCCCGTCATCGACCAGATCCGGCGCGTCAGCAAGTCCGGTCTCCGTGTTTATCGGGGCAAGGATGCACTGCCGAAGATCCAGGGCGGACTCGGTATTGCCATTGTGTCGACGCCCGCGGGCGTGATGAGCGATCGCGATGCCCGGGCCGGTGGCCACGGTGGCGAAGTGATCTGCATAGTTTCCTAGGAACTGATTCCTGGTGATCGTCTCGTAGGTATTCAGAGTATGTCCAGAGTTGCAAAAATGCCCGTTCCGCTGCCGAAGGGGGTCGAGTTGACCCAGGCCGGCGGGACGGTTCGCGTCAAGGGCCCCAAGGGTGAGCTCAGCCTCGCGCTGCACGCAGAGGTCGAGGTGAAGGTGGTCGATGGCGAGGCCAGGATCACGAGCGTTACCGAAGCTCAGAGTGCTCGCGCCATTGCCGGTACCACCCGCGCCCTGCTCAGCAATATGGTCAACGGGGTCGCCAAGGGATTTGAGCGCAAGCTTGAGCTGGTCGGCGTTGGTTATCGCGCCCAGGCCCAGGGCAAGAAGCTCAATCTGACTCTTGGGTTCTCCCATCCGGTTGCTTTTCCGGTTCCCGAGGGCATCACGATCGAGACCCCCAGTCAGACGGAGATCCTGATCAAGGGTGCCGACAAGCACAAGGTTGGCCAGGTTGCCGCCGATATACGCCGCTATCGTCCGCCGGAGCCCTACAAGGGCAAGGGCGTGCGGTATGCGGGTGAGAAGGTTGTACTCAAGGAGGCGAAGAAGAAGTAAGCGAGTGCGCCGGGTTCAGTCCTTTGGCTGAATACCAGGCAGTCGTGACTTCGGGTCGCAATGAACAAGAAAGACAGCAGACAGCGGCGGGCACGACGCTCGCGCTCCAAGATCAGGGAGCTGGGCGTTGCCCGGCTCACCATTCACCGTACCCCGCGCCATATCTACGCGCAGGTCATCGGTCCCGACGGCGGCACCGTGATGGCCGCCGCATCGACCTTGCAGAAGGACGTGCGGGACGCCCTGGATGGCACGGGCAACATAGCGGCCGCCGCAGTGGTGGGCCGTTCGATCGCAGAGAAGGCAAAGGCGGCTGGTGTCACGCGGGTAGCGTTTGACCGGTCCGGATTTCAGTACCACGGGCGAGTCAAGGCATTGGCCGAGGCAGCTCGCGAAAACGGCTTGGAGTTCTGACATTGGCTCGTAAACAGGCAGGCATGGCTCCGGAGCGCTCAGGCGACGGTGATGATTATCTTGAGAAGCTCGTCTCTGTAAATCGCGTGGCCAAGGTGGTCAAGGGCGGCAGGCAGTTCGGCTTCACCGCGCTGACCGTCGTGGGCGATGGCAAGGGCAAGGTTGGGTTTGGTTACGGGAAGGCCCGGGAAGTTCCGGCGGCCATCCAGAAGGCCATGCAGGCAGCCCGCAGGGACCTCAAGCCGATCCCCCTGCACAAGGACACGCTGCACTACGCCCAGTCCGGGAGCCACGGTGCAACCCGCGTCTACATGCAGCCCGCATCCGACGGTACCGGCATCATCGCCGGTGGTGCCATGCGAGCGGTTTTCGAGTGCGCTGGGGTCCGTAACGTCCTGGCCAAGAGCTACGGCTCCCGCAATCCCATCAACGTCGTTCGGGCCACGATGAACGCGCTTCAGGGCATGCGCTCCCCCGACGCCATCGCCGCCAAGCGCGGCAAGTCCCTCGCGGACCTGGTGGGTTAAGCCATGGCAACTTCGAAATCAGCTGCCAAGCCGGCCGTATCGGCCGTAACCAATAAGGTCAGGCTCACTCTCGTCAAGAGCAAGTTCGGTCGTCTGAAGAATCACCGGGCCTGCATCCTGGGCCTGGGGCTCAGGCGCATGCATCAGTCGGTCGTTGTGGCCGACACGCCGGAGAATCGCGGCATGATCAATAGTGTTTCCTACCTGCTGCGCGTTGAGCAGGTCTGAGGCCTCGGTAGACCCAAGGAACAGTCATGAAACTGAATTCTATAAAGCCCGGTTCCCGGAAGACGCGCAAGCGTGTGGGGCGCGGCAGTTCGGCGGGCCAGGGCAAGACCTGTGGTCGTGGCCACAAGGGCCAGTCAGCCCGGGCCGGCGGTTATCACAAGGTTGGTTTTGAAGGCGGCCAGATGCCGATTCAGCGGCGCTTGCCCAAGATCGGCTTCGTCTCGCACCTGCTCTCAGCCTCCGCCGAGGTTCGTCTGCACGAACTCACCCTGATCAAGACCGGTGTGATCGATCTGGCCAGCCTGAAGGCTGCCAAGATCGTCGGCAAGGACGTGGAAACGGCCAAGGTCATCGCTTCCGGAAAGATCGACAAGGCCGTGAAGCTCAAGGGCATCAAGGTCACCCCCGGCGCGCGCAAGGCTATCGAAGCAGCCGGCGGCAGCATCGAAGACTGATACCGCAAAACTACCGAAACAAGCCCAGAAACGCTTACAGAAACCAGTACAGAAACGAGTTCAGGCAGCACCTACCGTGGCAAAAGGCGACATGGTCAATCCGGCTAAAGCACTCGGCGAAGCAACGCGCTTCTCCGAGCTGCGCGAGCGCCTGCTGTTCCTGATCGGCGCCCTGATCGTCTATCGGGTGGGCACTTTTATCCCGGTTCCTGGCATTGATCCGGCAGCCCTCGACCAGTTCTTCAAGGACCAGTCGGGCACGATACTCGCGATGTTCAACATGTTTTCGGGCGGCGCCCTGAGCCGACTGAGCATTTTTGCCCTTGGCGTCATGCCCTATATCTCGGCATCCATTATCGTCCAGATGGCCGGCCTCGTGATTCCGCAGATGACCCAGTTGCGCAAGGAAGGGGAGTCCGGTCGCCGGAAGCTGACCCAGTACACGCGCTATGGCACGGTTGGCCTCGCCTTGGTCCAGTCGCTCGGTGCTTCCTATGCCCTCCAGAACCAGGGCCTCGTCATTGCTCCGGGCTTCAGCTTTATCTTTACGGCAGTGATCACCCTGGTAGCTGGCACGATTTTCCTGATGTGGCTCGGCGAGCAGATCACGGAGCGCGGCATCGGCAATGGCATCTCGATGATCATTCTTGCGAGCATAGTCTCCGGCCTTCCGGCTGCCATCGGCGGCACCCTGGAGTTGGTGAATTCAGGGGAAATGAACGCCGCCGTGGCGCTGATTCTCATTCTGTTGATCGTGGCAGTGACTGCCTTCGTCGTCTTCATGGAGCGGGCGCAGCGGCGGATTACGGTCAACTACGCCCGCCGGCAACAGGGCCGCCGGGTCTATGCGGGCCAGGCCAGCCACCTGCCGTTCAAGATCAACATGGCGGGCGTCATTCCGCCCATCTTTGCGTCCAGCATCATCCTGTTCCCTGCCACCATCGCCAGCTGGTTCGGGACCAATGAGGGCTTTGGCTGGTTGCAGGACATATCCGCCCAGCTGTCACCGGGGCAGCCGATCTATATCCTGCTGTATGCCAGCTTGATCATGTTTTTCTGCTTCTTTTATACGGCCCTGGTGTTCAACTCCCGCGAGACGGCGGATAATCTGAAGAAGAGCGGGGCGTTTATCCCTGGTATACGCCCGGGCCAGCAGACAGCCAGCTACATTGACAAAGTGCTCACCCGGCTGACGTTCTGGGGTGGCATCTACGTAACGGCAGTCTGCCTGCTGCCCGAATTCATGATTCTCTACTGGCGCGTGCCGTTCTATTTCGGCGGCACGTCGCTGCTAATCATCGTGGTAGTGACCATGGATTTCATGGCCCAGTTACAGGCACACATGATGTCTCATCAATACGACAGTCTGCTGAAGAAGGCCAACTTCGGCGGCTATGGAAGGGCGGGTCAGCTCCGCTAGGGGCTGACGACGGGAGTCGGTTATGAAGGTTCGGGCATCAGTCAAGAAGATCTGCAGAAACTGCAAGGTCGTTCGTCGCAAGCGCGTAGTGCGGGTGATCTGCAGTGATCCCCGGCACAAGCAGAGGCAGGGTTAAGTCATGGCACGTATCGCTGGCATAAATATTCCGCCGAACAAGCATGTCGGTATTGCACTGACGCACATCTTCGGTGTGGGCAGAAATCGGGCGCTGCGCGTCTGCGAGGCATCCGGCATTCAGCCGAACGTGAAGGTCAAGGACCTGAGCGAGCCGGAGATTGAGCGGATTCGCACCGAGATTGCCCGCTTTCCCGTCGAGGGCGATTTGCGGCGTGAAGTCTCCATGAGCATCAAGCGACTGATGGACCTGGGTTGCTACCGGGGTATCCGGCACCGCAAGGGGCTGCCCATGCGCGGGCAGCGCACGCGGACCAACGCACGCACCAGGAAGGGCCCCCGCCGGGCCATCCGCAGATAAGCACAGATCAGGCAAGAGAGAAGATAGATGGCACAGGATCCAGCAGTAGTCGACGTCCCCGCCGCAGCGGCAACACCCGCAGCGGAAGGCGCACCCGCCACGGCCGTAACCCCCAAGGTGCGGAAGGGCTCGAAGCGTCATGTCGTTGACGGCATCGCCCATGTGCATTCCACCTTCAACAACACGATCGTGACCATCACTGATCGTCAGGGCAATACGCTCAGCTGGGCTACTGCAGGCAGCTGTGGCTTCAAAGGCTCGCGCAAGAGCACGCCGTTTGCCGCCCAGGTGGCAGCAGAGCGGGCGGGCCAGGCCGCCTTGGAGTACGGACTCAAGGCTCTGGAGGTGTATGTCAGTGGACCCGGCCCTGGGCGTGAGTCTGCCGTGCGCTCACTCAACTCAGCCGGCTTTCGCATCAGCAACATTGAAGACATTACGCCGATCCCCCACAACGGGTGTCGCCCGCCGAAGAAGCGTCGCGTTTAAGGACGATCCAGCATGGCCAGATATCGCGGACCAACTTGCAAGCTTGCCCGACGGGAAGGTACAGACCTTTTCCTGAAGAGCGGCATTAAACCTCTCGAGACCAAGTGCAAGCTGGAGACCCCGCCGGGTACCCAGGCGGGCGCCCGGAAAGCCCGGGTCTCGGACTACGGCTTGCAGCTGCGCGAGAAGCAGAAGCTCCGCCGTATGTATGGCGTACTTGAGCGCCAGTTTCGCAACACCTACCTCAAGGCCGCCCGGATGAAGGGGTCGACCGGCGAGAACCTGCTGAAACTGCTCGAGGGACGCCTGGATAACGTCGTCTATCGCATGGGCTTCGGTGCCACGCGCGCTGAGGCCCGTCAGCTGGTCAGCCACTGCGCGATCAAGGTGAATGGCGAACTGGTCAATATCCCGTCCTATCAGGTTGCCGCTGGCGACAAGATCGAGGTGAGCGAGAAGGCCAAGGCCCAGCCCCGGATCAAGAATGCGGTGTCCATGGCCAGTCAGGTCGGTTTTCCCGAGTGGGTGGATGTGGATGATCAGGCTCTCGTGGGGACACTGAAGAACCTCCCGGGCCGGGATGACATCCTGCCTGATGTGAACGAGAACCTTGTCGTCGAGCTCTATTCCAAGTAATTCCAGAAGTAGTTCAGGTCCAGGTATTTTAGGAGGCCTGTCAGATATGCAGTCATCAATCAGCGAGTTCTTGAAGCCACGCAGCGTCCGGGTTCAGGCGGAAACCGGTAATCGCGCGCGTATTGTCATTGAGCCCCTCGAGCGGGGATTCGGTCATACCCTGGGCAATGCACTGCGCCGGGTGCTGCTATCGAGTATGCCGGGTGCCGCCATTGTGGAGGCCGAGATCGAAGGCGTCCTGCACGAGTACACCAGCATTGAGGGTGTTCAGGAAGATGTCGTCGAGATCCTGCTGAACCTGAAGGGCGTGGCGCTCCGGATGCATTCCCGGGATCGCGTCGAGCTCACCTTGCACCGCAAGGGCCCCGGCCCGGTTACCGCAGGCGACATCGTCACGGACCATGACGTGGAAGTCGTGAACCCGAAGCAGATCATCGCCAATCTGACCAGCAGTGGTGAGCTGAAGATGCTGCTGACGATCGAGCGCGGTCGTGGCTATCGCGCCGCCGTGACCCAGCAGGATCCCGATGAGCAGAGCACTGGCATTGGCCGGCTGCGGCTTGATGCCTCCTTCAGCCCGGTTCGCAAGGTGACCTACACGGTTGAGTCAGCCCGCGTTGAGAAGCGCACGGACCTGGACAAACTGGTGCTGGATGTCGAGACCAACGGCACGATTGATCCGGAAGAGGCCATCCGCAGGGCTGGCACCATTCTCAAGGATCAGCTGGACGTCTTTCTTGAACTCCGTGGTCAGGACGAGACCCAGTCAGCGGCTGCCGAGTCCCAGATCGAGCCGATCCTGCTCCGTCCCGTGGATGAACTCGAGCTCACGGTACGTTCTGCCAACTGCCTCAAGGCCGAGAACATCAACTACATCGGTGATCTCGTCCAGCGTACGGAAGTCGAACTGCTCCGTACTCCGAACCTTGGCAAGAAGTCCCTGACCGAGATCAAGGAAGTCCTTGAGAGTCATGGACTGTCCCTCGGTATGCGTATCGAGAACTGGCCGCCTCCGGGTCTGGCCAAGCACGACGACATGGCCGCCTGAACATTAGACTGATCGGATTAACCCGCGATGATGCACCGTAAGGCCGGCCGAGCCCTCGGCAGGAAGAGCAGCCACCGGACTGCCATGTACCGCAACATGGCGGCGTCTCTGATTCGTGAAGAGACGATTCGCACCACGGTGCCCAAGGCCAAGGAACTCCGGCGGGTCGTTGAGCCGCTGATTACCCTGGCCAAGGAAGACGGTGTCGCCCGCCGGCGTCTGGCGTTCGACCGCCTGCGGGACCGGCCTGCCGTCGGCAAGCTCTTTAACGATCTGGGTCCCCGCTTCAAGGCCCGTCCCGGTGGTTACCTGCGCATCCTGAAGATGGGCTTTCGGGCTGGTGACGCGGCCCCTATGGCCCTCGTCATGCTGACCGACAAGGCGGCTCCGGCTGCCGCCGAGGCTGCCACCCCCGCCGCCAAGAAGGCCCGCAAGAAGGCTGCGCCCAAGGCTGCGCCGAGCAAAAATCCCCGCGCCAAGAAGGCAGCGGCCGCCTAAGCACGTTGAGCGTCTGAACCCGCTCTGGGTGACCTCCTGAGGCTCCCGGTCTGGCGTTGCCTTTAACCTTCCCTTGGCGTTAGAGTGCCACTGCAAAGAAGCATCAGTGTTCTTCACGGTGCTTTTTCGGGGCGCTTGGTGCCCGGTGGCCGCAGAACAACCTTCCAACCTACAGGGGACAGCCAATGAGATCGATCCAGACTGCCGCGTCACAGGTACTTCCGCACTCCCGGCGGCGTCCCGGCACCACAGCGCTGAGGCTGGCCCTGGCCAGCATGGCCGCAGCAGGGGTCCTGGCGGCCCCCGCCATGGCAGCCGACGCGGACCGCTGGGACTGGGACTATGACGGTCTCTATCTGGGTCTTGGGGTCAACGGCACGTCTCTGCAGACGAGTGATTCTTTCAGTTCATCCCTGCCGACCCGGCTGCCAAGCGTCAACTTCGGCCCGGACCCCAGCGGCAACTTTGAGGACTTCCCGGTGGGTGGTCAGGCCTACATAGGCTGGATGTTCAATCGCTATCTGGGTCTCGAAGGCCGCTACAGCGGCACCGCTGACGGAGAGTCGGACATCAACTTCGTCGACGGCGGTACGGGCGCCAAGACGAACATCGGCGATGTAAAGACCAGCATCGATGGCTGGACCGCCTACGGCGTGGCCAACTGGCCCGTGGCGCAGCGTTGGGACCTGTTTGGCAAGGCGGGCTACACCTGGCAGAACGCCGATGTCAAGGTTAACGTCGATGGCGGCGAGGGTAGTGGCTCAGGCTCCTTTTCAGATTCCGAGAGCGACAACGGCTTCGCAGCCGCCATCGGCGCCCGATGGCGCTTCGCTCACCATTGGGCGGCGACCCTCGAAGGTGAGTATCTGGACGTGAACTTTGAGGACGCCCTGGATGAACCCTGGCGCGCCAGCCTGAACGTGGAGTACTGGTTCGGTGGTCACGAGATCGCGCCGCCGCCGCCGCCGCCCGCCCGGGTTGTGGCAGCGCCGCCGCCGCCGCCACCCCCCGCTGCCCCGAAGGACAGCGACGGTGATGGTGTGCTCGATGGCACGGATCAGTGCCCCGAAACCCCCCGTGGCGATCGGGTTGGTCCGGCAGGCTGCTCCTGCGATGTGAGCCGTCAGCTCACCTTCAAGACGGATTCTGCGGAACTCAGTGATGCCGACAAGCTGGTCCTGGACGAGATGGCGGAGAATCTGACCCGCCTCAAGTTCATCTCCGGGACCATTGAGGGCTACACCGACAGCACCGGAACCGACGCCTACAACCTCGGTCTTTCCGAGCGCCGTGCCAAGTCGGCCGCCGATTACCTGGCGACCAAGGGCATTGCGAGCGACCGGATGCAGGTGGTTGGCCGCGGCGAGAGCGATCCGGTTGGCGACAACAAGACCGCTGAGGGCCGCGCCCAGAACCGGCGTGTGGTTGCCAAGCGGACGGACTGCGACAAGTAAGGCGGTCAGCAACAAACGGCCCCGGTGCACTGCATCGGGGCCGTTTGCTTTTGTCCCTAGTTCTCCGGGGCTGCCTTGGTCGCGTCCTGTTTAAGTTTGTCGATCAGGCGACCCAGATACTCCGGTGACCGGGTCTTCCGGGCGATGAGTACGTACATCGCCGGGATGAGGTAGAGCGTCAGGAAAACCGAGATCGTCACGCCAAAGAAGATCGTGGCACCGAGCGTACGGCGGGATTCGGCACCGGCACCGCTCGCCAGAATCAGTGGCAGTGCGCCGAAGGCAGTGCAGAGGCTCGTCATGACCACGGGCCGCAGCCGGATGGTCGCGGCAGAGACGATGGCCTCGGTAAACTCGATGCCCCGGTCACGCAACTGGTTGGCAAACTCAACGATCAGGATGCCGTTCTTGGCGGCGAGTCCAATCAGCATGATCGCACCGATCTGGCTGTAGACATTGATCGATGAGCCAAACAGCCAGAGTCCTACCAGACCGCCGGTGAGCGCCAGGGGCACCGTCAACATGATGATCAGCGGGTGCCGGAAGCTTTCGAACTGGGCGGACAGGACCAGGAAGACGATGAGCAGTGCAAGGCCGAAAGTCAGGTATACGGCGCTGCCCGACTCCTTGAGTTCCCGCGCTTCACCGTCGAAGCCAATGGTGGCGGCGGTTGGCAGATCGGTCGCAATCAGCTTCTCCATGTACTTCACGGCCTCACCCAGCGAGTATCCGGGCGCCAGGCTGGCAGTCAGCGTCACCGAGCGAAGCTGGTTGAAGCGCTTCAGTTCCTTCGGCCCGGCAACTTCCTCCAGTGTCACCAGATTGGCCAGCGGCACCAGCTGGCCCGAGCGTTCCGAGCGCACGTAGATGTTTGCCAGGTCAGAGGGTGTCGCCCGGTCCCGGGCAACACCCTGGAGTACCACGTTGTACTCCTCGCCGCGATCCACGAAGGTCGTGGCGATACGGGAGCCCAGCATGGTTTCCAGAGTCCTGCCGATGGTCTGGAGGGAGACCCCGAGGTCAAAGGCCCGATTACGATCGATATTGATCTTGATCTTGGGCTTGGTCGGGAAGAAGTCCGAGCGCATGCCGAGAATGCGGGGATTGTCGGCAGCGACCTTGGCCATTATCTGGTCCTGCCAGGCGGTCAGCTCCTCATAGCTGTTGCCGCTGAGCACAAGAGCCAGACCGGAGCCGCTCGACCGGATGGACAGGCTTGGCGGCAGGAACACGGTGGCCATTGCGCCGGGCAGCTGGGACACCTGGTCCCGGATCTCGGCGGACAGTTCCTGGGCCGACCGCTCGCGGCTGCTGCGGGACTCCAGGGGCATGTAGATAAAGGCGGTGTTCACGTCGCCGCCGCTCCCCCACATTCCGGTCCGGGAGACGATGCGCTTCATGTCCCCCGTCTCCACGTAGGGCATCAGGACGCTCTCGACGGACTGCACCTGGCGATCCATGTAGCCCGGGGTGGCGCCCTCCGGAGCCCGCATCATCATCAACATCATGTTCCGGTCTTCACCCGGCGCGTATTCGCTGGGCAATACGCTGAAAAGACCGGCGCCACCGGCAGCCGTCGCCAGCAGGATTCCCGCCGCCAGCCAGGGCCGGAGTACGAACCGCGACAGGGACGCCCGGTACCCCTCCGTTAACCGCTTGAAGAACCCGTCGAGCTTCACGGCGAGCCGGCCCCGATGAATGCCGTTAGCGAAGAACTTCGACGTCAGCATGGGCACCAGCGTCAGGGCCACGAGCCCGGAGAAGGCGATGGCCGCCGCAATGGCGATGCCAAATTCCCCGAACAGCCGGCCGACATTCCCGGGCATGAAGGAGATGGGCAGGAAGACTGCCACCAGGACTACGGTCGTCGCGATGACGGCAAAACTGATTTCGCGACTCCCGTCGACGGCGGCAAGGATCGGTGGCTTGCCGAGTTCCATCTGCCGGACGATGTTCTCAAGGACAACGATGGCGTCGTCAACGACGAGGCCTATGGCGAGTACGAACCCCAGGAGCGTCAGGGTATTGATGGTGAAGTCGAGGGCCGCCATGGCGATGAACGCCGAGATGATCGCAACCGGGATCGTCACTGCCGGGATGAGTGTGGCCCGCACGCTGCCAACGAAGGCGAAGATCACTACAAGTACCAGAATCAGGGACTCGGCCAGTACCTTGGCGACCTCGATCATTGATTCCTGAATGAACCTGGAGAAGTCGATGCTTGCTCCCACCCGGATATCCCCCGGCAGGCTGCTTTGCAGGGCCTCGACCTCCCGGAGAACGGCACGATTCACCGCCAGGATATTGGCCTTGGACTGGGGCACGATGCCAAGGCTGACGCCCGAGACCCGGTTTGAACGGGAGAAGAAGCGGGAGTCCTCGGCCTCGATGCGGACGTCCGCAACCTCGCCCAGGCGGATCAGGTAGTTGTCCGGGCCACGGCCGACCACCAGTGCCGAGAAATCCTCGGGGGTGTCGAGCCCCGTTTCCGTGCGCAGGGAGAACTCCCGCTCCCGGGACTCTATCCGCCCGGCCGGGAGCTGGACGTTCTCCCGCCGCAGGGTCTCCTCCACGTCCTGGACCGTCAGTCCCCGGGCAGCGAGGGCGTCCCGGTTAAGCCAGATGCGCATCGCCCGCTTCTGGGCGCCGCTCAGCCGGACCTGAGCCACGCCGTCGATCACCGACAGCCGGTCTACCAGGTTGCGTTCCGCGAAGTCCGTGAGCTCCATCAGCGAGCGGGTCTGGCTTTCGGCGCTGATGTAGAGCGTCGCGTCCATGCCCTGATCCTGCTTGGTGACTTCGGGCGTATCCGCGTCTTCCGGCAGTTGCTGCAGGATGCGCGACACCCGCTCCCGGACATCATTGGCGGCGCCATCGGGATCCCGGTCCAGGGAGAACTCCAGGGTGATGCTGGAGCGCTCGTCCTGGCTCGTCGACGTCAGCTTGCGGATGCCGGCGATCCCCGAGACTTCGTCCTCGATCGGCTGGGTAATCCTTCGTTCGATGATCTCGGCGGAGGCGCCCCGGTAGACCGTGCCGATGGACACAACCGGGGGATCGATGTCGGGGAATTCCCGCACCGGCAGCCCTGTAGCTGCCAGCAATCCAAGGATCACCAGGATCAGGCTGAGCACGCCCGCAAAGACCGGGCGGCGGACGGAGATGTCGGAAAGGACCATCGTGCTGGTGCTCCTCTGGTCGTCTAAATGCGAACTTCAGGTGCTGGGGGATACCTGCACGGCGGCGCCGGGGCGCAGGCGCTGCGTCCCTTCAGTGATCACCAGGTCCCCGACCCCTAGGCCGCTGCGAATCTCGGCCAGACCGGGAGCGCGGCCGCCCAGAGTCACTTCGCGCTCCAGCGCTTTGCCGTCTGCCACGACGTAGACGTATTGCCGGCCTTCCCGGGGGACCAGCGCCTCCTCGGGGATCAGCAGCACGTCATTCCGCTTCTTTTCCAGGCCGACGGTCATGAACATGCCCGGCTTGAGCCGCCCGTCGCTGTTCGGGACTGTGGCAATGACGGTGACCGCCCGGGTGATCGCATCCACCCGGGAGTCGATGGACACGACCTTGCCCTGGAAACGCTGGCCCGGATACACCGTGCTGTCCGCGACGATCGTCATGCCCGTGCGCAGGTCGCCAACGAAGGTTTCGGGGATGCCGAACTCCAGTTTGATGATGCTCGTGTCATCCAGTGTGGTGATCACCGTGTCCGGACCCACGAGATCCCCCAGGCTGACCCTGCGCAGGCCGATCGTGCCGGCGAAGGGCGCCCGGATCGCCAGCCGGTCGAGCCGGGCATCGGCGCCCCGTGCCTGGGCTCTGGCGACCAGGACGTTGGCCTCGAGCTGGTCAAGATCCGCCGCCGACACTGCTTGCCTGGCTGCCAGGGCCTGGCTGCGCTGGTACTGACTTTCTGCCTGCCGCAGCTGGGCTTCCGCAAGGCTCTTGTCGGCACTTTCCTGGCGGTTATCCAGTTCCAGCAGGACCTCCCCGGTGCGCACCCGCTGGCCTTCGCGAAAATTGATGCGCGTCACGATGCTGGTGGTGCGCGCGGTCACTTCGATAGCCTCGTTGGCCCGGGCCGTCCCCAGGGCCGTGAACCGATCGACGTAGGACTGGGCAACGACCCGGCTGGTGATGACGGTAGCCGGCGGGCCGCCGCCCATGCCCCCAGGTGGCCCCCCAGCCATTCCTGGCGGCCCTGCTGCCGGCCGACCTCCGGCTGGCTGGCCAGGACCACAGCCAAGCAGCGCCAGCGTGACGAGCAGGCCGATCAGGCCGAGCAGGCGAGAAAGAGGCAGGGGACTATCGCAATTCACCAAGTCGGCCGTCTCAAGCAGCAGATTCAAGTTCCCGGGTCAGGTTGCGGTGACCAGTCGGGGTGACCAGGACATTGTCTTCGATACGAATGCCACCGTAACGGCGCAGAGCGGCAAGCTGGCGCCAGTTCACGCGCCTCGCGAGGGGGCCCCTGCGCAGCCGGGCGAGCAGGGAGTCTATGAAATAGAGACCCGGTTCGATCGTGACGACCATGCCCGCTGTGAGTGGTCGGGTGAGCCGCAGGCGGGGAAAGCGCGCGGGTCGGGCGAGCTCACCGCCCCGCCGGCTGGCCAGGCCACCGCCAACGTCGTGCACCTGCAGACCGAGCAGGTGGCCGAGACCGTGGGGCAGGAAGGCGTCAGTCACCCGCCGGGTGACCATTTCGTCGGGCGTCATCCGTACCAGCTCCCACCGGGCCAGCAGTCCGGCGATTTCCTGATGGGCGGCGAGCTGGAGTTCCGGAAAGGCCACGCCCGGACGGACGAGCCCACACAGGCGCTGCTGGGCCCGGTCCATGTCCCGGACCATGCCCGCAAATTCACCGCGCCGGGCGGCATGGGTGCGGGTGATGTCCGAGGCATAGCCCCTGTGGGTGCACCCGGCATCCAGCAGCAGGCTGTGGCGGTTCTTCGCCGGGAGTCGTTGCCGGTCCCGATGCTGGTAGTGCAGGGTGGCGGCGTTCCGGTTCTGGGCGACGATGGCGGGGTAGGGCAGTTCCGCGTCGGTCTGGCCGCAGGCGGCCAGAAAGATCAGCCCCATTTCGTACTCGCTGCAGCCGGCTGCAAAGGCCTGACGCACCGCCCGGTGGCCGGCCAGTCCCAGCGCGGTGGCGACCTGGATGCAGGCGACCTCCCAGGGAGTCTTGCAGGCTCGCTCGTAGTCCAGGTGGGTCAGCAGGGGTTTCGGGTTCAGCCTGCCGGGCAGGGCCGTGCCCCGCCATTGCAACGGGGCGCCAAGGATGGCCAGTCGGGTCTTCCCCGCAGGCAGGTGTTTACGGATCTCGTCCCGGTGCCGGATCACCCGAACATCCAGCGACTTGTGCCAGGGCCCCGGGGGCACCGGCGCCGGCTGGTGCCAGAAGTCGTCGGGTTCCAGCACCAGCAGCAGGGGTTTGCGCCCCGGTCGATACAGCAGGGCCGACCCAGGATGCGCTGCCAGGGGGGCCCACTGGAGGAAGAGCGGCTCCGGCCGGTAGGGATAATCCTGATCGTCCCGGTGAATCAGGACCGGCACGCCGGCACCGATGAGGACGGCATCGAAGCCGGTGCTCTCCAGGGCGGTGTCGAAACGGGCGCTGAGGGCCTCGATATGCGGGCGGTACAGTCTGGCGGCAGCTTGCATGCGGTGAGTTTAGACTACCGACCCCATGGAAACGCATCTCACGGGCATCACGACCACAGGCACGCCCCACCTGGGAAACTACGTGGGGGCCATTCGACCCGCCATTGCCGCCAGTCAGCGCAAAGACGTGCAGTCCTTCTACTTCCTGGCCGATTACCACGCGCTCGTCAAAAACGAGGATCCGGCCACCATCCGCCAGTCCAGCCTGGAAATCGCGGCGACCTGGCTGGCCTTGGGCCTGGATACCAGCCGCTCGGTCTTTTACCGGCAGTCGGATATTCCCGAGATCCCCGAACTCAGCTGGATCCTGACGACCGTTACCGCCAAGGGGCTGATGAACCGCTCCCATGCCTACAAGGCGGCGGTGGATGCGAACGAGCACGCCGGCTACGTGGACCAGGACAAGGGCATCACCATGGGGCTGTTCTCCTACCCGATCCTGATGGCTGCGGACATCCTGATGTTCAAGGCGCACCGGGTGCCGGTGGGCAAGGACCAGAAGCAGCACGTCGAAATGGCGCGGGACATTGCCCAGCGCTTCAACCACATTTACGGCGAGCAGTTCGTCATTCCGGAAGCGGACATCGGCGCCGATACGGCAATCCTTACCGGACTCGACGGCCGGAAGATGAGCAAGAGTTATGGCAATACGATCCCTCTGTTCGCACCGGCACCCCAGCTGCGCAAGCTGATCATGAAGATCAAGACCAACTCGGTGGAGCCTGGCGTGCCCAAGGAGACTGCCGATTCGACGTTGTTCGAAACCTATCGGGCGTTTGCCACACCCGCTGAGACGAAGGCGATGGCCGAGCGCTATGCGGCGGGAGCGGGTTGGGGCGACCTGAAGCAGGACCTGTTCGCTTACCTCGATGCACACCTCGCGGGACCCCGGGGTGAGTACGAGCGGCTGATGGCGGACCTGGGGCACGTGGAGCAGGTGCTGAAGGCAGGGGCGCTGCGGGCCCGGGAGATGGCGACGCCGTTTCTGGGGAGGATTCGGGAGGCTGTGGGGATTCGGCCGTTAGTCTAGTCCGGCCATTCCTGGCAGGAACGTCCCGATTTGCTGGTTGACGGCGCGCCGGCCCGGCGCAGTACACTGGCGACAACAGCTTGAAACGTGCGGTGACCTGTCATGGCAAGACCAGTTCAAGACATCGACGAGCTTAATGCGCCGGCCGATCTCAACGTGGAAAGAGCTTGGCTGGAGACCGCCCAGCGGCGCTATCGGGAGTTGGTGGACGGCAAGGTCAGGGGCGTTCCCGGCCCGCTGGTATTTGCCCGCCTTCGCGCACTTCAATCCCGGATCTGATCTATATCGTCGCTGTTGCAGGTTCTCGTTGGGCGTCGTGAAACTGCCGAGCGCCGATCTGGTGCTTGAACGAGAGTCATGGGCCTTTCGGCCCTTGTCTTCACGAGGTTATGCCTTGTCCTGGAAGAATGAACGACGGTTTTGAGGCGATGTTTTGCCCGCATTGAATCCCCCAATTAATAGTTAGGTTGCCCAGGCACCACTGATGGAGTTCGAATGGGATCCGGTAAAGGCTCGTGACAACGAGACCAAGCACGGCGTCAGCTTTTTCGAAGCAACAGAGGTGTTCGCGGACAATCTCTCGTTGAGTTCACCTGACCCTGATCACTCCGTCGAGGAAGAGCGTTTTGTCATATTCGGCAAGACCTTAGGGGATCGACACCTGGTCGTGGCGTTCACGGAACGCGGTGGTAGACTCAGGATCATATCTGCACGGCAATTGACCCGCCGAGAGCGCCAGGCTTATGAGCAGTAACGACAAAGACCTCCGACCCGAATACCCCCCCGAATTCATCCGTTCCGGCACCAGGGGCAAGTACGCCCAGCGTTATCGCGACGAGGGCACGAACGTCGCCGTCATCGACCCCGACCTGCACAAGCTGTTCCCAGATTCCGACGCCGTCAATCGCGCCCTCCGCGACTATGTCGATAAGCGTCAGGGCTCGGCAACCTAACCAACGGTTGCAGCCGTTGCCCAACAGCGCTTCGCGCTCTTGGGTTCCCTCGCTCGCGCTCGGCGCTGCTGAACCGAGACGTTAGCTTTACATGATGCGCCTCGTCGTTATCCTGATCTCATTGTTTGTTGCCGGCCTTTGCCAAGCTGACGATCAGAGCCTTGAGAGGCTGTCGCCGATTGCCGAACATCTGGCTTTACTCGAAGCCCAGAGGCCACTTTGCGACGCACCGGACTCTGCTGAGGCCGAGCCGTACAAAGCACAGATGCGGGCTGGCCTTGCCACCACTACTCAACCCGGCCTCATCGGCCAATGGTCCATGTCCCCTATTGACTACGCGGTCATGGCAGACGACGTGGGTGCACTAAAGAGGCTCAGTGGTTACGGCTATCGGCTCACCACCTCAGACGCTCACGGGGGTTCTTTGTTGGGGCAAGCCGTTCGCTATTCCAGTACTGATCTTGTCACGTTCCTGCTGGACAGCGGCCTTGATCCGAATGAACTAGCGTCCTCGGGTTCAACGCCGCTGATGGTAGCGGCCTCGGGGCAAGGTACGCCAGAAATGGTTCGTCTGCTCCTGAAGCGCGGCGCCACGGCCAACCTCCGGTTGAACTCCGGGACTTCGGCATTGCACTGGGCCCTTATTTGCGCCAAGCCAGAAGTAATTCAGCTTCTACTCGACGCCGGCGCAGAAGTGGACGATAGAGCTCTGGAGATGGCCGCAAAGAGTGGTCTCGATTCCCTGCTCGACATGAAAGCTAACAACCGGCAGAAGGACGACGCGCAGGAACTGCGCGCGCCTTAGACGGGGCGTTAGGCGCCTAAGGAAAGCCCCCCATGCCCGACCGTCTCGCCTCATGCAGTTGTGGTCAGCTTACGGCCCAGGTCATCGGCGAACCGGTGCGCGTCTCCATTTGCCACTGCTTGGCCTGTCAACGCCGGACTGGCAGCGTCTTCGGGCAGCAAGCCAGGTTTCGACGCGAGAACGTCACGCTCTCCGGCGCCTCGTCCGAGTACGTGCGCATGGGCGACGAAGGCTCTCGCGTCACGTTCCACTTCTGCCCGAACTGCGGTTCAACCGTCTACTACGAGCCTGAGGGCATGGAAGAATACTTGGCAATCCCTGTTGGGGGGTTTGCTGATCCAGGCTTTCCAGCGCCGCTCGTCTCTGTTTACGAGTCGCGAATGCACAGCTGGGTGATACCTCCTCCCGACGCCGAGCACATCCCATGAGCAATCAGGCACCTGACCAGTCGTTCAAGCGGACACCCTGAACTAACCGCTGCGCGTGCTGGCAAGGAAGAATCTGATCGAAGTGAAGCGCGCCAGTGGCTGGCCGGCGGGTGAGTCAGATCCAGCCCGCCCGCACCAGCCGCCGGTACAGCAACACACAGGCTGTCGCCGTAGCTCCTACGACAAGCGGGTAGGCAAACTTTCCCCCGAGCTCCGGCATGTGCCTGAAGTTCATGCCGTACATGCTGAAGATCACCGTGGGAATCGCCAGGATGGCGCCCCAGCCGGCCAGGCGCTTCACCACTTCGTTCTGACCCACCGTGACCAGCGCCAGGTTCACCTGGATGGCCGTGGTGAGCATCTCGCGAATGGTGTCTGTACCCTTGATGATCCGGCTGACGTGGTCCTCGATGTCCCGGAAGTAGGGCCGGAGTTCCTTGCGCACGATGTCTTCATGAAACCGGATCAGCTGGTTGCTGATGTCGTTGACCGGTCCGACGGCGTCCCGGAGCTTGATCAGTTCTCCCTTGAGCCGGTAGAGCTGGCTGATGGAAGCGCGATCGAAGGACTTTGTGAAGATCTCCTGTTCCAGCTCCTGGAAACGGGCCTGCAGTCGCTCAGCGACCGGCTGGTAGTTGTCCACGATGAAATCGATGACGGAATACAGGGCATAGCCTGACCCCAGACCCAGGCGGTGGGGCGCCGTTTCGCATTTGTGCCGGACGGGCGCGTAGCTCACCGACGAGCCGTGACGAATTGTGACGATGAAGTTCTTGCCCACGAACAGATGGGTTTCGCCGAACTGCACTTCGTCATTCACCAGTTGTGCGGTCTCCACGACGATGAACAGGGAGTCTGCGTAGGTTTCCAGCTTGGGGCGCTGGTGAGCGTGCAGGGCATCCTCGATGGCCAGCTCATGCAGCGAAAATTCCTCCTGTACCTTGCGCAGCAGCTGGGTGTCGGGCTCGTGCAGGCCGAGCCACACGAAGGTCTCCGGCTCCTTGAGGACCTCGCTGATGTCGTCAACCGGAATGTTGCCGAGGCTCTTGCCCGCACGATAGGCGACACAGTTGACGATCATTGGCTAAAGCCCCGGTAGCAGTGAACTGCTTTTCTGGCGCCAGGCCTGGTACGCGGCATCCTGGCCGTAGCGTTCGCTTTGCTGGCGATCCTGATCATTCGCGGCGTAGTACATGAGAATGACGATGTACAACGGTCCGGCAATGCCAGCGGCGATGGCCCAGCCACCCATTCCGCCGGCGACGGCCGCCGCGCTAGCCGCAACCACCAGTCCGACCTGAAAGATGATTTCCCCAAGGTAGTTGGGATGGCGCAGGCGGGAATAAAGGCCGGTACTGGCGAAGGTGGCCGGTCTGGCCGTCTTCTCCGCCTGCTTCTGGGCGTCGGCCGTGGCTTCAAGCACCAGGCCCGCCAGCATCAGCGCCCCGCCAGCCAGCACGCCTGCGGTCAGCCCGGGCGCGCCGGAGGCGACCCAGGCCGGCATCGCCAGGAAAGCCATGAGCCACCCGCAGGACACCCACATGAACAGGCGCAGGGGCAGGGGCACGCCCGCGTTGGCCCGGTCACCCTTCGCCCGGGTCGCCGCATAGCCCTGGGTCCGGTCCCGCCTGTAGACGAACCAGGTCAGCCGCAGGCCGTAGAGCACGCCCAGCCCGCCGATCAGCAGTACGGCAGGAGCGGGCTGCCAGGCCATCACGGCCCCGTTCGCCAGCACCATGCTGATGCCGTAGCCGTAGGAGAACACCTGAACAAAGTTCACGAAGATGATGGCGCAGCCCAGGTGCGCGACACCCAGCAGCAGCCAGTGAATCCCGGTCCATTGCCCATTGGTGATCCCGATGCCGCAGATCACCCACATGGCGAAGACAAAGGCAGGAAAGATGTAACGGATCGGACCCACGCGGATACTCCCTAGCGCACGCTGATGAAGGACTGAAGCTGAACCTGAGGTGTGACGTAGTCATCCTGGGGCGGCTCCGCCTGGGGGAGGGCGGTGGACAGGTACTTCCGGTTGGAGTCGCAGAGCACCGTGACGACGGTAGCCTCAGGACCCAGCTCCTCGACCAGCTTCATGGCCCCGATGACGTTGGCGCCAGCGGAGATACCCACCGCCAGTCCCAGCCGGTGCCCCAGGGACTGGGCCATGAGAATCGCATCGCCATCCCAGACATCCACGATGGCGTCGAGTTCAGCGAGCTTGAGGATTTCTGGTATGAACTCGTCGCTGATGCCCTGGATGCGGTGACTGCCAACCTTCTTGCCCGTGCGGAGCGTTGGCGAGTTCGCGGGTTCCAGCGGGTGCACCTGCACGGTTCGGCCCGAGCTCCGCAGGGCCCTGCCCACGCCCATGACCGTGCCGCCGGTGCCGACGCCGGCAACGAAGGCATCGGCCTGCCGGCCGAGCTGAAGCAGCTGGGACTGGATCTCCGGCCCGGTGGTGAGTTCGTGGGCCTCGCTGTTGTCCGGGTTGGCGAACTGCCTGGGGAGGAACGCCAGGGCGTTCTCGGCGGCGTACTCCTGGGTCATCTGGATGGCGCCCAGAAAACCGCCCTGGGCTTTGGACACCGGTACCACGTCGGCACCCAGGCCGTGCATCACCAGGTTCCGCTCCTGACTCATCCAGTCCGGCATGTAGATCCGCACGCGGTGGCCCAGGGCCCGCCCGATGGCGGCGAAGGAAATCCCGGTGTTGCCGCTGGACGCCTCGACGATGACCGCGCCCGGCCGCAGCTCGCCCCGCTCAGCCGCCCGGCGCAGGATGTGCAGCGCCATCCGGTCCTTGACGCTGTCCGTCATGTTCATCGACTCGTACTTGGCGTAGAGCCGGCGGGGCTGCCCATTGAAGCGGTAGTGAATCTCGACGAGGGGCGTGTTACCGACGAGGGCAGCCAGGTGGTTGACGGCGCGGCAGAGGGCGGGAATTTGGGAAGACATCAAGCCAGTTTAGCCCAATGCCAGCTTCCTACGGCAGCTGCCTTGGTGGTTCTGCTTGCGCTAGGCTCAGGCTCATGAAAACCAACCGGACGCACGCCAGCAAGATCGGGCAGACGACCATTATCATCCTGGCATTGCTGTTCAATCCGGGGTGGGCTTCTGGAGAAACCAGTGACTGGTACCTGCTGGAAAACAGCCACTTCCGTGTGCTGACCGATGCGCCGAAGGCCCAGAGTGTTGCGCTGCTGACTGATCTCGAAAACTACCGAGAAGCGGTCGTCCGGGTTGTGAACGTCCGCGTCCCGGCGGGCGCTTCCAGGACCCCTGTCATTCTCTTCAGGGACAGGCGTCGATTCGACGAGTACGTTCCTCGCGGCGTGGTCGGATTCGTCATGCCTGGCCGGAGAGTCGGGGTCATAGTCATGCCGGCTAACGTCGGGGTGTTGAGCGAGGGGTACGTGATTCGTCACGAGTATGTGCATATCCTGGCGACGTACATGCCCCTCCGCTATCCCAATTGGTACAACGAAGGGATTGCTGAGGTGCTGTCTCTGGCGAATGCCGAGCCGGACAAGGGCCTGGTGACTTTTGGTCTCGCGAACAGTCGTGCACGGAACATTCCGAGAGCGCTCGCTGGCTTTAACGAGCGCCTTTTTGATAGTCGGGATCGGGGTTCAATCCGCACCGACCCATACTGGTACTTCTGGATCGTTACCCACTACCTGATGCTTGGCCGCCCGGATCTCCGACCCAATCTCGAGCGCTATCTTGTGGCCCTGGACAATGGGGAAGTCCATGCCGTGGCTTTCGACCGTGCGTTCGGAAAGTCGCTTACGGAGATGTGGAAGGACGACATCATTCCCTATACCAAGACGTTCCCCAGCTTTCAGGCAAAGATCGATTTCTCCAGGGTTGATCTGGACTTCAAGACGCGACCGGCCCCGCCGGAAGTCGTTGGGGCCGCGTTTGCCCGTCTCCGGGAGTATCGCGGCTCGAAGTACGCGAAGCCCCGGGACTGGAACAGATAGAGTCAGTTGGGTCCGCGTCAGGCCCAGGAATTACGCCGCCCGGTTCTTCTTCAGCAGTGGCGCCAGATACTGCCCCGTATAAGACTTGCGGATGCCCGCCACCGTCTCCGGCGTGCCCTCGGCCACCAGCTGTCCGCCACCGTTGCCGCCCTCGGGACCGAGATCGATAACCCAGTCGGCGGTCTTGATCACGTCCAGATTGTGTTCGATCACCACGATCGTATTGCCCTGGTCCCGGAGCTTCTGGAGGACGACGAGGAGCTGGGCGATATCGTGAAAGTGCAGGCCGGTGGTCGGTTCATCGAGGATGTACAGAGTGTTGCCCGTAGCCCGTTTGGAAAGTTCCTTGGCGAGCTTCACCCGCTGGGCCTCGCCGCCAGAAAGGGTAGTGGCGTTCTGGCCCAGCCGCACATAGGACAGGCCCACCTCCATCAGGGTCTGCAGCTTCGGGGCGATCATCGGTATGGCGGCGAAGAACGGCAGCGCGTCCTCCACCGTCATATCGAGAACGTTGCTGATGTTCTTGCCCTTGTACCGCACTTCCAGCGTTTCCCGGTTGTAACGTTGCCCCTTGCAGACGTCGCAGGGGACATACACGTCCGGCAGGAAGTGCATTTCCACGCGCAGGACGCCGTCGCCCTGGCAGGCCTCGCACCGCCCACCTTTCACGTTGAAGCTGAAGCGTCCGGACTTGTAGCCCCGGGAACGGGACTCCTGGGTGCCAGCGAACAGCTCCCGGATCGGAGTGAACAGGCCGGTGTAGGTGGCCGGGTTGGAGCGGGGCGTCCGGCCGATGGGGCTCTGGCTGATATCGATGACCCGGTCTACCGAGTCGAGACCGTCGATCCGGTCGCAGGGAGAATGGGGCGTCTCGCTGCTGCCGTTGAGTTTCTCGGCCGTGTACAGATAGAGGGTGTCATTGACGAGCGTCGACTTGCCTGACCCGGACACCCCGGTAACGCAGGTCATCACCCCCAGGGGGATCCGTACCGTCAGGTTCTTCAGATTGTTGCCCCGGGCGCCGCGAATCGTGAGCCAGCGCGAGTCATCCGCCGCGCGCCGCCGGACCGGCAGCGGCACCTGCTTGCGTCCCGACAGGTACTGGCCGGTGATGGAGGCCGGGTGGGCCATGATTTCCGCCGGCGTCCCCTGGGCCACGATCTGCCCGCCGTGCACGCCCGCGCCGGGACCGAGATCAACCACGTGATCGCTGGCGGCGATGGCCTCCTCATCGTGCTCGACGACGATGACCGTGTTGCCCGTGTCCCGCAGGTGGATGAGGGTGTTGAGCAGCCGCCGGTTGTCCCGCTGGTGCAGCCCGACCGACGGCTCGTCCAGGATGTACATGACCCCAACGAGGCCCGAGCCGATCTGACTGGCCAGGCGGATGCGCTGGGCTTCGCCGCCGGACAGGGTTTCTGCGCTGCGGTCCAGGGAGAGGTACTCCAGGCCCACGTCGGCCAGGAACCGCAGGCGGTTCTGGATCTCCTTCACCACCTTCGCCGCGATCTCGCCCCGCCACCCCTCCAGGTTGAGGGTCGAAAAGAACTCCAGGGCATGGGCCACGGACAGCGTCGTGACTTCGGGAATGGACTTGCTGCTGACGTAGACGTTGCGGGCGGCAGTGTTGAGCCGGGTTCCTTTGCAGTCGGGGCAGGGCTGGGTGCTCAGGAACTTGGCCAGCTCTTCCCGGACCATGCTCGAGTCGGTTTCCCGGTAGCGGCGCTCCAGGTTCGGGAGGATGCCTTCGAACTGATGCTTCCGATTGATGCTGAGGCCGTGACCCGTCAGGTAGTTGAACTGGATCTTCTCCTCGCCGCTGCCGTGGAGAAGGATCTTCTGGATCTTTGCGGAGAGCTTGCTCCAGGGCAGCTCGATGTCGAAGTCGTAGTGCTTCGCCAGGCTCTGGATCATGGAAAAGTAGTAGGAGTTCCGCCGGTCCCACCCGCGGATGGCGCCACCTGCCAGACTCAGGTCCGGGTAGCGCACGACCCGATCGAGGCCGAAGAACTGCTTCACGCCAAGGCCATCGCAGGTGCCGCAGGCGCCCGCGGGATTGTTGAAGGAGAAGAGGCGGGGCTCGAGCTCGGCAATGCTGAAGCTGCAGACTGGGCAGGCGAACCGGTCCGAGAAGAGTGTTTCTGCGCCACCCAGGCTGGCCAGTGCGGCCTTGTCGCCCTTCTCCATAGGCGCCACCTTCACGACACCGTCAGCCAGCTTGAGGGCCGTTTCGAAGGACTCGGCCAGCCGCTGCTTGATGTCCTGCCGGACCTTGAACCGGTCGACGACCACCTCGATGGTGTGCTTGCGCCGCAGGTCCAGCTTGGGTGGGTCATCCAGTTCGCAGATCTCGCCATCGATGCGGGCCCGCACGTAACCCTGGCTGCGCAGGTCGGCCAGCAGCTGCGTGTGCTCACCCTTCCGGGCCTGCACGACCGGGGCAAGGAGCACCAGCTTCGTCCCCTCCGGCAGTGACAGCGCCTGATCCACCATCTGGCTGACTGTTTGCGCCCGCAGATCCCGGTCGTGGTCGGGACAGCGCGGCGTGCCGGCCCGGGCAAAGAGCAGACGCAGGTAGTCATAAATCTCGGTGACCGTGCCCACGGTGGAGCGCGGGTTGTGGGAGGCGGTCTTCTGTTCGATGGAAATGGCCGGGGAGAGTCCCTCGATATGGTCCACGTCCGGCTTGTCCATCATGGACAGGAACTGGCGGGCATAGGCCGACAGGGACTCCACATAGCGCCGCTGCCCCTCGGCGTAGATGGTGTCGAAGGCCAGGGAGGACTTGCCGGACCCGGACAGCCCCGTGATGACGATCAGGCGGTCCCTGGGGAGGTCGAGGTCGATGTTGCGGAGGTTATGGGTCCGCGCACCGCGGATGCTGATGTTCTGCATGACGCCTTCGGGCTGTCTGGGGCTTTAGGGGCTAACCCGTAACTATACGGCGACCGGGGGCGTCTTTGAGACCCTGAGCCGGGGCTGGCCCTGGAACCCCGCTGCCCACTGGCCAGGAGCGGTGGCGGCCGGCGCCCAATTACTGGACGATCCGGCCAGAAATTGGGCTGTCTTTTGGTCCCCGTCACCTTACAATTGCGCCCATGAGCGGTATCAATAAAGTCATTCTGATCGGCAATCTGGGCAAAGATCCGGAAACCCGGTACATGCCTAGCGGCAAAGCAGCAACCAACTTCTCCATCGCGACCAGTGAGCGCTTCAAGGACAAGGAGACGGGCGAACCTCAGGAACGGACCGAGTGGCATCGCGTCTCGACCTTTGACCGTCTGGCTGAGATAGCCGCGGAGTACCTCAAGAAGGGCTCCAAGGTCTACATCGAGGGCCGGTTGCGCACCCGCAAGTGGCAGGACAAGGAAGGCAAGGACCGCTACAGCACGGAGATCATCGCCGACCAGATGCAGATGCTGGATTCCCGGGGCATGGGTGGCGCTAACGCGGTTGCCGGTGGCAGCGATGCGGCAGGTCACGGCGACAGCGGCGAGTTTCGCGGGACCAGTCCCGCAGGACGCGGCCGGCCGGCCAAGTCTGCGACGGGTGCTGGGGGCGCTGCGGCTGGGCCTGCCGCTGCCGAGGCTGCAGAGTTCGACGACGATATACCCTTCTGATTCCCCGAATTTGACCCTACCCCGTTTCATCGGCGCACCGTCGCGTCCGCCGATCGCGCTCTGAGGCCACCTATGCCAGGTCGGGTCTACATCAAGACGTTCGGCTGCCAGATGAACGAGTACGACTCCAGTCGCATGCTGGACGTGCTCCGGTCCCGTCACGGGCTGGAACCCACCGACAATCCGGCAGACGCCGACCTGCTGCTGCTCAACACCTGTTCGGTGCGGGACAAGGCCCAGGAGAAAGTCTTCTCCCACCTGGGCCGGTTTCGCGAGCTGAAGGAGGCGCGACCGGGCCTGCTCATCGGCGTGGGGGGCTGCGTGGCCAGCCAGGAGGGCGAGGAACTGCTGCGGCGGGCACCCTTCGTCGACCTGGTCTTCGGGCCCCAGACCCTGCATCGCCTGCCGGACTTCATCGATGAGGTCCGGGCCCGTGGCCGCCCCGTCGTCGATGTCAGCTTCCCTGAGATTGAAAAGTTTGACTGCCTGCCGGAGCCCCGCGCAGCCGGGCCCACGGCCTTTGTCTCGGTCATGGAAGGCTGCAGCAAGTACTGCAGCTTCTGTGTGGTGCCCTTTACGCGGGGCGAAGAGGTCAGCCGGCCCCTCGACAGCGTGCTCGACGAGGTCCGGCAGCTTGCGGGCCAGGGCGTCCGTGAAGTCACACTGCTGGGACAGAACGTGAATGGCTACCGGGGGCCGGCCACCGGTGGCGACACCGCAGACCTGGCCGCGCTGATCGCCGACGTGGCGCGCATCGGCGGGATTGAACGTATCCGCTTCACCACGTCCCACCCGCTGGAATTCAACGACCGGCTGATCGAGGCCTATGCGACGGTGCCCAAGCTCGCCAACCACCTGCATCTCCCCGTGCAGAGTGGGTCTGATCGCATCCTGACCCTGATGAAGCGGGGTTACACGACTCTGGAGTTCCGGCAGAAGATTCGCAGGCTGCGGGCTGTCCGGCCGGACATCAGCGTCTCCACGGACTTCATCGTGGGCTTCCCCGGGGAGACCGACGACGATTTCGCCGCGACGATGCAGCTGATCGCAGACATCGGTTTTGACCAGTCCTTCAGTTTCGTCTACAGCCCCCGGCCTGGCACTCCGGCCGCGACACTACCGGACCCGGTTTCCGAGGCGGAGAAGCTGGCCCGTCTGGCAATTCTCCAGACCCGCATCACGAGCCGTGCCCAGGAGATCAGTCGGGCCATGGTGGGTTCCGTTGAGCGCGTACTGGTGGAGCGCCCGTCGCGGAAGGACTCACGGCAGATGACGGGGAAAACCAGCAATAATCGCGCCGTGAATTTCGACGGGGGTTCCCACCTCATCGGCCAGCTGCTGGAGGTCCAGATTACGGAAGCGCTGGCCAACTCGCTCCGGGGGCGCCTCATTGGCGCTGCCGTGGCGGCCTGACCATGGTGCCGGCCGGCCCCAACGCTGGAGATAACGCTGAAGGGCCGGGCCCCGCAGTAGATGCCGTCGAGATCCTGCTGGAACCGGCGGATAACCAGACGCTGGCCAGTCTTGGTGGCCAGTTCGATGACAACCTCCGCCAGATCGAACGCCGGCTGGGCATCCAGATCAACCAGAGGGGCAATCGCTTCCGGCTGTCCGGACCTGCCGCCGGTGTGCGGGCCGCGAGTCGCATTCTTCGGGAGCTCTACGCGATAGCTGCCCGGGAGACGATCGATACCGAGCGGGTCCACATCGCCTTGCAGGAAGCCCTCATGGAACAGCCTTCGGAGCCCCGGGAAGCAGCGGACGACGGCAGCGTCGTCATGAAAGCCCGGCGCCTGCACATCAGGCCCCGGGGCAACAATCAGCGCCGGTACATGGAGGCCATCCGCTCCCACGACCTGTGCTTCGGCATTGGACCGGCGGGCACAGGCAAGACGTATCTGGCTGTCGCCAGCGCGGTAGCGGCCCTGGAAGAAGAGAAAGTCCGCCGGATCGTGCTGGTCAGACCGGCGGTAGAAGCTGGCGAACGCCTGGGCTTCCTGCCCGGTGACATGTCCCAGAAGGTGGACCCCTACCTGCGCCCGATGTACGACGCCCTCTATGAGATGCTGGGTGTCGACCGGGTGGCCCGTCTCATTGAACGCAACATCATTGAGGTTGCCCCTCTCGCCTTCATGCGCGGCCGCTCCCTCAATGAGAGCTTCGTGATCCTTGATGAGGCCCAGAACACCACGATTGAGCAGATGAAGATGCTGCTCACCCGCCTCGGTTTCGGTTCGAGGGCTGTAGTGACCGGCGATATCACCCAGATTGACCTGCCGAAGCACCAGGCGTCCGGGCTGCGGCATGCCAGTCAGGTCCTGGCCGGGGTCGAGGGCGTCAGTTTCACGCAATTTACAGCCGGGGACGTGGTGCGCCACGTCCTTGTGCAGAGGATCGTCGAAGCCTACGAGCGGTTTGAGGCGGCCGTGCCCCGACCCGAGGGCCCAAAAACCGATGGCGGGCGCTAGCGGCCCCGCGCTGGAGCTGGACGTCCAGCTGGCCGTTGACCCGGGGTCCCTGCCAGAGGGGGCCGACTTTGAGGGGTGGATCCGGGCGGCCCTGAATGGGGCGGCTGCAGCCCGGGGCGGTCCTGCCCAGGGTGGCACAGTCAGTCTCCGCCTGGTGGGACTGCAGGAAGGGATTGAACTCAACGAGACCTGGCGGCAGAAGCCGGGCGCCACGAATGTCCTGGCCTTTCCGGGGCCGCCTGAGCCGTTGCCCCAGGGCGTACCCACGGAATTCGGCGATCTGGTCATCTGCCTCCCGGTCGTCCTGCGGGAGTCGGCAGAGCAGGGCAAGACACCCGTAGACCACCTGGCCCACCTGGTCGTTCACGGCACCCTGCACCTGCTGGGCTATACCCACGACGCGGAGGCTGACGCCGCCCGAATGGAGGCGCTGGAGACCCGGGTGCTGGCGGGGCTGGGGATTGCGGATCCGTATTTTGTGAAGTGAGGCTGAGGCAGCCATGAATACGTTGCCCGCCCTTGCCGAGGTCCCAAAATGGGACTACAGTTTCCCGTGCGGGTGATTGCGGTTTCGACGCTGAAGGCCTTCTGGGACGATCACCCCGAGTACCGTGATGCCCAGGGTCCAACTCTTGCCTGGTACAGGGACGTGCTCAAGGCAGATTGGGCGAAACCCAGTGACTTGAAGGCTCAGTTCCGCACGGCCAGCATTCTTCGCGATGGGCGCGCGGTCTTCAACATCGGCGGCAACAAGTATCGGATCGTCGTGTGGATCAATTATCCGTACCGGATCGTCTACATACGGTTCATCGGCACGCACGAACAATATGACGACACCAACGCGCAGACCATCTGAGAGGAAAACCGTGAACATCAGGCCCATCAGGACCAAGTCGGACTACCGTGTTGCCCTGAAGGACATCGAAGGCCTGATGACGGCGAAAGCCAACACGCCGGAGGGCGATCGTCTGGATGTTCTGGCGACGCTCGTTGAGGCTTATGAGCGCAGGCACTTTCCGCTGGACTTGCCCGATGCGGTAGACGCCATCAAGTTCCGGATGGAGCAGGCCGGTCTGACTGTCAAGGATCTGGAACCCGTCATCGGGCGCAAGAACCGTGTTTACGAGGTTCTTGCCCGCAGACGCGCCCTGACACTGCGGATGATCGAGGGGTTGCACCGGACGTTTGGAATACCGGCGGAGAGCCTGCTGAGGCAGCGGGCCGGAAAGGCACCGGCCGCGCCGGCAAAGCGCGCTTAGCCGGCGGCCTGGTGCCGGTTCTCCGGTATCGGGGGCTCCCGATCTCCCCTGCATTTCCTCGGGATTCAGCCGGAGTGACCGATCCGCCGTTTCTGGCCGGATTCGCGGCTGGTGATGTGCCGGGTCTCCCCGCAACGCTCCATCCATGGAGCCGTTTGCCTTTCCAACAAGCCAAGCCCGGCACCCCTAAACATAACGCTGGCGCATCCGTTATGGGGCTTTGGCTCCAGCACCGGGGCGGGGTAGGTTTCACCACAACTGCTGCCAGCGCGCCGCAGAGAACCAACAACACACTGGGGGACTGACATGCAACGGACACTCTTAGGAGCTTTACTGCTGGTGCTAGCCTGCAGTTCGGCCAACGCGGCATTGGGTGGAGAAGCCTGAGCCAGCTTTCGGAAAACGCCGATATAAACGGATGATGGCGCGGGCGGGTCAGCCGTCAGGCCGTCGCCGCTGCCCTCGACGTGCCCGGCCGCGCGCCGGCGACCCAGCCATGCCAGGCGATGCCGGCACTGACAATCGCGGTCACGATCAGCAGGAATGGCAGGTTCACGGCGGCGATGCTGGCGAAGATCGGCGCCCATGCCGGCCACTTGCCGACGGTCAGGAACAGGATGGCCTGCGCGGCGATGATCCCCGCCACCAGCAACCATGGTCGGCCATGCTTGGGCGCCTGCCAGTAAAGGGCGAGCGCAATAGCGCAGGCGGCTGCGTTGCCGGCCGCAAAGGGAATGTCGAAGGGCACCTGCCCTTGCAGAAAGCCCGGCACATAGCTGCGCAGCAGCCGCCATATTACCGGCGCGACCACGAACATCACCGTGCCCAGCATGTAGCGGGCGTGAAGCTGCACCTTGTAGCGATAGCGAAGGCCGCCCCAGAACAGTATCGCGAAACCGATGTTCGCCAGCGGGTCGAAGAAGCCGAACTGCGCGACGTTCAAATTGTCCGGATCGGTAAGGCCCGCGGCCAGCGTCACCGTCTCCACATGGATGACCCAAACGCCGGCGAGTAGAAACAAAGGGAATAGGCCGAAAACGGCTAGCCCGGCGGACCGGTGCAAGGCTCGGCGATCGTGATGGATCGTCCAGCTCTGCAGCGCGGCCAGAAAGGTCCACAGGATAGCGCTGGTCGCATGGAAGTGATGCGCGAGTTTGGCCTCGGGCAAGACACTGAGATAGGACGGCCAGAAGGCGACGAAGGTCAGAACAAGCAGTGCGAGCAAGAACAAATAGGCTTTGCGATACTGCATCGTCGCCTCCCAAGGATAGGAAATCCACAGCCTCTTTCCGCAAGAGAGTACAGCACAAAGCCACATTGCCCATCGCGCTGGACCGCTCCAGACAGGCCACCTTCCTGCGTGGACAGGCATCCGACAGGGGCCAAAGTTTCGCCACGGCCTTGGTCTGGCCAACAGCAGACGCGATTGTCATCACCGGGCCGAACGTTGCCGCCGGCGCGACAGTGACGCCGCATATTCCGCGACGGGACGATCCGTTCAGTTGGGATGTCCGGCGACTGGACACTCGAGCGGTAGCACCACCGAGGCATCGCACTGCGACGGCGACCTCGACCTGGCCGGCAGCACCCGCACTGCTCGCAGGTCTCAATCCCGAATACCCGCCGCTGGGCCCAGGTCATGGCCCGGTGCACAGCGCCTGGCGGGCCGAGATCACGCCGGCCCGGCGGGGGAGCGGTGCCAAGGCCGTGGAGACCCGCACCCCAACCGAGCGCCACCGGGCGATGCGCTGGTGGATCCGGCGACGTGTGGGGGCCTGGGCTGATCGGGGAGGCCATCAAGACAGGGCTTCGCCGGGGGCCGGGGATTCCGGATCCTTATGTAAGCCACTGAGGCGGGGCGGGGGTTGCCACGGTGCGGGAGGCCGCGAGCCCTGCCCCGGAACCCGGTAGAATGTCCCCATGACAGACGACGACTCCGACGACCGTTCAGGTGGTACCTGGTACGGCCGCCTCCGGCGGGTACTGAAGGGCGAGGCTGCAACCCGCGACGACCTTCTTGACTGGCTCCGCCAGTCCCATGCCCAGACCGTGCTGGACGCCGACGAGCTGGCCATGCTCGAAGGGGTCCTTGCCGTGTCGGAGACGCAGGTAAGGGACGTGATGGTGCCCCGATCCCAGATGGCGTTCCTCGAACGGGATGCCCCACAGGACGAGCTGCTAAAGGCGATCGTCGAGAGTGGCCATTCCCGCTTTCCAGTGATCGGCGAAGACCGGGAAGAGGTTGTCGGCATTCTGCTGGCCAAGGACGTCCTCAGGCACTTCGTGAACACGCCGGGCCATGACTTCGATATCACTCGCTACATTCGCCCCGCCACCTTCATTCCCGAAAGCAAGCGGCTGAACGCCCTGCTCAAGGAATTTCGGGGCAGCCGTAATCACATTGCCATCGTCGTGGATGAATATGGCGGCATTACCGGGCTGCTCACTATCGAGGACGTTCTCGAAGAGATCGTGGGTGAGATCGATGATGAGCACGATGCCGCTGAGGTTGCGCCGATTCAGGAGCAGGGGCCGGGTCACTACCATGTGCATGCCCTGGCCAGGATCGAGGAGTTCAACGAGTTCTTCGACGCCAACCTGGACGACGCGAACTACGACACGGTGGGTGGGCTCGTGATGCACGAGCTTGGCCATCTGCCCCGCAAGGGAGAGGTGCTGCACCTGGGCGAGTTCCGTTTCCAGGTATTGCAGGCAGACCGTCGCCGGGTGCATAGCATAGAGGTGACGCGCGGTTCGTCGCTGCCTGCGGACGGCGACGTGGCCGTAGCCTGACTTAACCCCGGCACACTGCGCAGACCCCGTTGCTTCGTCACTTACTGACAGCCCGCGGGCGTTTTGTTGCCGCCATCGCAGGCGCGGGCATGACCCCCAGCTTCGCGCCTTTTGCCCTGTGGTGGCTGGCCCCGCTGTTTCTCGCCGTCATGCTTCTGCTGCTGGAGGGTGCTTCAGGGCGGGAGCGGGCTCTGCGGGGTTTCTGGTTTGGTTTCGGCATGTTCACGACCGGAACCTACTGGCTCTATATCAGCGTGCACGATTTCGGTGGCGTCATACCGCCGCTAGCCGTCGTGATCTGCGGGGCCCTGATACTGCTGATGGCCGCCTACCTGGCGGCCTGGGGCTATCTCTCTGGACTGGTTTCGCCCGGGTACCCCGTGTGGCAGTTCCTGGCCGTGTTGCCGGCCTCCTGGGTCGGCGTGGAGTGGCTGCGCGGCTGGTTGTTCAGTGGCTTTCCCTGGCTCAGCCTCGGCTACGGCCAGATCGACGGACCCCTGGCCGCGTGGGCGCCAGTTCTGGGCGTGCATGGCGTCAGCCTGCTGGTCGTGCTGGGTGCGGGTGCCCTGGCGCTGCTGCTGGTGGGTTCGCGGCGTGGCCGCATTGCGGGGCTGAGTGTCCTGGCGGTTGGCGCCCTGCTGACCGCGCTGCTCACCAGCCGGGAGTGGACCACGCCCGTCGGCGCGCCGCTGGAGGTCGCTCTCGTCCAGGGCGGCATCTCCCAGGACCGCAAGTGGCTGCTCGAAGAACTGGAGACCACCAAAGCGCTGTTTCGCAACCTCACTCTCGAACTCGACAAGGCCGACCTTATTATCTGGCCTGAGGCCGCCATTCCCGCTCTGGCGCACGAGGAGGAAGAGTATCTGGGCGCCCTTACGGAACTCATGAAGGCCCGCCAGCAGGAGCTGGTCCTCGGCATTCTCACTTTCGACTTTGGCACCGGTGAATTCCGGAACTCGCTGCTGACCCTCGGCGGCAGCACTGGTGTGTATCACAAGCGCCATCTGGTGCCCTTCGGCGAGTACTTTCCTGTGCCGGATTTCGTGCGCAACGTGCTGCGGTTGATGAACCTGCCCTACACCGATATCACGCCAGGCCTCGATGGGCAGCGGCCCCTGCTGGCCCGGGGCGTCGCCCTGGCCCCCAGCATCTGTTACGAGGACGCCTTTGGAACCGAGCTCCGGGATTTTCTGCCCGAAGCCGGCCTCCTGATCAACGTCAGCAACGACGGCTGGTTTGGTGATTCCATCGCGCCTCACCAGCACTTGCAGATGGCCCGCTTTCGGGCGCTGGAGTCCGGCCGCTTCATGCTCCGGAGCACGAACACGGGCATCACTGCAGTGATTGACCCGCTCGGCAACCTCGTCCGGCAGGGCGCGCAGTTCAAGGCGGTCGTGGTTTCGGCCACCGTCCAGCCCCGGCAGGGGGCGACCCCCTGGGTAAGGTTTGGCAACGGGCCGGTGCTGGCGGTCTGTATTCTCCTCCTGCTCGCCGGAGCGGCGCCGATCCGGCAGCTCGTGGTCCGGACATCCCCATGACCTGGAAGGCCGCAGGCGTTGTATCCTTGCGGCCCCAATTCACCTGCGCATAGCGATTGGCGTCGTGACCGATTTGTCCCACAGCCTGCCCGAGTACAACCCGCAGGCGGTTGAAGCCGAAGCCCAGGGCTGGTGGTCCGACCACGACAGCTTCAAGGCTGTCGAGGACCCGGCTCGCGAGAAATTCTATTGCCTCTCCATGTTTCCGTACCCGAGCGGGCGGCTGCACATGGGCCACGTGCGCAATTACACCATCGGTGACGTGATTGCCCGGCACCAGCGCATGCTGGGGCGAAACGTGTTGCAGCCCATGGGCTGGGACGCCTTCGGCTTGCCGGCGGAGAACGCCGCCATGGCCAAGGGCGTGGCCCCCGCCGCGTGGACCCACGACAACATCGCCTATATGCGGCGGCAGCTCCAGTCACTCGGCTTCGGCATCGACTGGAGTCGTGAGCTGGCTACCTGTGAGCCAGACTACTACCGCTGGAACCAGTGGTTCTTTCTTCGTTTGCTGGAGAAAGGGCTCGTCTACCAGACGACGGGCACGGTCAACTGGGATCCGGTCGACCAGACCGTCCTTGCCAACGAGCAGGTCGTCGATGGCCGTGGCTGGCGCACCGGTGCTGTCATAGAGAAGCGCGAGATCCCCATGTACTACATGCGGATCACCGCCTATGCAGACGAGCTGCTCGAGGCGCTGGGCACTCTCCAGGACTGGCCGGAGCGGGTGCGCCTGATGCAGGCCAACTGGATCGGACGGAGCGAGGGCGTGGAGATCGCCTTTCCGTTTGACACGTCGGCGCGCGAAGCGGTCGGCGCTGACGGCGCTCTCAAGGTGTTTACGACCCGCGCAGACACGCTTCTCGGCGCGACCTACTGTGCGGTAGCTGCCGAACACCCGCTGGCCACGGCGGCGGCCCGGTTGAACCCCCGGCTCGCTGCGTTCGTCGACGAGTGCAAGCGTGGCAGCGTCATGGAGGCCGACATTGCCACTGCCGAGAAACGGGGCATGGCCACGGGGCTCTACGTGCTGCACCCCTTGTCCGGTCTGCCGCTGGAAGTATGGGTGGCCAACTATGTACTAATGGCCTACGGCGAGGGTGCCGTCATGGCGGTGCCCGCTCACGACGAGCGGGACTTCGAGTTTGCCGGGAAGTATGGCCTGCCGGTCCGCTGTGTAATCCGGTCGAAGGCCGGTACGTACGCAGAGACCCTTGCACCCTGGCAGGACGCTTACGCCGAGCCCGGCATCACCACAAACTCCGGCAGTTTTAATGGTCTTGAGTCTGGCGAGGCAGTGGCCGCCATCGCGGCTGCGCTCGAGAAGAAGGGCCTCGGGCGCAGGCGCATACAGTTCCGTCTGCGGGACTGGGGAATCTCCCGGCAGAGGTACTGGGGCACTCCCATTCCCATCATCCACTGCTCAGCCTGCGGCGCGGTGCCGGTCCCGGATGATCAGCTGCCAGTCGTGCTGCCCGTGGACTGTGTCCCGGATGGCAGCGGCAACCCACTCCGCAAGCGCGACGATTTCCTCCGGTGCACGTGCCCCCGGTGCGGCAGTCCCGCCCGTCGCGAAACCGACACCATGGATACCTTCGTCGATTCGTCCTGGTACTTCCTGCGCTTCGCCTCTGTCGATAACGGGCAGGCCATGGTGGATGAGCGGGTGAAGTACTGGTTGCCCGTGGACCAGTACATCGGGGGCATCGAGCACGCCATCCTGCACCTGCTCTACTCCCGGTTCTGGACGCGAGTCATGCGGGATCTTGGCCAGGTGAAGCTGGACGAGCCGTTTTCCAGGCTGCTGACCCAGGGGATGGTGCTCAACGGCATCTACTTCCGGAAGGCTGAAGCAGGCCGCATCGTCTACTTCAATCCGACGGAGGTGGAGGAGCGGGAAGACGGTCACGGAGGGAGAACCGCGGTGCTCCTGGCAGATGGGCTCCCCGTCGAAGCCGGTGGGGTTGGCACCATGTCGAAGTCAAAGAACAACGGCGTCGATCCCCAGGCCCTGGTGGATACCCTGGGGGCCGATACGGCCCGGTTGTTCACCATGTTCACGGCCCCGCCCGAACAGACGCTGGAGTGGTCGGACGAGGCAATGCAGGGTGCGTCCCGCTTCCTGAAGCGCATCTGGAAAGCTGTTCACGCCCACGTCGCTGGCGGGCCCGCGAGCGCCATCGTGCCAGCCAGCCTGGATGGGGCCCAGAAGGCGCTGCGCCGCCAGGTACACCAGACGCTGGCCAAAGTGTCCGACGATATCGGTCGGCGCCGCACCTTCAATACCGCAATCGCTGCCGTGATGGAGTTGCTGAACGCGATTACCCGGGCTGAGACGCGCACGCCGGCCGACAGGGCGGTGCTTCAGGAGGGGCTTGGCCTGATGGTGCTCATGCTCTCGCCAATCGTGCCCCACATCTGTCATCGGCTCTGGAATGTGCTCGGCCACAGTGGGGCCATCATCGATCAGCCCTGGCCCCGGCCGGACCCTGCCGCGCTGGTCGCTGACACCCAGGAAATAGTCGTGCAGGTCAATGGCAAGGTGCGCGGCCGGGTTACCGTGTCGGCTACGGCGACCGAGGAGGAGGTGCGCACCGCTGCTCTGGCGGAGGAAAACGTGCGGCGTTTTGTCGGCGATCAGGCGGTCCGGAAGGTCGTCGTAGTTCCCGGAAGGCTTGTTAATGTGGTCGTCTAGGAGGCTTTCCGGCGGGCTCCTGGCAGCCCTTGTCCTGGTTCTGGCCGGCTGCGGCTTCAAGTTTCGCACCACGCCTGAGCTTCCCCCCCAGATGGACGTGATTCATATCGCTGCCGCCGATCGCTACAGCCCCTTCTACCGCGATCTGGTGTCGAAGCTGCGCCGGAGCGGGGTCACACTCACCGCTGATCCGGCAGAGGCCCGCACCGTCGTCAAGGTCCTGACCGACGATACGGGTCGTCGTCTGCTGGCCGTGTCCGGCCGCAATGTCCCGGTTGAGTACGAGGTGTTCTACCGTGTGCGCTTTGCCGTGGATGTGGACGGGGTCGAAGTGGTGCCCGTGGAGCAGCTCCTGCTGTCGCGAGACTATGCCTATGACGAGACCGAGGTGCTGGGCAAGGACCGGGAGGAAGAGAGCATCCGCCAGGCGATTGCCAGTGACCTGGTGGGCCTCGTTACCCTCCGCCTCACGGCCGTGCGCTGAGCCGGCGCGAGCCGCCCCTTGTGGCTGCGACAGGTCGCTCACTCCCGCGTCGACTGCTGCGCTTTGGCTGGCGCGCCCTCGTGGCGTGGGTCCTCCTGACGCTGCTGCTCGTACTCCCGGTGCGCTGGCTGCACCCCCTGACCTCCAGTTTCATGGTGCAGAACTGGGTGGAGCAGCGCAGCTTTGGCGCCACCGTGCACTACGCCTGGGTACCCCGCCAGAAGATCAGCCGGCGGGCGGCGCTGGCGGCTCTTGCTGCCGAGGATCAGAAGTTCTTCTCGCACCCCGGGTTTGATGTCGAGTCGATCCGGAAGGTCTGGAAGCGCAATGGCCAGAGCAGGCAGCTCCGGGGCGCGTCTACGATCAGTCAGCAGGTGGCCAAAAATCTCTGGCTGTGGCCTGCCAGGAGCTGGTTCCGCAAGGGGCTGGAGGCGTGGTTTACGGTGTGGGTAGAGCTGCTCTGGCCGAAGGAGCGCATCCTTGAGGTCTATCTCAACACTGCCCAGTTCGGACCGCATGTCTTTGGCGTCGAAGCGGCGAGCCAGCTGTACTTTCGCCAGCCCGCGGCAACGCTGAGCGCTGCTGAAGCTGCTCTCCTGGCAGCAGTGTTGCCCAGTCCCAACGTCTATCGCGTCCGCAATCCGTCCCGCTACACGACGCGCCGTCAGGCCTGGATTCAACGCCAGGCAGGGCGACTCGGGGACGAGCTGCCCGCGGCCCGCTGGTCCAGCCGGCCGTGACAGGCTAGGCTGAGCCGAGTTTTCGTCGGGAGAAGTCCATGGCTCTGGTTGCTGCAGTTATTGCGCTGGCCCTCATCGAGTTCCTCGTGTTTGGCCTGCTGGTCGGCCGCGCCCGGGTCCGGTGCAACGTCCAGCCGCCGGCCACGACGGGCCACCCGGTCTTCGAGCGCTACTTTCGGGTGCAGCAGAACACCCTGGAACAGCTCATCGTGTTCGTCCCGTCCGTGTGGCTCTTCGGGCTTTACGTCAGCAGCCTGTGGGCCGCCGGTCTGGGCGTGCTGTTTGTGGTGGGCCGGGCCCTGTACCTGACGGGCTACGTCGCGGATCCCAAGAAGCGTTTTGCGGGCTTTGGCCTCTCGTACCTGCCCAACGTGATTCTGGCGCTGGGCGCTCTGGTCGGAGCGATACTGAGCCTGTAGGAGCGCCTTTAGGCGCGACTCCGGCAAGCAAGGTCGCGCCTAAAGGCACTCCTACAGCTTGGTTGGGTTTGGCTGACCCCGGTAGACAATCTCGGGATCAAAGACTTTCTCGGTCTCCGTGAAGGTCAGGGGCAGGGGACCGTCGGCCGTCTGCGCCGCTGACCCCACCGGTACCTGCCGGTAGAAGCAGCTGCGGTAACCCACGTGGCAACTGGCTCCACCGGTGATATCAACGCGGAGCCAGACGCAATCCTGATCGTCATCGATCAGGAGCTCCCGAATCTTCTGGACGAGCCCGCTGGTGGCGCCCTTGTGCCACAGGGCCTGTCGGCTCCTGCTGAAATAATGGGCCTCCCCAGTCTCGATGGTGCGGCGAAGCGCCTCGGCGTTCATGTAACCCACCATCAACAGCTCGCCGCTGGTGAAGTCGGTGGTCACAGCGGCGATCAGGCCCTGGGCATCGAACTTGGGGGCCAGTTCATGCCCTTCCTCCACCTGCTCGATGGTGAGGCGCTGCGCGAAAATTCGGTTGGGATCCATGCGGGCGCTATTATAGCGGCCCCGTCCAGCCTTGCCCCCCTATGTCCCTGACGCTTTACAACACCCGGACCCGCCAGAAGGAGCCCTTCGTCCCGCTGCAGGACGGACGGGTGACGATGTACGTCTGCGGGCCCACGGTCTACAGCTATCCGCATATCGGCAACGCCCGGCCTGCGGTCGTCTTCGACGTGCTGGCGCGCCTGCTGCGCACCCGCTTTAAGCTCACTTATGCCCGGAACATCACGGACATAGACGACAAGATCAACAAGGCCGCGGCCGAGCAGGGTATTCCCATCGGCGAGATCGCTGCCCGGTTCACCGCGGTGTATCGGGAGGACATGGCGGGGCTCGGTGTCGCGCCACCGGATCTGGAACCTCTGGCCACGGAGCACGTGCCGGACATCATCGCGATGATCAGCGCGTTGATCGACGGCGGCCATGCCTACGTCGCGGAAGGGCACGTGCTGTTTCGGGTGCGGTCCTATGCGGACTACGGGGCGCTGTCGGGACGGGACCGGCGGGATCTGCTCGCCGGCGCCCGCGTCGAAGTTGCCCCCTACAAGGAGGATGCCGGGGACTTCGTCCTGTGGAAGCCATCCACCCCGGAGCTGCCGGGCTGGGACAGCCCCTGGGGCCGGGGCCGGCCGGGCTGGCATATTGAATGTTCCGCCATGGTGGCCCGGCATCTGGGGCTCACGATCGATATTCACGGCGGCGGCAACGATCTGATTTTCCCCCATCATGAGAACGAGATGGCCCAGAGCACCTGCGCCCATGGCGGCGAGCTGTTCGCGCGCTACTGGCTCCACAACGGGTTCGTGAATGTGGACCACACCAAGATGTCCAAGTCGCTGGGCAATGTGCTGCAGGTCCACAACCTGCTGAAGGAAGCCACGGGGGAGGCGATCCGGCTGGCCCTGTTGTCGGCCCACTACCGGCAACCCCTCGACTGGACAGGCGAGGTCCTGCCCGACGCCAAGCGCAAGCTCGACCGGCTCTATGGCGCACTCCACGAAGTGGCCTATCAGGCAGATTCCCCGCAGATTGTTGCGGGCGAGGAGGCGGACACGGACTTTATTGCTGCCCTCGACGACGATCTCAACACGCCCAAGGCCCTTGCCGTGCTCTTTGACCTGGCCCGGCATATCAATCGCTCCGAGGACCCTGCTGAGCGCCTTAGCCTCGCTGCCCGGCTGCGGGCCAGCGGCAACCTGCTTGGCCTGCTCGGCGCGGAGCCTGATGAGTGGCTCCAGGGCAGCAAAACCGATGGCCTGTCTGCCGAGGCCGTCGAGGCACTGCTCGCCGAGCGACTGGCGGCGCGCAAGAACAGGGACTTCGCTGCGGCGGACCGTATTCGCGATGAACTGGTTGCCGCCGGCATCATCATCCTGGATGGTCCGGAGGGTACGCGCTGGCGGCGCACAGCGAGCTGACGATGGACAAGCCATCGATTGTCGACACGGAGCAGGAGCTGGTCGAAGAGTTTGCCCTGTTCGATAACTGGCTGGACCGCTACCAGTACATTATCGACCTGGGGCGCCAGCTCCCAGCCTTTCCCGAGGCTGAGAAAACCGAGGAGCACAAGATCAAGGGGTGCCAGTCCCAGGTGTGGCTGGTGACCACCGCCAGGGGCGGGCACCTCGAGTTCCAGGCCATCAGCGATTCCGCGATTGTGTCGGGCCTGATTGCCATCCTGATGCGGCTTTACAGCGGCCGACCTGCCCGGGAGATCATCGCGGCGCCCCCCGGCTTTATTGCGGCCATTGGCCTGGATCAGCACCTGAGCCCGACCCGGAGCAATGGCCTGCACGCGATGCTCGGCGCCATTCGCAATGCGGCGGCCCGATGTGCGGGGACCTGAAGCCCCCGCCCGGCGGAGCTTCAGCCGTGATCATTGCCCTGATCCAGGGTTACCAGCGCCTGCTGTCGCCCTGGCTGGGGATGAACTGCCGCTATTTCCCCACCTGCTCAACCTATGCGGTGGACGCCATCCGCCGCTTCGGCGCCGTCCGGGGCAGCTGGCTGGCCCTGCGGCGGATCGGGCGCTGTCAGCCTTTCGTCTGGCTTGGTGGCAGTTCCGGCGTCGATCCAGTGCCTCAGGATTATGTCTGGTGGGGGCGTCATTGAGCGCCCAGTTTCCCTGCTATATTCCCGGCCATCGGGATGGATAAACGACTCCTAGACATCATCTGTTGCCCTGTCACGAAACTGCCGCTGCAGCTTCTGGGCAGCGAGCAACTTGCGACACTCAATACAGCGATAAGCGCAGGCCAGGTCCGCAATCACGCCGCGGAGCCTCTCCCCGCCTCTCTGTCCGCAGCGCTGGTCACCCGCAACGGGCGGCTGGTCTATCCCATCCGCGACGGCATTCCGGTCCTTCTCGAAGAGGAGTCCATCGACTGGCAGCAGCTTGGCCTCTAGGCACCCATGAAGCTGAAGCCTGAGAAGCTGATCGAGCAGCTTGGCGGGCCAGCGGCCGCCGCGGCGGGCAGGCCTCTGGCGCCCGTGTACCTGATCTCCGGCGATGAGCCGCTGCTCGTCAATGAGGTGGTTGACGCACTGCGCGCCGCTGCTCTCCGGCGCGGCTGCGAAGAACGGGAATCCCACGTCGTCGAGCGCGGCTTCAGCTGGGAGCAGGTGACCGGATCCCTGCGCAACCTGTCGCTGTTTTCCGCTGGCAAGCTCGTTGAAATTCGCCTGACCACGGCCACCCCGGGCGACGAGGGCTCGCGCCAGATGCGTGAGATCGCCGGTCGGGCCGCGGATGGCAACACCGTAGTCATCGTCACGCCCGCGTTGAAGAGCAAGATCGCGTCGTCGGCCTGGGTTACCGCCCTGACGGCGGCCGGTGTCTGGGCAGAGACCCGTGTGCCTGGCCTCGGGGAGTTGCCGGACTGGATCGCCCGGCGCTTCCGTGCCGCGGCCTTAAGCTGCGACCCGGAAGGACTGGAGCTGCTCGCGGGTCGCGTGGAGGGCAACCTGCTGGCCGCCCAGCAGGAAATCCACAAGCTGGCTCTCCTGTACCCCGCGGGTACGTCCCTGACCGCGGCCGAGATCCGGGCCGCCGTGGGCGACGGGGCCCGCTATGACGTCTTCCAGCTTGGTGACGCCGCCCTCGCGGGCGACCTGGAGCGTGCCGTGCGGGTGCTGGGCGGCCTGCGGGAGGAGGGCACGGCAGCCGCACTCGTGCTGTGGTCCCTGATGCGGGAAGCACTGGTGCTGGTCGATGCCGGCGTCCGGGCCAGCCGGGATAGCACGCCGCAGCGGGCTGTCCAGGGGGCAGGCGTCTGGCAGAGCCGGACGGACCTCTACGTGCGCGCACTGCGGAATCACAAGGCCGGTGGCCTCCGGCGCCTGCTGCGTATGGCAGGTCGGGCTGATCAGATCGTGAAGGGTCAGCGGTCTGGCGAACCCTGGAACGCACTGCTGGAGCTCACCATGGCCCTCGCCGGCCGGCCGTTGCGGGGAGGCGAACTGCTCTGATGCCGCAGCAACCGCTTGGTATCTTCGGCGGCACCTTCGATCCCATCCATCTGGGCCATCTGCGCACAGCGCACGAGTTACTGACCAGCCTCGGGCTGGCCGAAGTCCGCTTCGTTCCGTCCCGCCTGCCGCCCCATCGTCCCCCGACGGTGGCCCCCGAGGCGCTGCGCCTCCGGATGCTGGAAGCGGCGCTGGAGGGTTTACCGGGATTTCGGGTCGACGCTCGGGAGCTGCGGCGGCCAGGCCCTTCCTTCATGGTGGACACACTCCTCAGCTTCCGGGCCGAGGTGGGAGTCCGGCCACTGTGCCTGTTGCTGGGCCTGGACGCGTTCCTCGGGTTGCCGACCTGGGAGCGGTGGCGTGAACTGCCGGAGCTGGCCCACATCGTGGTGGCGCGCCGCCCTGGCTTTACCGGGCCGGTTGCTGGCCAGTTTCCGGGTGAGGCCGGCGAGTTCGCGAGCTCCCGCCTCACCACTGACCCGGGCGACCTCGCGAAGTCGCCCGCCGGCCGGGTGCTGGTCCAGGACGTGACCCAACTCGAAATCTCCGCCTCGGCAATTCGCGATCTCGTTGCAGCCGGCGGCGATCCCCGCTTTCTCGTGCCGGAGTCCGTGCGTGACCTGATGGTCAAAACCCATATCTATGCCCATCCAAAGGAGGTGCAAATTCGTGCGCAGTAAGCAACTGTTGGCTCTAGCCGAGCATGCGCTGGCGGATCTGAAGGCCCGGGACATCCGGGTCCTGGACGTCCGCCAGCTCACGTCCATCACCGACTACATGGTCGTGGCGAGCGGGACGTCGGACCGCCACGTGAAGTCCATCGCTGAGCAACTGGTCCAGAGCGCCTCAAAGGCCGGCTGCCCGCCGATTGGCGTCGAGGGCACCGGGACCGGCGAGTGGGTCCTGGTGGACCTCTCGGACGTGGTGGTCCACATCATGCAGCCTAAGGCCCGGGAGTTTTACAAGCTCGAGGGCCTCTGGGATATGGGTGCAACCGCCACGGGATGAAGGAGCCTGAAGCGGCCTGAACGAATCTGACCCGGCAGATTGGCGTGTATCATTCTTGAGCCCCCAACGGCGGGGTTTTTCAGCAGATTCACGCATGAAGGTACGGCTCTTGGTGATTGGTACCCGCCCGGAGGATTGGGTGCGGGAAGCCGTCCAGCTCTACCTGGACCGTATACCCACTCACCTGAAGCCCGAGCTGGTCGACATCCCCCTCTCCCTGCGTTCCTCCGGTGGTGATCCCGCCATTGCCAAGGCCAAGGAGGGACAGCGCATCCTGCAGCGCCTCAAACCAGGGGATTTCCTGGTGACCCTCGATGAGCGGGGCAAGGCCTGGTCGTCCCTGGAGCTGGCCCGGGAAGTTGACCGCTGGCAGAACCATCAGCCCTCCGTCGTGCTGGCCATCGGTGGACCGGAGGGTCTGGCAGATGAAGTCCGGCAGAGAGCCAATCAGTCCTGGTCCCTGTCTGCCCTGACGTTTCCCCACGGCCTGGCCCGGGTGATCGTCGTCGAGCAGCTGTATCGCGCGTGGACCATCCTGCAGGGCCACCCGTACCACAAAGCGTGAATGCCAGCACCGTGAGCCCTTTCGTCTACCTTGCCTCCGCATCGCCCCGGCGCCAGCAACTGCTCACCCAGCTGGGTGTCCGCCATGAGGTGCTCCGCGTGGAAGTTGACGAGTCTCCCGGGCCGTCGGAGGGTGCCGAGGACCTGGTCTGTCGGCTGGCCAGTGCCAAAGCCCAGGCCGGGCTCGCGGCACGCCCGGCGCGAGAGGCGCCAGTCCTCGCTGCAGATACGGCGGTTGCCCTCGGCACGGAACTCTTCGGCAAGCCGGCGGACGAGGCCGACGCTGCCCGGATACTGGGCCGGCTCGCCGGCCGCACACACCTGGTCTGGACCGCTGTGGCGGTAACCGATGGCCAGCGGGAGCGCGTCGAGCTCTGCCGCAGCGCAGTCACCTTTCGGGCCATTACCGCCGAGGAAATCGCAGCCTACTGGCGGACGGGGGAACCCAGGGACAAGGCCGGGGCCTATGCGATCCAGGGTTGCGCTGCCCAGTTCATTGCGGAACTCCGGGGGAGTTACTCCGGCGTGATGGGCCTCCCCTTGTTCGAGACCGCCCGACTGCTCACGCTGTTTGGCTGCCCGGTGCTTCCGGCGCCATGAACCGCTACCGATGAGTACCAGGGCTCCAACAGAAGAGATTCTCATCAATCTCACGTCCCGGGAGGTCAGGGCAGCCCTGGTGGAGAACGGCGTGGTCCAGGAGGTGCTGATTGAAAGAACCTCCCGACTTGGCCTCACTGGCAATATCTACAAGGGCCGTGTGGTCCGGGTCTTGCCCGGCATGCAGGCCGCATTCGTGGATCTGGGCCTTGCCCGCACCGGCTTTCTCCACGCATCCGATGTGTTGCCGGCAGCCGGGACCCCGCCTGCAGCGGTCGGGGAGGAGCAGAACATTCGCAACGTCCTCCGGGAGGGCGACACCGTCCTTGTCCAGGTGGTGAAGGATCAGCTGGGCACCAAGGGGGCCCGTCTGACCATGTTCATCACGCTTCCGTCCCGATACCTGGTCCTGTTGCCCAGAGAAGCCACGCTGGGCGTTTCGGGCCGCATTGCAGCCGACCCGGAGCGGGACCGCCTGAAGCAGCTGATGATCCGGCTGATGGGCCCTGACGGACCTTTTGGCTTTATCGTCCGGACCGCTGCCGAGGGCGTGGGCGAAGAGCCGCTGCGGGCAGACGCGGAGTTCCTGGGCCGCCTGTGGGCAGTCGTGGCGGCCCGGGCAGAGCGCGCGCCCGTGCCCGCGCTGGTGCACCAGGATCTGCCCCTCGCCATACGCGTGCTGCGCGATCTCGTGGATCCCGCGACGCAGGCGGTCCGGATTGATGACGAAAAGGCCTGCCGTCAGCTGCGGGAGTTTGCGGCCAGCGTGATGCCGCAGCTGGCCAGCCGCATCGAGTTCTACGCCGGACCCCGGCCGATCTTCGACCTCTATGGCATTGAGGACGAGATCCAGAAGGCCCTGGTGCCCAAGGTGGAACTCAAGTCCGGGGGCTACCTGGTGATCGACCAGACGGAGGCGCTCACGAGTATTGACGTCAATACCGGTGGCTACGTTGGCCACCGGAACCTGGAGGACACCATTTTCCGGACCAATCTCGAAGCGGCCGTGGCCATCGCCCGGCAGCTCCGCCTGCGCAACCTTGGCGGGATCATCGTCATCGACTTTATCGACATGCTCGAGGAGGCCCACCGGCGGCAGGTGCTGGAGGCCCTGACTGCGGCACTGCAGTGCGACCACGCCCGGTGCCACATCGCCGAGGGTTCCTCGCTGGGCCTCGTCCAGCTGACGCGGAAGAGGACCCGGGAGAGCCTGGAACACCTCCTGTGTGAGCCCTGTCCAACCTGTCACGGCCGCGGGCACGTCAAAACTCCTGAGACGGTCTGCTACGAAATATTCCGTGAGATCCTCCGGCAGCACGGTCAGTTCAGTTTCAAGGGTTTGGTCATTCTGGCGCACCAGGAAGTCATCGAGTTGTTGCTGGACGAAGAGTCGTCCCGCATTGCGGAACTTGAGGAAGTGACCAGCAAGTCGATCCGGCTGCAGACGGAGAGTCTGTATGCCCAGGATCAGTTCGACGTCGTTCTGGTCTAGGCGGGCGGCGGTATGCGCCAGGGCGGAGTGTTAAGACGGAGTCTCCGCTGGCTGGCGGCTTCTGCTGCGGGCCTGGTCATTGTTCTGGCAGTTGTTGTCGGTATCGCCCGGCTGCTGCTACCCCTGGCCCCGGACTACCAGGATGAAATCCGGCGGTTTGCGTCCGAGGCCACCGGCTTCGATGTGCGCTTTGAGCGGCTGTCAGCCAGCTGGCCCCTGCAGGGGCCGGAGGTCCGCTTTTCCGCAGTGCGGATCTTCACGCTCAAGGACCAGCGGCCGGTGTTCGATGCCAGCGAGCTCAGCGTGGGCATCAACCTGTGGCGCCTTGTGGTCGAGCGCCAGCTGCGTCCCGGGCGCGTCGCCATCAGTGGCGCCAGCTTCAAGGCAGAGCGTCAACCTGCCGGTCAATGGCTGATCAACGGGGTGCCCCTGGAGGAGTTGTTGCGACGGCCACCAGATGCGCCGCTGCCGCGCCTTGATCTGCAACTCAAGGACATCGACGTGTTGCTGCTGGATGCTGCGCGGCTGGAGCCTCGCGTTGCCCTGAACATCGACCACCTGGCGCTGGGCCTGGCACCAGACCTGATCAGCTTCGATGGTGAGTTCAACGGGCAGGATGGGCTGGGATCAGGCGTTGAAGTCAGTGGCACTCTGCCACCACCGTTACTGCTGGCGCAGGCCGTTCCGGCAGCAACGGTCTGGGACCTGCGCGCCAGGAGCTCTGATCTTGACGTGGCCCGCCTGCTCCGGATCGTCGCCAATGAACCGCTGCCGCTGCTGGCCGGACGTGGGGACGTGGACCTTCAGGCAGGCTTTTCCGGACCGACTCCCGGCGTCCTTACCCTGGAGCTCGATCTGGGGCCGACGGTCTGGGAGGGGGTCTCCGCCGACGACAATACCTACCAGCGCCTTGAGCTGCGTGCGGACTGGAAGTCGACTGCCGCTGGCTGGGAAGCGACGCTGGGTCGGTTCGTCGTCAAGAGGGGTGGCAAGACGTCGCCTGTCAGCAGTGGTTCGGTTAGCTATACCAACCCGGCAGAGGGTCGCAGCTCCCTGAACGCTGTGGCCGACAACCTCAGGCTGCAGGATCTCTGGCCGCTGCTCTGGTCCGGGGCCAGCACGGGCCTGCGCCGTGATCTGCTGCCCGAGCGATTGCAGGGGGAGGTGCGGGATTTCAACCTCACCGCGACCTTTCCACAAGGCCAGGCTCCAACCTGGACAGCCGCGGCCACCGTCGCGGATCTGGGCCTGGTCATGCCGGCACCGCACTGGGCAGTCACCGGGATCACGGGCACCCTCCGGGCCGACCAGACGGGCGGCCGCATCAACCTGAACTCCGGGGCGGGCCTCGTGCGGTTTCCCGGGCTGTTCCGGGCCGATATCCGCACCACGGCGGCGACCGGCAAGCTGGGCTGGAAGACCTCGGAGCGTGGCCTCGAAGTGCTCACGGACGACCTGCTTATCACGACCCCGGATGGTGAGATCCAGTCTCGCCTGCGGGTCCTGTTCCCACCTGCAGGCCCCGTCTTCGTCGATCTGAATTCGCGTTTCGCGGCGTCATCGGCCCCCGCCGCACTGAACTACGTGCCACTGAAGAGGATGAGGCCCAACGTCGTGGAATGGCTGGACCGGGCCTTTGTTGCGGGCTCCGTGCCCCGGGGCGAGCTGTTGTGGCAGGGCCCGCTGAAGGGTTTTCCCTACGCAGGCGGAGACGGGCGCTTTCGCCTGGAATTCAGGCTTGCCGACGCCGTAATTGATTACGCTCCGGACTGGCCCCGGCTGGAGAACGCCTCCGGGACCGTGATCATCGATCGCGTCAGTCTTAGCTCCGTGGAAAACCGGGGGTCGATCGGCGGAGTTCCCTTTGCCGATGCCGAGATTCGTGTGGCTAATCTCCTGCACGAGACAGAGCTGGACATTGCCGCAACAAATGACGTTCAGCTGGGCCAGATTCTCGGCTTTATTCGCCAGACGCCGATTGCGGCATTACTGGGACCGACCCTGGAGAGTGTTACCGGCAGCGGTGATGTGACGACGAATATCGATCTGCGCTTGCCCATCGCGCGCCCCGCGGACTATCGCCTGCTCGGCACCTTCGGCCTGGAGGGTGCAAGGCTCGGGCTCCGGGGTGTGGAGTTCGGACTCACTGCCCTTGAGGGTACCGTGCGTCTGAACAGGGATCGGCTGGTAGCTGACCAGCTGGCTGGGATGTTCCTCGACGAACCTGTAAGCATCGCGCTCCGGGCCGCCAGGCCCGACGAAGCAGAACTGAGTCAGGTTGCCGAAGTGGTCGGCCAGACGCCCACGGGCAAGCTGGCCGCAGCCTTCTCGTTGCCCTATGCGGAGCGACTTGGGGGCAGCGTGGCCTGGAATGCCACCGTACAAGTGCCGGCCCGGGGCGCCAAAACTCCCCTGAATATTCAGATTGCCTCGGACCTGCAGCAGCTCAGCAGCACACTGGCTGAGCCCATGACCAAGCAGGCTGGCACTCCCGACCCGCTGCGCATGGAGGTGAGCCTGCTTGAACGGGGCAAGCTGCAGGTGAGCGGCAGGATCGAGCGGGGCGTGAGCTGGGCCCTCCAGTTTCTGTCCGAGCCCCGTGTGCCGACCGGCGTCGGCATGGCGGCCCGCCGTGCCAAGGGGGGCTGGCGTCTTGAGCGGGGAGGTCTGCGCAACGGTCCGGTCCTGGCGAGTCTCCCGGCGGATCCGGGCCTGGAGATTGGTGGCACATTCTCCAGCCTGCGCTTCGAGGACTGGTTTCCGGGGCGGAGCACCCGCGGCAACGCCGGCGACACAGCGCCCGATCTGCTGCGCCAGATTGTCGTCGACGCGGACTCTTTCGCTGTCCTTGGGCGCGTGTTCCGCGACGTGAAGCTTGATGCCCGGCGCCTGTCAGGTGAGTGGCGGATAGCCGTACTCGGCCCTTCTGCCGCAGGGACCGTTACTGTTCCGGCCCGCCAGTCTGATGACGCGCCTCTCCTTCTCGACATGCAGCGCCTGTGGCTTCTCGAGGCGGATCCTGCGGTCGGCGATGGTGTGGCAGATCCCCGCAACCTGCCCCCGGTGCGTGCCTCCATCGCGGACTTCGCCCTGAAGGAGATGCGCTTCGGCAAACTGACAGCAGAGCTGGCTCAGCGGGGCGATGGCGTGGTTGTAGAGCCACTGGTCATGGAGAGTCCGACGTTCAGCATCAGGGGTGATGCGACGTGGGTCGTCGAGGGCGATGACGTCACGCAGCAGCGCAGTGAACTGCGCTTGCAGCTGCAGTCCACCGGTATCGGCCCAACCCTGGAGGCGCTGGGCTACAAGCCGGTGGTGGAGGGCGAGAAGGCTGGAGTGACGCTGGACCTGTTCTGGCCTGGCGGGCCCAGCGAGGATTTTCTCAACACGGCGGGTGGCCGTGTCGTCTTGAGTCTGGACAAGGGCCAGTTCCTGTCCGTGGAGCCAGGCGGCGGCCGGATTGTCGGGCTGCTGAGTATCGCGGCCCTCCCGCGACGCCTGGGCCTGGATTTCTCTGACATCGTGAGCAAAGGCCTGGCCTTTGACGAGGTGAAGGGCGAGTTTCGCCTGGACAAGGGGAGTGCCTACACCTGCAACTTTGGTCTCGAAGGGCCCGTGACGGATATCGGGGTTCTGGGGCGCGTTTCGCTCCGGGACCGGACCTATGACCAGGTGGCTGTGGTGCGGCCCCATGTCTCGGATGTGCTGGCTGTGGGCGGCTTTGTGGGCGGGCCCCTGGTGGGCGGAACGGTGCTGCTGATTTCACAGATCTTCCGCAAGCCCCTCAGTACCTTTGGCGAAAGCTACTACCGGGTCTCGGGCGTGTGGGACCAGCCGGTGATCGACAAGGTCGACAAGAGTGAAGTTGATCTGACGCCTTTCCGGAACTGCGAACGGTATCTGGCGGAGGCTCTGAAGGAACTGCCTCCGGAGGCCGAGCTGACCCGCTGAACTGTCGGGGCCAGCCGCTTGTCAGGCAGGCTTTTCGCCCCCAGATTACACTTGGCCCGGCACCCAGGGACGACCCCGAAGAGCAACCATGAAGACCCTCCGCATCTCCGCCATCCAGATGAACTCCGGCGAGGACGTCGCCGCCAACCTCACCCGCGCCCGGCGTGCCCTCCGGTCGGCCGCTGCCGAGGGGGCGACCCTTGCTGTGCTGCCCGAAAACTTCGCCCGGATGGGCAAGAAGGAGTCTGATCGTCTGGCGATCATCGAAGACGACGGCGCGGGCCCCTTGCAGGACTTTCTCGCCGCTGAAGCAGCCCGGTCCGACCTGTGGATCGTGGGCGGCACGATTCCGCTGAAGAGCGATGATCCCAAGCGCCCGTATGCGGCTGCTCTGGTCTACGACGGCAGCGGCAAGCGGGCCGGGCGCTACGACAAGGTGCACCTGTTCGACGCCCGCGTGCCCGAGAGCGAAGAAGCCTACCGGGAGTCCCGGAGCACGATGTCCGGCACCAAGCCGCTCTGCATAGAAACACCCTGGGGCGCGCTCGGGGTGGCCGTCTGCTACGACCTGCGTTTTCCTGAACTGTTCCGGCAGATGTCCAGCGAGGGTATGGACGTGCTGGCACTGCCCGCTGCCTTCACTTACCGGACTGGCGAGGCACACTGGGAGGCGCTCCTGCGTGCCCGGGCCATTGAGAATCTCACCTATGTGGCTGCCGCGGCCCAGACGGGCACTCACCCGGGGGGGCGCCAGACCTACGGCCACACGATGCTGGTCGATCCCTGGGGCGCCATTCTGGCCGATGCGGGCGGCCGCACCCGCGTGATCACGGCCACTATCGACACTCAACGCCTGAAGCGGCTACGCCAGCAGTTTCCGGTGCTCGACCACCGGCGCTTCTAGGCGCAGGACTGAATAGCCAGGAACCATGATGAACGCAGTAGTGACCCCCGAATCGTCCCTGGCGCGCGTGCGCAGTCAGGTGCTGGATGCGGCCGGAATTGCCGACCACGACCTGGAGCGGGCGCTCGGCGCCCTGATGCGGGGCACGGTGGACAATGCGGACCTGTATTTCCAGGTCTCCCGCCAGGAGTCCTGGACGCTGGAGGACGGCATCGTCAAGGAAGGGGCCCACAGCATCGAGCAGGGTGTTGGGGTCCGGGCGATGTCTGGCGAGAAGACCGGCTTCGCGTACTCTGATGAGTTAGTCGTCCCGGCGTTGCTGCAGGCGTCTGCTGCCGCCAGTGCGATCGTCCGCCAGGGCCAGCAGGGCCGGGTCCAGGCCTGGCAGCCGCGCACTGGTCACCGGCTCTACGCGCCTATCGACCCACTGCCCACCCTGACCGACGACGACAAGGTCGCGTTGCTCCAGCGCATCGACAGCGAGGTGCGCGCGCTGGACCCGCGGGTCAAGCAGGTCGTGGCGAGTCTCGCCGCAGCCCATGAGGTGATCCTGGTGTGTGCCAGCGATGGGTCCATGGCGGCCGACGTGCGGCCGCTGGTCCGCTTCAACATTTCGGTCATCGTGGAGCAGGGTGACAAGCGCGAGCAGGGCTACGCCGGTGGGGGCGGGCGTTTCGGCTATGAGTACTTCACGCCGGAGCAGGTGCTGGAGTATGGGCGTGAAGCGGTACGCCAGGCGGTGGTCAACCTGGACGCAGTACCTGCGCCTTCCGGGGAGATGATCGTGGTTCTCGGGCCCGGCTGGCCCGGGGTCCTGCTGCACGAGGCCATCGGTCACGGTCTGGAGGGGGACTTCAATCGCAAGGGGACGTCGGCCTTCACGGGTCGCATTGGGGAACGGGTGGCGTCCGACCTGTGCACCGTCGTCGATGACGGCACCTTGCCCAATCGCCGCGGTTCCCTGAATGTGGATGATGAAGGCACCCCGACCCGGAACACGGTACTCATCGAGAACGGCATCCTGCGTGGCTACCTGCAGGACAAGATGAACGCCCGGCTCATGGGCACTGAGTCGACGGGCAACGGGCGTCGTCAGTCCTTTGCGCACACGCCAATGCCGCGGATGACCAACACTTACATGCTGGCCGGGCCCCATCACCCCGACGAGATCATTGCGTCGGTGAAGAAGGGCGTCTATGCGCGCAACTTCGGCGGCGGTCAGGTGGATATCACCTCCGGCAAGTTTGTCTTCTCTGCCACGGAGGCTTACCGCATCGAGAACGGGAAGCTGGGGGCCCCGATCCGGGATGCCACGCTGGTGGGTGATGGCCCGACCGTGCTCAATCGCGTGAGCATGGTGGGTAACGACCTGGCACTGGATACGGGCATTGGTGTCTGTGGCAAGGAAGGTCAGTCAGTCCCCGTGGGCGTCGGGCAGCCGACCCTGCGTATCGACGGCCTGACCATCGGTGGCACGGGTGGCGGCGAATGAGCACACGCACTGCACTCAGCCTCGAGAACGGTGTCGCAACCCTTCAGGAGAAGGTCAATGACGTCCTGCGCCTGGCCAGGCAGCTGGGAGCCTCCCAGGCAGAGGCTAATGCGAGCTTTGGCACTGGATTTTCCGTAAACGTGAGACTGCGGGAGGTGGAAACCCTCCGGCACCAGCGGGATCAGGGTCTAGGCGTGACGGTCTGGCTGGGCCACCGCAAGGGCAGCGCCAGTACGTCGGATCTGCGGCCTGAGGCAATCGAGGAATCGGTGCGCAAGGCCTGCGCCCTGGCCCGTTATGGCGCCGAGGACCCCGCCTCTGGTCTGGCGGATGTGGGCCGGCTCGCGAAAAGCATTCCGGAGCTCAGCCTCTATCACTCCTGGGCCATCGACCCCGCAGCAGCCATCGAGCTGGCGACCACCTGCGAGGCCGCGGCTCTGGACGTGGACCCCCGCGTGACCAACTCGGAGGGCGCGTCGGTCAGCACGAGCGAGAGCCTCCGGGTCTACGGCAACAGCCACGGCTTTCTCGGCAGCTATCCGGAGTCTGATCACAGCATTTCCTGCTCTGTGGTGGCTGCGCAGGACGGCGCCATGGAAACGGACTACGAGTATGCCGTGGCTCGCGATGCAGCCGACCTGCCAGGTCCAGCTGAGGTCGGCGCCGAGGCAGGCCGGCGCACGGTCGCCCGCCTGGGCGGGACCAAGCTGGAGACCTGCAACGCGCCCGTGCTCTTTCCCGCACGGGTCGCCCGCGGTCTGATCGGGCACCTGCTCGGTGCCATCAGCGGCGGGGCACTCTATCGAAAGTCCTCATTCCTGGTGGACGCCCTCGGCAAGCCCGTGTTCGCGAGCCGCGTCACCATCGATGAGAAGCCCCACCTGCTGAAGGCCCTGGCCAGCGCCCCCTTCGATGACGAAGGTGTGGCGACGACGGAGCGGCGACTGGTCGATGCTGGCGTGCTTGGTGGGTACCTGCTCGGCAGCTACTACGCGCGCAAGCTGGGGATGCAGTCCACAGGAAACTCTGGCGGCGCCCACAATCTGGTCGTCCACAGCACGGGCGAGACCTTTGCTGACCTGCTGAAAACCATGGATCGCGGCCTCGTGATTGCTGACCTCATGGGCAGCGGCGTGAACCCGGTGACCGGCGACTACTCCCGGGGTGCCAGCGGTTTCTGGGTGGAGAAAGGCAAAATCCAATACCCGGTAACCGAGATCACGATCGCGGGCAACCTGAAGGACATGTTCCGGGGGATTCTGGGGATTGGCAGTGATGTGGACCGGCGCGGTGCCGTCCTCACCGGATCGATACTGCTGGAGCAGATGTCGATCGGGGGGAGTTGAGTCTGGCGGGGTTTTGGCGAGGAGTCAGCCCCGATACCGCCGCACCCGAATAGCCCCCGCGCGGCTTCGCGCTCTGGCGAGGTCGTGAGCCGCCTGCATTCGCACCCAGGCATCAGCGGTGCTCCCGAACGCTTTTTCCAGGCGTATAGCCATCTCAGCTGACAGTGCTGCCCGGCCGTTGATGAGGCTCGAAAGGGTCGGCCGCGAGACACCAAGAACCCGGGCGGCCTCGCTGACGGACAGCCCCAAGGGCTCGAGGCACGTGCTCTGGATCAGTCGGCCAGGATGGGCAGGGACCTTCATCGGCATGGCGGGCGTCCTTAGTGGTAGTCAACGAGGTTAACCTCGAACACGTCGCCCAGTTCGAATACGAACGTGACGCGCCAGTTGCCCGAGACGGTGATGCTCCATGCCGGGGCGAGGGCGCCCTGCAGCTGGTGAAGCCTGAACCCCGGAAGGGCCAGATCCCGGGGACTGGTTGCCACGTCGAGCAGCGTCAGGATCTCCTGCAGCCGCTCGGCCCGCGCCGGGGGAATCCCTCGAGAAGATCCTGTCTCGTAGAGGATGCGGAGCCCCTTGTGACGGAAGCTCCTGATCATTCAGGACGAGTGTAGCCCGTGGAGCTACAACGTAACAATGGGGTGGGGAGGATGATCCCACCGGATTTTCGACGTCAGGGCCTTCCATGTCTCGTCACGAAAGGGACGAAAACGCCTGGATTCGCATCCGTGCTAGCCGGTCAGCAACTCCAGCGCCTGCCGGTACTTCTCCGTGGTCCGGCGAATCACGTCCGGCGGGAGCTTTGGCCCCGGTGCTTTCTTGTTCCAGTCCAGCGTTTCCAGGTAGTCCCGGACGAACTGCTTGTCGTAGCTCGGGGGGCTGATGCCGGAGCGGTACTCCGTCGCGGGCCAGAAGCGGGATGAGTCGGGCGTCATTACCTCGTCGATCAGGTACAGCTCGCCGGCGTCGTCCAGACCGAACTCAAACTTGGTGTCCGCAATGATGATGCCGCGGCTCCGTGCGTAGGCCGCACCTTCCGTATAGACGCGGATAGCCAGAGTCCGAACCTGCCGGGCGCGATCGGCACCCAGGAGCTTTTCGCACTCGGTAAAACTGATGTTCTCGTCATGATCGCCGAGAGCGGCCTTGGTGGCGGGCGTAAAAAGCGGCTCCGGTAGTGGTGCTGCCAGTGGGAGCCCTGCCGGGAGTGGTAGGCCACAGACCGCACCGGTCGCCTCGTAATCCTTGTAGCCCGAACCAATGAGGTAACCCCGCACCACGGCCTCGATGGGCAGGGGCTTCAGGCGGCGCACCACTGTGGCCCTGCTGGCCACAGTCGCCCGTTCCTCAGGATCCGTGATGATCGACGCCAGCGGCAGGTCGGCGAGGTGATTGCGGACGATGTGGCTGGTCCGGCCGAACCAGAAGTTGGACAGCTGGGTCAGGACTTCCCCCTTGCCCGGAATCGGATCGGGCAGCACCACGTCGAAGGCCGATAGCCGGTCCGTGGTGACGATCAGCAGGTGGGCGTCATCCACGGCATAGATGTCGCGGACCTTGCCTTGACTGAGCCGGGGGAGGGCTGTCAATCTGGATTCGTAGAGTGCGTCAGGGTCGATGCTCCGGGTCATCCCGGGATTCTAGCAGCGCCGTCCGCGCTTGCCCCCTAACAAATCGACGCAGCTACCCAGAGATCACGGATGGCATGGATTGGCAAAGTTGGCGGCGGCATCCTGGGCCTGCTGGTCGGCGGACCCGTGGGCGCCCTCATCGGCAGTGCTCTGGGTCATCAGTTTGACCGCGGGGCCGGGAGCGCGGGCTACCTGGGCCATGATGGCCCGGTTGCTCCGGGTGATGGCGACACCTACTCCGACGAGGACCGTCAGCGGCTCTTCTTCCAGACAGCGTTTTACGGGCTCGGTGCGCTGGCCAAAGCAGATGGCCGGGTCTCCGAGGCTGAGATCGAGGCGGCACGCACCCTGATGTCGGAAATGCGCCTGCGGCCTGAAGCCATCCGGCGCGCCATCGAGTGCTTCGCCGAGGGCAAGCAGGCGGACTTTCCCCTGCGCGACCGCGTGCGGCTGCTGCGCCGGGCCTGCCGGGGCCAACCCGAGTTGCTGCGCACCTTTGTCGAGATCCAGATGGATTTCCTGCTGGGCAAGCCGGCCATCAGTGGCGCAGAGCGGGCCCTGCTGCTGTCCATGACCGACACGCTCGGCGTAGGGCGCATGGACCTTGCCCGCCTGGAGTCGATACTCCGGGCCCGCCGGTCCTTTCGCCAGCAGCGGCCGGTGGCGTCACCCGGACAGACCCTGGGCGGCGCCTACCGCGCCCTCGGTATCGAGGCGGCGGCGACGGACGCGGAGGTGAAGACTGCCTATCGGCGCCTCATGAATCAGCATCATCCGGACAAGCAGGCGGCCCGTGGCCTGCCAGAATCGATGCTCGAAGCCGCTGAGGAACGGACCCACGAGATCCGCGCCGCCTACGAACTGATCCGCGAGCAGCGCGGGATGAAGTAGGTCGTGTGGATCTCATCAGCGCGGCCACTGGGCTGGCAGGCCCGTGCTATATTTTTCGGATGCAAACCCCACTCATAGCTCCATCGATCCTGTCTGCCGACTTTGCCCGACTGGGCGAGGAGGTCGAGGCCGTGCTCGCCGCCGGTGCTGACATCATCCACTTCGACGTGATGGACAATCACTACGTACCGGCACTCACGATCGGGCCGCTGGTCTGTGCAGCGTTGCGCAAGCGGGGCATCAAGGCTCCTATCGATGTGCACCTCATGGTGAAACCCGTCGATGAACTCGCTCGGGCCTTTGCCGGAGCCGGGGCCAGCTGGATCAGCTTTCACCCGGAAGCGAGCCAGCACGTGGACCGCACGATCCGGCTCATCCGTGAACTGGGCTGCAGTCCCGGCCTTGTGCTGAATCCGGCCACGCCGCTGGATTGCCTGGATTTCACCCTGCCGGATCTGGATCTGGTGCTGGTGATGTCAGTGAACCCCGGTTTTGGCGGTCAGGCATTTATTCCAGGCAGCCTGCCGAAGCTCCAGGCTGTCCGTGAGCGCATCACCAGACTGGGCAGGCCGGTGCGTCTGGAGGTCGATGGCGGGATCAAGGCCGACAACATCCGCAAGGCTGCGGAGGCCGGGGCGGACGTGTTTGTGGCGGGATCGGCGATTTTCGGCAGCAAGGACTACGCCGCGACGATCCGTCAGATGCGTGCGGAGTTGAAGTAAGGGGGCTGCCCCCTGCGGGACAGCCCCCTAAACCATTCGTCCTTGCCGATTAGAGCCCGACGGCCTTCAGCTTCGGCTTCGGCCGGGCGTTGTACACGACGATGGTCTTGCCGGTGGCCGTGATCAGGCCCTGTTCCTCGAGGACCTTCAGCACGCGGCCCGCCATCTCCCGGGAGCAGCCGACCAGGCGTGACAGTTCCTGGCGGCTGACCTTGATCTGCATCCCGTCCGGATGGGTCATCGCGTCGGGTTCGTTGCAGAGGTCCATGATGGCGTGGGCCACACGGCCGGTGACGTCCACGAAGGCCAGGTCGCCGAGTTTGCGGTTGGTGCGGTCAAGGCGGGTGGCGAGCTGGGTGGCCAGTTCGAAAACCAGTCCCGGACTCTCACTGGCGATCTGGCGGAAGCGGGGATAGGTCATTTCGGCAACTTCGGAGCTGACGCGGGTTCTTACCCAGGCACTCCGGGCAGGCTGCTCGTGGAACAGGCCCATCTCGCCGAAGAACTGGCCCTTGTTGAGGTAAGCCAGGACCATCTCATTGCCGTCTTCATCCTCGATCATCACTTCGACGGAACCGTCGATGATGTAGTAGAGGCTGTCGGGCAGATCACCCGCGTGGATCATCACGGTCTTGCTTGGCACCGTGCGCACGCGACAGTAGGTCAGAAAGCGGTTGATCGCCGGAACATCACTCAAAGCCTTGCCCGTAACAGCCATTGCAGTCTCTCCCCAATAAAATCCGATTAAGCCTAAATCCGTTTGAGCCCAATTCCGTTACTCCGGAAAACCCTAACCAGAGCGAGGAATATGTTGAATCGGGACCTACCGTAACCGATGCTCACGGCAGCGTGAACTGGCACCTTCCGGAACTGTGAACCCCCTCACAAAGATAGGTCCTTCCCGGTCAGCGGAGCGCTCCAGGCCCCTCGTTCAGAGGCGGTGCGCCACCGTGGTCATGATCCGGGCCACAAGACGCATGGCCATTCGGGCCGGCGCTGGCAGGTCGGTACCGCCGAGTTCTCTGGCCCTGGACCCGTGCACCGCTTCGTCCGTCTGAATCTGGCGCAGGATTTCCCTGCTCGCCAGGTCCGCGACCGGCAGGCGCTCCAGATGGTTCGAGAGGTGCTCTTCCACCTGGCGTTCGGTCTCCACCACAAAGCCGAGACCCCGGGAGGTTCCCATAAGTCCGGCCGCGGCGCCGAGCGCAAAGCTGCCGGCGTACCACAGCGGGCCGAACAGGCTGGTGTGACCACCGAGCTCCCTGACGCGCTGCTCGCACCAGCCAAGGTGGTCCTGCTCTTCCCGGGCCGCGTTCTGGAGGCTCTGACGGATAGTGGGGTCCCGGGTGGTGAACGCCTGACCTCGATAGAGAGCCTGGGCGGCGACTTCGCCCGCGTGATTCACGCGCATGAGGGCAGCGCCGGATGCCCGGTCCTCTGCCGAGAGCGGCGGTGCGCCGAGGCCGGCAGCGGGGCTCGGCCGGGTTGCCGGAGTTACAGCCGTCAGAACCCGCAGGCCGGTGTCGATCTCCGTCAGGAGGGCGTCGAGCAAGTGGACGATGGCCATAGCACAGATTATGGTGGCGGGCCGCGATTCCGGGCAACCGGTGTTTGGGGCGCACATTCACTGAGGGAGTACTGCGGCATGACTGGATTCAGCGGACAAACCACGGGTGCCGGTCTGGCGGGACTGGTCGGGCTCTTTGCGCTGGCTATGCCGGTTGCAAGCTACGCCCAGGTCGATACCGGCATGGCGTCGGCCAAGATGGCGCCAGCAGACAAGAAAGAGGACACGGGCCCCTGGTCCGCTACGCTGGCTGCAGGCTACGCCAAGACCAGCGGCAACTCCGAAAGCTCGGCAGCCAACGTCAAGGGTCAGGGTCGCTACGACAAGGACCGCTGGCATCACATCCTGGGCGCTACCGCCGTTGGCACCAGCAGCGCCGCGAACCGGGATGAGGACTCTGTCACCACGGCGGAGGCCTACTGGGGTGGCTTCCAGTCCCAGTACGATCTGACTGAGGCCTGGTATGTCTTCGGCTCGCTCGACTGGTACAAGGACCGGTTCAGCGCCTACGAGCAGCAGGTCTACGAGACGGCAGGTGTGGGCTGGCGAATCTTGCGCGGTGAGGTCCACTTTCTCGATGTCGAGGTTGGCGCCGGCGCCAAGCAGGCGACGCTGACGGGCGGTGACAGCCAGAACGAGGGGATCGGCGTGTTGCGTGGTGTCTACACCTGGCAGATCAGCAAGAACGCGGCCTTTATCCAGAAGGTCGCCATCCTTAGCGGTTCCGACAACACCTACACGGAGACCAACAGCGAACTCAAGGCGGGGATCATCGGCAACCTGAGCATGGTTCTGGGCTACACCTACAAGCACAACTCGGACGTGGAAATCGACACCTCCCTGACCCCGGCCCGGCCTTTCGACAAGACCGACACTTTCACTACGATCTCCCTGGAATACGGCTTCTAGACGGGCCTTTCTGAGCCCCAGCCGGCCCCGAAAAGCCCCGGGACGGCTGGGGGCAGCCCCAGGGCGGGGGCCCCCTGCACCCCGGGGGTTTGAAAAAAACCCTCCAGCCCCCTACACTTTGCGGCCCAACCGAGGAGAACCGGCTTTCCGGACCTCGGGCACAGGTTCCCAATCAGCTCCAAAAGAACGACAGGTTTTTCAGATGGGCACGTTTTCTGCCAAATCTCATGAGGTCCGGCGTGGTTGGTACGTGGTAGACGCCACTGACCGCACCCTCGGTCGCCTTGCATCAGCCATCGCTTTCCGCCTGCGCGGCAAGCACAAGGCGGAGTTCACCCCCCACGTTGATACGGGCGATTACATTGTTGTAGTCAATGCCGCCCGCCTCAAGGCGACCGGCAATAAGTTGAAAGACAAGCTCTACCGGCATCACACGGGTTACGTGGGCAACCTGAAAACCACTACCCTCGGCAAGATGATGGAAGAGCACCCGGAACGTGCGCTGATGAAGGCCGTGAAGGGCATGCTGCCCAAGAACAGCCTGGGCGCGACCATGCTGAAGAAACTGCGGGTTTACGGTGGCGGCGAGCATGAGCATGCGGCCCAGCAGCCTGAGCCTCTTAAGCTGTAACTTGAGCCGAATCCCCGAACCCGACCCCAGAATTCGATAGGCAACAAACCCAATGGCCACGCAGTCCCAGCAGTACTCCGCAACCGGTCGCCGCAAGTCCTCCACGGCCCGGGTGTTTATCCGCCGCGGCAAGGGCGATATCACCATCAACAGCAAGCCGATCGACGAGTTTTTCGGCCGCAAGACCTCCCGCATGATCGTCCGCCAGCCGCTGGAGTTGACCAAGATGGACGGCCAGTTTGATGTCGTCGTCAACGTGGCTGGTGGCGGTATGACCGGCCAGGCCGGCGCTATTCGCCACGGCCTGACCCGCGCACTGATGGCCTACGACGAGACCCTGCGTCCGTCGCTGCGCAAGGCCGGCTACGTCACCCGGGATGCCCGCGAGGTCGAGCGCAAGAAGGTTGGTCTCCGCAAGGCCCGCCGCGCGACGCAGTTCTCCAAGCGCTAGCGCCGGGGGCTGCCGGCCGCAAACGAGGCGTGCTTATAATGCGTCCTGCTTACTGGGGGATCGTCCAGCGGTAGGACATCGGACTCTGACTCCGAGAACCTAGGTTCGAATCCTAGTCCCCCAGCCACTCAAGGCAAAAAGAAGGGCCCGCGCGAGCGGGCCCTTTTCTTTTCCGTGGTCGAGGCAGCGTGGACTTTCCCTCAGACGCGGCTCTCTAACGGCGATCGAGCCGCTTCACGCCGCTGTCGTCCGCCATCAGAATGACGTCGGCCGGCCGGAGGGCAAACAGGCCGACTGTCACGATGCCCGGAATCTGATTCAGGCGGCTCTCCAGGTCCGGGGGATTGGTGATCTGGAGGTTGTGGACGTCAAGGATCTGGTTGCCGTTGTCGGTCACGTAGTTCTCGCGCCACACCGGTTGACCACGCAGCTTCACAAGCTGGCGTGCCACCTGAGAACGGGCCATGGGAATGACCTCGATCGGCAGGGGAAACTTGCCGAGCGTCGCCACCCACTTGCTGTCGTCGATGATGCAGACGAACTTGCGGGACGCGGCCGCCAGGATCTTTTCCTGGGTCAGGGCGCCCCCACCGCCCTTGATGAGGTGGAAGTACTTATTGGCCTCGTCGGCACCATCCACATAGAGATCCAGGTCCCCCACCTGGTCCAGCTCGACCACGCTAAAGCCATGGGCCCTCAGCCGCGCCTCCGTGGCCCGGGAGCTGGCTACGACCGCGGCCAGATCGGCGCGAACAGGCTCCAGCTGGTCGATCAGGAGATTGACCGTGGATCCGGTCCCAACGCCGAGGGACATACCCGGTTTGATGAACTCGAGGGCTGCCCGCGCGGCCTGCTTTTTCCGGCTGTTCTGGTCCATAGCTCAGATGGTACCTCACAAAAAAAAGTGCCCGCCAGAGGCGGGCACCGATCGTCGCGTGTTTCCTCTTTTCAGAGGATCGGCGTAAGACCCTTTCGGGCCTCACGCCGACGCGCATCTCTAACGCTTTTTCTTTGCAGCCTTCTTCTTGGTCTTCTTCGTTACTTTCTTCGCAGCTTTCTTCGTAGCCATAGTTTTAGTCTCCGTGTCGAGGTAGACGGGACTGAGTATATACAACAGTTGGGAAAATTCCAGCAAGAGGGAGTTTTCTTCCTTGACTTCGGTTGCGAGCAAGCGACAACTCAGGCGAAGCGATAGGTGGCTGTCTCCGTGATCACGGCATCAAGTCCGATGTCCCACGCACCGGCAGGCAGAGCAGCAACCTTCTGCATCTCGAACGCGAGACCTATAAAGCTGGGCCGTCGTGCGTGTGCACGTGCTCCGCGAAACGCCAGCGTCCGATCGTAGTAACCACCGCCCATGCCTAGTCGATGACCTTGAACATCGAACGCTACAAGCGGTGCCACGATCACGTCGAGTTGTCGTGCAGTGCGCAGGTGGCGTGCCGGGGTCACCGGCTCAGGGATGCCGAAGTGATTGGGCCGGAGTTCTGACTCGGGATGGAAGGGTGCGAAGCGGAGCGCGGTGCCCCTGATCACCGGCAGGAATACCGAACGACCGCGGTTCCAGGCTTCCAGGGCCAGGGGAGTGCAATCAAGTTCACCACCGATTGGCAGGTAGATGGCCAGGGTTCGGGCGCGCGCGAGTGCTGGAAGGGCCCAGAGGCGTCGCATAGCGCACCGGGCAGAAGCGCGGGCTGCTGGATCCGGCAGCGCCCGACGCCGGGCGCGAATCTCTCTGCGGAGCCGGGCTTTCTCAACCGCATCGGCCCCATGCTCGCCTGAGGGTTCGCTGCCGCTGGGGGCGTGGCTTAAGGGGTTCCGCGTCATGCCGCTGGCCGGGCTGGAAGGGCGGTCTCTCCCGCCTGTGCCGGTGCGGCCTGCTGCTCACAGACCAAGAGCATCAGGTGGGACCAGAAGAGGCAGAGAAGGCTTCCCGCCCAGAATTAATCTGAACGGTAATGCACAAACTGCCCACAATACGCGATCCCGAAAGCGCGATTAAGGGTCGAGAGACCTATCAAGCCGCTGTCGAACACCGCAGGAGAGACCTGGCACAAGTATAAGCCGGGTCTGTGAGAAAAATGTGACGCAGGTGGCCCCTGCGAGGGGGCGGAAGTCAGAGGTCCAGCTGACGGCCAGCCTGGAGCGCGCCCTCGACCCGCTCCCGCATTGCCTGCAGGCGCAGCCGGGCGTCGCCTTCGAGGTGCTCGCCCCGGTTCCGCGAGCGCAGCAATTCGTCGGCCATGTTCAGTGCAGCCATCACGGCAATCCGGTCCAGGCCGATGACCTTGCCGGTATCCCGGATTTCCCGCATCTTGCGGTTCAGCATCTCGGCAGAATCCAGCAGTGCCGCACGCTCGCTGGCAGGGCAGGAGATCTGGTATTCCTTCTCGAGGATCTTGATATTGACCTGGGCGTAGGGATCCGTCACGAACCGTGCTCCATGGCCTTGAGACGCCCAATCATGGCCTCCACCCGGGCCCGAACCTGTTCATTCTTCTGCAAAAGCGTTGCCCGCTCGGCAATCAGGTTGTCCTGCCGCTGGTGGAGGGAACGGTTCTCTTCCTTCAGCTGGCTCGTGATCACCACAAGTTCGTCCAGCCGTCGTTCGAGGCGCTCGAGTTCCCGTGTAAAAGTCTTTTCCAATGAGTCCGCCATGAAGTCAATATAGTGTTAGCCCACGGCCAGGGTCAAATGCCGAGCGGCACCGGGTGGTGCCAGGTACAGAGTCAGGATTAATACCGGTCCCAGAAGATGTTAAAAGCCCCGACGACCAGCGAATTCCCCGGCTTTGACCAGATCGACCAGGCACTCCGGCGTGCCGAGGCGGGGCACGACGCCGCCGAAGCCCACGGGAGCCTCTGCGGGCTGCTTTGTGGCCTGGGCGCAGGTGCTGAGGCCGCGTGGCTGGCCGACACCCTCCCGGAGAGCCCGGCGAACCCGACTGTTACCGAGCAGGCGACCAACCTTCTCAAGTCCCTGGCTGCGAACACCCGCGGGGCCCTGGAAGATGTCCAGATGACCTTTCAGCCCCTGCTTCCGGACGATGCAGAGGCCCTTATGCAGCGCGTAGACGCCCTGGCGCAGTGGTGCCAGGGCTTTAACCACGGGCTGTTTGTCGCCGCGCGGACCAGCGCTGCTGAGGATGAGATCCGCAGCGGCAATACCGCCGAGATCGTCAGTGATTTCGCCGAGATGGCCCAGGTGGCGGTTGGGCCTGACGAAGCCGATGCGGAAGGCGAGGCCGCCTACGCGGAGCTGGTTGAATACGTCCGCGTGAGCGTGCAGCTGGTCTACGAGGAGCTGGCCGCCGTCCGCCAGCGCGAGCAGGCCGCGAGCAGACATTGAAGCCCCCCATGAACACTGACGAATTCCTCCGCCGCCGCCGGCAGCTGATGCGCATGATGGGCAAGGGTGCCATCGCGATCCTGCCCGCCGCCCAGACCCGGTTGCGCAGCCGGGACGTCCTTTACCCGTATCGCCAGGACAGTGATTTCTACTATCTGACGGGCTTTGCCGAGCCCGACGCCGTGGTGGTGCTGGTGCCGGGACGACCGGAAGGGGAGTACCTGCTGTTCTGCCGGGAGCGGGACCGGGAGAAGGAAACCTGGGATGGGACCCGGGTAGGTCCGGAGAATGCAGTCACGCACTACGGGGCGGATGCCGCTTACCCGATCGGTGCCGTTGAGGAATGGCTGCCGAAGCTGGTGGGCAGGTGCGACCGGGTGTTTTACACCATGGGCGCGCACCCGGATTTTGACCAGAGGGTGATCAGCTGGGTGTCCCGTCTCCGCACGCATAGCCGTGCCGGGGTCCACACGCCGGACGAGTTCATCTCCCTCGATCACTTCCTGCACGACCTGCGCCTCTACAAGAGCCGGGAAGAGATCGGCACGATGCGCCGGTCCGCGCGGATCGCGGTTCAGGCCCACCGGCGGGCGATGAGCATGTGTCGTCCCGGGCTTTTCGAGTACCAGATCGAAGCCGAGTTCATTCACGAGTTTCGCACCCACGGTGCGCAACCTTCCTACCTGCCGATCGTCGGGTCCGGGCCGAACAGCTGCATCCTGCACTACCACGAGAACAACCGGCGGATGGAGGATGGGGACCTGCTGCTGGTGGATGCCGGGTGCGAGTTTGACTACTACGCCTCCGATGTGACCCGCACTTACCCGGTGAACGGCCGCTTTACTCCCGAGCAGCGGGCGATCTATGAAGTGGTTCTCGATGCCCACGAAGCGGCCCTCGCCGCCGTGGTTCCTGGCAATTCCTGGAGTGAGCCTCACGAGGCAGCGGTGCGTGCTGTTACCAAGGGGCTGAAGAGGATCGGGCTGCTTGAGGGCGCCGTCGCCTCGCTGATCCGCACCCGGGCCTATCAGAAGTTCTTCATGCACCGCACCGGGCACTGGCTGGGCATGGACGTGCACGACGTGGGCGACTACAAGATCGCCGACCAGTGGCGAGTCCTGGAACCGGGCATGGCGCTGACGGTCGAACCCGGGGTCTATATCCCGCCGGGCAGCCGGGGTGTGCCGAAACGGTGGTGGAACATTGGCGTGCGCATCGAGGACGACGTGCTGGTTACCCGGGACGGTTCCGATGTGCTCACGAGGGATCTGCCGCGGGACCCCGACGTGCTTGAAGCCATGATCGGCGCGTCTGCCCAATGAAGGGCCCTGGCGACCCTGTGCCTGCCAGTTGCGACGTGCTGATTGCCGGTGGTGGCATGGTCGGCGCCAGTCTCGCGGTGGCGCTGGCCCGCCTGTCGCTGCGGGTAACCCTCGTCGAGGCCATCCCGGCAGGCAGTCCGGGGCAGCAGAGTTTCGACGCCCGGACCACCGCCCTGTCGCGCAGCAGCCAGCACATCCTCGGCACACTCGGGATCTGGCCCCGGATTGCTGAACACGCGGCACCAATCCGCCGGATTCATGTCTCGGAGCGCGGGCGGCTGGGCACGACGGTGATCGATGCCGACGAGGAAGGGGGCGAGGCCCTTGGCTACGTCGTCGAGAACCGGCTGCTCGGCGCCGCCCTGTGGCGGGAGCTCGGCGCTTACAGCAATGTCACCATTCTCACGCCGGCCAGGGCCGCCAGCGCCGCAGCAGCCCCCGACGCGCTCGACGTCCATATCGACGAGGCCGGTGTTGCTGGCACGGTACGCACCCGCCTGCTCGTCGTCGCTGACGGTGCCCGGTCAACCCTTCGCGAGGTGCTGGGCATTGCGGCCCGGACCAGACCCTACGAGCAGACGGCCATCGTCGGCAATGTGGCCGTGGATGGGCCAGGCGCTGGCCTGGTCGCTGGCCAGGGCACCACGGCCTACGAGCGCTTCACTCCCGACGGCCCGCTCGCCCTCCTGCCCGCAGGAGAGGGCCGCTATGTCTTCGTGCTGACGCGCCGGGCTGCGCTTGCCGAGGCGGTGTCTGCGCTGCCGGACCCCGCATTCCTCGAACTGCTGCAGCGGGAGTTTGGCTTTCGTCTGGGGCGGTTTCGTAAGGTCGGTGCCCGCAGCTGTTATCCGCTGGAGCTCGTTGAGGCGGAGGCGGTGACGGGGCACCGCGTCGCTGTGGTCGGGAATGCCGCCCATGGCCTCCACCCGGTGGCAGGCCAGGGTTACAACCTGGGATTACGCGACGCTGCTGCCCTGGCCGAACTCCTGGCCGAGGACTCACGGCAGGCTGGTGCTCAGCCGGATCCTGGAGCCGCGGCGCTGCTCGAGCGGTATGCGACCTGGCGCCGGCCGGATCAGCGCAAGGTGGTGGCCTTCACGGATGGCCTGGTGCGCCTGTTCGACCAGACCAGCCTCGGACCGTTGCGCGGCCTTGGGCTGCTCCTGTTCGATACCGTTCCCGGTGCCAAGCGGCTCCTGGCCCGGGAGACCATGGGCCTTGCCGGCCGGCGTACCCGACTGGCCCGGGGTTTGCCGCTGTGATTCAGCATGACTTCGATGTGCTGATCGTCGGTGGCGGGGTTACCGGGCTGGTCTGCGCGAGCCTGCTCAGTAGCTTGCTGGCCAACCACCGTCCCAGGCTGCGTATCGGCGTTCTCGAGGCCCAGTCGCCCCGGCTACTCGCTGCCGATGCAGACACTGACCTGCGGGTCGTGGCGATTGCTCCGGTGGGGCGCGGGATTCTTGCGGCGGCCGGCGCCTGGCAGGTGTTGCCCCCGGGCCGCAGGGCCGCCTTCGAGCGCATGCGCGTCTGGCAGGCAGGGAGTACGCCCTTCGGCAGCGGCAGCCTCGGCTTCGATGCCGCGGACAGCGGCGCGCCGGAGCTTGGTCATATTGTTGAGCATGACTGGCTGCGGCTGGGTCTCTGGACCAGCCTCGCGGAGTCGGCGGCCGCATCAGTCACGCTGCTGACCGATTCCCCACCGGCTGGATTGCGCCGGGAAGCTTCGGCCATGGTCGTGGAGCTGACTGGCGGGGCTCTCCTCCGGACCAGACTGCTGGTGGGTGCCGACGGGTCCGACTCCTGGGTTCGGGAGCAGCTGCAGTTGCCGTCCACCGGACATGACTACGCGCAGTCGGCGCTGGTTACCCATGTCAGCAGCGAGCGGCCCCACGGGCGCACAGCCTGGCAGTGTTTTACGCCCAGCGGCCCTGTCGCCCTGCTGCCGCTGGCTGACGGACGTTCTTCGGTCGTGTGGTCGTGCCCTGCCGCCGACGCCCGGGAACTCGCAGCCCTGGCGGACGACGAGTTCGCAGCGCGCCTCACCGTCGCGACGGGCAACGTACTGGGAACCCTGCGGGTAACGGCGCGGAGGCTTGCCGTGCCGCTGGCTGCGCGCCATACCCATCGTTACACTGGCAGCCGCTTTGCACTGATTGGCGATGCTGCCCACCAGATTCATCCTCTGGCCGGGCAGGGTATCAATCTGGGCCTGCTCGATGCAGCAGCCCTGGCGGAGACCCTGGCAGCGCACCTGCTGGCCACTCGCCTGGCAGACCCGGGCGACGCCCTGGTTCTGCGCCGCTACGAGCGGCGGCGTAAGGGAGAGAATCTTCTGACCCTGGCGGCGATGGAAGGACTGCACCGCGTGTTCACCAGCGACTCCGACCTGCTGACGCGCCTTGCCGCCGCGGGCCTGGGGGTCATCGACCGCCTGCCACTCATCAAAGGTCTCCTGGCAGACCAGGCGACGGGCCTGCACAGAAATCGGGAGCTCCATGCAAGGCTATAAGATCTGGGTCTTTGCGCTGGCGCTCTTCCTGATCGGCGGCGCACTGTTCCTCTACAAGTGGCGGGAACTTGGCTATCCGCTGTTGCCCGAGGAAGAGACGAGTATCTGGACCGTCGAGGCCACCATCCAGTTTGACGCCGGCGAAAAGTCGATGCCGGTCAAGGCCACGCTGCATATCCCGGGGCTCACCCCGGGCTTTGCCATCCTCGATGAGAACTTCGTGTCCCGGGGCTTCGGCTTCACGACGCGCTACGTCACGGGGGGGCGGCAGGTCCAATGGGCCATCCGCCGGGCCAAGGGCCCCCAGACCCTTTACTACCGGGCAGTGGTCTACAAGGACCCGACCCAGTTCGAGAACGACACCACGCCGCCATTCCCGCCATTGCCCGTGCTTGGTGAGCCGCTGGATACGGCCCTGCAGCAGCTGGTGGCTCAGGTGCGGGACCAGTCGGCGGACCCCGCGTCCTTTACCGTCGAGTTGCTGAAGCGCCTCGCGGATTCTGGCGGGGACCAGAACGTTGGACTGCTCCTCGCCGGGGAGTCCGATCCGACCGCCCGCGCCCGGGCGGCGGTAACGGTACTGGCGGCGGCCCAGATCCCCGCGCGGCTCATGCGCGGCATCAGTCTCGTGGACCGGGAGCGGCAGGCGCGGGTGGTGCCCTGGCTGGAAGTTCATGACGGCGATCGCTGGCTGTACTTCGACCCCGCCACCGGAGCCCAGGGGCTGCCGGAGAAATTTCTCACCTGGTGGCGGGGTGAGGAGTCCCTCTACACCCTGGACGGTGGCGGCGCGACCGAAATCCGTTTCTCGGTGCAACGGAACGAGGCCGATCCCGTGCTGGTCGCGGAGCGCCGGGCCCAGACCGTGCAGTCCCGGATTGCCGACTTCTCGCTCTTTTCCTTGCCGATTCAGACCCAGGCCGTGTATGCGGTGCTGCTGATGATCCCGCTGGGAGCGCTGGTGGTTGTGATCCTGCGCAATATCGTGGGGATCACGACCTTCGGCACCTTCATGCCTGTGCTGGTTGCTCTGGCCTTCCGCGAGACCCAGGTCCTGGCCGGCGTCATCCTGTTCTCACTGGTGGTCAGTATCGGCCTGCTGTTCCGCTTCTTCATGGAGAACCTGCGGCTCCTCCTGGTGCCGAGGCTGGCCTCCGTGCTGATCATCGTCGTGATGCTGATGGCGCTGATCAGCATTGTCGCCAATCAACTCGGCCTGGATATGGGCCTGTCCGTCGGCCTTTTTCCCATGGTCATTCTCACGATGACTATCGAGCGCATGTCCATAGTCTGGGAAGAGCGCGGCCCGGCCGAGGCGATCCAGCAGGGCGTTGGCAGCCTGATCGTGGCGGCCATCTGTTTCAGCGTCATGGACATTAACCTGCTCAAGCATCTGTTTTTCGTCTTCCCGGAGCTGCTGCTCTGGGTGCTTGCGATCTGCCTCCTGCTGGGCCGCTACAGCGGCTATCGGCTCCTGGAGCTGGTGCGCTTCAAGTCTCTTGCTGCTCTCATGCGCTGATGCTGGCACTGATCCGCAAGCTCCAGGCCAACGGGGTGCTCGGGCTAAACGAGCGCAACTGCGAGTACATCATGCGGTACAACCCCCGGCGCCTCTATCCACTGGTGGACGACAAGCTCTCGACCAAGCGCCTGGCCATGGCAGCGGGCCTCCCGGTGCCTGAGCTCTATGGTGTGATCAGCAGTCATCGGGAGGTGCGGGAGCTGCCGAAGGTGGTCGCCGCGCACCGGGATTTCGTGGTGAAGCCCGCGCAGGGCTCTGGCGGCGACGGCATTCTCGTGGTTTCGGCGCGGGTCAAGGAGCGGAACGTGTACCGCCTGGTCGACGGTTCGATCCTGGGTGAGGACGACATCGAACATCACCTGTCGAACATCATCAGCGGGCAGTACAGTCTTGGCGGCCACCGGGACGTGGCGCTCGTTGAGTACTGTGTGAAATTCGATTCCACCTTTAGCGAGCACGCTTTTCGGGGCGTCCCCGATATCCGGGTCATCGTGTTTCGTGGCTACCCGGTGCTCTCCATGGTTCGTCTGCCCACGCGGCGTTCCCACGGCAAGGCGAATCTGCACCAGGGCGCGGTGGGTGCGGGGCTGGATCTGGCCACAGGCCGCACCACCCACGGGGTCATAGGCAACTCCCCCGTGACGGAACACCCGGATACTGGTGCCGCCATTGCGGGCCTGCAGCTTCCCCAGTGGTTGTACCTGCTGGAATTCTCGGCCCGCTGTTACGAGCTGACCGGGCTTGGCTATCTCGGTGTCGATATCGTGCTTGATCGCGACAAGGGGCCAATGCTGCTGGAGCTCAATGCCCGGCCGGGCCTCAATATCCAGATTGCCAATCGCTGCGGACTGCGTTCCCGCCTGGCGCTGGTGGAGCGCCAGGCGGCAGGCGCACCTGTGGAAGAACGCGTGGCCTACGCCATGCACACGCTGGCCGCCGCCGCACCAGCACTGAACTGACCGGATACAGAACCATGGGACACCAGACACCGCTTTACGCCGAGCATGTTGCCGCCGGGGCCCGCATCGTCGAGTTCGGGGGCTGGGACATGCCGCTGCACTACGGCTCAGCGCTGGCAGAGCATCACGCTGTCCGCCAGGCCTGCGGCTACTTTGACGTCTCCCACATGACGGTCGTCGACGTCATGGGCCCCGATGCCACAGCGTTCCTCCGGCGCCTGCTGGCCAACGACATTGCCCGGCTGCGGCAGCCCGGCCAGGGGCTCTACAGTTGCATGCTCAATGACGCTGGCGGTGTGGTGGACGATCTCATCGCCTACTGGACCGGGGATGATCGCTACCGGCTCATCGTCAATGCCGCAACCCGGGCGCAGGATCTCGCCTGGCTGGCGCGTATTGCAGACCGGGACGATGTCGTCCTCCGGCATCGGGACGATCTCCTGATGCTGGCCATCCAGGGGCCGGCCGCGCGCCAGCTGGTGGCGCCCCTGCTGCCCGCTGGGCTCGGAGCTGCGGCGCTGGCGCTGCAGCCCTTTGGCTCTGTTCTGCAGGACGACGTGTTCGTGGCCCGGACGGGGTACACCGGTGAAGACGGTTTTGAGGTGGTTCTGCCCCAGCCGGCGGGCCTTGCGCTGTGGCAGGCGCTGGCCGCTGCCGGGGCGCAGCGCTGCGGACTTGGCGCGCGGGACACGCTGCGTCTGGAGGCGGCCCTGAACCTCTACGGGCAGGATATGGATGCCGGCACTTCCCCGCTCACCTCGGCCCTCGCCTGGACCGTGGCCTTCGAGCCGGCCGACCGGCAGTTTCGTGGGCGCGGCGCCCTGGAACTGCAGAAGTCAGCAGGCGTATCTGAGAAGTTGATCGGCCTGTTGCTGGAGGATCGCGGTATCATGCGCCACGGCCAGCGGGTGCTCACCCCGGCCGGTGACGGAGTGATTACCAGCGGCGGATTTTCCCCCACCATGGAACGGTCCATCGCTCTGGCCCGGGTGCCGGTAGCTGCGACTGGGTTATGTCAGGTGGAGATTCGGTCGGCGCTGCGCGCTGCCCGCATCGTTCGCCCGCCCTTCGTCCGTAACGGCCGCGTACTCGTCGAATAACAGGAATCACTGCATGAGACCAGCCGCATGAGACCAACCCCATGAGTAGTGTGCCGAAGCAGCTCCAGTACACCGAGGAACACGAGTGGGTGCGCCGGGAAGACGACGGCACCGTCGTCATCGGCATCACCGATCATGCCCAGCAGCAGCTGGGCGAGCTGGTCTACGTCGAACTGCCGGAGGTCGGTCGCACCCTCAAGCCGGGCGATGCGATGGCGGTTGTCGAGTCCACCAAGGCGGCGTCGGACGTATACGCCCCCCTCGCCGGCGCCGTGCGCGCCGTCAATCCGGCGCTGACCGCCGAGCCGGAGCTGGTGAACACCGATCCCTACGGCGCGGGCTGGCTGGTGCGGCTGCAGGCCGCCGATTCCCAGTTGAGCGGGCTGCTCGACGCCTCGGCCTATACCGCGTTGCTCGACGCTGCCGACTAGTTTCAGGACAGGACGCTCGTGCCGTTCATTCCCCACACCACTGAAGACACGGCTGCCATGCTGGGCGCGATTGGTGCCCGCACCATCGAAGATCTGTTCGATGAGATTCCGCCAGCCCTGCGGGTGGACGGCCTGCCCGGAGTCCCCGTGGGTCTGTCCGAGGCCGCTGTTACCCGGCTCATGCGCGAGCGTGCGGCCCGCAACCGGGCGACGCTCTGTTTTCTGGGCGCTGGTGCCTACGAGCACCACATTCCGGCGGCCGTCTGGGAGATAGCCACCCGGGGTGAGTTCTATAGCGCCTACACGCCTTATCAGGCGGAGGCGAGTCAGGGCACGCTGCAACTCATCTACGAATACCAGTCCATGCTGGCCGGGCTGACGGGTCTCGAGGTTTCCAACGCGTCCCTCTACGACGGAGCCACCGCCTTTGCCGAGGCGTGCCTCATGGCCGTGCGCGGGGCCCGGCAGGCGCGGGCGCGCCGGATCGCAGTGCCGCGCTACATGAACCCGGTCTGGCTGAAAGTGGCCCGCGCCCTGGTGGCTGGCCAGGACATCGAACTGGTGGAACTGGCGGCAGCGGCTGGACGCACCGACCTGGATGCCCTCGCCACCCTGGATGGTCAGGACTTTGCCGCGGTCTGCATTCCCTACCCGAACTTCCTCGGTGGCTTTGAACCCGTCGACGAACTCACCAACTGGGCCCACGCCCGGGGCATGCTGGTCATCGCGGCGTGCAATCCCACGGCACTGGCCCTGCTGAAGCCCCCGGGGGAGTGGGGTGAGAAGGGGGCAGACATCGCCTGCGGTGAAGGCCAGCCTCTCGGTATTCCCCTCAGTTCCGGTGGTCCTTACTTTGGCTTTCTCACCTGCCGCAAGGCCCTGGTCCGGCAGATGCCCGGCCGGCTGGTGGGCGGCACTCTGGACGTCGACGGCCGCCCTGGATTTACGCTCACTCTCCAGGCCCGGGAGCAGCACATCCGCCGGTCCAAGGCCACCTCGAACATCTGCACCAATCAGGGCCTGATGGTGACCGCGGCAACCATCTACCTGTCCCTGCTGGGCAGCGAGGGACTGCGGCGGGTCGCTGCCCAGTGCCACGCCAACACGCTTGAGCTGGTCAGGGCGCTGGCCAGCGTTGGCGGCATCACGGCGCCCAGTGCGCCCTTCTTCCACGAGGCCGTGCTGACCCTGCCCCGGCCGGTTGCGCCGGTGCTGCAGCAACTCGCTGCCGCCGGCATTCTCGGTGGCTACGATCTGTCTGCCGATTTTCCCGAGCTCGGTTCCGCGCTGCTGGTCTGTGCGACAGAACTCCGGACCGCTGAAGACATTGCCGCCTATCGGCGGGCCCTCGCCGGCGTGCTGGGCGTGGCGGTGGCGGCGTGATGCGTGAACCCCTCATCTTCGACCAGGGCCGTCCCGGGCGTCGCGCCCCGTCCCAGGCGCCTGCCGTCGCCGCGGCCACGGACGACCTGCCGGCAGCACTGCTCCGGCGCACACCGCCGCCCCTGCCGGAAGTGTCCGAGCTGCAGGTGGTCCGCCACTTCACGCGGCTTTCCCAGCTCAACTTCTCGATCGATACGCACTTCTACCCGCTGGGTTCCTGCACGATGAAGTACAACCCGCGGGCCGCCAACAAGCTGGCCATGCTGCCGGGCTTCCTCGATCGGCACCCGCTCGAACCCGAGGCTCATGCCCAGGGCTTTCTCGAGTGCCTCTTCGACCTCCAGGAGATGCTGAAGGCGGCCACCGGCATGAGCGGTGTGTCACTCACGCCCATGGCGGGAGCCCAGGGTGAGTTTGCCGGCGTCGCGATGATCCGGGCTTATCACCAGTCGCGGGGCGACACGGCCCGGGACCAGATCATCGTGCCGGATGCCGCCCATGGCACGAACCCGGCGACTGCCACGATGTGTGGCTGCGACGTGGTGGAGATTCCCACCGGCCCCGACGGTGACGTGGACCTTGCTGCCCTGCGCCAGGTAGTCGGCCCGCGGACGGCGGGCATCATGCTCACGAATCCTTCCACGCTCGGCGTTTTCGAGCGGCGGATCGCCGAGATTGCCGAGGTCGTGCACGGCGCCGGCGGCCTGCTGTACTACGACGGCGCCAACCTGAATGCGATTCTCGGCCGGACGCTGCCTGCCGCAATGGGTTTCGACGTCGTCCACATCAACCTGCACAAGACCTTTTCCACGCCCCACGGCGGCGGGGGACCGGGGGCGGGCATCGTTGCAGTAAACGACCGGCTCGAACCATTTCTGCCCATCCCGATCGTCGGTCGCCGGGACGGCGCCGGTGGCCACGAGTACCGCTGGCTGGCTGAAGCCGAGCGGCCCCGGAGTATCGGCCGGCTCTCCGGTTTCATGGGTAACGCCGGCATTCTGCTCCGGGCTTACGTGTATATGCGGCTGCTGGGCGCCGAGGGCATGCGCCGCGTCTCCGGCTATGCGACGCTGAACGCCAACTACCTGATGAAGCGCCTGGCCGCCGCCGGCTTCACCCCCGCGTTTCCCCAGCGTCGTGCGAGTCACGAGTTCATCATCTCGCTGAAGGACGTGACGCGGGATACCGGCGTCTCTGCCATGGATTTTGCGAAGGCCTTGCTCGACAAGGGCTTTCACGCCCCCACCACCTACTTTCCGATGCTGGTCCCCGAGTGCCTGCTGATTGAGCCAACGGAGAGCGAAGCCCGGCAGGAGCTGGACGCCTTTGCCCAGGCACTCATCGAGATTCGCGATCTGGCCTTCAAGGACGCCGCAGAGGTGAAGAGCGCCCCGCGGACCATGCCTGTCCGGCGCCTCGACGACGTGCGGGCTGCCAAACAGCTGGACCTCACCTGGCAGAGTCGCGCCGACTCGCCGGCAGTCAGCCCCCGTTAGGCCCTCGTCAGGCCCCCATTAGGAGTGTCCATTTGTCTGCCCTGATCTGCGGCTCGATAGCCTACGACAACATCATGGTGTTCCCCGGCCGCTTCAAGGAGCACATCCTTCCGGACCAGATCCACATCCTGAATGTCTCGTTCCTGGTTCCGGAACTGCGCCGGGAGTTTGGCGGCTGTGCCGGCAACGTCGCGTACAACCTCCGGCTGCTGGGTGGCGACCCGCGCATCATGGCAACGGTGGGTAGCGATTTCGGCCCCTACCGGGCCTGGCTCACCCGCCAGGGCGTGAACCTGTCCCACGTCCTCGAGGTGCCAGAGATGTTGACGGCACAGGCGTACATCACCACGGATCTGGACGATAACCAGATCACCGCGTTTCATCCCGGTGCCATGAATGAAGCCCATCGCATTACGGTCCCCGTTGGGCCAGCCCGGTCGGACGCTGGCATTACGGTCGCCATCGTGTCCCCAGACGGGCGGCAGGGCATGGTGGAGCACGCGGCGCAGCTGCATGACGCCGGCATCCCTTTCATCTTCGACCCCGGCCAGGGATTGCCGATGTTCGATGGCCTGGACCTCCGGCACTTCGTTGACCGGGCCACCTGGGTGGCGGTGAATGACTATGAAGCCCGCCTGCTCACCGATCGCACAGGCTGGACCGAAGACGAAGTGGCGGGCAAGGTCAAGGCGCTGATCGTGACCCACGGCGCACTGGGTTCGACCATCTGGGCCGGCGGCGAGCGGCTCGAGATTCCGCCCGTTAAGCCCCGGGCCGTTCTCGATCCAACGGGCTGTGGTGACGCCTATCGGGCCGGACTTCTCTACGGCATCACCCGCAACCTGCCCTGGGCAGAGACGGGTCGCCTGGCGTCCCTGCTCGGCGCGCTCAAGATCGCCCACAAGGGCACCCAGAACCATCACTTCACACCGGCTTCCCTCGCGACGGAGTTCCAGTCGGCATTCGGGCATGAGCTGCGGCTCTAGCCGATCTTCAAGCCGGCAGTTACTGCTGGCGTTCGCGCTGCTCTCCTTGTCCGGGCCGGCCGTCCAGGGCGCCGACGGCGTGGAGCCGGCGGCCTGGCGCAAGACCCTCGAGCGCATCGCCCCGTCGGTGGTGTCCATCCAGGTGGACGGCACCCGGGCCTTCGACACGGAGTGGAACGAGTCGAGCCAGGCCACGGGCTTCGTCGTGGACGCCGAGCGCGGGCTGATCCTCACCAATCGTCACGTGGTCACTGCGGGTCCCGTGCGGGCGGAGGGCCTGTTCAATAATCAGGAAGAAGTAGAACTGATCCCTGTCTATCGGGATCCCGTCCATGACTTTGGTTTCTATCGCTACGACCCGGCAGCGCTCAAGTACATCAAGCCCAAGGCTCTGCCCCTGTACCCGGCCGGCGCGGAGATCGGCCGGGAAATCCGGGTTATCGGCAACGACGATGGCGAGCAGCTGTCCATTCTCTCCGGCACCCTGGCCCGCCTGCGGCGGGAAGCGCCGGACTACGGGCGGGGGAAGTACAACGACTTCAACACCTTCTACCTGCAGGCGGCGTCGTCCACGTCCGGCGGTTCGTCCGGTTCGCCGGTCATCGATATCGAAGGGCGCGTGATCGCCCTCAATGCCGGGGCCAGCAACCAGGCGGCGTCCAGTTTTTTCCTGCCCCTCGATCGGGTGCAGCGGGCACTGCAGCTGCTGCAGGCCGGAGAGCCCGTCACTCGCGGGACGATCGGCACCATCTTCAACTACACCGCTTTTGATGAGTTGCGCCGTCTGGGCCTGGGGGAGCCTACCGAGCGGGCCGTCCGGGCCAGATTTCCCGACGGGATTGGCATGCTGGTGGTGGGCGAGGTCCTGCCGGGCAGTGCTGCCGACGGGAAACTCCAGGTGGGCGACATCCTCGTGCGGGTCAACGGGCAGTACCTCACCGAGTTCGCGCCCCTGGAGGGCATTGTGGATGACCGCGTGGGCCAGGCAGTGAACCTGGGCGTGGAGCGGGGCGGGCGCGAACTGGCCTTCACCGTGACCGTTGGGGACCTGTATCAGGTCAGCCCGGACGAGTACCTGCAGTTCGGCGATGCGGTGGTCAACAACCTGTCCTATCAGCAGGCGCGGCATTTCAATCGGGCTCCCGAAGGCCTGTTCATCGCCAACCCGGGTTTCGTGTTTGCAGCCGCCGGCATCCCCCGGGGCAGCGTGATTGTTGGCATCGACGGCGAGCCGGTGGGACAGCTGGACGACCTGGAGCGCCTCCTGGCGGGCAAGGCTGATCAGCAGCGGTTCACCGTGCGCTTCATTAACCTGGACGAGCCTGGATCCAGCAAGGTCCGGGTGGTGCGCATGGACCGGCGCTGGTTTCCGGCGGTGCGCTGCCGCCGGGACGACCGGCTTGGGGAGTGGCCGTGCCGGACCCTGGCACCGGGACCTGAGTCACCTGGGCCGGAAGGTGGCGTGGCCCGCTTCGTCGAGCAGCCCGACGCGCGACTGCGCAAGATCGCGCCCTCCCTCGTGCTGGTCAATTTCGACATGCCCTACATAGTCTCCGGCGTGTCCGAGCAGCATTACTACGGCACGGGCCTGGTGGTCGACGCCGAGCGGGGGTACGTGGTGGTGGATCGCAATACGATCCCCGAGGCCATCGGCGATGTGCGCCTGACCTTCGGTGGCTCGCTGGAGATCCCGGGCCGCGTCGCGTACCTCCATCCGCTCCACAATCTCGCCCTCGTGACTTACGATCCGGCGCTGATTGCCGGCTCGACGGTCACCGCGGCGCGCTTTGCCACCAAGGTTCCCAAACCGGGAGACGAGCAGTGGGTGGCGGGCCTGCGTAAAGGCGAAACCCTGGCGTCCCAGGCCGCAGTCTTCTCGTCCTTTGAACCGGTGTCCTACCCGTTGTCCCGGACAATGCGTTTCCGGGAGTCCAACCTGGAGACCCTCAACCTCGTCAGTGGCCCCCGGGATCTGGACGGTGTGGTCGTGAACGCAAAAGGCGAGGTAGCGGCCCTCTGGGCCAGCTTCGCCTGGCAGGGCACTGGCGAGCTCGCCCAGGAGAGCCGCGGCCTGCCGGTCGAGTATGTGCGCGAACTTCAGGACCTCGTGGCGACGGGCCGGGAATTGCGTTCCCTCGAGGTCGAGTGGACGCCGATGCCCCTGGCGGCCGCGCGGCGGCTCGGCCTGCCCCCCGACTGGGTGCAGCGGATCGGTGACCACGACCCGGAGCGCCGGCGCCTGCTGAGCGTGGCGCGAACCGTGGCTGGCACGCCCGCTGCCGGCGCCTTTCAGCCGGGTGACCTGCTGCTGACCATCGACGGCGAACCGGCCACGCGCTTTCGCGAGGTGGAGGGTCGCACCCAGAAGCCCACGGTGGTCGTCGAGGTGTTCCGGGACGGACAGGTCCGCCTGCTCGATGTGGCAACGGTGGTCCTGGATGGCGCCGGCGTGCGCCGCGCCGTGATGTGGGCAGGCGCACTGCTACAGGCGCCCTATCGGGACATGGCCGCCCAGCGGGGCGTGGAGCCCACGGGCGTGTACGTGTCCTATTTCGCCTTCGGCTCGCCCGCCGCCCGCTATGGACTGTATGCCGGCCGGCGCATCACCCAGGTGGACGGCACGCCCGTCGCGAACCTGGATGAGTTTATCGACGTGGTGCGCTCCAAGCGCAACCGGGACGCGGTGCGCCTGACCACCATGACCTGGAACAAGCAACTGGAGGTGCTGACCCTCAAGCTGGACGACACCTACTGGCCGGCCTGGGAGATCAACTGGCAGGACGGGGTCTGGCGCCGCACTGATTTTCCCGCCGCGCCCGCACCCACGCCCCCACCTCCGTAGGAGCGCCTTCAGGCGCGATCCCAACGCGCGCCCCGGTTACTTCAGATGCAGGCAAAACCCAGCCCTCTGGTCACCAGCGACTGGCCGATTGCCGGCTTGCTCGCACTGAGCATCGGCCTGTGGGCGCTTGGGGACTACCAGCAGGCCGGGGTGAATCCCCAGTTGTATCTCTACGGCGCCAGCGGTGTGGCCTGGTATCTGGTGGGCGTCCTGCTGATTGCCTGGGTCGCCTCGCGTTGTTCTGCCCCCTGGGCGACCTACCGGGAAAGCCTTTTCCTGGTTTCTGCGTGTGCTCCACTGGCAGTCGGCCTGCTGTGGGGCGTATCAGTGGCGCCACCCGGAAATCTCCACAAGTGGGTCCTCGGGTTTCTGCTTCTGATCAGCGGCGGTGTTTTGGTCTGGGGTTTGCGGCGCTGTACGGGCCAACAGCAGTTGCCGGCGGTGTGGCTGAGTCTCATGGCTGCGATTGGCTTCGGCTGGGTGAGTGACGCCCTGTATGTCCGGCCAGCCGTCTGGTATGCCGGGGACACGGAACAAAGCGCTGACTACACGGTAATCGGGCAGGAGGGCGAACGGCTCCTGTTCGAGCAGCCCGAACGGATCCAGCGCGCGGTCGGGCAGATTGCCGCCCGGGAACCTGGCCAGCCAAATGCGTACTTCGTGGGCTTCGCCGGCTACGGGAAGCAGAAGGTGTTTGCTGAAGAGATCAAGCTGGCAGCGCAGGTGATCGGCACGAAGTACGGCTCCGTGAACCGTAGCGTGCGCCTGGTCAATGACCAGCGAGACCTGAACGCCTTTCCCCTCGCAACGGCAGCCGGTCTGCGCCGCACGTTGCTGGAAGTGGGGACGCGGATGGACCTGAGTGAGGACATCCTGTTCCTGGTCGTGTCCTCCCACGGGGAGGAGGGTGCCGAGCTTGTCGTCGAGAACGGTGAGCTGCCCCTCCGACAACTCGACGGTGCAGAGCTGGCTGATGCGATTCGGGACGCGGGGATTCGCTGGAAGGTTGTGGTGATTTCAGCGTGCTTTGCTGGCGGCTTTATCGATGCGTTGAAGGATGATTATTCAATCATCCTCACGGCGGCGGCTGCCGACCGGACCTCGTTTGGGTGTAGTGACGACAGGGACCTCACGTACTTTGGCGAAGCCTTCTTTCGGGATGCGCTCCCGGGCGCGAAGTCGTTGCGGGAGGCCTTTACCCAAGCCAAAACGTACATTGGAAGTCGGGAAGGTATAGAGGGGGTCGAGCCGTCGGATCCCCAGGCGTTTTTCGGGGCGGCGATTGAGCGCCACATGGGCGAAGTCGGCCATGTGCTGGAAACCGGCGCTCCTACGGGGCAGGTTTTAGCGCCGCAAACTTTGCGCGCCAGTCCGTCACCGGCGGGCCGGCCCGTGCACTGATCTCAAACGTCCGGTTGCGGGCCTCCGGGTACTTCAATGCCGCCACGCAGACCCGGGCGACGTCCGCGCGGGTGATGGTCGTCTGCGCGCTGACGGTATCGCCCTGCTCGAAGACGATGTCCTTGTCGCCGCCTGCCGCGTTCAGCAGTCCACCCGGGCGCACCACCGTGTAGGGGATGCCGCTGGCGCGCAGGGCGTCTTCGCCCTTGAGCTTCCAGATGAGGACGTTGCCGAACAGCTTGTTCAGCGAATTGTCCGGCTGGGTGACCGAGCGGGACGAGACGAGGATGAACTGCCGGGTCTTGCTGGCGGCTGCGGCGTCCACCAGGTTCTTCACGCCCTGGTAGTCGATGGCTTCAGGCCGGTCCGGGCCCTTGGCACCCCGCGCGCCCACTGCCGAGATCACCGCGTCGGTGCCGGCGAAGGCCGGGGCCAGGGTCGCGGGATCCTTGATGTCGCCCTGCACCAGCTCAACCTTGTCGCCGAGCAGTTTGCGGGCCTTGGCCGTGTCCCGGACCAGCGCCCGCACCTCGTAGCCGCTGGCCAGCAGTTCGCTGACGATCAGGCTGCCGGTCTGGCCAGTGGCCCCGGCCACCAGCACCTTCTTCGGTGGGGCGGGGGGGCTGGCGGTGCAACCGGCGAGAACCAGGCTCGCTGCCAGGCCGGCGGTCAGCAGAAGCAGGCCGCGGCGGTTCAGGAAGGTGAGGGAAGAATGGGTAGCGCGCATGGGTTTTGACTCCGGTGGCTTGAATGTCAGGGGGCTTCTGCCCGGGTGCGGAATGCGGCGATGGCCACGAGGAACCAGGCCAGCATGAAGGAACCTCCTCCCAGGGGCGCGAACTGGCCCACCGGGGCAAGGCCCAGGGAATTCACATAGATCGTGCCGGAGAACAGCACCAGCCCCAGGGCCATGAAGCCACCAGCCCAGGCCACCAGGGGGGAGTCGCCGAGGCGGGGGGCCAGGAGGGCGAGCAGGATCAGGCCCAGGGAGTGGTAGAACTGGAGCTCGGTGGCCCAGTGCCAGGAGGCCTTCTGGGCCGGCGTGAGGACATCGTTAAGGGCGTGAAAACCCAAGGCGCTGAGTTGCGTGGCGGTCAGCAGGGACAGACTGCCGATGATGAGCAGCACGCGGGACAACCGGGACAGCGATACTGATGAGGCGGCGGTGGGCATGACACGTTCCTTAAGTACGCTTCTGAGGCATTAAAGCATGGCGGCGCGTCTCTCGAAATCCAGGGTCATGGCGGCACTCCAGTGCGAGCGGCGGTTGTGGCTGGAAGTCCATCAACCGGCGCTCGCCCGGGTCTCGGCCAGTACCCAGGCCGCGTTCAGCCAGGGCTATGCCGTGGGCGAGCTGGCGCAGCAACTCTACAGCGCCGTGCATGGGGCAGGGCATCTGCTCGAGTACGACGGCGGGCTGGCCGCCGCAGTGGAGCACACAGCGCACCTGCTGGCCGATCCCGCCGATTCCCGGCCGATCTATGAGGCCACCTTCCAGCATCAGGGGATCCTGGTCCGCCTCGACGTGCCGCTCCGGGATCCGGCGGGCGTTCAGGTGATCGAGGTGAAGTCCTCCACCCGCCTGAAGGCCGAGCATCTCACCGATTGTGCAATCCAGGCCTGGGTGGCCCGGGGTGCCGGTCTGGAAATCCGGCGCATGGCGCTGGCCCATATCGACAACCAGTTCGTCTACCAGGGTAACGGGGACTACCGGGGGCTGTTGGTGGAGCAGGACATCACCAGCGAAGTCATGGCGCTGCAGGCCCGGGTTCCGGAGTGGCTGGCGGCGGCCCAGGCCGCGGCCGCCGGTGCGCAGGAGCCTGTGGTCGCCCCGGGGAAACGCTGTGTGACGCCCTACGAGTGCGCGTTCATGCAGCACTGCTGGCCCGGCGGCGTTGCTTACCCGGTGCAGTCCCTGGGCGGCGACCGGGAGCTGCTCGGCAGTTTCGTCGTGGCGGGCTATCGGGACCTGCGGGACGTGCCTGCTGAGCGGCTGACCCGCGCTGATCATCAGCGTATCCAGGCGGTGACGCGGGCCGGTACTCCCCAGCTGGAACCGGCGGCGGGTAACTTTGTCCGGGGCTTAAGCTTCCCCCGGTACTTTCTCGACTTCGAAACCGTCGGGCCCGCCGTCCCGCTTTTTGCGGGCACCCGGCCCTACGAGGCGCTGCCTTTCCAGTTTTCCTGTCACGTTGTTGCTGCGGATGGCCGGACTGAGCACCGGGGCTTTCTGGACCTGAGTGGCACAGACCCGAGCCGGGGCTGTGCTGAGGCCCTGCTGGAGGCTCTCGACGAGGCGGGCCCTGTGCTGGTCTACACGAGCTATGAGCAACGGGTGATCGCTGCCCTTGCCGCTCGCTATCCCGATCTGAAGGCGCGGCTGGTGCTGCTCGGTGCCCGGGTTGTGGACCTCCATCCCATCACCCGCCGGCATTTCTATCACCCGGATATGCAGGGCTCCTGGTCGCTGAAGAAGATCCTGCCCGTGGTCGCTCCGGAGCTCAGCTATAGCGCCGGCGAGGTGCAGGATGGCAACGCGGCCAGCGCAGCCTGGTTCGAAGCCCAGCGGCCGGAAACCACGGCTGAACGGCGGGCCGTCCTTGCGGCTGAACTGACCCGCTACTGCGCCCTCGATACCGAGGGCCTGCTCCGGCTCAGTCGCTACTTTTCCACCGAAGGTACCGGACCTTAGTTTTGTTAGTTGTTTAGTTATTGGGCCCAATAACTAAACAAATAACAAAACTAAGGTCCGG
>JANNXJ010000005.1:0-105601 GCA_031409515.1 Gammaproteobacteria bacterium | reverse complement strand
GCCAGGCAGACCCCGCCAGGTGCGATGAAATGAAGGACCAGGCCCGCAAGAAATTCCAGGACCGGATGGGGGACCCTCCGCCCACGAAATAGGCAGTAAATGGGGACATGCCTCATTTCCCACGAGGGCGCGGGAAATGAGGCATGTCCCCTTTTCCCCCCATTTCATTTTCCAGCTCGGCTCCAGATAGACTGTCCACCAAAGACCCTCTGGAATCGGGCCTCCATGCAGCAATTCGACGGCACCACTATTGTTTCCGTGCGCCGGAACGGCTCGGTCGCCGTTGGCGGGGACGGCCAGGTCACGCTGGGCAACACCATCATGAAGGGCAATGCCCGGAAGGTCCGGCGGCTGGCCGACGGCCGGGTCCTGGCCGGGTTCGCAGGGGGCACGGCTGACGCGTTTACCCTCTTCGAGCTCTTTGAGGGGAAGCTGGAGCAATACGGCAATCTGAGCCGCGCCGCCATAGAACTGGCCAAGGAATGGCGCACGGACCGCCGGCTGCGGCGACTGGAGGCCCTCCTCTGCGTTGCCGACCGGGAGCGCTCCCTGATCATCTCCGGCAACGGCGACGTGATCGAGCCCGAGGACGACCTGATGGCCATCGGCTCCGGCGGTCCCTTTGCCCAGGCCGCTGCCCGTGCGCTCCTGGAAAACTCTGAGCTTGGTGCGGAGCAGATCGTCCGCAAGAGCCTGGAGATCGCCGGGAAGATCTGCATCTACACGAATCAGCACATCACCGTCGAAGTGCTGGAAGCCAAATAACTAAAGAAACCCAATAACTAAGGTCCGGTACCTTTTTCTCATGTCCCAAATGACGCCCCGCGAGATCGTCCAGGAACTGGACAAGTACATCATCGGTCAGGACCCGGCGAAGCGCGCCGTGGCCATTGCCTTGCGCAATCGCTGGCGACGGATGCAGGTGGATGAACCGCTGCAGGGCGAGATCACGCCGAAGAACATCCTGATGATCGGCCCGACAGGGGTGGGCAAGACCGAGATTGCCCGCCGTCTGGCCCGCCTGGCCCAGGCACCCTTCATCAAGGTCGAAGCCACCAAGTTCACCGAGGTGGGCTACGTGGGCCGGGAGGTGGACAGCATCATCCGTGACCTGATGGATGTCGCCGTCAAACTCACGCGGGAGCGGGAGGTCCAGAAGGTCCGGCACCGGGCCGCGGACGCGGCGGAAGAGAAGGTGCTCGACGCCCTGCTCCCACCACCGGCCGCGGGCTTCACCTCCGCCGTCGAGTCCCGGGACTCCGACACGCGGCAGAAATTTCGCAAGATGCTCCGGGAGGGCAAGCTGGACGACAAAGAAATAGAGGTCGAGGTTGCCGCCGCGCCCGCCGGTGTGGAGATCATGGCGCCACCAGGCATGGAGGAGATGTCGAGCCAGTTGCAGGGCCTCTTCCAGAGCATGGGCGCTGGCCGGCGGAAGTCCCGGAAGCTGAAGGTCAAGGAGGCCTTTCGGCTGCTCACGGACGAGGAAGCGGGCCGCCTGATCAATGATGAGGACCTGAAAGCCGCCGCGCTCCAGAACGTGGAACAGAACGGCATCGTCTTCATAGACGAACTGGACAAAGTCGCGCGGCGGGGCGAGACCCAGGGTGCCGACGTGTCCCGGGAAGGCGTCCAGCGGGATCTGCTGCCGCTGGTCGAAGGCTGCACCGTCAATACCAAGTACGGCATGGTCAAGACCGACCATATCCTGTTCATCGCCTCGGGCGCGTTTCACGCCTCGAAGCCCTCGGACCTGATTCCGGAATTGCAGGGTCGTTTCCCGATCCGGGTGGAACTGTCCGCCCTGTCCACGGAGGATTTCGTCCGCATCCTGACCGAACCGGATGCATCCCTGACCCGCCAGTACTCGGCGCTGCTGGCCACGGAGGGGGTGACGGTCGAGTTCGCTGCCTCCGGGGTACGGCGGCTGGCGGAGATCGCCTTTCACGTGAACAGCGCGCAGGAAAACATCGGGGCCCGCCGCCTGCACACCGTGATGGAGCGTCTGCTGGAAAGCATCTCCTTCGAGGCCGCAGACAAGAGCGGCGTGCAGTTGGTAGTGGATGCAGACTACGTTGAAACCCAGCTGGGCAGTCTGGTGAAGGACCAGGATCTCAGCAGGTACATTCTTTAGTGGCAAACCCGGTCCCGTACCGCCCATTTGCCCGCTACCCAGAACTCTGAGACGGGAATGAGCGCCAGCAGCGACCAGCCGGCCCCGTCAGGGGATTTGCAGTCTGCGGTGCGAGCGGCGGAAGGGTTCCTGCGCCGAGGCGAGCCCTTGCTCGCCTACAACGTTATCCAGGAGGGCCTTCTGGCCTGGCCTGAAAGCCTGCGCCTGCGCCAGCTGAAGGGCCTCGCCCTGGCTCGCAGCGGCGATCTCGGGCAGGCCAATCTCCTCCTCACCCGTCTTGCCGAGGAGGGCAGCGCCGACACGGAGACTCTGGGGATGCTGGCTCGCACCCACAAGGACCTCGCCGCGGACACGACGGCTGAGTCACACCGTGAGTTCCATCTGGCGGCAGCGTTCCGGCTCTATCACCAGGCCTACGCTGCCGCGCGGGGAGCCGGCAATTCTGCAGACGCCTACTACCCGGGCATTAACGCGGCCACCCTCGCCGTGCTGCGGGGGGATATGGTCGCGGCGCGACAGATAGCGGGCGAGGTGCGGGACATCTGCGTTGGCCTGAGCGCGCGCTCTGGTGCGGCAGGCGACTACTGGCTCTCCGCAACTTTGGGCGAGGCCGCGCTGATCCTGGGCGACAGTGCGGCGGCAACTAGGTACTACGCCACGGCTGCACAGCTTGCCGGTGGTGACTTTGGCAGCCTCAGTTCGACCCGTCGCCAGGCTGAGTTACTCGCCGGAAGGCTCGCTGGCGCTACCGGGTGGATCAGCTCGGTACTCAAAGTGCCGCCGATTGTGATGTTCACTGGCCACATGCTTGACCACCCGACTCGCGTAACACCGCGTTTCCCGGCACATCTTGAGGCGGAGGTCTATGGCGCTATTCGCGAGTGGTTGGCCGCCATCCGGCCAGTTGCCGTCTACGGTTCAGCGGCCTGCGGCGCTGATCTGCTGTGCCTCGAGGCGATGCGCGAACTGGGCGGAGAAACCCACGTAATTCTCCCGTTCCCCGCCGACGAGTTTCACCGGGTCAGTGTGGACTTTGCCGGCACAGACTGGAGCCGCCGGTTCGAGCTGGCGCTGGGCGCCGCCGAAACGGTGACGATCGCCAGTGATCATCGTGCCCGCGGCAGCACCTCCACCTTCGAGTATGCCAATCTCATCCTTAGCGGCATGGGCAGGCTGCGCGCCCAGGTGCTGCAGACCGAATTGCTGGGCTTCGCGGTCTGGGACCCCAGTTCAACCGCACGGCTGGGGGGCGCGTCGTCGCTGGTGGGTATCTGGGAGGAACGCGGGATCGATATCCATACTGTGGATCTGCACAGGCTCCGTGGGAATCTCCTGCCGGCGGCGTCCGTGCTGAATCCAGAAACCGCGGACGAACGTCTGCCCGAAGGGTTCAGACACGAGATCCGGGCCATGCTGTTCGCGGATGCCGTGGGCTACAGCAAGTTAAACGAGGACCAGACACCAGACTTCGTCACGCAGTTCCTTGGCGCCGTCGCCAGACTCAATCAGAGGACGGCGCATCATCCGGAGCACTCCGAGACTGCGGGCGACGGGCTTTATGTGGTTTTCAGGAGTGCGGAGGACGCTGCCCACTACGCGCTTGCCCTCAGTCAGCTGGTGGCTGAAACCGACTGGGCCGCTGCCGGCATGCCGAGTGGCATGAGCATCAGGATCGCCTTGCACTGCGGACCGGTCTACTGCGGCCACAACCCCGTTACCGGATCGCCGCTGTACACGGGACCCCACACGAGCCGAACGGCGCGCATCGAGCCCATCACTCCGCCGGGACTGGTGTACGCCAGCAGCGCGTTCGCAGCCGTTATTGCTGCGAATGGAGTCGAAGGACTGGTAATGCGTTACATCGGCCGGATGCCGCTGGCCAAAGGCTTCGGGACGCTGGGGCTATACCACGTCAGTCCCCGCCACTAGTGCGGTCGACGCGGTCGCTACGGACACCCTGCCTGGATCGTTCCAGCGACTCGTAGCCATGCAGGGCCGTTGCGGGCCACCGGGCGAGTACCACCGGCAAACTCACTTCGAACAGCACTTGCGCCTCGCTATAGCGCTTAAGGCCAGTCAGGCAGCCGGCTCGGACGTTGTCGCCGTAGGCGGTCCGCCAGGCGTCCTCGGGGTAGGCTTCGATGAGCAGGGGACGCGCTCTGGACAGACTTTCCAGGCCGGCGTCGAACCGTCCCGTGCGGCACTGCAGATCCCCAAGGTAAGTGCGAATCATGCCCTCGATGCCGGTCTGCCGGTTGGCTACGGCTGACCTGAGGCTCATCTCAAACAGTGGCTCTGCCCCGGCATCGTCACCAAGCCCCGCGAGGGCCAGGCCCTGGTTGCTAAGGGGAAACGTCATATCAGGATGGGTGGGTTCGTGCGCATCCTTGAGGATCGAAACGGCTTCATCGAGGAGCGTCCGGGCCTCGGGAAACCGACGCTCCTCCAGACGCAGACGGCCGAGGTTGTTCAGGCCGCTGCCGACGTCCGGGTGCCGGGGGCCCAGCACGCGGCGATCCACGTCGATGGACCGCCGCATATAGGCTTCTGCCCTTGCACTGTCCCTCATGAGATAAGCGGTCGCCCCCATGTTGCCGAGGATCTGGGACACATTGGGATGGGTCTCCCCGGAAACCCGGGTACGTTCCGTCAGGGCCTTCTGGTACCAGTCGAGCGCAACAGCGGTCTCGCCGGCAATGGCCTTCGCCAGCGCGATGCCCTCCAGCGCCCGGGCGCGGACATCGGCTGGCGCTCCAGGCATCCTGCCCACTGCCAGCGCCTCGTTGAAATAGCCCTGGGCGTCGGCAAAGCGATCCTGATTTGACGCGGTGTCGCCGCGCCCTATGAGGATGCGGACCCGCGTCTCGATATCGGGTTCAGGTTCCGTGGCCAGGAGCCGCTCAGCCTCTGCGTAGAGAAGTTCCGCCTCCGGGTACTTCCCGAGGGCCGCCTGCACGTCGGCCAGGGCCACTGACTGGCGGGCCTGGGCCCGGGCGTCCTGGCCGGGAACCGACCGCACGCTCGTCAGCAGGCCCTCGGACTGGCGATAGAGACCGAGTCCGTAATAGACCTGGCCCAGCGTTGTGGAAAGTTCAGCCCGGACCAGTGGTTCTGAACGCAACCCCGCATCGATCTGGCGGACACCGCGATCCAGAATTTCCCGGGCAGTGACCGTATTGCCCCGGGCTTCGCTCGGGTCGGAGACCTTGAAGAGGGAAATCATGAAGTCTGCCGTCCGTTCTGCCGTGAGCGACTTCTGCACGGCCAACTTGCGCTGGGCGACGGCCTCATTGCGGGCGATCCAGGCCGTCACGGCCAGTCCGGCGAAGATGACGCACCCGACCGTCGCGGCCGCAGCAATGGCGACGAGACGGCGCTGGCGGCGTGCTTCGTCGCGCTGGCGCAGTTCATCGAGGCTGACGCCGAGCAGTCCGGCGACGATCTTCAGCAGCGCATCCCGGCGGGAGTCACCCCCTTCACGCACGTCAGCAGCCAGAGGCTCCGCCGCACGCCGCTCCGTCACCTCGCCAGCGATGACTTCAAAGCGCAGCGCGGCCGGGAAACACTCACTGTCGGGCGCCTCCAGGCGATCGGCGGCGCCAGGCTCGCCACCCACGATGAGACATAAGATCCGGTCGCCCCGGCCAAGGGCCTTGAAGCTCCGGATTTCCTCATTGACCCACCGGGACCCCACCGCGGCCGGCGAACAGACCACGATGAGGGCCGCGGACTCTTCCAGGGCCAGGCGCACCGCGGCGGCGAGGTCCGCGGAGGACGGGAGTTCCTCGCGATCCAGGAAGACGGGCGCGAGCCTCTTGGAAGCAACTTCGGTTGTGACACCCCGTTCACGCAGGCTGGCCGGCAGCTGGTAGTTTTCTATGGACCGGTGCAGCCAGCGGGCCCAGGCCCGGTCCCGGTGGTTGTAGCTGATGAACGCGACGTAACGCATCGCTCCGCTGGACTCCGGCAGCCTTGTGCAGTCGGTGTGAGCGAGTAGCATAGCCCGCAACAACAACAATGACTCACCCGGAGGATCCCCATGAACCTGCGCACTTTGGCAGCCCTTAACTGTGTATTCCTCCAGGCAGGCCTGGCTGCTCTTTTCCTCTCCGGAGTAGCAGACGCGAGACCCCGCATCCTCATCGACTTCTCGGGAGAGACCGGCGGGGTGGGAACCACGGGTGACTCCTGGGTACTCACCTCGAACGCCACGGTCTGCGACCTGAACTCAACGGCCCCGGCGTCCTGCGGGATTACGTTCGTCAGCAAGAGCAGCGTGGCGACCAGGCTTGGCTTTGAGGTGAACATCGGCGGAGTCATCTACGACTCAGTGTTCATCAACTCAAACGGCTTCATCACCTTTGGTTCCGCCAAGACCGGCAACTTCGTCGCGGCCGCGACCATCACCGATTTGCAGCAGGTAATCACTGCGAACGGCACCGTCACGCGACCGTTCATTGCGACGCTGTATCGGCAATGGAGTGTCCCCGATGTCTCCGTCACCACCTTCGCGCCCTTCGGTGGGGGCGCGAGCTACTTTCGCGCCACGGGCGATCCTTTGGCCCCCTACAATGTCGCGGAGCGGGTACCGGCGTTCGCCGTCACCTGGATCGACAGCGACTTCAACCTCAATCCCCAGGTGCTGACCCAGCTGGTGCTCTACTCGGCGGGAGCCAACGGCGACTTCTACCTGCGCCTGCGCTACGGGCAGAGTGACAGTGATCAGTACAGTGGCCTGGCGGGCGGCTCACTGGTCACGGGTTTGGCAACCGACGTGTTCCAGCTGGCCAGTACCCTGGGCGGTGCTACGGCCAATCTCAACGATTACCTCTTCGTATTCCGCAACGGCGCCCTCGTGCCGTCCATCGACTCGGACGCGGACGGGCTGCTCAACGGCGTCGACAACTGCCGGCTGGTCGTGAATGCAGACCAGCGGGATACCAACGGCGATGGCTACGGAAACCTCTGCGACCCGGACTTCAACAACAACGGCATCGTTGACTCCCAGGATGGCGCGTTGCTGAAGGCCGCCTTCGGTTCCGGAGCGTTCCCCGACCGGGATCTCAACGGCAACAATCTTGTGGACTCCCAGGACGGGGCCATCCTGAAGGCGCGCTTTGGGCAGGCACCGGGGCCTTCAGGCTTCAAGCCCTGAGTAGGCGCTCCAGGAAAATCTCGGCGTGCAGATGGCCAGGAACACGAGGTCATCCTGGCCGGTGTTGGTGATGCGCTGACGACAGGCAGCCGGGATGAGCACCACATCGCCCGGCCCCACATCCTGGGGTGGCAGGTCCCCGACTTCGACCCGGCCTCGCCCCTCAAGGATGCAATACCTCTCAGTGGTCCCGGTGAGCCGGTGCCAGCGGGTCGTGATGCCGGGTTCCACCCGGGCCCGGGCGATGGACAACTCCGGGTCATCGGACGAGTTCGACAGTTCAGTGATGTAACAGCCCTCGGGGGTGAGGACCTCGCTGCCGGGGTCGTAGTGTGTGATTACTGGCACGCGGGGAATGCTACTGTCCCGGTGCGCCAGGGCGCCACAGACAAATTCGGGAGACCCGCCATGCCCATGCCCCCCGTCACCCGCCGAACCTTTGTTGCCGGCACCTCCGCAGGCCTTGCCGCCGCGATCGCCGCCCCGGGTTGCGCAGCAACCGGATCCCCAGCGTCAGGCACGACCCGGCGCAGCGGGCGCTCCGGGCCCACGGGCCCGTTCGACACCATGCGGGAGATGATCGCAGCACTGGATGCCCGGGGCGAGCTGCTCCGGATCGACCGGGTGGACCAGGACGCCTACGAAGGCACGGCGCTCATGTACCGACTGGTGGAAAAGCACGGCCTCGAGGGTGCGCCCGCGCTGCTGTTTGACACAGTGAAGATCGGCGGCCAGTGGTTGCAGGGCCCCGTGGTGGGCAACTATCTCGGCCCCTGGGATGCCGAATGCCTGGCGCTCGGCCTGGAGCCGGACCCGGCCGGTGGCGCGGCCACCTTCCGCAAGGCCCGCGCCCACCTCATCGAGCTCGCGACGAAGAACGGCGGCCGTTACCCGCAGATTCCGCCGGAGCTCGTTCCCCGCGAGCAGGCCCGGTGCAAGGACGTCATCCTGCGGGGCGACGAGATCGACCTCACTCGCTTCCCCTTCATGCAGGTCAATCCGGGGGACGGGGGCCGTTACATCAACACCGGTTCCCTGTTCACGGTAGACCCGACTGCCGGCGTAAACCTGGGCACCTACCGCTGCCAGCTGAAGGGGCCGCGCAAGGTCGCCATCAGCCCGGGCGCCGGCCAGACCGGGTGGAAAATGCTGGAAGCCGCCCGCAAGCGCGGCGAGAAAACTGCCCGCATCTCCCTGGTGCTGGGCCAGGACCCCATCGTCTATGTGGTGAGCGGCTCCCGAACCGCCAACCGCCAGGGCGACAAGCCGGTGGACGAACTGGCCGTGGCGGGTGGTCTGCGGGGGCGGCCGGTGCAGGTCATCAAGAGCGAGACCAATGACTTTCTCATCCCCGCCCAGGCGGAGATGGTGATCGAGGGCGAGATTCCCCTGGACGATCGGGAGAAGGAAGGACCCTACGGCGAGGGGCTGGGCTACCAGGGCGACGGCGAGCTGGCCTGGTATATGAACGTCACAGTGGTCACCCACCGGCGCAACCCCTGGCTGCACAACAGTTTCACCGGCGTGGACCGGGGGCCGATCAAGTCCCCGGGCGCGGCCTCCGCTTACCTCTTCTCGAAGAAGTTCGTGCCGGAGATCGTGGACTTTCACTACCTGAGCAACGCCAACAACATCTTCTTCATCAGCATCGACAAGACCGCACCCGGTCAGGGCCTCGCGGCGGGCGAGAAGCTGGGCAAGTTCAATCCGGTAGCCAAGGTGGTCATCGTCCTCGACAAGGACGTGGACCTGATGGACATGTCCCAGATTATGGCTGCCATCAGTTCCCGCTGGCAGCCGAACCCGGCAGCAAAGATCTTCGACAACCTGCCCGGCCTGCCGCTGGACCCGAGCCAGCGGGACCCCAACAAGACCAGCAAGATCGTCATCGACGCCACCCGCCAGCTGCCCGGCGAAAACGGCCCCGCGTCCTTCCCGAAAACCAACCGGGAGATCCTGGTTGAGCTCGCGCCGGAGGCGCTGGCCCGGGTGGACGCGAAGTGGGGCGACCTGATCGTGAAGTGGGACTAGAAGAATGGGGACATGCCTAATTTCCCCCCGCAGCGCTGCTTAGGCCCTGTGGGGGGAAATTAGGCATGTCCCCATTCTTGCGGCGCCACCAGTCGATCAGGTCGGCGACCACCGAGTAGGCAGCGGGCACTGCGACCAGGGACAAGAGCGTCGAGGTGAGGAGCCCACCAATCACCGACGCGCCCAGCGGCGCCCGGAAGTTGCCGTCGGCACCCAGAGCGAGCGCGACGGGAAGCATGCCGGCACCCATCGCCAGCGTGGTCATGATCACCGGCCGGGCCCGCTTGCGGCACGCGGCGATGATTGCGTCGTGGCGGGACAGGCCCTGGTCCCGCTCGCCGATGAGCGCGTAGTCCACGATCAGGATGGAATTCTTGGTGGCCACGCCCGTGAGCAGCAGAAGCCCAATCAGCGACGGCAGGGACAACGCATAGCCCGTCAGCAGCAGGCCACCGAAGGCGCCGGCACCGCACAGGGGTACGGAAATCAGGATCACCAGAGGCTGCAGGGCACTGCGGAACAGCAGCAGCAGAACCAGGTACACGCAGACGATGCCTGCGAGCATGGCCAGGCCGAAACCGAGGAACATCTCCGCAAACGCCTCTGCGTCGCCACTCGGGACGATCCGCACTCCGGGCGGCAGCGTATTCATGGCGGGCATGCGGCGCAGAGCCGCCGTGACGTTGCCCAGGGGCAGCCCGTTCAGCTCGGCCGAGACCTTGATGTTGCGCTCCCGGTTGAAGCGCTCGATCTGGGCCGGTCCGCTGCCGTCACGAATCGTGGCCACCGACGAGAGGGGCACCGTGCCGTTGCGCGATGGCACCCGGAGCAGGGACAGCAGCGCGGTGTCACTCAGGGACGAGTCCGCAATCTGCACCCGGATCGGAATCTGGCGGTCGGCGAGGTTGAGCTTGGCCAGGTTGCGGCGGAAATCGCCGCTGGTGGCGATGCGGGCCGCCGCCGCAATGTCGACTGTCGAGACGCCAAGATCGGCGGCCCGCGCCGCATCCGGGACAATCACGATTTCGGGCGTCAGCAGGGAGGCCGTGGAGGCCACGCTGCCAAGCCCCGGCAGGGTGCGCAGCGCCGCCTCCACACTGCGCCCGGCGAGGGCCAGCTGCTGGGAGTCCTTGCCGGCCAGCACGATGTCCAGCCGGTCGCCGGGCGCCTGGGCGGCGAAGCTCACCCGCACGCCGGGCAGGTCCCGCAGGCGCTCCCGGACCTCGGTTTCGATTTCCTGAATAGAGCGCTTCCGGTCGGCGGAGAACTCGAGGGTCAGGGCCGCCTTGCGTACATCTGCCTGACTGGACGCGTCGTAGCCCCCCAGTGAGACAGAGCCAATCCGCGCGAAGACGTTCTTGAGTTCCGGCATGGGCTGGAGCAGCGCCCGGACCTGCTCGGCAGCAGCGACCGTGTCGCTGAGGCGCGCACCGGGCGGCAGGTTCACCAGCAGATCCGTCCGCGACTGGTCCGACGCTGGCAGGAAGGTGGTGGGAATCAGCGGGACGATGGCGAGAGAGACGACGAAGGTCCCCAGGGCCACGGCCAGGGTACGCCCCCGGTGGCGCAGTGCCGCCTCAACCCAGGACAGGTAACGCGGCATCCAGCTGGGTTCCGGGCTGACGGTGCTGCTCTTGCCCATGAACTGGGCAGCCAGCATGGGCGTCAGCAGCCGCGCCACCAGCAGCGAGAAGAGGACCGCCGCCGCCGCCGTCCAGCCGAATTCGCGAAAGTAGAGGCCGATTTCGCCGGGCATGAAGGCCACCGGCACAAACACGGCGGCGAGGGTTGCGGAGGTGGCGATCACGGCAATGCCGATCTCGTCCGCCGCATCGATGGCCGCCTGGCGTGGCGCCTTGCCCATGGCCCGGTGCTGGGCAATGTTCTCGATCTCGACGATGGCATCGTCCACCAGCACGCCGATCACGACCGCAAAGGCGAGCAGCGAGAGCAGGTTCAGGCTGAAGCCCAGGTACTGCATGACCGCGAAGGTCGGCAAAACCGACAAGGGCAGCGCCAGCGCAGTGATCCAGGTGGCACGCCAGTCCCGCAGGAACAGCCAGACGACAATGACCGCCAGCAGAGAGCCTTCGAGAAGCATGGTTACCGAGGCGTCATAGGACGCCTTCGCCGGTTCCACGCCGGATGAAACCTCGACAAAGCTCACTCCCGGGTGGGCAGCCTCCAGTTCCGCAATCTTCTTGCGCACGGCGCCACCGACGGCAACAGCGCTGGTCTCCTCCGCCCGCTGAATGGCAAGCGAAACGACGGGCTTGCCGTTGAGTAGCGCGATCTCCCGGGGTTCTGCCGTGCCGTCGATGACCGTCGCCAGGGACGACAGGCGGACGGAGCGGCCATCCGGCAGGGAGATCGGGTAATTGGCCAGATCTGCGGCCGTGCGCACGGTCGCCACCGTGCGGACCGCCTGCTCACCGCCGCCCAGGGTCGTCCGCCCGCCGGAAAGCTCCACCTGCAGGCGGGCCAGCTGGCCCGACACGGTACCCGCTGTCAGCCCGAAGGCCTGCAGTGAATCGGGACGGAGGTCCACGCGCACCTCACGCTCGACGCCACCGGAGCGCTGGACCTGGCCGACGCCCGCCACGCTGAACAAGGCCTTGCGCACCGTGTCGTCAACGAACCAACTCAATTCGTCCGGCGCCATCCGGTCCGCGACGACCGCGTAGCCCAGCAAGGTGGGGCCGAAAAGCGACACCCGCGCGATGACGGGCTCCTCGATGTCCTGGGGCAGGTCAGGCCGGGTGCGCTCCACGGCATCCCGGACGGCCTGGAGAGCCCGATCCATGTCCTGGCCCAGGTCGAAGATGATGCGCGTCTTCGACTGACCTTCGCTGATGATCGAGGACAGCTTGTCGATGTTGGCAATCGACGCCACGGCGTCTTCCACCCGCCGCGTCACGTCGGTCTCCAGCTGGTTCGGCGTCGCGCCGGGCAGCTTGATGGTGACCGAGATCTCGGGCGTGACGAAGTCAGGGAGCTGGGAGATCGGCAGTTTGCCGAGGCCCACCAGTCCCAGCACGCACAGGACCGCGAAGATCAGCGCCGCGGGCACCGGGTTACGAATACCCCAGAGGGACAGGTTCATGGGGTCTGCTCCTGGGCCAGCACGGGAGCAGTCGCCGCCACCTCCCGGACCAGGTCGCCGTCGCTCAGGAACCCCGCACCCCGGACCACGACGCGTTCCGTGGGCGTGAGGCCGCTCTGGATCTCGGTGAAATCCCCGCGCTGGGCGCCAACGGTGATGCGCCGCTGCACAACGTTGAAAGCCTCCTGGTCCCCCGACCGGGTCTGGCCGGCCTGGTCGGCAGCTGCCTGGGCGACAAAGACATAGGGAAAGCCGTCCCGGAACACGACGGCCTCCCGGGGCAGGACGGAAGCCGTGGTCGCACCCAGCAGGATCTGGCCCTGGGCGAACATGCCGGACCGCAGGTCGCCGGGCGCGGGCAGGTCAGCGTAGAGGATGCCGGTGCGGGTTTCCGGATCAAGCGCCGGCGAGACGGCGCGGACCCGGCCCAGGATGGTCTGGCCACCGGGGCTCGCCAGCTCCACTGCGCTGCCAATCTGCACGCGCGTCAGGTCGGTCTCGGTGAGTTCGGCCCGCCACTCCAACCGCCCCTGACGGATCAGGCGCAGCAGGTCCGTGCCGGAAGAGACGATCTGGCCGGGCTGCACGGCCCGCGCCGAGATCACCCCCGCATCGGGAGCCGTCAGCGTCGCGAAGCCGAGACGCAGACGGGCCGCATCCCGGTCGGCTTCAGCCGTCGCCACCTGGGCTTCGGCGCTGGTGAGCGTCGCCAGGAGCTCGTCCGCGTTACTTGAGGAGATCAGGCCTTGTTTGACCAGCGTGGCACCCCGCTCCGAATTGGCTCGCGCCAGCTGGAGACTCGCCCTTGCCTGGGCCACGCTGGCGTCTGCCTGCCGGGCCTGCACCTGAAGCGTGCGCGCGTCGAGCCGGAGCAGGGGCTGACCGGCACGCACCTTGTCCCCGACTTCCACCAGCACTTCAGCCACCCGGATGCCGGTGAGCTCGACGCCCAGGAACATCTCCTGCCAGGCAGCCACCGACCCGGACACGGCAATGGTGCGCTCCATCTGCTGCTTGACCGGCGTGACCGTGGTCACCACCAGGCTCGGCTTGGGACCGGCGGTTTCGGGCTTGGGGGCGCCCCCGCAGCCGGCCAGGAGGCCAGCGGCAAGTAGGCAGAGGATTCCGGCTTGGGACAGCAGCATGCAGGGACTCGATCTCGGTCGGGTTTATCGACAGGTTAGAGACAATTGTAACGCAAGGCACTCCCGGCCGGGCGAATTGGCCACGGCGCGCCTGCGGTAAAGTGCCCCACCTTAACGCGCCGGCTGCCATGACCCTCATTACCTCCAGCGACAATCCCCGCTTCCGGGAACTCCTCGGCCTGGCCGAGTCCGCCCGGGACCGCCGGCAAGCCGGCCTGGCCCTGCTGGACGGGGTCCACCTGATCGACAGCTACCGTCTGCGGCTCGGTGCCCCGGCCCAGCTGATCGTCAGCAGCAGCGGCCAGCAGCGCCCCGAGGTGGCGGCCCTGCGGAGGACGCTGGAGGTCGTCCCGCTCCTGGAACTCAGCGACCCGCTGTTCCGCCGGCTGTCGACCGTTCAGGCCCCCACGGGCATCCTCGCGCTGATCCCGATTCCAGCACCCCGGGCAGTGCCTGCCATTCCCGAAGCCTGCGTGCTGCTGGAGGACGTGCAGGACCCGGGTAACCTGGGCTCTATTCTCCGCTCCACCGCAGCCGCGGGCCTCCGGCAGGTCTATCTGTCCGCCCAGTGCGCCGACCTGTGGTCGCCCAAAGTGCTGCGCGCCGGCATGGGGGCGCATTTCCACCTGGACTGTTTCGCCGGCACGGACCTCGCCAGATTCGCCGCCACCTTCCCTGGCCGCCTGATAGCCACTCACCTCCGGGCCACCGAGTCGGTCTTTAACGCAGACCTCACCGGCCAGATCGGCCTGATCTTCGGCAACGAGGGGGCGGGGTTGTCCCGGGAACTTCTGGACAAGGTGGCCACCGTGGTGGCGATCCCGATGCCGGGCCAGACGGAGTCCCTCAACATCGCTGCGGCTGCCGCGGTGTGCCTGTTCGAGCGGGTGCGTCAGTTGGGATAAAAGGCCTTGGAGTGTGAGTATAAGTCGAACAAAGCCCCTGGCTGCCGAGGACTCTCAGGCCATCGAACCGACACCCCGTCGCGCCGCGAGCCGGCGCCGTGATCGGCCACCGGAAGGGCCTGGCAAATGTCACGCGACCGTGCAGTTTCTCGCAGCGCACCACAGGCCCGGCGCAGGGCTGCCCCACCGGCGCCCCTCCGGCTGATGGCCAGCGGATTCAACGGGCTTTCAGCCACCCAATCCCCTCCGATACGAAACACCGTCCGTAAACTCGGTACACGTCGCCCCCGCCCCACGGCTGTCTGGCTGCTCTGTCTGCCCTCGCCGTAAAGGACTGCGTGCGCCGCCGCCACGTGGCAGGCTAAGATCGATTCGGCCCAGTTTAAAGAGATTCCACCCCTTGAAGCAGATTCACCTTCTGGTCTTTGCGCTCACATTTTCGATGTCGGCGGTATCCGGAACCTGCCGAGAGTACGCGCTGGAAATCGGCGTCCCCGGCAAGGATTTATCGACGGGGGATCTTGTGTATCAGGAGGTCGTTGAAGTAACCGACATCAACGCGGCACAACTATATTCTCGGGCTAAAGCGACGATCACTGATCTGTATAAATCCGCAAAGGATGTTGTGCAGCTTGATGACAAGGATGCCGGTAGGATTGTCGCGAAAGGAACCTATGAAATCGTTGGCGATGCATTGGGAACAAGCATCGACTACGTGCATCACAGCCTCACTATCGAGGCCAAGGACGGACGGTATCGAGTCACCGTTAGCGACCTTGTGATCGAGACCTTGCCAAGCCAAAGCAACCTAGCGATTCCGGGCTTTACTGAGCCGTTCGCGGAGATGATTACGGATTCCTCGTGCTTCGGTAGAAAGACTCGCCTTAAGAATACCCACCTCGGTGCAGTGGAGATGCTCACTGGCGTTAAGAAGGGGATGGAGAACATCGGCCCTACTGGCGGCGACTGGTAGTAACTGACACTGAATACCTCCTAGTATTCAGACTTGGATGCGTTGCGCATGTGATGACCGGTTCTGCTGGTCGAGCACGCAAATAACCGGCCACAGCCATGACACTTCAACCACAGACACAGTTTCTTAGGGATCGGCTGGCACAAATTGAAGATCAGCGGCTTGCGTTCAGCGTAAGCGAACTCATCAAGGTCATTGACAGCCTGCCGCCAGTCGAAGATCAGAACATCAAAGCCCATCGTCAGAGCGAGAAATCGGCATCAGCCGCAGAAGCGTTAGCGAATTTCGAACGGGAGTACCAGAAGTTCCTGCTTGACCGCGAAGGTTGGCATAACTGGAAGCTGGAGAACTTTAAGCAAACAGTAAGCCTGTCTCAGGCATCCATTCGAAACCTTGGCTTGATTAACGGTGGTGCGGCCATCGCGCTCTTGGCCTACGTAGGGCAACTCGCTAGCCGTGGCGGTACGTACGCAACCCCGATTGTCGAAGCACTGCAATTGTTCGTGAGTGGCGTCGCATTTGCGGCGATATCGCTTATGGTCGCCTACGTTTGCCAGCTTTGTTACGGCCTCGAAAGGGCGTGGATTCACAAGCTTGCCGTGACGCTGCACGTCACAGCCGTACTGGCGGGTCTCGCGTCTCTGGGTCTTTTCGTTTCGGGCGGGTCGACAGCAGCAAATTCTTTTCGCGTAGAATCAAGGGAACTAGTTGAAGGAGCCGTTCGCGTGACCCCTGAAAAACCGAAGGAACCGTCCGTCCCGAGGGAGAACATCACCAAGAATGCACCACCGTATTTGGCAGAGCCCGTTGCTCCCCCAAGGCCCAGGTCACCGGATACCTCGCAAGAAAATGTTCGGCCGGCCGAGCCGGACAAAAAGTAGCTGCTTGGCGCGCTCTGCCGTCAGCCGGACAGTTGATCGAGACGCCGGCTAAAGTACTAATCTGCGGTACAGTCGTAGAAGCTGGTCGTAGTCAGGACTAGGGAGAACCAGTGATGCGCTTAGTGCCGATGACGTTCGCATTTTTGGCCTTGTGTGGATGCGCATCGTTTGGCCATGCTTTTTCGCTGGAACAAGCAAACCGGGTCACGAACGGGATGACTCGGGAGGAAGTCATCAAGGTTATGGGGTCCAATCCCACAGCTGTCACTGCCCAAGGAAAAGTTTTCCTGTGGACCTACTCGAAGGGTGACTTTCTCGGACGCGCTGAAGCACGCACCGCCAAATTCAGCTTCGACGAGAACGGCAAGGCCTATGGCATACCCGAGGGAGGAGTGGCTGGCGACGCTGCCGCCTATCTGCCCCAGCGTTGATTCGATTCCTAGAGGCATAGGGCGTAGAAATTGCGTCCTGCGCCCTAAATCACAGACGAACCAACGGATTGTCATAAATGGAAGCGGTCACGGGCGGACTTGGTGGACAGGTTTGGGGCGGTCATGCGCAGTCTCCGAGCAATCCGCGCTGTCCCGCCGAGTATAAGCCGAACAAAACCCCTGGCCGCCGAGGACTCTCAGGCCGTCGAGCCGACACCCCGTCGCGCCGCGAGCCGGCGCCGCGATCGGCCACCGGAAGGGCCTGGCAAATGTCACGCGACCGTGCAGTTTCTCGCAGCGCACCACAGGCCCGGCGCAGGGCCGCCGGACCGGCGCCCCTCCGGCTGATGGCCATCCGCTCTTAACGCCGCTCCAGCACGCCCTGACGTGGCGGCCCGCGCGGCGGCAGCGGCGGGACCGTACTGACTGACGTCGGCCGCTGTGGTGCCAGGTGCGCCAGAATCTTCCCGATGACCACGGGATCCTCGAGACAGGCGATGACCCGCACCTGACCGCCGCAGCCCTCGCAGCTCGCGAGATCCAGCTTGAAGACCCGCGACCGCCGCTGTGCCCAGCTCATCGCCCGGTGGCGCTCCGGAAGAGTTTCTTCCGGACGATGGCGGGCATAACGGACAGCGCTGCCGGCGAGTCGGGGTCGGGGCTCAATGTGTGGAGCCTCGGAGAGCGGGCGGGCACTCGGCTTGAATCTGCGCATGGACTCAAGAATCGCCACCCGGAAAAGGGCCGAACTCCTCGCCGCGACGCAGGGCATGACGCCCACGGAGCGTCTGGACGCGGTCGTCACTCGCTGTCGATCCTGGGCTCGCAGACTCAGCTTAGGGGGTGTTTGAAATGACTATTCCCGAGGCGGAACTGCCGGCAAGAATTCATTGACTCCCCCGTTACCGTGTGTATGATACACACCATGACTTCAAGGGAAGTGATTCGGCGACTAGAGCAAGACGGCTGGACCCTCGACCGCGTTTCGGGAAGTCACCACCAGTACGTCAAAGGCGGTAGCCGCGTCACTGTCCCGCACTCGAAGCGCGACTTCCCAATAGGCACTCTGCGGAACATTTTCAAGCAGGCCGAATGGGACTGGCGCAGTAGATAGCTAAACGGCATTCCTAAGGAGAGGATATATGTTGTTCCCCATCGTTATTCACAAAGACCACGACTCAGACTACGGCGTGACCGTGCCGGATCTTCCCGGCTGTTTCTCTGCTGGGGAGTCTTTGGCCGAAGCTGTCGCCAACGCGCGCGAGGCCATCGAGTTGCACATCGAGGGCATGCTCGATGCCGGCGATACGGTGAATGCGTCAGATCCAGCGGACTACCAGGGCAACCCGGACTATGCGGGTGGCGTCTGGCACCTGGTCACAGTGAACCCGGCTAACCTTCGTGGCAACGCGCAACGGGTCAATATCACGATTCCCGAACGGGTACTCGGAAGGATTGACCGTGCTGCCAAGGCCATCGGTAACAGCCGGTCGGAATTTCTGGTAACGGCAGCGCTGCGCTATGCATCAGGCGAGCCGAAGTTCAGCGACGTCGTCAGCCGACCGGGGATCACCTCTGGGTCGCATCTTATTTCCAGCCGGAAGGTGGCTGCGATGAAAGACGGCGGCCGTTCGGTTACAGCGCGGTCTGTTGCCGGCGCGAAGCGGAAGAAGTAGGTCATGAACGAACTCGTCCCCTCCGTCAGCATCGCCGCCCTGGTGAATGCTCGAGCCGGCGTTGTCGAACGATTCGGGAAAGCCGTCGAGTTACTAACTGAGGCCGGGGCGTATGCCCTCGCCGCCGCCGAAATCCTCGACTTCGGGTTGCTGAGGCGTCTCACTGCGGGGTTCGGACCGGACACCGTGTCGGCGTTGGAGAAGCTCAGTCCCTGACCTCCCACGCCGCGGTGTTGCTGTTCGAGCGGGTGCGTCAGCTAGGATAGCCGGACCCGGTAACCTCAATCTGTCTATGGAACAAACCCACTTTGGCTTCGAGACCGTGCCCGCCGCCGAGAAGGCCGAGCGGGTTCGGGCGGTGTTCGACTCGGTGGCGGGCAACTACGACCTGATGAACGACCTGATGTCGGGGGGGCTGCACCGCCTGTGGAAGCGCTTTACCCTAGGCCGGACGGGGCTCCGGCCCGGGGACCGGGCCCTGGATGTGGCCGGCGGCACCGGGGATCTGTCCGCGGGCATGGCGGGGCAGGTTGGCCTGGCGGGGCTGGTGTGCCACACGGACATCAATCGCGAGATGCTGGAGCAGGGCCGGCGGCGACTGGTGGATGCCGGCCACTTTGCCAACGTCAGCAGCCTGCAGGCGGACGCGGAACACCTGCCCTTCGCCGATGGCACGTTCAACTGCGTCACGATCGGCTTCGGACTGCGCAACTGCACGGACAAGCCCGCCGCTCTCCGGGAAATGGCCCGGGTGCTGCGCCCAGGCGGGCGGCTCCTCGTCCTCGAGTTCTCGAAGCCGGCGGTGCCGCTGCTGGAGCCCTTCTACGACCTCTACTCTTTCCGCATCCTGCCCTGGCTCGGGGAGGTGGTCGCCGGGGACGCCGCCAGTTATCGCTACCTGGCTGAGTCCATCCGGATGCACCCGGACCAGGAAGCCCTGCGGGGCCTGATGACGACCGCGGGTCTGGAGGATGTTCAGTATCACAACCTGAGCGGCGGTATCGTGGCGCTGCATCTGGGCTACAAGTACTGAATCAAACTATGGACCTCCCCTTCTCCGCCGCCAGCCTGCGCCCCATCGAACTGCTGATCAATCGGGGCATCGGGCTGTCCTCCACGGCCCAGGCCATGGCCGCCGCGCTCGACGGCAAGGCGCTGGATGTGCGCCTGGACGGCACGCCGCTGGCGCTGCGCCTCACGGCCCGGGACGGCCAGCTCCGCCTGTCCGGGATTAACGAGGGGGCCGCCGCGGCCACGCTGGCAGGCTCTCCCCTCGCCATGCTCCGGTTGCTGGGCGGCGATCCTCAGCAACTCATCCGTGAGGGCGAAGTGCGCATGACCGGCGACACCGACGTCGCCAACCAGTTCCGGGATCTGCTGCACATGGCCCGGCCCGACCTGGAGGAGGAGCTCGCCAAACTGGTGGGGGACCCGCTCGCCCACCAGTTCGGTAATCTCGCCCGGGGCTTCGCGGACTTCAGCCTGCGCACCGCCGAATCCCTGTCCCGCAGCTTCGGCGAGTACTTTACGGAGGAGCGGCGTACGCTCCCCACCCGCACGGAAGCGCAGGAGTTCTTCAGGGACGTGGACCGGGTGACCAACGACGTGGAGCGGGCGGAGGCCCGTGTCGCCAGTCTGCGGGAGCGCCTGAAGGACCCGGCTTCTTGAATCGCGTCCAGCTCCTCGTCCGCCTGCTTGCCATCCGGCGGGTGCTCATCCGGCACGGCATCGGCGAGCTGCTGGCCGGCTCTGCGCTCTCCACTACGGCGCGCTGGCTGTTACCGGCCGGGCGGGGCGGGCGCGAGAGGACTGTCCCGCGGGGCGTCCGGATCCGCCAGGCCCTGGAGGATCTGGGTCCGATCTTCGTGAAGTTCGGCCAGTCCGTCTCCACCCGCCAGGACCTGCTGCCACCGGATGTTGGGCAGGAACTCTGCAAGCTCCAGGACGACGTGCCCCCGTTTCCGGCCGAACAGGCGCTGGCTGAGGTGGAACGCAACTTTGGTGCGCCTGCGGAAACGGTGTTTGCCAGTTTCGACCGGGAAGCGCTGGCGGCCGCCTCCATCGCCCAGGTCCACGCGGCCCGGCTGCATACCGGGGAAGACGTGGTGGTGAAGGTCTTGAGACCCCGGGTCCGGCAGCTGATCGAGCAGGACCTGGAGGTCATGTACACGCTGGCCCGGCTGGCCCAGCGCTGGTGGCCCGAAGCGCGGCGGCTGCGGCCCGTGGCAGTGGTCGCCGAGTACGAGAAGACGATCCTGAACGAGCTCGATCTGCTCCGGGAGGCGGGCAACGCCAACCAGCTGCGCCGCAACTGGCAGGGCTCGCCGTTGATCTACGTGCCGAAGGTCTACTTCGACTATTGCCGCACGGGCGTGATGGTCATGGAGCGCATCCACGGCATCCCGGTGGACGACATGACGGCCTTAAGGGCCGCCAACGTGAACATCCCAAAGCTGGCGGCCAACGGCGTGGAGATCTTCTTTACCCAGGTCTTCCGGGACAACTTCTTTCACGCGGACATGCACCCGGGCAACATTTTTGTCGACGCCACGAACCCGGAACAGCCCCGCTACGCGGCGGTGGACTTCGGCATTGTGGGTACCCTGGACGAACGGGACCGGCGTTACCTGGCGGAAAACTTCCTCGCCTTCTTCGAGCGGGACTACTACCGGGTGGCCAGGCTCCACGTGGACTCCGGGTGGGTGCCGGCGGGCACGCGGGTGGACGAACTTGAATCCGCCATACGGACCGTGTGCGAACCCATCTTCAGTAAGCCGCTCAAGGAAATCTCGTTCGGTCAGGTTCTGCTCCAGCTGATCGCCGTCGCCCGGCGCTTCAATATGGAGGTGCAGCCCCAGCTGATCCTGCTGCAGAAGACCCTGGTCCAGATCGAGGGCCTGGGCCGGATCCTCTACCCCGACCTGGATATCTGGCAGACGGGCAAGCCGGTGCTCAAGGCCTGGATGATCGAGCAAACCGGGCCGACCGCGACGTTCCGGCGCCTGCGCCGGGAGTGGCCGGACCTGCGCTACGCCCTGGAGAAGTTGCCGCTGGTGGCCCGACGGCTGGTGGACGATACCCTGGAGCGCCCGCAGGCGCCCCCGCCGAACTCGACTCCCGAACCCACTGCCGGGGTGGGCGGGAGCTACAAGGCCACGGCTGGCGGCGCGCTGCTGATCGCCGGGGCGGTCTGGCTGGGACTGGACACGCCGCCCCTGTGGGTGGGCTGGCTACTGGGTGCTACAGGCCTCCTAACCCTCTGGTTTGGAAGGCCTAAGTTATAGTGACTGTTTATACAGTGTTAATAGGATAGTGATGACCGCAGGACAACGCTTTGGCTTCATCGAGCTGGAGACCGGCGTGGCCCCCCGGCATGTGTGGGTTCTCCTCTACGCGGCCTTCGCCACCATCGGCCTGGCCACCTTTGATGCCTTTGCCACCCCCTACGTGCTCAGCACGGCGCTGGGCGTCCCTATCACCGAGCAGGGGGCGATGGTCGGCCGGCTCAACGTCTATACCGAAGTCGTCCTGATGCTGATCTTCACCCCCCTGGGGGTGCTGTCGGACCGGATTGGCCGGCGCGCCGTCTACGCCTTTGGCTTCTCCTGCCTGGCGCTGAGCTACGCCCTGTTCCCCTACGCCACGTCGGAAACCGAACTGGCACTTATCCGGGTCATCTATTCCGTGGGTCTGGGTGGGGTGACCGGCATGATCGCCACCCTGCTGGGCGACTACGCGGTAGCCCCGGACCGGGGCAAGCTCACGGCGATGGTGGGCATCCTGAATGGGCTGGGGGTCGTGAGCGGCGCGGTCTTTCTGGCGCGCCTGCCCCGGGTCTTTGCCGACATGGGCTACAACGAGTTCCAGGCCGGGCAGTACACCCTCTGGATCGTGGCGGGCCTGTGCCTGCTCTCCGCCCTGGTCGTGGCGGCGGGCCTGCGCAAGGGCCTGGCGGCGACGGCTACCGAGCGGCAGTCCTTTGGCGAACTGTTCCGGTCCGGCTTTCTGCTGGCCCGGACGAACCCCCGCATCGCGGTTGCGTTTGCCTCCGCGTTCGTCGCCCGGGGCGACCTGGTGGTGGTCGGCACCTTTCTGGTGCTCTGGGGCAAGGTGGCTGCGGTCAACAGTGGCATGGACACCGCTGCAGCGCTGGAAGCGGGCCGGATCCCCTTCATCATCGCCCAGTCTGCTGGCCTGGGTTTCGCGATCATCGCCATCTTCCTCCTGGACCGCTTTCACCGCGTGACCGGCCTGGCGATCTGCATGGGCCTGGCGGCCAGCGGCTACCTGCTGCTGATTTTCGTCGAGAATCCGCTGGACCGGGCCAATATCCCCTTCTTCCTGCTGCTCGGCGTGGGTCAGATCAGCGCGCTGCTCGGCTCAACCCAGCTGATCGGCAAGGAAGCGCCGGCGGCACAGCGGGGCTCGGTGATTGGCGCCTTCAGCGTCGCGGGGGCTCTGGGCATCCTCATCACCAGCGGCATCGGTGGGTCCATCTTCGACAGCATCGATCCGCGGGCGCCGTTCGTCCTGCTGGGCCTGATGAACCTGGTGGTGCTCGTCGCGGCCGTGCTCGTGAGGATCTATGCGCCGGGTCCCGCCATGGCGCGGGAGTTCCAGCGGTCGCGGGCGCCTGCCGCTGCCACCTAGTCCTTGTAGTTCTCGTAGAAGACGTAGCTCGTCGAGTAGTCGCTGACTTCGAAGTACACCTTCTTCTCGCCCGGGTCCTGCAGCCAGTTGAAGTTTTCGTCCACCACCCCGTAACCGTAACGGAAGGAGCGGGGCTGGTTGTCTGACGTACCAATGCCCGTGGTCATCTTGTCAATCTGGATGAAGCGCATGGCCAGTTTCTCACCCGCATAGATATCGAGCACGCCGTCGGTGCCCGTCCAGTTCTGGATGCCGCGGCCTAACTTGTTCTGCTGCTCCTGGGTACAGGCGGAGAGGGTGAGGATGGCGGCAAGGCTGGAGATGGCGAGGAACCGGCCAATGGCTGGGGATCTTATCTGCATCGCATTACCTTCAGTGGTTAGGGGACGACCAGGTTCAGTCCGGCGACGCGCTTCACTTCCGCGCCTTGGGAGGTGCCGAGTCTCTGTAGATGGCGATCTGCACCAGACCGTCACCCGTAACGATACCCCGGTACATGCCGTCGGTGTTGAAGGGCATGGCGACGTTGCCGCGGTCATCCAGCGCGATCATGCCGCCATCACCGCCGCGCTTCGCAATGCCGTCGAGCACGTCACCCGCCGCCTTGCCAACGCTGTCGCGCCGGTAGCGCATCCGCGCACAAACATCGTGCGCGGCCACTGCCCGGATGAAGAATTCCCCCCAACCTGTGGCCGACACGCCGCAGTGGTCGTCGGCATAGGTGCCCGCACCGATAATGGGCGAATCGCCCACCCTGCCGTAGCGCTTGTTGGTCAGTCCGCCCGTAGAGGTGGCCGCAGCCAGCCGGCCCGAGCGGTCCAGCGCTACGGCGCCGACCGTGCCCAGGTACATCCGGACGGGTACCGCAGCCTGCTTCTGGTTTTCTTTCGCCTGGGCCTCCGCCAGTTCCTGCTTGCGCTCCTCCGTGATGAAGTACGCCGGGTCGACCATCCGGATACCGACTGACCGGCCGAAAACCTCCGCGCCGTCGCCAATCAGCATGACGTGCCGGGACTTGTCCATCACCGCACGGGCCAGCAGCACCGGGTTCTTCACGCGGTGCAGTCCGGCGACGGCCCCGGCGCGACGCGTGGCTCCCTCCATGATTGCGGCATCAAGTTCGGCCTGGCCATTCGCATTGAGCACTGCGCCCCGTCCGGCGTTGAACAGCGGCGAGTCCTCCATAATCACGACCGACGCCGATACCGCTTCGACCGCCGAGCCACCCTTGCTGAGCACCGCGTAGCCGGCCTTCAGGGCCTTCTCGAGCTCGGTCCGCACGGCCGCCTCCTTCTGCCGGCTGAGCTGAGCCCGGGGAGGCGCCCCGGCTCCGCCATGGATGACCAGCACGACATCCCCGGCCATGGCCGGTGCTGCGAGCAGCAGGAGATTGAGGATCAGGAAAGCAGGCGCAACGCGCATGGCGGCCCGCTAGCGGGCTTCCTGCTGCTTGCGTTTGGCAACCTCGCGCTTGCGCTGTTTCGCCTGCTCGAAGAACTCGTCCCAGCCCGGCCGGACTTCCTTCTCCATCAGGTCACTGAGGTACACGGCCGCGGTCTTCGGTGATTCGGCGTAGTGGATGAACCGCCAGCCCTCCGCCGTTTTCCGGAAGACGCCACTCACCCGCACGTCCTCGCCGATGGGTTTGCTGGCGATGGTCTTCATCTCGAAGTGCCAGTTCCAGATGCCGATGGCAAGATCCGGCGCGATCTGCTTGACGCGAACATCTTCGGCAAACATCCGGATCGCCTCGATGACCGGCACCGGCCGTGGCGGGTCGAGATAGCCCCGCAGACGGTCCCAGCCCACAAACCACTCGGCCTGCTCCTCGGCGAGGTAGGTGGGGTAGGCCTCTGCCGGGTCCCACAGCCCGAGCAGGGTGGCGTAGTCCTGGGAGTTCCAGCGGTTGGCGGTTTCCTCAACCAGGGCAGTCACGCCCGTGCGCACCTCGTCCGGCACTGCCGGTTCGACGCGCGCGCCGATCGCCTTGTGGCCCCCGGCGAGGGCGGTGGACAGGGAAAGCAGGCCGGTTGCGACCAGGGCCAGGCGCCAACGGGCGCGCACGCGGGAAGAAACGGGGGTTGCCATCACGGGGACCTCTGTATTGTTGCTTGCGATGCCCGAGGATATGCCATCCAAAGTACCTCTTGAGAGCTGATAGCGTGCCCAGGCGTTTACCGACAGCCAGTCGGATATTCACGGAATCGCAATATTGCATGGGTAGCGTCACTGTTTGGTAACAATCGGGAAAGTTTTCATGACCTCCTTTGACATCTTCAGCCGGGAGCCGGACGTTCGCTCCTTCAGTTCTGGCACCCCCATCTTCCGGAAGGGTGATCCCGGCGATTGCATGTTCGTAATCGTCGAGGGGACCGTCGAAATCCACTTCGATGGCGCTGTGGTCGACCGGCTCAGTGCCGGTGAGATTTTTGGGGAAATGGCCCTCATCGATTCAGGACCCCGAAGCGCGGCGGCGATAGCCGCTACCGACTGCAAGCTTGCCGCAATCGGCGAGAAGCGCTTCCTGCGGCTGATCGAACAGACGCCGAAATTCGCCCTGCAACTGATGCGGGTCATGACTGAGCGCCTGCGGCGCAGGAGCGGGCAGTAGCGCAGCCCACTCCGTGCCTGGTCCGGAGAATCGATGCTGGTAACATGGCGGCCGTCCCGAGCCAATGAAAGCCACCGTGACCGAGTTATTGCCCGACCGCCTGAGCACCGACCCCCGAAGCCCCTTCTACGACGAAGCGCTCCTGGCCCGGGGCATCGGCATCCGCCTGAACGGCAAGGAGCGGTTCGACGTGGAAGAGTACTGCGTCAGCGAGGGCTGGGTCCGGGTGGCCATGGGCAAGGCCCTGGACCGGCGCGGACAACCGCTGACCATGAAGCGCACCGGGACTGTGGAGACCTTCCTGAAGACGCCGAGCTGACACCCGCATTGGCGCGTTCACCCTTGCGTGCTTCGCTGATCACGTCGGTATCAACCAGGTACACGGTCACCCTCGCCGGTCGGATTGCTTCCGGAGAAAATCCCGGTCGTCCCCCACGTTCGGCATGGTACCCAGCACGTCCGCCAGGCTGCGCCGCCGCGAGCTGCGCAATGCCGCCTGCAGGATCTCCCGATGCTCCTGCTCGGCACTCCGATTGTGCTTGCCCGCGCGCTGCTTCAATGCCCTGACCCGTTCCTCGGACAGATTTCTGACTATAAGCTGTGCCACATCACGCTCCCGGCAGTTGTCCTTGCTAGCAATGATAGCAGGGCGAGGTGGATGCCATGGAGCCGGACAGGGATTGGTCGAGGGGGTCGCACCCGATGGCGCTCCTACAAGCCAAGCGCGCCGGGGTTCATCAGATTCTGCGGGTCTACGAACGGAGGATAGGCGATTCAAAGTACCTGCTGGTAGCCAGCCGTGGTTAGCCGGACCCTATGTTTACCTCAGCGCAAACAGTACCGTACAGTTATCCGTCAAGGAGAGTATGGGAGTCTAGGCCAGAACAAAGGCCACGATGCCATGGCGGGTTACCGACGCGGTGCCAGCTACCAGCAGTTGTCGCCGCCGCCGCTCGCGCCGCGATTGCCGCTGTCGTCCAGGGTGAACGTCCCGCAGGCGCCGTCCCGCTCAGCCTGCGTGCCTTCGGGATCCGCCTCAAGCTGGTAGGTGGTGGCGCCGGGATCCGTCATCGTCAGAGTGTAGATGATGTCTTCTGCGTTGCTGTCGGTGAACTGGCCATCCCGGTCGAGGCCTATCACGTCGGCGGCGTACCCAAGCGTCGTCAGACTGTCGGCATAGGATTTGTTGTCCAGGAAGAACTGTTCCTGGCGGTCAGCGAGGCGGTAAAGGGCACTGGCAGCCGCCTTCTGATTGCTCCGGACAATGTACTGCCCGTACGAGGGATAGCCCACTGCAGCCAGAATGCTGATGATCAACAGTACGATCATCAACTCCACCAGGGTAAAACCGGCGGCTCGCGGCCGGTTTTGCAGGATTCGGGACATGTGCATGGCTTGCTCCAGGGTCAGCATCATCACGACTACAGGTCGCCGTCCTCGGCCTGGTACCAATACGTCTCAAAGCGCGTCGGAGCACCGGTCTGCTCCACGTTGAGGTCTGGCCGCAGGATCGAGTTCGGGGGCAGCGAGACCACCTCGGCAGGAATGCCCTGCGAGTCGAGCTCGGTGTACCGATCATTCACTTCGGTGGTCACGTCATAGTTGCGGCGGGCAGAGGCATCGAAGATCGAAACGGCATACAGACGGCCCGTGCCTTCCTTGGGGCCGCAGCTGCCCTCTGCCGACTGTCCGCCGGGCACGTAGGTCGTGAAGTACACGGTGTTGCTGATCGTGGTGGCCGTAGCCAGTGATTTCTCCCCGGCCGTGTCCAGCTTGAGGGCCCAGCCGTCGGTCAGGGCGGCGCTGCAGGTTTCGCCCGGCGCCACGCAGGTGTTGGTGACGTCCCCCAGGTCTGCCAGGACGAGGTCGCTATCGGCTCCGGAGCCCGCGCCCACATTGCGATCCTTGATCATGAAGGCCCAGTTAGCTGTTACGCCACCCTTGTCGAGGGGATCCTCGCGGTCGCCACTGCCGATGATGACGGCATCAAAAGGCCCGTCTTCGTCGAGGGACTGGACAATGTCCGGCCGGTGGAAGAAGCGGCGGTCATCGGCCTTGCCGCCTGCGGCCGGAGCATGCCGGCCCAGTGTGGCCAGCTTGGTCAGCTGCCACTCGGTGGTGTCCGGTCCGTTGAAGTCGGCACGCCAGACGTTGCCGCCCGTATCCCCGACGTAGGCGCGGTCCTGCACGCCGTCGCCGTCGGAATCGACCACCGAAACGGCGGACGGGATGCTGTCCAGCAGGTCCTCGTGGGTGAACACCGTGGCCGAGTCGGCGCCCGAGCCGCCGACGGCCTTCCAGATGAGGGCTCCGGTCTCTGCGTTGACGATGTACAGGCCCTTGCCGACGCTGTCGTCGGTACCCATGGCATCGGCGTCCTTGTTGGTGTCGAAGCCGCCGCCAAAGATCAGGGCCGGAACGGTGCCGGACGAGGTGGCGACCTGGATCACGCGGGGATCCGAAAAGGTCTGGCCCAGGTCGGCGAAGTTCCCCGACTTGCTGATGGTCCAGAGCAGGGAAGGACTGGTCGGATTGCTGACATCGAGGCCGTAGTACTGCGTCCCGCCCCGGCGCAGGCCGAAGAACAGCCAGGCATCCTCGCCCGTATCGATGCTGCCATTGGAGTTCGTGTCTCCCAGATAGGAAACCGGGGACCCGTCGACCAGGATCGGGTGCTTGACCCCCGTTGCATTGGTGCGTAGCACGGGCACCTTGTTCATGACTGCCTGCGGCATGAAGCCCCACACCTCGGCACCGCTTTCGGCGCCAGCGGTCGTCGTGTTCCGGAAGAAGTGCAGGAAGCCGTTGTTCGATCCGGCCGCGATGAAGATGGCCGGATTGGCCTTGGTGTAGCCATCGCGGGCGCCGTAATTGATGGGCAGCGGCCGGGAGTGCAGCAGGTCGCCCACGAGCCACTGGCGGGGCTCGGTCAGGTTGCTGTCGCCATCCAGGTCGTCCACATCCTGTCCGCGGGCCCAGGCAATCATGGTCTGCGAGGCGGCCACGCTCGCGGCGCCCAGGCTGGCCTGCAGGGCACCGGCGGTGGCCGCGACCGAGTTCAGAGCCGCCAGTGTGCCGCCGGAAGTGTCGTAGAAGAGTTGCCGTGCGCCCGTGGCACTGTTGAGTGCCCCAGGAGTGCCGCTGGTGAAGCCGGGCAGCTTCTGGCCCGCGCCACCACGCTCCACGGTGCGTCCATCCTTGCCTGCGACTTCGCCGGCAGCGGCGTCTGGTGGTGGCAGCGTGGCTGGCACGGTCCAGAACGACAGGGCGTCGAAGGCGATGCGGCCATCTGCGGCAATGGCCGAGTCACCGTCAGCATCCACCAGGTAGGGGTCATCCGCACTCAGGCTGGAGATCTTGAACTTCTTCACGTTGCCCGGCCACTGGGGCTTGGCATCTTCGTCAGCCTTGAAGAGGGCGATATAGATGTTATTGATGATCTCGGCGCGGTTGAACACGTTGACCGGGACGGAGGCCGCAACGAAGGTGGTGGACACGCTCAGGATCTGCCGGAAGATGTCCTGCAGGGTGGCAATCAGCTTCCCGGGATCCGAGTCCAGCGGCAGGGGCACGCCTGTACCCCCCGCCTGCGCATAAGCCGTGGTGGTCGTGTTGATCTTGGTGGGATCGACAACGAAGTACGACGTCACGTTGATCTTGCCGGGCAGGTTGGGCACGGTGCCGTGGGCGCCGTCAGCCAGGTCCACGTCATTGAGCCACTCGATGACGGTGGGGAACGTCGGGTTGCCCGTCAGGCCCATGCCACCGTTGGCAACGGTTTTCTTGATCTCGGTGTCCGAATCGGCCTCCTGGTTCGACACCAGGAACATGAAATTGGTGGTGTAGACCTTGGCGCAGGTGGCCAGGGTGGAGATCGGCGTCATGTATTTGGTCTTGGCCGCATTCTCGATGGACGCATCCCAGTCGTAGGCGGGCCCGTCCACGTTCAGGTTGGTGTTGGGCGGACTGGCGAAGTCCGTAAAGCCCACGTGGCCGTTGTAGACCCCTTGCCCCGTCAGGTAGCGGTAGAACTCGAAGAACAGCTCCTTGCCCTGGTAAGAGTGACTCAGGTTGCCCTGGGGTACGGGCAAGGCCGCCAGGATGGCGTGGAACTCAGCCTTGGCGCCATTGGCATCACCCACTTCGAACAGCTTGAAGCCACGGGCGATGTAGCCGCCGTTGGAGCAGTTTGCCTGAACCTTGTTGGCGCAGTTGTTCTTGTTGTCGTGGTTGATCATCAGACCAACCTTGACGCCTTCGAGCGGATCCATGACCTTCTTCAATACGGCGCGCAGCACGTCAAAGAACGTGTAGGACGCCTTAACTGGCAAGTAGCCCTCGGCAATGAGTGAAGCGCACTCATTGCCCTTGCAGGCCGTCGAACCGAGGTTTGGCCGGTAATCCAGGCTGAACATCACCATGGGCTCGCTGCCGGGGGCAAGCGAACCATTGTTGACGTAGATGTCAGTGTCATCGGCATGCCCGACTCCTGGACTGAGGGTCAGGAGCGCGGCCACCGCAGTGGCGAGAACATTCTGTCGGGTGAACATATGCGTGGTGTCCCGCTGGAGGTGTCAGAGAATGGGAGTGATAACGACGAGGCCCTGGGAAATGGTGGCGCGGCCGAGTCCGTCGTCCGCCCGGTCAAAGTCCGATGTCACCCGAAACCCAGAACCCGCGAACTTGTCGGCACTGAAGCCCATGCCGCGCGGGGGTGGGCTGTTGGGTGGCGAGGTTACGACTGCGCTGCCCGAGAGATGTCCGGCATCAACCTCGGCGTCGAGGTCCCCGGCCGGCATGTAGAGGCTTTCGTCATCACAGTCGGGGCCGCCGGGCGTGCAGAGGGTGTAGCCCACACCGCCGATGATCGGCGTCATGGCCGGGTTGGCGGCCACGGCATCAACAAGCGCCTGAGCGGCCTGCTCGGCATTGGCCTTGACCTCGACGTTGTTGGCCATGCGCAACTGCAGGCGGCTGGTCTGCATGCCGATCATGCCCATCATGCCCAGCAGCAGCATGAAGATGACGGTGACGAGCAGGGATCCGCCCCGTTGTCTCTTCAGGTTGGTATGCATTGCTCAGATTCCCAGTCGCTGCATGTTTCGAAGGTTGTGGATCGTGACCGTCGTCGAGTACACGCGCCGGTGAAAGTTGTCGGCGGGAGTAGCGACCGGGGCATTGCTGATGGTGTACGTGCGGTTGTCGGTATAGCGCCGGTCCTCGACCAGGGTTCGCGCCCGCAGGTACACCCGGGCAGATACGGCCTGCTGGAGCTCGGCAAGCGTGGGGTTGGTCAGATAGCGATTGGCGCTGCCATCCCCGTTGGTGTCCAGGCCGTACTCGACCTGGAGGTCCTCGATGCCCTGGGCAATGCATTCGGTGTTCATCGTCGGCGTGCCGCCCCCGACCAGTACCTTGCGGCACAGTGAGGGGATGCCGTCCCCTGCCACATTGCTGTAGCTGCGTATGAAATAGATCCGGGGCCGGTATTCCCAGTCATTAAATGGCGCAGGCACCGGCGTCACGCTGGGCGGGTCCTGGTAGAAAATGCCCAGCGTGTTGTTGGAGCGCAGGTACACATTGCCAGCTTCGATGTCCGCCGGAGCGAGGGCGTTGCCGGCGATGCGCTTGACGCCGACGACGTCCGTATCGACTACCAGTTCTCCACCGTCGATGCAGGAGAATTCGGCGGCAGCCGCTCCGCCGTCCGCGTTATCCACGGATGTCAGCGTATTAATGTCGCCGGTCACGGCGTCGGTGAGGTTGTAGATCCAGTTCGCCTGGCCGGGGTCGCCGCAGTCTTCGTCGATGGCGAGGGTTGGATCAAGCGATATGGCGACGGGCAGCAGAGGCTCGCCAACGTAGCCCGCCATCTGCAGGTCCCGGGCGATCTCCTGCAGCGCATAACGCCCCTCGTCTTGCATCCGGGCGACGCTCTCATCCTGACTGAAGCTCTGCCGGCTATGGACAAAGAGCGTGACCACGCCCGCGGTGAGGATGATGCCGAGCACCATGGCGATCATCAGCTCGATCAGCGAGAAGCCGGCGTGCCTGCGGGGCGCCGGGGGATTCGACCGGATCATGGCGTGCTCACGTTGCATTTATAAATGTCCGGATCACCAGCACGCGACGGTAAGTGTCGTTGTCACCGTATTTGCCACTGCCGGCCCCACAATCGTCCACGTCCGGATCCGTGGTCTCGTTCATGCCACGCCAGGCAATGGCCACTTCGTAGTTGCCCGTGCCGCCGGCGAGGGGGCCCGCGATGCAAGCGGTTGGCTGCGCGAGGCCGCCGGTCGCCACGCCGTCGGTCTGCTCCATTGCGCCGTCGACGGCCTGCTCCCACTGCCACAGGTCAAAGTTCGCCACGTCCGTCGCATTGCAGGCGGTGACCGGGTCACCACAATCGCTGGGTGGGGCGTTGCCGAGTGTGCCGCCGCCGATTTCTGCGGCGGGGATATAGTCAATCAGGCCCTCCGGATTGCTCCGCATCCGCTCGAGCAGATCCTGGGCAAGGTTTGCGGCAGCGGTGCGCTGGGCCGCGTCGAAATTGGATCGTTTTGAGAACAGCTCAAGCGAAGCTGCAGCTAGCATTCCTACGGCCAGCACCAGCATGGTAATCAGAACCTCGATGAGGCCAAAACCGCGCTGGAGACCGGGATGACAGTTGGCATGCCTCACGACCCGAGTCCTCACCCTGCATCCGGACAGTTGGGGGCCGCACCGTCGAACTGGACTTCCGACAGCCTGGGATGGCCACTCGCTTCAATGATTGCAACTCTCGCCTTGCCTGCGCCGCCGTCGTCGCAGAACGTGAACTGGCCCGAGTTCTCGGCAACGTTATTCACCATGATGCGACCACTGGGACGGAAGACGATGAAGTCGCCAAACTCCTCGCTGTCGATATTCAGGCGCTGGACGCCCGGCCCGGCCACCAGCACCTGCTCGTCCCCGCTCACCTGTCGATCCTGGTCGGGGTCCGGAAAGGCGATCCAGCCGTCGTTCCAGGCTGCCCCATCCACGCAGCTGGTCCCGTTGTCACTGGGGCAAACCGTCACCTGCTGGTTCCGCGTCACGGCTTCGCTCCTGGCGCGATGCAGGGTTGAGACGAGGGAGTTGATTGAGGTCGTGCGCCGGCTGCTGCTTGTCAGTTCCTGGAAGCCAGGGGCCGCCAGGGACAGTCCAATGGCTGCCACCGCGAGTGCGGTTAGCAGCTCGGTAAGCGTGAAGCCGCGTTGGTTGTAGTGAGGACGAGGCATGGCGTGTTCGTTCCGTGTCTCAGATGGGTGCGAACGTACGCACTCGGCCAGGGGAAAATGTTGTCGGGCTTCACACCGGGTAGCCGGTTTGGCGCGGCGACCGGGCATTGGGGCGGGTTGGGAGGCGGCCTTACCCTCCTGCCACACGGGGGTGAAAGGCTATTAATATCAGATACTTGATGGGTATACGTCGAGAGCACGGTTGCCCATGCCTGGGGCCGGCGTTTGTGATGGCCCTCACAATTCCGCCATGCCAACGAAGGCGCCGACCAGTGGCGTTCCAGCGAGGACGGGTGGACGCGCGCGTCGGTAATGGGCTGCACGCTCCGCACGCGGGGTGCCCGGCGCGACCAGACCGACTTGCCGCTCGGTACTCTCGTCGTCCCCGATGATTCCGGTTCGCACAAGAAAAAGGGGCGGCATCGTCGGATGCCGCCCCCTTCCCCTGGTCCAGTAATCAATAAGCGACGTTCAGGTCCAGCTGGAGCCGGTCGTAGTCCTGCTCGGTACCCACATCCTGGTCGAAGGTGTTGATGAAGTAGCTGAAGCCCACGTTGACCTTGTCAGAGACGGCATAAGCGCCGCGCCACACAACGCCCGCGGTGGCGGACCCGCTCCTGGCGAGATGTTCCAGGATCTTCTTAATGACCAGCGGGTCCTCGAGGCAGGCCACCACTCGCACCCGACCGCCGCTGTGCCCAGCTCATCACCCGATGGCGCTCGGCCGGTGTTCGGGTGTCCACCGCCGGAGATCGTGAGCAAGCTCGCCCGTCGCTGCACGTCGGCCTGCGCCATTGCGGACCTGGACGAGGAGATCGAGAGGTTGCACGGCTTCGCAAAGGCCAGGCTGACGCGCGTGACCGGCATCACATCCAGGCTGCCCAGTAGCGGCCTGGATGGGACAATGCCCTGTTCCAGCCACGAAGTGTGACCCCCTTACCCCTCAATCCACGGGCGTGAACCATATTATGGACAACGGTTACCGGGCCTGCCGGTGCAGCGTTGCTTCCTCCTATGCCCGAAAAGCGTCTGAAAGTGGCCACCGCGGACCTGGAACACGGGATGTACGTGTCCCAGCTCGACCGGCCGTGGCTGGAAACGCCATTCCTGTTCCAGGGCTTCGCAATCCAGGACGACAAGGACCTCAGGCAGCTTCGCCAGTTCTGCCGGCACGTCTACGTTGACGTTGGCCGCAGCGCTGTCTCCGAGGCCAAGGTACTCGCAGCCCGGGAGCAGAAGGAAAAGTACTCGTCGTCCCTCGCGAAGCCAGTCAACCGCCGGGTCCATGCCAAGCCACCAAGCCTGTGGTGGCGATTGTTCGACGCCATCGCACAGCTGGATCGTTCCGGTGCGCTGGCGGCAAGATTCCTCTCGAAGCAGTACCGGAACGCAGTGCCCACCCACGTCGAGGCGCGACAGGCAACGGTTGCCTACGATACCGCTGCGACGGTGCTGAACGAAGTGCTGGGCCAGCTGCGCAAGGGCGACGGGCTGGATTCAGCGAAGCTGAAGGTGGCGATCTCGCCCATGATCGACAGCGTCATGCGCAACCAGGACGCCATGGCCTGGCTCGTGCAGCTGCGCAAGCGGGATGCCTACGCCTACCATCACTCCCTCGCGACGTCAGTGTGGGCGGTCATCCTGGGCCGTCACCTCGGTTTCGACAGGACGGGCCTGGACACCCTGGCCATGGGTGGGCTGCTGCTGGACCTGGGAAAGGCGCAGATTCCCGAGGAAATTCTCCAGAAGCAGGGGCCGCTTGAAGACGGCGAACGGCGCATCGTGGAGGAGCACGTCGCCGTCGGCGCCAAGCTGGTGCGCACCACGCCGGGGGTCAATGCAGACGTGATCGCGATGATCGACTGTCACCACGAGCGGCACGACGGCTCCGGGTACCCCAAGGGCCTCGCGGGCGCGGACATCCCGGTCTTCGGCCGCATCGCCGGCCTGATCGATTCGTTCGATGCGATGACCACCAAGCGCCCCTACGCCCCTGCCAAGTCCCCCTATGACGCCATCCGGGAGCTGAACGGTCTCGCGGGAACTGCCTACCAGCGCGAGCTGGTGGAGCAGTTCGTGCAGGCGCTCGGCATGTTTCCCTCCGGCTCGCTGGTGGAACTGAACACCGGTGAAGTTGCCATCGTCATCGAACAGAACCGGATCCGGCGGCTGCGGCCCAAGGTCATGCTGGTCCTTGACGCCAGCAAGAAGCCCCGGCCTTCCCACGCCACGCTCGACCTCCGGAAGGTCCCCGACAACGCCACAGATCCCGGCGCCCGGTGGATCGTCTCCGGCCTGGAGCCCGGCGCCTACGGCCTGGATCCCAAGGACTACTTCGCCTAGGCGAAGGTGCCATGCCTGGTGCAACCGCCAGAGGTGGCTACTCGCAACTGCTGCGCGAGATCGACGATCTGCGCGCGCAACGCGGGGTGAAGGAGATTGCACTGGTCCTCCTGCGGCTCGATGGCGTGGGGGAAGTCAACAAGTCACTCGGCTATTCCGCGGGTGACGAGGTTCTCGCGCGGGTCGCCGAGCGGATGGCGGCCATCCGCAGGCCCCAGGACCGCATCGTCGCCCTGGCCAGCGGGGTGTTCGGCCTGCTCGTGTGCAACCCGCTCCACGCCGGGCACGCCGTACTGGCGGCCGAGAAGGCGATTCGCGTGGCGTCCGAGTCGGTCGAGGTCGCCGAGGGGCGGGCCCGGCTCCGGGCCCGGGCGGGCGTGTCCTTCCTGCCTGCGATCGCCTCGACGGCGGGCGAGCTGCTCCGGCAGTGCGAGGTAGCGATCCGGGAGGCCGCGCGCAGTGACAGGCCGCATGTGGCCTACTCGGCCGCCCTGGAAAGCGCCGAATCCACGGCCCAGTCGGCCTGGTTTGAGGTCGACGATGCGCTGCACCGGGGGGAGTTCGAGCTGCATTTCCAGCCCAAGGTCAATCTGGCCAGCGGTGCGCTGAGCGGCGCCGAGGCCCTGGCCCGGTGGCGACACCCGGAACGGGGCCTGATCTCGCCGCTGCAGTTCATCCCGGCCATGGAGGGGACCGACAGCGCCCGGACTCTGCTGCGCTTCGTCCTCAATACCAGCATGCGCCAGGCGGCGGCGTGGGTTCAGCGCTGGCCCGGGTTCACCATCTCGGTGAATGCCTCACCGACCAACCTGGCCGATGCAGACCTCGGTGAGCTCATTGCCGACGTGAGCAGCATCTGGAACTTCCCAATGGACCGGCTGGTGCTGGAGATCACGGAGACCGCCCTGATGCTGGACCCCGATGCCAGCACACGGCGCCTGCATCAGCTGCGGTCCTGCGGTGTCAGGGTGTCGATCGATGACTTCGGTACCGGGTACTCGAGCCTGGCCTACCTGAAGAACCTGCCGGCGGACGAACTGAAGATCGACAAGTCGTTCGTCCAGAACATCGATCACAGCGAGAAGGACCGGCGGCTGGTGGAGTCCATTATCCAGCTGGGCCATGCGATGGGGCTGGAAGTCGTTGCGGAGGGCATCGAGACGGAAGAGATGCGCCAGGCGCTGGTGGCGATGGGCTGCGATGTCGGCCAGGGCTACCTGTTCAGCCGCCCGGTCGACGCGGCCACGTTCGACGCCTTCAGTCAGCCAACCTGAGTACTGGCTGGCAGCAAGTCCCAGCAAGCAGATGACCGGCCCCGGATCTGCCGTTTCCCTTCAGGAACCGGTCGGCGACGGAGTCCTCCGTTGAATCCAGCCCCACCCAGGTGTTACCTTGTTAGCACCTATACCCGCTGGGCAGATTCATGGCCACCACATCACTCAAGTTACCTGCCGAGATCAAGCAGCGTGCAATCATGGCCGCAAAGAAGCAGGGGATCACTCCCCACGCCTTCATGGTGAGCGCCATTGAGCAGGCTGCAATCACAGCAGAGACCCGTGCGCATTTTGTCGCGGAAGCCACAAGGGCAAGAAGCTCAATGCTGAAGAGTGGCAAGGGTTACGCTGCGGGTGAAGTACACACCTATCTGCGCAGTCGTCTGGCTGGAAAAGAGCTCACCAGACCGAAGGCGAAATCTTGGCGCGACTGATCTACTCCTCACAGGCACTTCGAGACCTGGAGCGACTCGGAGATTTCCTGCTGGACAGCGACCCTCGGGCTGCAGGAGCGACGCTCGATCTGATTGAAGAAGCAGTGCTCGTGCTCGGGCGTCACCCATTGATTGGCCGCCCGGTCGAGTCCGGGTTGCACGAACTGGTCATCTCGCGTGGTCGCTCCGGGTATGTAGCGCTTTACAGCTTTGAACAAGCCCACGACGCCGTCCTGATTCTGGCGATCCGGCATCAACGTGAGGCAGGTTATCCGGAGACAGAGCTTTGACCAGGATCAGGGCTCCGGCCCAGGGCCGGGCCCGGCGGCTCGTTCGCCGCCCATTGGTAGCCAGCCCGCCCCGAGCAGGCGATGTCAGCGCACCGCGTCTGACGCCCTGACCTAGCCCACCGCCAGCGCCCCGCTGGCCGGATGTACCTGCTGGAGGCGAACTGCACTCCAAACCTCAGCAAGGACGAGGACTTTGCCGAAGCTGCCCGCAATGGCGGCGTGTCCTACGAGGCGCTTCTGCAGCGGCTGCTCCGCCTGGGTCTGGGTTACGAGGTGGAGTGGCGGGACTGAGGGGCGGCGCTTTGTGAGCCAGGTCGCGGTACTGGCGGGAACCATCGGTGCGAAGTGGGACGTGATACCCGCACGCGAGCGGGGGTGTAACTAAAGTCTTCATTGCCTTGTTACGACAGCCTCTCGGCTGGGCAGTGGGGATTCCAGGTGACCGTCGGCGAAACAGATGCAGTGCCCCTCCGCGGAGCGACCGCCAATGCCGAATTGTCGGCGGGCCAGAAGGCGGTCGTAGCGCTTTTTATCGTGGTTGGAATCTGGTACTTAAGCTGGCGACCGACCAGTTTCAATCCCGGGGCGCCTGTCTTTTCTGTGCTGATGTACGCAGCCGAGCTCTTCGGCTTCATTTGCGCAGTGCTGTCGGTCTTCATGTGCTGGCGCCTGAGCCGGCGCGTCCCCCTGCCGGTCCCGGCACACTCGGGCGTGGCTGTCTTCGTGCCGACGATCAACGAGTCCGTGGATATCGTCCGCCGTACGCTCCGTTCTGCCCAGCGGATGGAGTACGCCACGGAGGTCTGGCTGCTCGATGATGGCAACCGGCCGGAGATGCGGTTGCTGGCAGAGGACATCGGCTGCCGCTACCTGGCGCGCACCGAGAATTCCCACGCCAAGGCCGGCAACCTGAACAATGCGCTCGACCACACGTCGGCGGAATTTATCGCCATCTTCGATGCCGACCACGCCCCTGCTCCCGGGTTCCTCCAGGAGACGCTCGGGTTCTTCACTGACAGCCGGGTGGCTTTCGTCCAGACGCCCCAGGATTTCTACAATCTCGATTCGTTCCAGCACCGCCTAGACGCCCAGAATTCCAGTGTCTGGACCGAGCAGACGCTGTTCTTCCGGGTGATCCAGGCCGGCAAGGACCGGTGGAACGCGGCTTTCTTCTGCGGCAGTTGCGCTGTCATTCGCCGCAAGGCCCTCGACGACATCGGTGGATTCGCCACGGGGTCGGTGACGGAGGACATCCACACCTCCATACGGCTGCACAAGCGGGGCTGGCGCTCGGTGTACTACGGGCACTCGCTGGCCTTCGGCCTGGCTCCGGCAACGGCTATGCCCTTCTTCAGGCAGCGCCTTCGCTGGGGGCAGGGCGCCATGCAGGTCTGGCGACAGGAAGGAGTGCTCTTCACATCAGGTCTGTCGCTACCGCAGCGCCTGGCCTACCTGGCCACGATGCTGGCCTATTTCGAGGGCTGGCAGCGTGCCCTGTTCTTCCTCGCTCCCGTCGTCGTGCTAACCACGGGCCTCATGCCCATCGCTGAAGTCAACGCAGAATTTCTCCTGCGGTTCGTGCCCTACTACCTGCTCACTTTCTGGGCGTTCGAGGAGGTTTCCCGCGGCTACGGGCGCACGATCCTCACGGAGCAATACAACATGCTACGGTTCGCCGTGTTCATCACGGCAACCTTTGGCTTCTTCATGCGTAGGCTCCGCTTCGCCGTGACGCCAAAGGAGATGGGGCAGGCGGACGCTACCCGGCGCAACCTGTGGCCCCAATACATGGTGCTCGGCTTGAATGCCATCGCAATCCCCACGGGAATACTTTTTCAGCTCCGGGGCGGTGGATTGCCGACCGAGGCCCTGGTGGCGAACGTACTTTGGGCAGCCCTGACTGTGGTAATCGCAGTCGCCGCAATCCGCTTCGCCCTTCGACTGGCCTCGTTCCGGCGGCACGAATATCGCTTCCACCTGCCTGTTCCCGTTCGCGTACAGACTGAACAAGGCGCGATGCTCGGACTGGCAATCGATGTTTCATCCGACGGGCTGCGAATTTCGGGGCCTCCCGCGAAGGACGCCAGCATTGGTGATGAGTTTTGCGCCGAATTGCTTTTGCCGACCGGATGGTTGCCGATCTTCGTGACGGTGCAGGATCTTGCGCATCCCGAACCCCAGTCCCACGCCACGCCGGACGCGGCCGGATGCCGGCTGCGCTGGGACGATCTGGAGGGCGGCCGCGACCAGCTCGAACTCTTCCTGTTCGGCTCGGACCTGCAGTGGGGCCTCAATGGCCTGACAGACCGCGTCGATACGCCACTGGAGCGGCTGGGAGCAGTACTCCGCGGCGTCCCGCGCAGCACGGCACCCACTCCTTCGCCCCAGGGCTGGGCGCCGCTGCTGTACCGTGGTTCTGATGAAGGCGCTCAGGCAGGCGTCGGCTTCATCTCAAATGCTGACCCTGCCACCCGGACCCGGACGGTGGTGGCAATGCGTGCGCTGCCACTGGCGGCGCGCCTTAGTGCGGAGGAGGTCACGGTTAACGGCGCACTGGAAGTCAGCGGCGATATCGCCGACGAGCAGATTCTGGAAACCCGCGCCTCCCCAATCTACCTGTACAGGTTGTCGGCATGAAGCGTCACGGCATCGGGCTGGCACTGGGCATCCTGCTGCTGCCCGCGTTCGCGGCCGCAGGGGAACGTCTTGCACTCGCCGGGGCGGAAGCCAGCGAGGGGGCCTACTACAGTTACCTGGGAGCCGTGCTGCCAGCTCCCGGGCGCGCAGGGGGCCGGGGCTGGCTCCAGCGCTACTGGTTTGACGCCTACGGCTACGAGTACGGCAGCGGCACGGGCCCGTTGACCAAGGCCAGGGCCTACGGCGTAGAGGCGGCGCTGGGCTACGGCACCCCGCTACCGGGAGGGTGGGCGTCTGCCTACCTCGGCCTGCGTCACACTGATACCGACCTGAGTCCCGATGATCCTTCCGCGAAGGCGCGCGGCGGCCAGACCGGCCTCAAGCTGGACGTCCAGGGCGAGCAGGAACTTGCTCCCGGCTGGCGTGGGAACGGGATCGCGTCCGTTACCAGCGCGGAGCGCGGCTGGTGGCTGCGTGGCAGGCTGCTGCACGACCTGTCGCCGGAAAAGTCTCTCGGTGGCGAGGTGGTGGTCGGGGGCAACGATGAAAGCCGGTCCCGGGCGCTGGGCCTCGTGCTGATCCTGAAACCCGAGTCCCGGCCCTGGTCCGTGGGGCTGAAGGCGGGTTATCGTCGCGACAGCGACAGCGACAGCGATGGCATATACGCCGGATTCGAACTGGGATACGGCTTCTAGCGGCTCTGGTTTGGGCGAGGATCGAAGTTCCTCGTCACCGGATCACCGCCATGACCACCCACGAAAAAAACACCTTTCTCGCGAAGAAGGGCTGGGACGTCACCTCCCTCGATTTCATGCCGAAAGCGCTGGAGTACACCCAGGCCCGGGAGGCGGGAGGCGCGAGGCGGGCGTGTCGGTCCGGTGGATAGGCGATTCAAAGTACCTGTTGGTAGCCAGCCCGCCCCGAGCAGGCGATGTCAGCGCACCCGCGACCGCCGCTGCGCCCAGCTCATCGCCCGATGGCGCTCGGCGCGGCCTTCCGCCGCGCGGAACGCCTCGGCTACGGCCGCAGCAGTAACCGGGTCAGCGGCGACCTTGCCCAGTGCAGCCTCGACGTAGATCCTGAAGTCGGCGTGGTAACCGGGCGGAGCACCGCGCCACCAGGCGCGCACGCCGGGGAACCTGATCCACCACGCGAGGGCCTCATCCCAGGCGGCCATCACGTGCTCGTCGAGAGTTCCCGCTCTGGACTTGAGCCAGGTCCGCTCGTATTCGAGAACCAGGGTGTACATATAGAAGCTGAAGCGCGCCCACTCGTGGGCCGCGAGGCGGGGCGTTCCGGCGCAACCCCTCCACACGATGCTGGCCAGCTCGCCATCCTCGGCCAGCCTGGCGAGCAGCCCGTGCCGGTGGGAGGTGACCACATCCATGGCATCCTCCCGCGCCCGCCGGGTGTAGACCCGGAACTCGAAGGCGAGAAAGCACAGCGAGAGGACTACCGCGACCGAGGAGACGATCTCGGCGAGAAAGGACCACTGCTCCAGGTTCATACGGCTATATCCCCGGGTTGGGAGCGCCGAGTATAAGTCGTCCAGGTTCGCCGGAAATCTACTGTGAGACCACGGTCCGCGCCCAGCCGCTGAGTGTCCCGGCGTCGGCGCCCTCGTCGTCAATCAGGTACAGACGCCAGCCGTCGTTAGCCGGGCCCTGAATCTCCCCCAGACTGCCACTTTCTCGCACCGCACAACCGCGGCGGGCCAGCGCCAGCAGCGCCTGCTCGGCATCGATACGGTCCTGCGGACCGTGCGCAAAGAGTTTGATGGCGATAAAGTCTTCGCGGCCAACCACTCGCAGTTGGCTGTTCTGAAATGGAATCACAGAGGCCCGCTAGGCGCGCAGCGCCTTCAGGAAGACCACCGGGTCACCACCGCTTTCCAGCTGCTCGACCAGCGCCGAGCCGACCACGACGCCGTCTGTGTGGGGGGCGAGATTGCGCACCTGCTCCGCCCGGCGCACGCCGAAGCCGGCGCACACGGGCAAGGTGGCCAGGGCCCGCACGCGATCGAGATAGCCCGTCACTTCGGCAGGCAGTTCTTTCGCACCGCCTGTAATGCCGGTCACGGTGACGGCGTAAACGAAACCCTGGCTGGCGGCACACAGTCTTTTCAGGCGCCCGGCCGGCGTCGCGGGCGTCACCAGCTGGATCAGCGCAAGGCCCTGGTTGTCCAGTGCGGCGGCGAGATCCGCGCTCTCCTCGATGGGCAGGTCGGGAACAATGAAGCCGCACACCCCGGCAGGCACTGAGGCAGCTGCCAGCTCCTTGTAGCCCAGATTCAACAGCGGGTTCAGGTAGCTCATCAGCACGATGGGAGCCGCGAAGGGCCCCGCCGCCGTCAGCTCCCGGAGTATCCAGCGCAAGTTCACGCCCGCCGCAATCGCCGTGTGGCTCGCCCGCTGAATCGTGACCCCGTCGGCCATCGGGTCGCTGAAGGGCACGCCCACTTCCACCACGTCTGCCTCCCGGGCGATGGCTTTGAGGGTGGCAATGAAGCGGTCCTTCTGTGGATAGCCGGCCGTAATGTAGGGCACCAACGCTGTGCCGCCGGCCGCGGTGGTCTTGCGAATGGCGGCGGTGATCTTGTCCCGCGCCCGGATTGGCTGGGGAGGGTTCATTCGCCGGCCTCCGCCAGGATCTTCCTAGCGCCACCGAACACCTGGGACAAGGTGGGCATGTCCTTGTCGCCCCGGCCGGACAGGCCGATCAGGAGCGTCTTGCCAGGATGAGTCGCGGCCCACTTCCGGGCGCCGGCAAAGGCATGGGCTGTCTCGATAGCAGGCAGGATGCCCTCGGCCGAGCAGCATTCCCGGAGCGCATCCAGGGCTTCGTCATCGGTAGCGCTCACATAGGTCACGCGGCCGATCGCCCGAAGCAGCGCGTGCTCCGGACCGACCCCCGGATAGTCGAGGCCGGCGGAGATCGAGTGGGTCTCCTGGACGAGTCCTTCCTTGTCCTGCAGCAGCATGGAGTAGGTGCCGTGGAGGACGCCGGGCCGGCCCGTGGCCAGGGTCGCGGCGTTCTCGCCCAGCTTCGCACTGCGGCCGCCGGCTTCCACACCGATCAGCTCCACTGAGGCATCGCCCACCAGCGGATGAAACAGGCCGATGGCGTTCGACCCTCCACCCACGCAGGCGAACACCGCATCGGGCAGGCCGCCGGTGCGTTCGATGAACTGGGCGCGCGCCTCCCGGCCGATGACGGACTGGAGCTCCCGGACCAGCAGTGGGTAAGGGTGCGGACCCACTGCGGAGCCCAGCAGGTAGTAGCTGCCATTCGGATCGGAGACCCAGTCCCGGAAGGCCTCGTCGATCGCCGCCCGTAAGGTCCGGTCGCCGCTCTTCACGGGCACAACTTCCGCACCGAGCTGCACCATGCGTTCCACGTTGGGCGCCTGGCGCTGCACGTCCACGGCACCCATATAGACGATGCAGGGGATGCCCACCCGGGCGCAGGCTGCCGCCGTGGCGACCCCGTGCTGGCCGGCGCCGGTCTCCGCGATGATCCGCCGGGCACCGAGGCGTTTCGCCAGCAGCGCCTGGCCCAGCGCGTTGTTGATCTTGTGGGCGCCGGTGTGGGCGAGGTCTTCCCGCTTGAGATAGACCGTCGCACCCCAGCGCCTGCTGAGCGTCGGCGCCGGACTGAGGGCCGTAGGCCGGCCCACCCAGTCCCGCAGTTCCCGCCCGAGTTCCGCCTGAAAATCCGCGTCCTTGAGAAACCGCTGCAAGCCCTCTTCAAGCCGCTGTAGCGCAGGCATCAGGGTTTCCGGGGCATAACGGCCGCCGAAGGGCCCGAAGCGTCCCCGGGCGTCGGGCAGTTCGCCCGCCACGAGGCGGCGCAGGAGATCCGCGCGCTGGGCCGGGAGGAGTTCTTCAGTCTGCATGGAGATGTGCCTGTTCTGCTTCCCGCACCGCCTGAAGGAAGGCGGCAATCCGCCCCAGGTCCTTCACGCCGCGCTTCGCTTCAACGCCGCTGCTCACGTCCACGCCCCAGGGCCGGACGGTGGAAATGGCTTCACCCACATTGTCCGGGGTCAGCCCGCCGGCCAGGATTAGTTGCCGGCCGGTGGCCAGGGACGCCGCCCGCTGCCAGTCAGCCCGGGCACCCGCCCCGCTGGCCGGGGCCTCGAAGAGCACGGGTTCGTCGGTCGGCACTGCCCTGGTGTCCAGCGACGGCGTGTCGCGATACACCGATAGTCGGCCAAATCTCTCGGGCACGTCCAGCCCGCCGAAATCTTCCGCATCCGTCTGCAGCCAGTCCGGCTCGAACTCCTCAGCCACTCCCTGCCAGTCCGCCGCTGCCGGGTGACGCATGACAGCCACGCGAATGATCACGGGCGACACGGCAGCGCAGAGCTCTCTGGCACGTTTCGGCGTGACCTGCCGCGGAGATTCAGCAAAGACAAAACCGATGGCATCCGCACCCGCACTCACGGCCGCTGCAACGGCGCGGGGGGTCGAGAGACCACAGATCTTCACAAAGACCCTCACGGTTGTGCCCAATGTGGGGCCGATGTGCGGCGGGACTCGAAGGCCGAGGCACGGCCCGCTTCGAGCAGTTCAGTCGCCAGGCGCCCCGGGTCCGACGCCCGCATGAGGGCCGTGCCGACGAGAGCGACGTCATAGCCCAGGCCCGCCACTCGCGCGGCCTGCCCTGCTGACTCCACGCCACTCTCGGCCACCGCGGGCACGCCCCGGGGCAGGTGGGGCGCGAGGTCCGCAAAGCGCCCGAAGTCCACCTGCAGCGTGCGCAAATCCCGGCAGTTCACGCCCAGCAGCGTGCGGCAGCGCCCGTCATCAACGGCGGGACCCGCAGCGCGAATGGCGGGCACGGTGCGCTCCAGATCGGCCTGATCGAACACCTCGACCAGGGCAAACAGGCCCAGCTGGTGGGTGGCCCGGAGCATCGCGCGCAACTCCCGGTCGTCGAAGATGGCAGCGATAAGCAGCACGCCACCGGCGCCGGCCGCGCGGGCCTCAAGCAGCTGGTAGGGCGAGACCAGAAAGTCCTTGCGCATGGCCGGCACGGGGGCAGCAGCCGCTGCCACCTCTTTCAGGTGGGCGAGGTCGCCGGCAAATTCGGCAGGCTCGGTCAGCACGGACAGCGCGGCAGCGCCACCCCGCACGTAGTTGCGGGCCTGGGCCGCGATCTGCAGGGCACCCGACGCGAGACTGCCGGCGGACGGCGACCGGCGTTTCACTTCGGCGATCAGGTCGAAACCCTGGGGGGAAAGGCTGAGTGCAGGCGGGGGTGGTAGTCGCCCCACACGCTCAGCCAGCGGGCCAGCGGGCCGGCGCGCTTCCGCAGCGTCCGACCGGAGGCGACTACTGGCCGCCATGCGCGCGAGAAAGTTCGGCTCCCGGCTGCTCATGACTTAAGGCCCCGCAGACGTTCAAGCAGCGCTGTGCCGCCGCCGCTCGCGAGGGTCCGGCGGGCCAGTTCGATCCCACGGCGGAGCCCGCGGGCCCGGCCCGTCAGATCCAGGGCAAGGCCGGCGCCCAGCACGAGCGCGTCCCGGTGGGGCCCCGTATCCCGGCCGGTCAGCACGGCCTCGATGGCCCGCGCATTTTCTGCGGCGTCCCCACCGGCCAGATCCTCCGGCGTGCAACGGGGCAGACCGTAATGCGCCGGGTCGCGCCGCTGCCGGCGGACGCTGCCCGGCCGCACCTCGAAGAGGGTGAAGGGCCCAACCGGCGTCGCCTCGTCCCACCCCGGCTCGCCATGCACGACGAAACAGCGCTGGATCGGCATCCCCGCCAGCGTGTTGGCCAGGAGCCGGGCCGTGGGCACATCGAAGGCGCCAATCAGGCCGAAGGGCGGTGCCGCCGGATTCGTCAGCGGACCCAGGATGTTGAAGACCGTCCGCACCCCGAGTGCCCGGCGCACGGGCGCGATGGCTTTCATCGCAGGGTGAAAGTTCGGCGCGAACAGAAACGTGAAGTTAGTGGCGTCGAAGAGAGCGCGGGCGGCGGCCGGGTCTGCCGGCAGGCGGATACCGAGGGCTTCGAGCACGTCGGCACTGCCCGACTTCGATGAGACGGACCGGTTGCCGTGCTTGACGATCGGCAACCCGCAAGCCGCTGCGAGCAGCGCCGCACCGGTGGAGAGATTCAGGCTGCCCGACCCGTCGCCACCGGTGCCCACGATGTCGGCAGCGGGGAGCCCGGTTGGCAGGTCGAAGCGCCGGCCCAGACCGCGCATGGCGGTGGCGAAGCCCCGGACTTCCGCCGCGGTCTCCCCCTTGGCCCGCAGCGCGACCAGCAGGGCAGCGGCCATTGCCGGTGGCAGGTTCTCGTCCGTCAGTGCGCGCAGTAAATCCGCTGCATCGGCCTCGGACAGGTCGATCCGCGCCAGCAGGTGCTCAAGAGTAGTGGTGATTCCGCCCATCGGGATCAGGAGGCCTTCGAGGGCATGCCTGCCAACGAGCCCAGAAAATTGCCCAGCAGCCGGTTACCTTCCGGGGTCAGCACACTCTCAGGATGAAACTGCACGCCCTCGAGGGGCAACTCCCGGTGCCGAACACCCATGATCTCGCCCCGCTCACTGCGGGCCGTGATTTCCAGCACGGCCGGCAGGCTGGCAGCCTCGGCGGCCAGGGAATGGTAACGACCAGCCTGGAAGGGCTGGCTCAAGCCGGCGTAAATCGTGCGCCCGTCGTGGTCGATCATCGAGGTCTTGCCATGCATCAGGCGGTCGGCGGAGACGATCCGGCCACCGAAGTGCTGCACCAGGGACTGATGGCCAAGACACACGCCCAGAATTGGCACGCGGCGCTCGAAGGCGGCCAGCATCTGCAGGGAGACGCCGGCGTCGTCCGGGCGGCCCGGTCCGGGCGAGATGCACAGGTGGGTAGGCTTTAGTGCGAGGGCCTCGGGCACCGTCAGTTCGTCATTCCGGTACACCTGCACGTCCGCGCCGAGCACGAGAAAGGCCTGCACCAGGTTGTAGGTGAAGGAATCGTAGTTGTCGATCAGCAGCAGTTGCGGTCGCTGGGCGCTCACAGGCCCTTCTCCGCCATGGCGAGGGCTTTGAGCAGGATGGCGCTCTTGGCCAGTACCTCCTGATACTCTGCCTCGGGGACGCTGTCGGCGACGATGCCGGCGCCGGCCTGGTACTGGTAGGTCTCGCCCCGGAAGATGAGGGTGCGGATCGCGATGGCCTGGTCCATGTCACCGTTGCTGCCGAAGTAGCCCACGGTGCCCGCATAGAGCCCCCGCCGCACGGTTTCGAGTTCATCGATCAGTTCCATGGCCCGGACCTTTGGTGCCCCGACGAGCGTGCCTGCCGGAAAAGCGGCGGCGAACAGGTCGAAGGCGTCCTTGCCCACGGCGAGCTCGCCCTGCACGCCACTCACAATGTGCATGACGTGGCTGTAGCGCTCGATGCAGCGATAGGGCTCCACGTAAACCGAACCGGCCGACGCCACGCGACCCAGATCGTTACGGGCCAGATCGACCAGCATGACGTGCTCCGCGTTTTCCTTCTCGTCAGCGAGCAGTGACTTCTCATGACCAACATCCTGCTCCGGCGTGGCGCCCCGGGGCCGCGTCCCGGCGATGGGCCGGAGCGAAGCGTGCCCGCGGCGCAGCTTCACCAGTGCCTCGGGGGACGACCCGGCCACCTGGATATCGCCCAGATCCACGAAGAACATATAGGGCGACGGATTGAGCAGCCGGAGGGCCCGGTAGGTCTCGAACGGCGAGAGCGTGTGCCGGCCGGTGAACTGCACCGAGAGCACCAGCTGATAAACATCACCCGTGGTGATGTACGCCTTGCTGGCCGCCACGGCCCGCTTGAACTCGTCGCCACTGAAACTCTGGTTTGCCGGCGTGTGACTCCCCTTGGGCGGCGCGGGAGGCAGCGCACCGCGCAACAGTGCGATGACCTTGCTCCGCAGTTCCGTACGCTCGGCCTCCGTGCCGGCGTGGAGCAGCGCGATGCGCCGGGTCAGGTGGTCGAATATCAGCAGTGATTCAGCGGCCAGATAGGCGGCGTCCGGGGCTACAGGATTGTTGGGATTGACGGGCGGATGGGGCAGCTTCTCGAAGTAGCGGACCAGATCGTAGCCGGCCACACCAACCAGACCTCCAGCGAAAGGCAGGTCCGGAATCACGGGGGCCAGGCGCGGGGCCCTGGCCAGGGTGGTCCGGAGCGCCGCGAGCAGCGCATCCCGCCCGGCTGGTCGGTCGTGCCGCTCACCGGCCACCGTCATCCCCGAACTGTCCAGCCGGAAGTCAACAGCTGCGCCGAAACCGAGAAACGAATAGCGGGCCAGATGGGCACCACCCTCGACGCTCTCCAGCAGGTACCGGGGCTTGAGCGGTGCCAGCTTCAGATACGTGGATACCGGGGTATCCAGATCGGCAGCTATGTCAAAGGGTGGTTTCATATAAAGGCTTCGTAAAAGTCATGCTTCGCAAAACAAAAAACCCATCGTCGCTTCCGCGAGGATGGGTCCTGGGCTGCTCGTGCTCTTAAGTGGAGGCGACGGGCTAAACCAAGCCCCTCCTTGCGGAGAGAGCTGAGGATCGCCACCACCAGCTGAGAGTCTGAGGAGCCTTGAACATGGGGCCAGTATCCCTGTGGCTGCTGGGGGGCGTCAAGGCTGGGGACGGGGGCATCCGGCTGATGGCCAGAGACTGGGGAAACGGGGCCGAAGGCCCCAAGACACTAGGGGCGCCTCTCGGCGCCCCCAGATTTTATGGGCAAGGCAGCTTGTCATCGCCACCAAGTCCAGCTTCAGCAAACGTGATTTGCCGAAGTCTCTTAAGCCCCTTCTCGGGAACTCGGGAAGACCACCCTCGGACCTCAATGCGCCGAGAGCCGTCTGAAAAAGTGGCAGTACCAAATTTAGGCAAGCGCCAAATCCGTTACCGCCTCCTGGGAGGTCAGAAGCAAAGCTTCGAACTCCCCAGGTGACAACCAGGACCCCTTTCGGGGCCCCCGATTTTTTTGTGGGCAAGGCCGCTTGTCATCGCCGCCAGGTCCAGCTTCGACAGTCACGGTATGCCGAAGTCTCTAAAGTCCCATAACGGGCACGACGAAAGCCTACCCCACCGGGACAAGTCGCTGTCAAGCACGCCAGCAGCGAATCAAACGCTGCCTAGCGAGGCCACCGCTGCTCTGCGAATCGCGCGAAAGTCGGTTGCGGCCAGTCGCAATGGACCGTACCGACGACCCTCGATGCGAATGAGGCCAAGACGGGCGGTCGACAGGGTATAGAGCAGATCGCACTTGGCGCAAATGGCGGGCCCCTCATCCAGTGGCTTGAGGGGTCCGGCTACCCGGTAGTGCCAGATTTGATAGCGTCGAGGTGGCGTGTGGCTCAGGGGAATCACTGTAACCAGCTGCAGGGTGTCCCGGTTTGACGCCAGGATGACCACCGGCCTCCGCTTCACCATCTCCGGCGGCTCGAAGCCCCGAAAATCGCAAATCGGCAAGTGGCGCGCTTGGGACTAAGATATCCCCCACCCAGCACGTGACGCCCCATGCCCCCTCCCTCCACCCCTCCGGAAAAACGCGGCGACATCCAGTTCTCCCCCAAGGACGCCGGGCTGCGCAAGGACGTCCACGATCTGGGGGTCATCGTGGGGCAACTCCTCGAAGAACAGGGGGGGCCGGCGCTCTTCGGCCGGGTGGAGCAGGCCCGGCGCGCGGCGATCGCTGCCCGGGAGGGAGATGCGGCCGGGGCACAGCAGCTGGAGGCCCTGGTCGCCGCGCTGTCACCCGCCGAAGCCCAGGACTTCATTCGTGGTTTTTCCACCTACTTCCTGGCCGTCAACCTGGCGGAGACCGTGCACCGCATCCGGCGCCGTCGGGACTACCTGCGGGAGGGCAAGCACCGGCAGCCCGGCGGCCTTGAGGACACCCTGTTTGAACTGAGGGATGCCGGGGTCACGCTGGAAGAGGCCCGGGGCGCCCTCGCCGCCCTGCAGGTGGAGCACGTGCTGACGGCCCACCCCACGGAACCCACGCGGCGGACCATCCTGCGCCGGCAGAAGGATATCGTCAGCCGGCTGATCGACATGCAAAACCCCGCGCTGTCGCCCCGGGAACTGTCCGCGGATCTCGCCAACATCCGCGATGACATCACGGCGATCTGGCAGACCGAGGAACACCCGGCCGAGGCCCGGACCGTCGCCGCCGAGCGGGAGCACGTACTCTTCTTCCTCACGGACTGCATCTACCGGGTCATCCCGATCGTCTATGAAACCGCCGAGATCGCCCTCGAGGCGGTCTGGGGCGAGGCCAGTCGCGCCACCGAACTGCCGGTCATGGTCCGCATGGCCTCCTGGATTGGCGGCGACATGGTCGGCCGGAACGAAATCACGGCGCGGAGCATCCGGGACACGCTGGCCCGGCAGCGCTCACTGGTGCTGGATCTGTACCACCGGGAGTGCCGGGAACTGGCGGAGAAGATGAGCCAGAGCGTTAGCCGCGTCGGTGTTTCACCGGCCCTGGAGGAACGCATCCGCGTCTACTCGGGGCACTTTCCCAACGCCCTCGGGATCACCCCCCTGGGCCATCGGGGCATGCGCTATCGGGTCTTCATCCGGCTCGTGATGGCCCGGCTCCAGTCCACGGCCACAGAGGGCCTGTACCCCTTCGATTCCGCGGAGGAGTTAGCGGAGGATCTGCGCCTCATCGCCGGCAGTCTGCAGGCAAACCGGGGCCAGCACGCGGGGCTGTTTGCCGTGCGTCGCCTGCTGCGTCGGGTGGAAACCTTTGGCTTTCACCTGATGACGCTGGACATCCGGCAGGAAGCGCTGGCGAACCGCCAGGTAATTGGCCGCGCCCTGAATGAGCCGAAGTGGCTGGAGCAGTCGCCGGACTTTAGGCTCCACCGGCTGCGCCGCGCGCTGGCGGACAACGAATCCCCCGCCGGCGAAATGGACAACGAGACCAAGCGCGCCGTCGGGATTTTCCAGGCCATCGCGTTCTGCAGGCGCCGGTACGGCAAGCGCTCCATCGGGACCTACATCATCAGCATGGCAGAGGGTGTCGACGACGTCCTCTCGCTGCTGCTGCTTGCCCAGTGGGGCGAGCTGCGCAAGCGCACGGGCACGGTGCCCCTCGACATCGCCCCGGCCTTCGAGACCATTCATGGCCTCGCCGGCGCGGCCGCCCTGATGCGTCAGCTCTACGCGGAACCGATGTACAAGGAACATCTCAACGCCCGTCGCCAGAAGCAGACGGCCATGCCCGGCATCGCCGACAGCAACGTCGAGAGCGATCTCGCCTCCGCGCGCTGGGCCCTGCTGACGGCCCAGCGGGAGCTGCTCGCAACGGCGCGCACGGACGGCGTCCAGCTGACACTCTTTCATGGTCGCGGTGGGGCCATCGGCGCCGGAGGCGGCAAGGCCCATGTGGACCTCGGCTGCGCGCCGGCGGGCACCGCCGACGGCGGTGTGCGGGTGATCGAGCAGGGGGAGCTCGTCGCCAACAAATATGGCGTGCGCGCCATTGCCCTGCGCACCTTTGATCAGACCCTGGCGGCCGGAGTGCGTGGCCTCCTGCGGCCCGGTGGCCCCCCGGCAGCTGAGGGCCATGCCGACTGGGAAGACGCCATGCAGGCACTGGCCAAGGCATCGCGGACCCACTACCAGGCACTGGTCCTGGAGTCGCCGGGCTTTTCCGACTACTACCGGCTCGCCACTCCGGCGGATGTCATCGAGCGGATGCGCCGGGGCTCAGGGCTTGAGGCCGGGGTTGCCGATGGCCTGCTCGCTGCCGCGGGTACGGCCCCCTGGGTCTTTGCCTGGACCCAGAGCCGCAATATCCTGCCCGGCTGGTACGGCTTTGGCGCGGGCCTCACCGCCGCACTGGATCAGTTTGGCGAGGAGCAGCTCCAGGCGATGCACAACGGCTGGTACTTCTTCCGGACCCTGGTGGCCGACGTGGAAACTGCCCTGGCCAAGAGCGACCTCGGCATCGCTGCGCGCTATTCGCAGCTGGGCGGGGAGCTCCACGAACGATTCTTCGGCCGGATCGCCGACGAGTTCGAACGCGCCACCACCGCTGTACTCCGGGTGAAGCAGCAGCAGGTGCTGCTGGAACGGGACAACACCCTCCGCCGTTCCATTCGGCTGCGGAATCCCTATGTGGACCCCATGAGCATCCTGCAGGTGGACCTGCTGCGCCGCTGGCGGGAAACGGGTGACGAAGCCCTCTTCGCCGCGCTGATAGCCAGCGTCAACGGGATTGCCCGCGGGCTGCAGGATTCCGGTTGAAGGCCGCATTTCTCGACTTCGACGCCCTCGGCCCCGCCGACATCAATACGGCAGCGCTTGAGGCCACCCTGCCCGGCATCGAACTCCATGGGTCGACGACGGACCAGCAGATTGCTGAGCGGATCGCCCGCCAGGAAATCCTGCTGGTCAACAAGGTCCGTCTCGACCGGGCCCGGCTTACCTCTGTCCCGTCCCTGCGGCTGGTCGTCCTGGCCGCGACGGGCACGGACAACGTGGACCTGGTCGCGGCCCGGGAACTGGGCATCGCCGTGTGCAACATTCGGAACTACGCCACGCCGTCGGTAGTGCAGCACGTCTTCGGCCTGCTCCTGGCCCTCACCCTGCGCCTCGACGAGTACCGGCAGCTGCTGCAACGGGGTGGCTGGGAGGCAAGCCCGCACTTCTGCCTGCTCGACTTTCCCGGCAGGGAGCTGTCGGGCCGAACCCTCGGCATCGTGGGTTACGGGCAGCTCGGCCAGGCCGTGGGTGCGGTGGGCCGGGCCCTGGGCATGCGGGTGCTGGCGGCGCGCAGCCTCGGCCCTGCCGGCCAGCGCCCGAGCGAGCAGGCATCTGCGGACGTGGACCGGCTGCCGCTTCCCGAACTACTCACCGCGGCCGATGTGGTCTCGCTCCACTGTCCCCTGACGCCCGAGACCCGGCACCTGATCAACCAGAAGTCTCTGGCCCGCATGCGGCCGGATGCCGTGCTCATCAATACGGCCCGGGGCGACCTCGTTGACTATGCCGCGCTGCTGGCTGCGCTGCGCAGCGGCCAGCTGGGCGCCGCCGGGATCGACGTCCTGCCGGAGGAACCCCCGGTGGCAGGCCATCCTTTGCTGGCGGCCCGCCTGCCCAACCTTATCGTGACGCCCCACATTGCCTGGGCCGCCCGGGAATCCCGCCAGAGGGCCCTCGACGAGATCGTGGCCAACCTCCAGGCTTTTCTGTCAGGTGGACACCGGAATCGCGTGGCCTGAGGTAGAGTCCGGGGACGTCGCGGCTAAAGCCGCTCCTGCCAGGGGGTCCCACATGCTGTCTCTGATCTTTCTCGTCTTCGCCGTCATTCACCTGAGCATCTGGCTGTGGGGCTGGAAGCTGTGGGCCGATAACGGGCGGCCTGTTGCCCTGCTGGTTGTCCTTATCGCCAGCACGCTGCTCTTCTACGACAACCTGCGGATCGGCATGGGGCGCTTCATTGGCGAGGGTGACCTGCTCTATGCAGTGTCGGTGCCGGCCTTTGCCTGGCATTGGTCCCTGTTGCCACTGCTCGTGATCGGCGCGGGTTCCGTAGCGCGCCTGGCCGGCCTCAACTGGGCCCAGGGCAAAGTGGTCATGGGGGCGTTCTGCGTCGTGGCCGTCGGCCTGAGCGCCTACGACATCCCCAAGATTTTCAGCATGGACCTGCATCTCGCCTGTCTGGATGACACCGTGCGCTACACCACGTCAGTCAAGGAAGGGCAGCTCTGCAGCCCCACCGATCAGGTCGTGTCCAGCGGAGAGCACGCCCCGGTGGTCGCCATTGTCACCAACGTGATTGTGCTGGCGGTGGGTATTGCCCTCTGGATCCAGCGGGGCTGGGCCTGGCTGGCCGTGGGCTCGGGCCTGATGTTTGTCGCCGCGGGGGCCTTTGGTAGCGGCACCTACGCGCTGCCGATTTCGAATCTGGGCGAAATCTGCATCACCCTGGGCTTCATCACGACCTGTGTGCGTTTTGCGCGCCTGAAGCAGCGCTCAGCTGGGGCAGCAGGAGCCCCTGTAGGAGCGCCTTCAGGCGCGATGGGGCGGAATCCCGCCGGTCGGCTCTCCTAGAGCTGCAGCCTCGGCCCAGTCGAGCACCCCCACCACCCGGGGCGACGCCAGGCGACGCGCCTGGATGAAACTGAGCCAGCGGTACTCGCTGTGCTCCGGGCGGCCGGTGTCAGGACTTGGCAGCAACTCAACTTTTTCCTGGGTGGTGCGCGCCAGGTAGTAGCGGGCGATCTTGCCCCGGCTGTAGGGCCCGGTGTCGATGTGGATGTCGCCCCAGGGAAAGGTCAGCTCCGCAAGGCCGGACTCCTCCCGGACTTCCCGCAACGCGGTTTGCTTCGGCGTCTCACCGGCCTCCATCAGGCCCTTGGGAAAGTCCCAGTGGCGGAAGACGCGCAGCATGAGAACACGCAGGCCGGCAGTGGTCTCCCGCAGGATCACCGCACCACAGGACAGCGGCTTCCCGCCGGCGCTCACCGGTCCCGCAGCACCGCGACCGGGGGCTCATTGACGGCCCGGCGGGTCGCCAGCGTTCCCGTGATGCCCACGAGCAGCGCGCCGGCCGCCAGGCCCAGCGGCCACAACAGGGGACTCACGCTGTAGTCGAGCTTGAAGGCGTAGGTGGCAAGGCCCCAGCCCAGCAGCGTGGCCCCGACGGCGGCGAGGACTCCCGCGAGACTGCCGAGCGTCACGAACTCGATGGCCACCCCTTGCAGGATCTTGCGCCGGGATGCCCCCAGCGTGTGGAGAATGGCGCTTTCAAAGCGGCGCTCGTCCCGCGTGAGCTGGACGGCCGCCAGCAGCACCACGACACCGGCAAGCAGTGTGAACAGGAAGACGTACTGCACAGCCATGGAGGCCTTGTCGATCACCGAGCGCACCTGGGACAGGATGACTTCGAGGTCGAGGACGGTCACGCCGGGAAACTGACGCACCAGCCGGCTGAGCATCTCCACCTGGTCCCGGGGCACGTAGGCGCTGGCCAGGTAGGTCTGGGGCAGATCTGCGGCTACTCCGGGCGACAGCACCACGAAGAAGTTGGGCTGGAAAGAGTCCCACTCGATCGTGCGCAGGCTGGTGACCGGCGCCTTGATGTCCTCGCCGGCGACGTTGAAGGTGAGGGTATCGCCGACCTTTACGCCCAGGTTCGTGGCCAGTTCCGCGTCCAGCGACAACTGCAGCGGACCGTCGAAGCCCTGGCCCCACCACTTGCCGGCGGTCACCACGTTGCTGGCCGGCAGGGTATCGGTCCAGGTGAGATTGGCTTCCCGGTTCAGAAAGGACGCGCCCTGAGCGTTGGCGACCTTGAACTCCTTGATCGGCGTGCTATTCACGGCGGTCAGGCGACCGCGGATCAGCGGCAGTGCGAAGGGCTCCTGCCCGACTTCCGCCTTGAAGAAGGCTTTCAGACCTTCCAGCTGGTCTGGCTCGATGTTGATCATGAACTGGTTGGGCGCATTGGCCGGGACCGTCTGCTCCCAGGTTTCCAGGATGTCACTGCGCACGACGCCCAGCAGGAGCAGCACCATGAGGCTGAGACCAAAGGCCACGATCTGCACGACGCTTTCGCCACCGCGCCGGGCGATGTTGGCCAGGCCGTAGCGCCAGGCCACACCCGCCGCCCCGCGGAACCGGCCAAGGGCCTTGACGAGCAACCACCCCAGGCCGAAGGCCACGAGAGCTGTGCCCGCGACCCCGCCGGCGATCAGGCCGAGCAGCAGCGGATCCCGCACGATGACCAGGACCAGGGCCCCGACGGCTGCCAGGGCAACCCCGTAGGTTATCGCGGCGCTCAGCCGGGGCGGGGGCAGGTCCTTGCGCAGCACGCGCAGCGGCGGCGTGGTGCCCACACTGATCAGGTGCGGCAACGCAAAGCCGATCACCACCGTAGCTGCCGTCAGCACGCCGAGGAGAAAAGGCTGGCCCGTGGCGGGGGGCAGCACAAAGCCGACGAACTCCGCAGCAATGACCGCCAGGCCGTACTGGGCCCCATAGCCCAGGGCGACACCAACGACGGAGGTCAGCGCAATCACGAACAGGAGTTCCGTCACCGTCACGGCGAGGACAAACGACTGGGTGGCGCCCAGCGTCTTCAGCAGTGCAATGTTGTCCAGGTGACGGAGCGCGTACCGGCGCGCTGCCATGGCAGCCGCCACGGCGGCGAGGATCACGGTTACCAGGGAGGCCAGGGTCAGGAAGCGCTGGGCCCGCTCGATGGCCGAGTTGATCTGTTCGCCCGCGTCCTCCCGACCGCGCAGGGTCTCGTCCGGCCGCAGGCGGGGCGTCAGTCCCTCGCGGAAGCCAGCAATCAGGGCATCACTGCCCGCGTACATCTGGTTGTAGGTCACGCGACTGCCCGGCTTGACCACGCCGAAGCTCGGGACGTCCTCCAGGTTGACCATCAACCCGGGCGCAAGATTGATGAAACCGATGTTCTGGTCGGGCTTGTACTGGAGCACCTGGGTGATGAGCAGTTCCCGCTCGCCCACGCTGACGCGGGCGCCGATGTCGAGACCGAGCCGGCCGAGCAGCCCGGCTTCTGCCCAGGCCTCGCCCCGGCCGGGAACGCCAGTCGCCGGTCGGCCATTGCCGAACAGGGTGTCGGCCACGGTGAGCTGGCCCCGCAGGGGGTAGGTGGTGCTGACCGCATCGATGGCTGCCAGGGTGGTCTGCTCGCCGGAGACGACGACCGTGGGGAAAGACAGCGTCTCCGCGGTCTCGAGACCCGCAGCGCTGGCATCCTCCAGATACCCGGGACTGATGGGCCCTGCGGAGCGCAGCACCAGATCAGCAGCCAGCACCTGGCTGGCCTGGTCCTTCATCGCTCCGCCCACGCGGTCGGTAAAGAAGGCCACCGCGGTCATGGCGGTGACCGCCACGATGATGGCCGAGAGCAGGATGGAGAGCTCCCCCGCCCGAAGATCCCTTCGGAAGGCACGCAGCGCGAAACCCAGAACCTTCATGTGCGGACCTCTACCAAGCGGCTTCTAGCGGACGATTTTTCCTGCTTCGATCTGGATGGTCCGGTCGCAGCGCCCGGCAAGGTCCCGCTCGTGAGTCACAAGGACCAGCGTGGTCTTTGACTCGGCATTGAGATCAAACAGCAGGCGGCCGATGCGGTCGCCGGTGGCGCTGTCCAGATTGCCGGTCGGTTCGTCGGCAAACAGCACTTCCGGCCGCATCACGAAGGCGCGGGCGATGGCCACCCGCTGCTGCTCGCCTCCCGACAATTGCTTGGGATAGTGGCCGACCCGCGCCGCGAGACCCACGTTGGCGAGGGTTTCCCGGGCAACCGCAGCAGCCCGGGACTCGCCCGCCAGTTCGAGGGGCAGCATCACGTTCTCGAGCGCCGTGAGGGACTGCACCAGATGAAAGGACTGAAACACGAAGCCCACCCGACGCGCCCGCAGCAAGGCCCGGCCGTCCTCGTCCATGGCAGTGAGTTCTTCGCCGCCAAGCCACACCTGGCCCCCGGTTGGGCGGTCGAGCCCGGCCAGCAAAGCCAGCAGCGTGGTCTTGCCGGAACCCGAGGGGCCGACGATGGCGACGGATTCACCCCGGGCGATTTCCAGACTGACGTCGTCGAGGATGGTCAGCGTCCCTTCCGGACTGCTAACCTGCTTCGTCAGACCTGCAGCACGCAGCACAGCATCCATGCACTTCAACCTTCGAACATCCAGCCTGGTCAGCGCGGCAGCGGTGCTGCTCGCGTTTCTCGTTGCGTCGCCCCTCGTTGCGTCGCCCCTCATTGCATCGCCCCTAGTTGCGTCGCCCCTGGCGGCAGAGGCCGACCGGGGCCAGACCGTGCTCGTGGTGGGTGACAGCCTCAGTGCCGCGTTCGGCATTGCCCAGGAAGAGTCCTGGGTAGCGCTACTCGGCGAGCGTCTGCGTGCAGAAGGTTACGGCTATGGCGTGGCGAATGCCAGCATCACCGGGGACACGACCACGGGGGGGCTCAAGCGTCTGCCCCGCGCCCTCAAGGTCCATAACCCTGCCGTGGTCATCATCGAACTCGGCGGCAATGATGGCTTGCGCGGGACACCCATTGCGTTGATGCGCAGCAATCTGGGCCGGATGATCGAGCTCTCCCAGGCCGCTGGCGCCCGGGTGGTACTGGCCGGCATGCAGATCCCGACGAACTACGGGGGGCCCTACACCAGGGCCTTCGCGGCCGTGTACCCGGAGCTGGCCAGCAAGTACGGCACCGGACTGGTCGACTTTTTTCTGCAGGGCATGGCGCTGGATATCACGCTGTTCCAGGCGGACGGGATTCACCCGACTGCGGCAGCGCAGAAGATCCTGCTGGACAACGTCTGGCCCGTCCTGGAGGCCGAGCTGAAGCAACCGCAGCCCGGCGGGACGGTCAGGAAGGAAACAGCCCGGCAATAGTCTGCTGGATAGCCTCGGCCGCCGCCCGGGGCTGCAGCGCATCCCGGATCGGCCGGCCCACCACGATGTAGTCAGCGCCGTCGCCAAAGGCCTGTTCCACCGTCACCACGCGCTTCTGATCGTCCGTGGGCCGGTTCTCCACCGGGCGAATACCGGGGGTGACCACCAGCAGCCGGCCGTCGATGGCGCGCCGCATTGCGGGCAGCTCCAGCCCGGAAGCCACGACCCCGTCGCAACCCGCTGACAGGGCCCGGCGCGCCCGGGAGAGCACCAGGGCCTCGACGTCACACTGGAAGCCCAGATCCGTGAGATCGCCCCGGTCGAGGCTGGTCAGGACAGTGACGGCCAGGATCTTCAGGTCGCCCTTGGCCGCTGCGGCAGCCTCCATGATGCCCTGATTGCCGTGGATCGTGGCAAAGGTGATGCCGCGCTTCGCCAGGAGCGAGATCGCGCGACTGACCGTCGCGGGGACATCGAACAGTTTCAGATCAGCAAAGACCAGCTTGTTCCTGGCCAGCAACCAGTCCACCAGCTCGAAGTAGCCACCTGCGGCCATCAGCTCCAGGCCCACCTTGTAAAAAGTGACGGCATCGCCCAGCTCCTCGGCCACGCGGCGCGCCGCCGTGGCGTCGGGAACATCGAGGGCGAAGATCAGGCGATCCCGGGGATCCGCAGCATTGGTGGTGATTGGCATGGCGGCTAGTTTACGGAAGCCGCGCCCTGGGATCGACCAGGCGCTGATAAGCCGAGACGGCGTAGCGGTCGGTCATCCCCGCCACGTAGTCCGCCACGGCCCGGGCGCGGCCCGCGGGTCCGAGTTCCGCTTCCCAGGCCCGCGCCCGCGCCGCGTGCTCCGGGGGCATCGCCTTCAGGTCGGCAAGGAAGCGCGTGAACACAGCCTTGAGCATGTCCTGGGCCCGGGAGGTGACCTCGAGCACCTGGGGATGGCTGTACAGGTGGCGGCGCAGATAGCGCTTGAGGGCGAGGTGCTCCGCAAGCACGCCCGGGGAGAGGGCAATCAGGGGCTTCGTGAGCGCCCGCACGTCGTCACTTGAGCCCAGCTTGCGGGCAGCGATGTTCCTGCGGCTCGTCGCCACCAGGTCTGTCACCACCTCGTTGATCATGGCGCGAATGGTTTCGTGGATCAGGACCCGCCGCGGCGCATGGGGAGCCCGACGAACCAGCGGCTCATGGTGACGCCGGAAGAGGGGGACGCGGCTGAGGCCCACCTCGGACAGCAGTCCGGACCGCAGGCCGTCGTCCACGTCGTGATTGTTGTAGGCAATCTCGTCGGCAAGATTAGCCACCTGCGCCTCCAGGCTCGGTTGCCCCCGACCGAGGAAGCGTTCTCCGAGTTCGCCCAGACCCCGCGCATTGCGCTTCGAGCAGTGCTTGAGGATGCCCTCCCGGGTTTCAAAGCACAGGTTCAGACCCGGGAAGCCGAGGTAGCGCTGTTCCAGCTGGTCCACCACCCGCAGGGACTGCAGGTTGTGCTCAAAACCACCCCAGCCCTTCATGCAGGCGTGGAGCGCATCCTGGCCCGCATGACCGAAAGGTGTGTGGCCCAGGTCGTGGGCCAGCGCGATGGCTTCGACCAGCTCGCCATTGAGGTTGAGACACCGGGCCACGGTCCGGCCGATCTGGGCCACCTCCAGCGAGTGGGTCAACCGGGTGCGGTAGAGATCACCTTCATGATTGACGAACACCTGGGTTTTGTAGACGAGGCGACGAAAGGCACTGGAGTGCACGATCCGGTCCCGGTCCCGCTGGTACTCGCCCCGGTAGGGGTGGGCCGGTTCCGGGTAACTGCGGCCCCGGCTCTGGCTTTCCCGGGCCGCCCCTGGAGCAAGATGGGGGGCCAGACGGGGAGACTTCACCGAACAAACTGCTCCCGGAGGTAATCCGCCAGGTCATGGGGCGCGTAGTCGCCGGTGATCCGGGCGGAGCCAATGCGGTCCAGAAGCACGAGGCGTATCCGTCCCGCGAGGACTTTCTTGTCCATGGCCATGGCAGCGAGAAACTCCCCCGGCTCCGCCGGTGGCGGACTGACCGGCAGGTGTAGCTGCCGGAACAGCTGGCGGGTCCGTTCCACGGCGGCCGGGTCGAGGGCGCCGATGCGGGCTGAGAACTCGGCAGCCATGCAGGTGCCTGCCGCCACCGCCTCGCCGTGCAGCCACTCGCCGTAACCCGCCTTGAGCTCAATCGCGTGGCCGAAGGTGTGGCCCAGGTTCAGCAGCGCCCGGCGCCCGCGCTCGTGCTCGTCTTCGCCCACCACGTCGGCCTTGAGCTCGCAGGAGCGGCGGATCACATGCCCCAGGGCGGCGGTGTCCCGCCGGAGCAGGTCTTCAGAGTGGGCTTCGAGCCAGGCGAAGAACTCCGCGTCGGCGATCAGCCCGTACTTCACGACTTCGGCAAGCCCAGCGGAGAGTTCCCGGTCGGGAAGCGTCCGCAGTGTGTCCGTGTCTGCCAGCACACAGATGGGCTGGTGAAAGGCGCCCAGCAGGTTCTTCCCGCCCGGGTGGTTGACCCCTGTCTTGCCGCCCACCGCGGAATCGACCTGGGCCAGCAGGGTCGTGGGCACCTGGATGAAATCGACGCCCCGCTGGTAGATGGACGCCGCGAACCCCGCGATATCCCCCACCACGCCGCCACCCAGGGCCACGACGACGCAATCGCGACCGTAGCGGGCCGCCACCAGCGCATCCAGCACGTGGCTGACCGTGGCCATGGTCTTGTGTTGCTCCCCATCCGGCAGGATCACGCTCGAGATCCGGGAGCCAGTGAGCAGCGTCTTGAGCGGGGCCAGGTAGATGGGGGCGACAATCTCGTTGCTGACCACCAGAACGTCCCGGTGGCGCAGGTGCGCGTCCAGAATCCCCCGCTGGGACAAGAGACCACTGCCGATCAGGATCGGGTAGCTGCGGGCGCCAAGTTCGACAGAAAGGGTGATCAGCATGGCGACATGTTACGTCGAATTTCCCGCACCACGGCTGGCACCCGGCGGCCGTCCGTCTCGATGACCAGATGGGCTATTTCCCGGTACTGGGGGTCCCGGATGGCCATCAGCTTCGACAGGACCTCCCGGGGATCGCCAGTCAGCAGCAACGGGCGGCTCCGGCCCCGCCGTGTGCGCTTGAGCTGCTGGTCCACAGTGGCGTGGAGGTAGATGACGTAGCCGCGGTCGTGAAGGTGGGCCCGGTTCTCCGGATTCTGTGCGGCACCACCACCCGTGGCCAGGACAATCCCGGGCTGCCGGGTCAGCTCGTCGATCACCCGGCACTCCCGCTGCCGGAACCCCTCTTCGCCTTCGCGCTCAAAAATGAAGGGAATATCCACGCCGCTGCGGTCCACGATCACATCGTCACTGTCGATGAACTCCCGACCCATCTCGCTGGCCAGGCGCCGGCCAACTGCAGACTTGCCGGAGCCCATGGGACCGATGAGAAAAATGCTGGTACCTGACGTCATACGCCTGAAAATGGAAAGGCCCGTTCGCAGTTTATGCGAACGGGCCTTTCCAGGGGCTACCGATCAGGGCGTGACAGCAACGAAGTAGACGGTCTGCACGCCACTGGGAACTTCGACCGTCAGGGTCAGTTGGCCCGCGACGCCAGACGCCGTAAAGCTGTACTGGATCGGCCCATCATTTACCGTGCAGGGCACCGTGTACACCTTTGGATTTCCAATCGTGATACCGCTCGACCCCTGGAGGGTGATGGTGGTGCCCGCTGGCATCGGCTGATCGTTATCGTCGCCAATGGTGAATATGATTGTTCCACCGCCGGCCAGCACCGGTGATATCACGGAACCGTAGTTATTGCCGCCCGTGCTGTCCGCTATCTTGGCCGTGCTGCCGGACATGATGATCAGGTTGCTCGCACTCACCGTCAGTTTCGGATTCGGACTGCACCCACCCGCCGGACTGCCGGGCCCGAGGCAGAGCAGCCCGTTGAACTGCCCGTCCGCGGGGGAGCGCACTTGATCCTGGTTGAAGTCGAGAAAGAACTCGCCGGAGTCGTACGCGCCGCTCTCATTGTCGTCGCGGAAGGCCTCGGGCAGGTCGGTCCAAGTGTCAACATTATCGAAGATGCCATTACCGTTGACGTCAACGAAACTCTCTTCCCCGATGGCAGTGGCGATGATCGTGCTGCGCCCGTCGAAGGGGGGACGGGGGTTCGCGCTCGTCCAGGTCACGGAGCAAAGCCCGGATTCCGTATTCGTTGTCGTCGTCGAACAACTTCCCAGGATTCTGCCCCCCTCCGTGTTAAAGGTGACGGCAGTGCCGTCCGGGACGGGATTGTTGTAGCGATCAGCGAGCCGGACAGTTACATCGACCTGCGTTCCGTCAAGATCGAGGCCTTCGACGTTATTGCATGCGACGGACAAGGACATGCTGTCCTGGTCCGGCAGACCTGTCGTGATCACGAGCTGGCTCGACTGGGTGCCGATCCCCAGCCCAGTCACCGTGGCGGAAACTCGCACGGACGTCGCGACGGTGCCTGACTTGACCACGGTCTGAACGCTGCCGTCGGCCCCACTAATTGCTGAACTGGGGGTGTTTGTTATGCCACCGACACTCGTGTCTAGGGCGAAAGTCACGCCCGCACCCGCTACGGGACCTCCCGTCGAATCCACTACCTTAAAGACGACCGTTGAAGTTTCGGGCAGCCCTACGCCGCCCGTGCCCTGCAACCCGATCTTCTGTGGGGTGGCTGATATGAACTGGATCGACCCAACTACCGATGCGGCGACGGTGACAGTCCCGGTGGCAGAAACGACACCCGAGGGGACCGTCGCGCTAGCGGTAATGACGTCGGCGCCACTGCAGCCGGTAGCCGAGTAGGTAGTGGTTGCGACGCCCGTCGATGTGCTGACCGACGGCGCCGTGGCGAGAGAGCCGGCAATACAGGCTGACGAGAACGTAATTGTGGTGTTCTGGAGGTAGAGATTGCCGTCGGAGCCTGCCAGTGAAACGGTGAGGCTGGTCCCCCCACCCGCGGACAAGTTTGGCACCGCAACGGCAATGACTCCAGCGGTGAATGCCGGGGGAATGCCGCTGCCCATCGAGACGACGACCGTTCCGCCGCCACCACCACCACCGCCACCACCACCGCTCCCTGGGTCAACGAGAGTGTTCTCGCCGCCACAGGACATAAGTACGGCGGATGCCACGACCAGGCATAGTGAAACCAGTTTCTTCAACACGATGACTCCCTCACCACGTGCCTGGCGGCCAGTCGGCCCACCCGGCCCAATCCTTAGTAAATATTGGCCTTAGTAAACGTTGGCCCTAGTAAATGTTTGAACCTTCCTTGAGGATCTTCGGGGTCACGAAGATCAGCAGCTCGGACTTGTTCGAGACCTTGCGCGTGGAACGGAACAGCGCGCCCAGGCCCGGTATGTCGCCAAGGAACGGCACCTTGGAGATGTCCTCGGACTCTTCCGTCTCGTAGATACCGCCGAGAACCACGGTCTGCCCGTTGTCCACCAGAACCTGCGTCTGGATCGCCCGGGTGTCGATGCTGGGGATAGAGCCCCCCCGGTCGTTGCTGACCTGCGCGCCCACGCTGTCCTTGGTGACCACCAGGTCCAGGATGATGCGGTCATCCGGCGTGATCTGGGGCGTGACAGTCAGGCTCAGCACGGCTTCCTTGAAGCTGGTGGTCGTGGCGCCGCTGGAAGACGCTTCCTGGTAGGGAATCTCGACACCCTGGCGGATAGAGGCTTCTTTCTGGTTGGCCGTGATTACGCGGGGCGAGGATACAACTTCGCCCCGGCCCTCGGCCTGCAGGGCGGACAGCTCCAGATCCACGAGGAAATCGTCGTTGAGCAGGGCGAGGGCCAGCTTGCCAGCCGGGTTGGCCACCGGCAGATTCACCATGTAGCGCTCGGCCAGGGGCGGCAACTCAATCGGGAAAGGCTGTCCCGTGGTATTGATGTTGTCGATTCCCGAATTAATCATGCCGCTGGCACCGGTGCCGGATCCGGTCACGGCCAGGAGCCCGTTCCCCGGCTCGGACACCTGGGTCACACCCCAGCGAATGCCCAGGTCGCGGCTGAAATCGTCGCGCACGATCACGATCCGCGCTTCGATCAACACCTGCCGGACGGGAATGTCCAGGGTGCTCACCAGCCGGCGGATCTCGGCGATCCCCGAGGCCACGTCCTGCACCAGCAGCGTGTTGGTGCGGTCATCAATGCCCACGGAGCCCCGTTCTGAGAGCAGGGAGTTCTCCGTCTTGGCGCCCGTCAGGAGTTCGGCAAGGTCGGAGGCCTTCGCGTAATTCACCTGGATGTACTCGGAAACCAGGGGCTCCAGTTCGAGGATCTGCTGGCGGGACTCGAGGTCGGCCTTCTCGCGGGCGGCAATCTCTTCGGCCGGTGCCACGATGATGACGCCACCGTTTTCCCGCATGTCCAGGCCCTTGGTGGCGAGGACGATGTCCAGCGCCTGGTCCCAGGGAACATTCTGCAGGCGCAGGGTGACATTACCCTGCACCGTGTCGGAGACCACGATGTTGCGGCCGCTCACGTCAGCCAGCAGCTGCAGGACCGCGCGGGTCTCGATGTCCTGGAAGGAAAGGGTCAGGCGCTCGCCGGTGTAGTCGCGGTCCTTGCTGAACAGCGTCGGCTTGGACTCGGCAGCTTTCTGGACGACCGGCCCGACTTCGACGGTGAAGACGTTATCCGACTGATACGCCAGCTCCTCGAAGGGCAGCGTGGCGGCAATGCTCACCTGGGCACCGGAAGGCTTGCGCGTGGCCTCAATGACATTGACCGGGGTGCCGAAATCGGTGACATCCAGGCGCTTCAGGAGGCTGTCGGGCAGCGCTGTGCCGTTGAAGGACAGAAGAATGCGGTCGCCTTCCTTCCGCACATCCACGGGGGTGCCGGGATCGGAGAGCGTGATGACCACGCGACCGCCACCGTTGTCGCCGCGACGGAAGTCCAGGTTAGAAATCTGACGGCGGTTGGCCGGCGCTGAGGCCTTGCCGGCGCTGGCCATGGCAGCTGCTGGCGCCGCCGGCGGGAAGCTGGCCGCGACTGCCGTGGACGGTCCGGGAGCGCCAAGGGTCACGACGACGGCATTGCCGTCCACGCGGGTCTCGTAGGGAACCATGCTGACGAGGTTCAGGACCACGCGGGTCCGGCCCTGGGCTTCGGCAGCCAGAACCGTGTCGAGAAGACCGACCTTGACGTCCTTGCGCCGTGACGTCATCGCGAGTGTCGTGGCCGGGAGATCAAGGGAGATGCGGGCGGGATTGTCGATGGTGAACGCCAGCGGCGCGGGTGCCGGACCGGACGTGATCAGGCGCAGCTCGATCCGGTCGCCCGGGAGCTGGAACACCTGAATGTCCTGCAGCTGGTTACCCGCCTGTGGCGAGGTCTGGGCAGTGGCCCCGGACACGCCGATCAGCGCGAGGCAAAGACCGGCGATCACTGCAGCGAGACTGCGGCTGGCGGCGCTCAGCCATCCAACCGTCGTTCCGCGACCCTCATTGCCCCTGATCGTGCTCATCATCCCGTACTCCCAAACTGTCCTGTGTCGGCGACCGGCCTGAAGCCCCGCCCTGTTAGTCGAGTGCGATCGCGACGGATCGCTTGTAGAAGGTCCCGGTGCCGTCGGGCACCAGCTCCTCAATCTGGATTTCCGACGGGGTCACCGCCACGACCCGGCCGTCGAACTGGCCGACATAGTTGCCCGGCCGGACCTTGTGCAGCAGCCCGTCCTGGGTCTGCACGAGGCCATAGTTGGCGGTGCCCTGGCTGAGCGTGCCCGCCATCTTCAGCGTGTCGATGGAGAACTGCTCCAGATACTCCTTGGGCCGCGTGGCCTCCGGGCGGGGACCGGCAGCAGCGCCCCGACCGGCTGGCTTGTCGGGCACAAAGGGCGAGCGCTCGTTACCGGCCTCGTAGGCAAACACTTCGTAGGGCTTGATCTGGGGCAGCGGATCGATACGGCCACCGGGCTTCGCCTTGACCTGATCAATGTACTTGAGAAGGTCCGATTGCCCGCCACCGCAACCGGCCAGCGCGAGTGTTGCCAGCAGCAGTACGGGAAAAGCTCTTGGGGAGAAGTCCATCGCCATCAACCCTTCTTCACTGCCTTGGCCTTCGGCTTGCCCTTGCTGTTCTCGCGGGTCGTCCGGGCCTTGCCCTTGCCGCCCTTCTCGTTGCCGGCCTCGGCGGCCGCAGCAGTGGCCACCTCTTCCTCGTCGAGATAGCGATAGGTCTTGGCCGTCACGTTCAGGACCAGCTCGTCAAAACTGGCTTCCTTGCTCTTGGGGACAATCTCGATGTCGTGCAGGGTGACGATTCGGGGCAGGGCAGCGATCTCACTGACGAACTGGCCGAACTCGTGATACGAGCCGGAGAGGCGGATCTTGATAGGCTTCTCCGCGTAAAAGTCCTTGCGGGACTCGTCCATGGGCTGGAACAGTTCCTCAAGAAGCCCCGCGCCCAGGCCCGTCTGGGAGATATCAACCAGCAGATTGGGAATCTCGGTCTTGCCCGGCAACTGGCGCAGCATCGTGCCGAAGGAACGCTCGATCTCGGACAGCTGGGTCTTGTAGGCGCTGAAATTTGCGGCTTTCTTCTGCTTGGACTCGAAAGTGACGCGCAGCTCCTTCTCCTCAGCCTGGGCTTTCTCCAGCCGGGGCATCTGGTTCTGCCAGATGAAGAACCAGAAAGCGCCAGCGGTGACAATGAAGAAGAACAGGACCATGAAGAAGGCCTGGATCGGCAGCGGCCAGCGGCCGATGTCGTTGATATCAAGACTCTTCAGATCATCGATAAAACTCATTTCCCGGCCCCCTCTTCTTCATCACTCGTGGACACCTGGTCGGCGTACACGGTGAACTGGGAAGAACGGCCAGCAAACTCGCCAGTCTCAACGGGGCCATCGGTCTTCTTGCGCTTGGTGGTCGTGTCGCGCACCTCGACGACCTGCAGATCGGGCTTGGTCAGCCATTTCGACTTGTCAATGTTGCGCATGAAGGCCGACACGCGGGTGTTGGAATCTGCGTCGCCCTTGATCTCCAGACGGCGGCCGGTCTGCTTCACCGAGGTGAGTCGTACACCGTCGGGCAGGGTCCGCACGAGTTCGTCGAAGACGTGGACGATTTCGGGCCGGCTGCGCTGGAGCTGCTCGATGATCTCCATGCGCGCCAGGAGACGGTCCTTCTTGGCTTCGAGCTCGAGAATATCGGCGATGCGCTTGTCCAGGGCCGAGATCTCGGTCTTGAGGATTTCATTCCGGCTGTTCTGACTGGCGATGATACCGTTCATGACGAAATTGGAGGCCAGTACGGCAAGGCCCGCGGCGCCCACGGAAGCGCCAAGGCCGATGAAGAACTGGTTCCGGCGCCGGGTCCGAAGTTCTGCCCGCCAGGGCAGTAGATTGATTTTTGGCATGTTAGTCGAAGCTCCGCAGCGCCAGCCCACACGCAGTCAGCAACGCGGTGGCATCCCGACGTATGCCCTGGGACTTTGCCTTGCTCGAGATCTTCATCTGGCCGAGCGGGTCCCCGATTTCGGTGGGAATGCCCACTTTGCTGGAGATCATGTCAGCGACCCCGGCAATGTTGGCGCAGCCGCCGCAGACGAGAATCTGGTCAGGCTGCTCGCGGCCACCGCCCGAGGCGAGAAAGAACTGCAGTGAGCGGCTGACCTGCTGGGTCATGTCGTCAATGAAAGGCACCAGCACCTCGGGCTCGTAGTTGCCCGGCAGTCCGCCTTCCTTCTTGGCGCGGCCGGCATCCTCAAGGCTGAGGCCGTAGGTGCGCATGATCTCTTCCGTCAGCTGCTGCCCGCCGAAGGAGAAGTCCCGGGTGTAGATGACCCGCATGTCCTTCAGCACACTGAACGTGGTGTTACTCGCGCCGAAATCGACGATGGCAATCAGGTGCTGCATGCCGCCATCGGGCATCTGATGGGCGAGGAGGTTGCAGGCGTTTTCCAGAGCAAAGGGCTCGACATCCACCACCTTGGCGATAAGCCCGGCCGCTTCCACGGCGGCCTTGCGCTGATCCACGTTCTCGGTCCGCGTGGCCACCAGCAGCACGTCGAGCATCTCGGGATCGCTGGCGGAAGGGCCGAGCAGCTCGTAGTCGAAGCTGACCTCTTCCATCGGGAAGGGGATGTACTGATCGGCCTGGATTTCGACCTGGCCTTCGAGTTCCCGCGCGGAGAGCCGCCGCGGCATCTGGATGATTTTGGTGATGGCCGCATCGCCACTGATGGCGATCGCCGCATCCCGGGAGCTGGTGCCAGCGCGTTTCATCGCGCGACGAATGGCCTCACCAACCGCGGGCGCATCAACAATGGTCTTCTCGTTGATCGCGTTCGGCGGCGTTGGCTCGGCGGCATAGCTCTCAGCGCGATAGCTTTTGCCACTCTGCGTCAGCTCGATGAGCTTGATCGAGGAGGTTGTTATGTCAAGGCCAATCAAAGGCCTGGAACGTGAGCCGAAAAGCACTGCTTTTCCCTTCTAACTCCAGAGGTTGCGCAAACAACGTCTTCGGCGCGTCACCACATCAATTTAACCATATATCACCGCCGATAGAAACGCGATGTGACGCGCTTCACCGGCCGGGGTCAAACCGGCCCCAGGACAGACAAAACCGACGGTCCGCCAGAATCTGGCGAGGGATGGTGTGGCGTGCCGAGGCACGTCCGCACCGGGAGGGGATCGTATGCAAGCGGATGCAGACGGCTGACGCCAGATGGCGTCGTGCTGTCCGGCAGCCCCGCTGTCATAGGACCCTGCACCCCTGATGGAGCCCCAACCTGTGGCTCCACACCTCGCGCAGTCCCGTAGACCGGTGGCTTTGCGTCCCCACCTTTCGGTAGGTTTGCCCAAAGACCTCAGCCAATATGCATAATCGCATCGGGCCGCGCAAGGTACCTTTCCCGCTTCTGCATGAAATTACTCATCCGGGCTTTACTGGGGCTGGTCGGCGTGGCGCTGACAGTCCTTATTGTGGCGGGCGCCGGGGGCGCCGCCGCCTGGTATTACCTGTCCCCCGGCCTGCCGTCGGTCGACAGCATGCGGGATGTCCCCCTGCAGGTCCCGCTGCGGATCTATTCCCGTGACGGACGTCTCATTGCGCAGCTTGGCGAGTTCCGCCGGATACCTGTGCGTTATGAAGACATCCCCGAGGTGGTCGTGCGCGCGGTGCTGGCTGCCGAGGATGACCGCTTCTTTGACCACCCCGGGTTCGACTACCAGGGTCTGGGACGGGCGGGCGCGAATTTCCTGCTCACCGGTCAGCGTACTCAGGGTGGCAGCACCATCACCCAGCAACTGGCGCGGGCCTACTTCCTTACGCCGGAACGCACCTTCGTCCGCAAGGCCAAGGAGCTTCTGCTGGCCTTGCGCATCGAGCAGACCTTCAGCAAGGAAGACATTCTCGCCCTCTACCTGAACAAGATCTTCTTTGGTCAGCGGGCCTACGGGATCGCTGCGGCCGCGGAGGTGTACTTCGGCAAGGGCCTGAACCGGCTGTCAGCGGCTGAGGCCGCGCTGCTGGCAGGCATTCCCAAAGCCCCGTCACTGCTTAATCCCGTGTCGGACCCCGTCCGTGCCGGCGAACGCCGGGCGTATGTGCTCCGGCGGATGCTCGAACTCGATTTCATCGACGACCCGGCCTATACCGCGGCCCTGGCGAGCCCCGTCGAATCGAAGCTGCACGGCGCCACCGTGCAGCTCGACGCACCGTACATTGCAGAAATGGTCCGTGGGGAAATGGTCACCCGCTTCGGCCCCGAAGCCACGAGCGGGGGCTACCGCGTCGTGACCACGATCGACAGCAGGCTGCAGTCCAGCGCCGACCGGGCGCTGCGCACCGCCCTGCTGGAGTACGACCGCCGCCACGGCTTTCGTGGCCCCCTGGAGCGGGACGTGCTTGGGCGACTCGACGACAAGCTGCCCCGGGAAGCAGCGCTGCAGCGCCTGCTGGACGCCTACCCAGTGCATCCGGACCTCTTCCCCGCAGTCGTCACGGAACTCGGGAGCGACAATTCAGCAGCCGTCTATATTCACGACATCGGTCCTGTGACCGTGCCCTGGGCGGGCTTGCGCTGGCGGGCCTTTGTCGACGACGACACGCTGGGTACCGCGCCCCAGTCCGCCAGGGAGATGGTCGCGGTCGGCGATGTGGTGTATCTGCTCCGGACGGTCAATCGGGGCTGGCTCCTCGCGCAACTGCCCGCCGTACAGGGCGCCCTTGTGGCCCTCGACCCCAGGGACGGGGCGACCGTCGCGCTGGCTGGCGGCTATGACTTCTTCGCGAGCAAGTTCAATCGGGCAGTCCAGGCCAAGCGCCAACCGGGCTCCTCCTTCAAACCCTTTGTTTACTCGGCGGCTCTGGAACACGGCTTTACCCCGGCCACCATCATCAACGACGCCCCCATCGTGTTCGGTAACGCTGGCCCCACGGAAGACGAGTGGCGCCCCCAGAACAACACGGGGCAGTTCTACGGCCCCACCCGGTTCCGGGAGGGTCTGGTGCAGTCCCTTAACCTGGTGTCGATCCGGATCCTGCTCCGGACGGGCGTGGGTCCAGCCATCCGGCACATCAAGGCCTTTGGTCTTCCGGACAGCGCCATGCCCCGCAATCCGACCATGGTTCTTGGCAGTGGCGCGGTCGCGCCCCGGGATATGGCGGCCGGCTTTGCCGCGTTCGCCAACGGCGGACATCGGGTGGAGCCCTATCTCGTCGAGCGTATAGAGGACTCCCGGGGAAAGGTGATCTTTGAGACGCCGCACAAGGCGGTCTGTCTTGCCTGCGCAGAGCAGTGGGACAGCGCTGCAACACCGGCCGTCTCCGCCGAGGCGGTAGCACTTCCCGTGGAAGTCGAGGCCGTGGCAGTAGAGGCCCTGGCCGGGGAGCCTGGCGACCTGCCCAGGGGGCGACCGGGACAGGAGCTCCCGGTCTACAAGGATGCGGCGGAGATGATTGCCCAGGCGGAGTCCTGGCGTCCTCAGGTCAGCGAGACGCCGGAGTTTTTTGCGGACCAGGACCAGGCGCCGCGAATCATCACGCCGGAGAACGATTACCTGATGTACGACATGATGCGGGATGTGATCCGCAGAGGTACAGGCCGACGCGCGCTGGCTCTGGGGCGGGCCGACCTGGCAGGCAAGACAGGGACGTCCAACGACCGCCGCGACGCCTGGTTCAGCGGCTTCAACCGGGAACTCGTGGCGACTGCCTGGGTAGGCTTCGATCAGGAACGGACGCTGGGTTCCCGGGAGGAAGGGAGTCGCACGGCACTGCCCATGTGGATTTACTTCATGTCCGAAGCGCTCAAGGGCGTGCCGGAAAGCCCCCTGCCACGACCATCCGGCATCGTGACCGCCAGGATTTCGGCGGACACGGGGCTGCTTGCTCTGGCCGGCACGCCGGACGGGATTTTTGAGCTGTTCAGGGAGTCAGACCTGGCAAGCCTTGGTACAGACGCGGGTAACGGCCTCGGGGCAGGCGGCTTCGCAACGCCGATAGCCGATGACAATGAGATCTTCTGACCAGGGAAAGGGCCGGGGAACCGGACGACCGGCAACGCGGCGCGCCGCGCCCCAAAGGCCGGCACAGCGGCCGGATGGGCCAGATCATCGCCGCTCGACCGTAGCAGCCGAGGCGGCACGAATCATTCAGGAAGAGGGCCTCACCGACTTCCGCAGCGCGAAGACCAAGGCAGCCCAGCGCCTGGGCCTGGGCCGTAACGCGCCGCTCCCGGACAATGAGGAAATCGAGGCTGCGCTGGCAGAACGCACGAGGATCTTCCACAGCGACACCCAGCCGGAGCTGCTCGCCAGCTTGCGCCACGCAGCTTTTGAGGTGATGCGGGGCCTCGCTGCTTTTCACCCGCGGCTGGTCGGTGACGTGCTCAGCGGCAACGCGACGCCCTACTCCAGCGTGGAGCTGCATCTGTTCAGCGATACGGCTGAAGCCATCGGCAGTGCGCTGGAGGGACTGGGCATTGGCTACCGGAACATGTCGCGCCGGCTTCGTCTGCGACGGGACGAGCTAGAGGCCTTCCCGGGCTATCGCTTCGCGGCGCACAACCAGGAGTTCTCCGGCACGGTGTTTCCCCTGCGGCTGCGGGGGCATGCCCCGCTAAGTCCGGTGGACGGCCGGCCGATGCATCGTGCCAGCCTTAAGGAACTGGCGGAGTTGCTGCAGGTTCCACACCTGTAGGAGCGCCTTTAGGCGCGATTGATGTCGTTCGCGCCTAAAGGCGCTCCTACGGAGTTCCGCGCTTGCCGACGTCGATGTAGTCGCGGGTGGTCGGACCGGTGTAGAGCTGGCGGGGACGACCGATGCGGCCATCCGGGTCGGTGATCATTTCCGTCCAGTGCGCCACCCAGCCGACCGTGCGTGCAATCGCAAACATGACCGTATACATCGACTTCGGAATGCCGAGGGCGCGGTAGATGATGCCGGAGTAGAAGTCGACATTCGGGTAGAGCTTCTTCTCGACGAAGTAGGGGTCTTTCAGCGCGATTTCCTCGAGCCGCAGGGCCAGCTCGAAGAGCGGCTGGTTGTGGCCGAGCCGGGCCAGAACCTTGTGGCAGGTCTCGCGAATGATCGTGGCGCGCGGGTCGTAGTTCTTGTAGACGCGATGACCAAAGCCCATCAGACGGAAGGGATCATCCTTGTCCTTGGCCTTCGCAATGAATTTCGGGATGTTGGCTGAAGTGCCGATCTCCTCGAGCATTTTCAGCACTGCCTCGTTGGCGCCGCCGTGCGCGGGGCCCCAGAGTGCCGAGATGCCGGCTGAAATTGCCGAGTAGGGATTGGTGCCCGAGCTGCCCGCCATGCGCACCGTCGAGGTGCTGCAGTTCTGCTCGTGATCTGCGTGGAGGATAAACAGCAGGTCGAGCGCCTCTGCAGCCACGGGATCAACGTGGTAGGGCTCGGCCGGCACCGCAAAGAACATATGCAGCAGATTCGAGCAGTAGCCGAGGTCATTCCGGGGGTAAGTAAAGGGCTGGCCCAACGAGTGCTTGTAGGCCGCCGCAGCGATCGTCGGCAGCTTGGCGATGATGCGGTGGGCGAAAATGTCCCGGTGCCGGGGGTTCAGAATGTCTGTCGTGTCGTGATAAAACGCAGACATCGAGGCCACCACGCCCGCCACCATGGCCATCGGGTGGGCGTCGTAGTGGAAGCCGGTGAACAGCCGGAGAATCGTCTCGTTCAGCATCGTATGAGTGCGGATCGTGCGATCAAACTCCACGAGCTGGCCCTGACTGGGCAGGTCGCCGTAGAGGAGCAGCCAGGCCACTTCGATGAACGAACTCTTGGCAGCCAGTTGCTCTACCGGATATCCCCGGTACATGAGGATGCCCGCGTCGCCGTCGATGAAGGTGATCTTGCTTTCGCAGCTGGCCGTCGAGCCGTAGCCGGGGTCGTAGGTGAAGAGACCCTCGCCGGTAAACAGGTTGCGGATATCGACGACGTCCGGGCCGGTTGTGCCGGCGCGGGATCTGAGTTCGAACTCCTTGCCCGAGGTCTTGTCCCTGACGGTGTAGGTCCGTCCGTCCTTCCTGGAGTCGCTCATGATCGTGTCCGGCTGGGTGCGGGCTGAATTGATTCGCGATTATAGGTAAGGCGCGGAGCGAACGCACCCACCGGGATCACGATTCCAGTCCCGGAGAAAGTCAGGGCAGGCTGACCGGCCTGGCTGGCCGGGGCAGCATCAGCTGGGCTGGCTGTACCGGCGCCGGAACTTGTCGACGCGACCGGCGGTGTCGAGGGTCTTCTGCTTGCCGGTGTAGAACGGGTGACAGGACGAGCAGACTTCCACGTGCAAATCACGCCCCAGAGTGGAGCGTGTCACGAACTCGTTACCGCAACTGCAGGTGACCTTCAGATCGGTGTAGGCGGGATGGGTATCGGCTTTCATGGAGAGTCACCGTAAGGAGCTATGGGTGGGGCGTCGGGGCGCGAGAGGATAGCCATAACCCGGCAGGGCCGCAAGGCATCGGGGCGGACACCACTTATCCACAGAACCTGTGGATAAGTCTGTGGACAGTCGTGCAACCCCCGCCTTTACTTCCGGCAGACAGCGCCAAATCTTAACTTTGGCGAAGTTTTAGCCATACCATCTTCTATATTAAAAACATGAACTTATGCCATAGGCTGAGATACTCAACTTAGGCTCTGTCACCTATCTGTCTGATATCTGGTGGCTAGGGGGACTCTGTGCGTAACCTGGCCTAACTGGGCCCCCCGCCGGACGCCAGCAGCGCCTTCAGCTGGGCCAGGGCCTGGCCCCGGTGGCTGCAGGCGTTCTTGGCCAGGGCATCCAGTTCAGCAGCGGCCAGTCCCGTGGCGGGATCCAGAAACAGGGGGTCGTAGCCAAAGCCGCCCCGGCCCCGGGGTGCCGGGAGGATCCGCCCTTCCCAGACGCCCTCGGCAATCAGGGGCGACTCGTCACCGGGACCCCGGAGCCAGACGAGGACACAGCGATAGCGGGCAGTGCGCAGCGGATCAGCGACCCCGGCGAGTGCCGCCAGCAGCCGGGCATTGTTGGCCATATCGTCGGCTTCCGCCCCGGCGTAGCGGGCCGAGCGGATCCCAGGTGCGCCGCCCAGCGCATCCACTTCGAGCCCGGAATCATCTGCGAGAGCTGGCAGGTTCGTCAGCAGCGCGGCGTGGCGGGCCTTCAGGAGAGCATTGGCAAGGAACGTGGCACCGGTTTCCGCGACGGGCCGGATAGCGAACTCCGACTGGGGTCGCACGCGCCACTCCGCACCCAGGAGGGCCTGAAACTCCCTGACCTTCCCCGCATTACTGCTGGCCAGTACGAGGTCCGCCACGGCGAGCTCAGGAGCGGCGGCGCTGACCAAAGGCGGCTACCGCCGCGCTCTGCGCCTGCATGATCCCGCGCACTCCGGTGGCGGCGAGATCAAGGAGATTGTCCAGTTCGTCCCGACGAAAGGCATGGCCTTCCGCCGTGCCCTGCACTTCGATGAAGTGGCCGGCTTCGTTCATGACCACATTCATGTCGGTCTCGGCGCCGCTGTCTTCCACGTAGTCCAGGTCGAGTACCGGCTGGCCCCTGAAGATCCCCACCGAGACTGCGGCCACCTGGCCGTGGAGCGGACTGGAGGCGATGGCTCGCGTGGCGACCAGGCCCTGCACAGCCAGCACGAGGGCCACGTAGCTGCCGGAGATCGCCGCAGTCCGGGTGCCACCATCAGCCTGGAGCACATCGCAGTCCAGGGTAATCGTGCGCTCGCCAAGGGCCTCAAGATTGGCCGACGCGCGCAGTGACCGGCCGATCAGGCGCTGGATTTCCAGCGTCCGCCCGGTCTGCTTGCCCTGGGCCGATTCCCGCCGCGTACGGGTATGGGTCGCCCGGGGCAGCATGCCGTACTCGGCCGTGATCCAGCCCCGTCCGGAATTGCGCAGGAACGAAGGCACACCGTTTTCGATGCTGGCCGTACACAGCACGCGGGTCTCGCCAAAACTCGCCAGCACAGAGCCCTCTGCATGGCGCGTGAAGCCGGTTTCGAAGGTGACTGCGCGGAGCTCTGCCGGCCCTCGACCGCTGGGCCTGGCTGTTACTGGTCCAGCACTCATTCTGCCGCCGCCTTACGCTGGCCCTTGGCGGGACTCTTGCGGGCGGCAGGCGCCTGACCCGACGTCTGGCCCGAGGTCTGGCTCTGGGCAGAACTCGGGCCCCTGCCGAGGTAGCGGAGGGCAGCGGCGGACGTGTTGTCGCTGTAGGGGCCGCAGGCCCGGACGGACTGCTCGCCGAGGCGTCGGAGCCCGCCGGCCAGCGCCTCTCCTTCGGCTGCGAGCGCACCGATCCGCTCGTCGCCCAGGCCAGACCACAGGCCATCCGTGCAGACCAGCAGGACATCACCGGGCGCGAGGGGCTTCTGGCGGGTGATGGCCATGCCGGGCAGCCAGGCATCGCCACCGAGGCAGCATTCGACAAAGTTTCGCATCGGGTGCGCCGCAATCTCTGCTTCGGTGATCACCCCCTCCTGCAGGAGGAGTTCCACGTGGCTGTGGTCCCGGGTGCGCTCCCGGACGGCGCCACCCCGCAGGTGATAGATGCGGCTGTCGCCCACATGGGCAAAGAAGGCAGCGTCATCCTGAATCAGGCACAAGGCGCAGGTGGCCCGGGGCCGGGATTCGAGGGGCAGGCGCGCCCCCAGGGTGACGAGATTCAGGTGGGCCCGGCCGATTGCCAGGTGGAGAAAGCCGATCGGGTCGAAGACCGGATGGGTGGTGCGCTGGAAAGCATCCCGCACTGTTTCGATCGCCAGCTGGGCGGCCTTCGCGCCGTCCGCATGGCCACCCATGCCGTCCACGGCAATCAGCAGGACCGCGCGCTCGCCCGCCAGGACCTGGACCCGATCCTGGTTCTCCTCGCGATCGCCAATCAGGCTCAGGTCTGCAAACTCGACGCGCAAGGGAACTCCGGTGGAAACTTGTGAGCGAATCAAGAGTTGGTGTGTGCCAATCCGGGCCAGCGGAACTACAATGGCCGCTGTCGAAACAACACTGGCGGACGAGTCTAAGCGCCGCCCCCAATCGATGCACAGCATTTTTGCCCAAACCGTGGAGGCCGTCGCGTGATCCGGAGCATGACCGGCTTCGCGCGAGCCGAGACGACCACACCCCAGGGCCAGCTGCTCTGGGAAGTGCGTTCCATCAATCACCGGTACCTGGAGGTCCAGCTGAAGCTGCCGGACTTCTGCCGGCCACTGGAGACCGACCTGCGCCAGCTCGCCACGAGCCAGCTCGGGCGCGGCCGGGTGGAAGCCAGCCTGTCCCTGCGGCCAGCCGAAGGGCGGGCGCCCGCAGCACGGCTCAATGTGCCACTCGTCCGCCAGCTGGCCGGCCATCTGCATGCCGTCGCGGGCGAACTGCGCAGCGCGGCCGCTGTGAGTCCGCTGGACGTCCTGCGCTGGCCGGGGGTGCTGGAGCAGGAAGAGCAGGATCCGACGACCCTGTTTCCCCTGGTGCTCCAGTCCTTCGAGACGGTGGTGACTGATCTGAACGGTGCCCGGAGTCGGGAAGGCGCCCGGATTCACGACATGCTGGAGCGCCGCCTGACGGAGATCGAAGCCAACGTGGCCGCCGTCGTTGGGCGGCTCCCTGCGGTGCTGGCCCGGATCCGCGAGCGGATGGCCGAGCGGGTTGCGGCTCTCGGGGTCCCGGCGGACCCGGACCGGCTGGAGCTGGAGATCGTGCTGCTCGCGCAGAAGCTGGACGTGAGCGAGGAACTGGACCGGCTGACCGCGCACCTTGCGGAGTTTCGCGACAACGTGCGCTCCGGGGAGCCCGTGGGTCGCCGCCTGGATTTCCTCATCCAGGAACTGAACCGGGAAGCCAACACCCTCGCGTCAAAGTCAGCCGATGCCGAAACCACGCGGCACGCCGTCGACACCAAGGTGTTGATTGAGCAGATTCGGGAGCAGGTCCAGAACGTCGAGTAGTTAGCTGCTGACTTTCCTGCGCATCACGCCCATCAGGCCGAGCGCGGAGCCGAACAGCCAGACAGCGGCGGGCACCGGCACCACGGCCGGCAGAACCACGAAGTTGCTGGTGAAGGACGCCGAGTCGCCGGCGCTCAGCAGGAAGTCGAGCCGGATGCCGATGTTGGTCAGCGCCGCGGGGCCAGGCTGGCTCGGAATCGGTGCACCGAACAACAGGCTCGGCACGTTCACGCTGCCAAAGGCCACCAGCGTGGTGAACACCTGCGGGTCGAGGTACATCGACTGCACGTCCACGTTATCGATCCGCGCCGTGTAGAAGGCGGAACCGGTGGGCGTGGACAGCGTGACGCCGTTACCCGTGTTGTCGGTCGCGCCGCCCTGGATCGAACCACCGATCACGGTGCCGCCAGGAATTGCCGGGAAAATCGGCAGCGTGAAGATCAGGGTGTACTGCTGTGTGAACAGACTGTTGTTGGTGACGGCCACGATCCCACTGATGACGGGATCGGTGTCGACGAACATACTCCAGGAATTGAGCGCCAGCGAACCGATGGTGGCGCCGCCCCCTGCGCAATTGGCGGTTGGGGTACCCGGGACGTCGATGCAACCGAGTGTATCGGCGTTGACGGCAGCAACCGCGTCACCGTCGATGAGCACCTCGAGGCCGAAGCCGGAAAGGCTGGCTGCACTCGCAGGCACCGAGATTGCGGTTGCCGCTACGGCTACCGCAGAAAGAACTACAGAGCGAATCCCCACGTTATCCCCCATCTTCTTGTTTGCCGCCCGGTGTATCCCGATCGTGCATCTGCACTTTAGTCCCGATTGGCGCAGGACGCCATCTCTCTCTGGCTTTGCTACTGGACCCACCCTTGGGCCCGACCGAGCGATTCTGCATTATGGCAAATCCTCAGTCGGCTCAAGCCTCTCGGGCTGGCCGGCATCCCGCTGTGCCGCATCACGACCCGGCTCAGTACCCGGGTCCTGGCCTTCCGCCGCGGGCAGCGGGTGCTGATTTAGGTGAGATGCGGCCCAAGGTCGGCGGCGCGGTGATCGACCAGCGCACTGGTAGTCCAGGTTTCTGTTCCCAGGGGGGCTTCCAGACTACGGCTCCGCCTACGGGGTAGCCAGACAGCCGGACGACCCCATATGCGGTATAAAAGACCATCACTTAACTACTCTAATGGCTAGCAGGTCCAGAACGTGGAGTGATCCCCGCGGAGTCGTCAGCCGCAAAGAGCCAACCCTCCAGCCGGTCCGCGACGAGCTTGTTCCCCAGCGTTCCCCAGTGGTTGTCACACTCGAGCAGGTACTCCGTGAAGGGCCGGCCCGAGGTGCCCGCATCGCCCAGGAAGTCAGGCAACAGGTCCCGGTAGCGGACGTTGGGGTACCGGGCCGCGAACGCGGTGAGGTCACCCACCAGCCGGGGCATTTCGCCACGTTGCGCGGCTGCAAAATCGTTCTCCGTCGGAATCGTGACAAGGAATACCCGGCGGTCGCCAGCGGCCCGGACCAGCTGGTCCAGCGCATAGGCCATGACCTTGAAGTCTGCTGCAAAGTGCCGGTCGTAGTCGCTCGCGGCCAGGCGCTGCTCTTTGGTCCCCGCCTTCACGCCACCCTTCAGCTCGCTGGTGGCCCACCGCAGTACGTTGGCCAGATACAGGTTGTTGTCGATAGTGTTCTTAATGACCGTGGACAGCCGGCGTTCGTCCGTTATCCGGCGCTCCCAGGGCACCGTGTAGTACACCTCGTAGCCCTCGCCCTGGGGGCGCAGGAAGGGCCGGTAGGACTTCGCCGGAAACTCCTGTGGATCGTTGTCCTCGAAGTCGTTCGTCGGAAGAATGAACAGGAGCACGTCGGTGTGGTCGTAGGCCTGCACCTTGCTCGTGTACAGCAACCACTCCTGGATCGTGCCAAACCCGCCGCTCGTGGCAAAGTTCAGGAACTCCACCCCGGTGCGCGCCTCCAGGAGATCGGTTACCCGGTCTTCGGCGTCCAGGCCATAACCCTCGATGAAAGAGTCGCCCAGGACCACAAACCGGCGGCCGGCCGTGGAACTCCTGAGCCGCTCCGGATCCCGGGCCCCGGCCGAGTTGCTGCGATAGGTGACGGTCGAACACCGCTCTTTCTGGACCAGCGTCGCGTTCGGATAGCGCCAGACCCCGACGACGGGATCGATGGAAGCCCAGTACTGGGGAACCCTGCTGGTGGGATAGGTCCGGTAGGGCAGCAGTCCTGCGCCGACCAGGAGCCGCGTAACCCCTTCAAGCAGAATGACGCAGAGCAGAGCGACCAGCCAGCGGGCCTTGCGGGGATTGGCCTCAAACCAGTTCATGGGTGTGCTCCTTTGGCAGGATTTTCACGGCTACGCCCCAAATGATCAGACTCCGGCGACGTGAATTCTTCCGGGCCCACGGGCGGACCTGCGTTTCCTGACGATTATCTCTACATCATTACCGAGCGCTGCCAGGAACTTCATGAGGCGCTCGACGGAGAACCCCTCGAGGCGAGCGGCCACCAGAGCGGAGACTTTGGGCTGGCTGGTCCCAAGGACGCGGGCCGTCTCCGCCTGGGTCAACCCGAGGGCGACAATCGAACGCTGAATGGCAACGGCCAGGCGAACCTTGGTCTGACGCTCCTCCGCTCCGGAGAAACCCAGATCGACAAAGACATTGCCCGAACTGACTTCGACTCGTGGCTTTCTAGACCTGACGCTTGCCATACCGTTCCTCGAAGTCACTGTTAGCAACCTTTAACCTTGCCGACACGAGACCGACATCGCGCCGCCCGGTCCTGGCGCCGCTCGGGGACTTCTTCTTGAAACAGTGCAAGACATAGACGACCCCGGCAAACTCCAAGGTGTACATCGCCCGATATGTATCGCCGTCATAGTGCTGCACGATCTCGAAAACGCCGGAACCGGCCCCGCGCCAGGGCTTTGCCGAGAAATGCTTGCCACCAAATTGCGCGTAGCTGAGCGCGCTCCCGATTGCATCAACCACAGGGACAGGTAGCCTGAGCAGGTCTCGTTTCGATGACCCGATCCAGATCACGAGTTTCTCGCGACGGTCCGGACGTTCTCGTGCCACAGAATATCCTTGTTCTGGAATACTGAGTCAACAGACAATGGCGGATTTGAGCATTCCGCGGCATATTCAATCGCTTCCAGAAAGCCAGCAAAACGCATACTTTCGACAGGTGACCATGGTGAGTTCGCTACCCAACAGCAGTCCAATAGAGCAGACCCGCCGCCGCGGCACCCTGCTGGTGCTATCCGCCCCGTCGGGCGCGGGCAAAACCACTCTCGTGAAGGCGCTACTCGCGCGGGACCCCACCCTGCGCTTTTCCATTTCCTACACCACCCGGCCACCGCGGCCCGGTGAGACGGATGGCAAGGACTACTGCTTTGTCGACCGCGCCGAGTTTCAGCAGATGGTGCGCGCTGGCGCGTTTCTCGAGCACGCAGAGGTCTTCGGCAATTTTTATGGCACCGGTAGCGCTCAGGTGGAGTCCCTGCGCGCCGGTGGCCACGACGTGCTGCACGAGATCGACTGGCAGGGTGCCCGCCAGATTCGCGCCAATGTCCCCGACTGCCGCACTGTCTTCATCCTGCCGCCGTCGGTTGCCGAACTCGAACACCGGCTGCGCAGCCGGGCCACCGACAGCGAAGAGGTCATCCGCCGGCGCCTCAGTCAGGCGCTGGACGACATAGCCCACTGGGCGGAGTTTGATTTCGTCATCGTCAACGCGGAGCTGACTGAAGCCGTGGATGGACTGATTGCCATACTCCGGGGCGACAGCGCTTATCTGGCCGCTACAACACCAGCCACGGCGGCCCGGGCGCGGGCCCTGCTGGGCCAGTAAAAACAGGCCTCCGGGGTGTCGGGGATATGGCATTTGTGCATATGCCATTGCCCCTCCTCGCCTCGTACCACTAGAGTCTGCCCCCCAGTTGACCTCCGAGAGTTCCACACCATGGCCCGCATCACTGTCGAAGACTGCCTGTCCAACGTCCCGAATCTGTTCGAACTGGTCATGGTGGCCGCCAAGCGCGCGCGCCGGGTGGCGAATGGCGCCGAGCCGCTGCTGGACCGGGAGAACGACAAACCCACGGTCGTGGCGCTGCGGGAAATCGCCGCGGGGCTCGTCACCCGGGACATGCTCGACGAAGCCGATCTCACCCCGGAAGACCTGATGCCCCGGGAGCAGGCCGAAGCACTGCTCAATCCCCCCATCCAGCTCGACCGCCTGGATGACGACCTGAACGACTGATTCCTGAACAGAAGAGCGGCCAGTGGGGGATACCCCTGGCCGGCGCCCACCGTGCCGCACGGTAGCGGCCAGGGGTATCCCCCGATGGTCGCGGGCCCCTGCCAAGAAATCACGCCGCAATAGTGAAATCCTGGCAGTCCTGCCCGTTACCGCAGGTCTAGAATCGACCCATGGATTACGCGGCAGCCATCCTGAATCGCCTGCCCCTGGCCCGCCGCAATAGCGGGCTCAGTGGCCTGCTGCACAAAGTCGGGTACCTGCCCAAGCAGCACCTCACCGTTATCGCCGAAGCCTATGCCTTCAGCGCCGACGCCCACGAGGGCCAGAAGCGCCGCTCCGGCGACCCCTACATCTCGCACCCACTGGCTGTGGCCGGCATCCTGGCCGACCTGCACCTGGACTATCAGAGCATCGCCGCCGCGCTGATGCATGACGTCATCGAAGACACCCCGACCGCCAAGGATGAAATTGCCGCGCGTTTCGGCAGCGAAATTGCCTCCATCGTGGATGGCGTCAGCAAGCTCGAGAAACTGAACTTCAGCAGCCGCTCCGAGCTGCAGGTCGAGAGCTTCAGGAAGATGATGCTGGCGATGGTGCAGGACATCCGGGTGATCCTGCTCAAGCTCGCCGACCGCCTGCACAACATGCAGACGCTCGACTCCATGCCCCACGACAAGCAGCAGCGCATCGCGCGGGAAACTCTCGAGATCTACGCCCCGATTGCGAACCGGCTGGGCATCAACGCCGTCAAGACCGAGCTGGAAGACCTGGGATTTCGCTACGCCTACCCGTTCCGCTACCGGGTACTGGACAAGGCCGTGCGCCGCGCGGAGGGCAACCAGCGGCAGTTCCTCAAGCGGATCTCCGAGCGGCTGGAGAAGGCGCTCGACAGCGCCGGGGTTAAGGCCAGCGTGACGGGCCGCAAGAAGCACCTCTACAGCATCTATCGCAAGATGAGCTCCAAGAAGCACTCCCTGGGGGACATCACCGATGTGTTCGGCTTTCGGGTGGTCGTCGACTCCGTTGACGCCTGCTACCGGACCCTGGGCAACGTGCACCAGCTCTACAAGCCGATGCCCGGACGCTTCAAGGACTACATCGCCATTCCGCGGATGAACGGGTACCAGTCGCTGCACACCAGCCTGTTTGGCCCGAACGGCATGCCCATCGAGGTGCAGATCCGCACCGGCGAGATGGAGCGCATCGCCGAGCGGGGCATCGCCGCCCACTGGCAATACAAGGACACCGACCGGGAAGTGGCCGGGCCGGAAATCCGGGCCCGGGAGTGGCTGGCGAGCATCAACGAGATGCAGTCCGCCGCGAACTCGGAAGAGTTCATGGAGCACGTGAAGGTCAACCTGTTCCCGGACGCGGTTTACATCTTTACGCCCAAGGGCGAGATCCTGAGCTTGCCCCGGGGCTCCACCTGCGTGGACTTTGCCTATGCCGTGCACACCGACGTGGGCAACCGCTGTGTTGCCGCCAAGATCGACCGGCGCCTGGTGCCCCTGCGGACCCCGGTCGAAAATGGCCAGACCGTCGAGATCATCACGGCCAAGGGGGCGCATCCGAACGCCACCTGGGTCAACTTCGTGGTCACCGCCAAGGCGCGGGCCTCCATCCGCCAGTACCTGAAAAACCTGCGCTCCGGCGAAGCGCTGGAACTCGGCCGCCGGCTGCTGGACCAGGCGCTCCGCGACGCGGGGACCCCGCTCCGCAAGATCAGCAACGAACAGATGAAGGCACTGCTGGATGAGTTCGGCCTCAACAACACGAACGAACTCTTCGGCCAGCTTGGCCTGGGCGAACGACTGGCGCCGCTGGTGGCCAAGGCGCTGCTCCAGTCCTCTGCCAGTTCCGTCGTTGCGGAGCCGGGTAGGCAGACGCCCATTGCCATCGCCGGCACTGAGGGACTGGTCGTGTCCTACGCGCGCTGTTGTCATCCGATTCCCGGGGATGACATCATGGGTTATCTGAGTGCGGGTCGCGGCGTCGTGATTCATCGCAACGTGTGCGGGAACCTTGGCGAGTACCGCAAACAGCCCAACAAGTGGATCGCGGTGACCTGGCAGGCGGGCATAGAGCGGGAGTTCTCTGCCGAGATCCGGATTGACGTGGACAACCGGCCGGGGGTACTCGCCGAAGTGGCGGCGCGGATTGCGGATACGGGCTCCAACATTGAGCAGGTGGCCATCGACGAGGGCCAGGATCAGGCCGCAACCCTGGTGTTCACCCTCCTGGTGCGCGACCGCCGGCACCTGGCGGGCGTAATCCGGGATTTGCGCCGCATGAACGTAGTCAAGAAACTGAGCCGGACCTGCACATGAACAAACAAGCGATCGACACGCCAAAGGCGCCCGCCGCCATCGGCACCTATTCTCAGGGTATACGCGCCGGCGGGGCGCTCTGGCTGTCTGGCCAGCTCCCCCTGGATCCGGCCACCGGCCAGTTGCTGACCGGAGAAATGCGCGACCAGGTCCGGCAGGTATTCCGGAATCTGGCCGCGGTGGCAGAAGCTGCCGGCTCGTCTCTGGACCATGCCGTGAAGATCACAGTGTTCCTCACGGACCTCAGCCACTTTGCTGTGGTCAACGAGGTGATGGCCGAGTTCTTCACCAAGCCCTACCCGGCTCGGGCAGCGATCGGCGTCGCGTCGTTGCCGCGGGGCGCTGCCGTCGAGGCGGACGCGGTCCTGGTGCCCTGAAGCCCGCCGACGATCTGCGTGCCCTGCGCGGCGTCGGCCCCGCGGTCGCTGAACGTCTGGCCGGTCTGGGCCTGCAGCGGCCACTGGACCTGCTGTTCCTCCTGCCCCAGCGCTACGAAGACCGGACACGGCTGGCACCTTTAGGCTCGCTCCGCGCCGGACAACGGGTGGTCGTGGAGGGTGAGATAGCCCTGGCAGACGTTACCTACCGGCGCCGGCGCAGCCTGCTCGTGCGCCTGACCGACAACACCGGCCAGCTGACCCTGCGCTTCTTTCATTTTTCCAGGGCACAGCAGGACGCCCTGGCAACGGGCGTCCGGGTCCGCTGCTTCGGCGAGGTGCGCCCCGGGCCCCTCGGCCCGGAAATGGTCCACCCGGAATACCGGGTGCTTGCTCCCGGTCAGACCCTGCCACTCGATGACCGACTGACGGCCGTCTACCCCGCCGTGGAGGGCCTCACCCAGTTCCGGCTCCGGGACCTGACGAGCCAGGGGCTGGAAAAGCTGCTGCCGGCGCTCACGGACGAGCTGCCCTTAAGCACGATCCAGGGTCGCCATCTGCCGGGCCTGGTCGAAGCGCTGCGCTACGTGCACCGGCCACCAGTCGGCGCCGACCTGCAGCTGCTCAGCTCAGGCATGCACCCGTGCCAGCGCCGTCTGGCCCTCGAGGAGCTGCTCGCCCAGCACCTCAGCCTGCGGCAGATCCGGGAGCAGGCTCGCCAGGATGCGGCGGTGACTCTCCTGATGAGCAGCGGCCGGGCACGACAACTGCGCCGGGATTTTCTCGCCAGCCTCGGCTTTGAACTCACCCGGGGCCAGCAGTCGGCCCTGGCCGATATCGATACGGACCTCGCCAGCGGCTGTCCGATGCTCCGGCTGGTGCAGGGCGACGTGGGTTGCGGCAAGACGGTCGTGGCTGCCGCCAGTGCGCTGCTGGCCGTCGCCCACGGGCATCAGGTGGCGATCATGGCCCCCACGGAGCTGCTGGCTGAACAGCACCGGGAATCCTTCCGCCGCTGGTTCGAGCCGCTGGGCGTGACCGTGGCCTGGCTCTCCGGCAGCCTGGGCGCCAAAGCCCGCACGCAGACCTATGCCGCCATCGAAGACGGCACCGCACAGGTGATCGTCGGCACCCACGCGTTGTTTCAGGAGGGACTGAACTATCGCAGCCTCGCGCTCATCATCGTGGATGAGCAGCACCGCTTCGGCGTACACCAGCGGCTCCGTCTCATGGACAAGGGCGCCGGTGACGGCGCCGGCGCCGGCGGCCGGCCGCTCAAACCCCACCAGCTCGTGATGACCGCCACGCCGATTCCCCGCACGCTGGCCATGACGCTCTACGCCGACCTGGACAGTTCGGTGATCCGGGAATTGCCGCCGGGACGCCAGCCGGTGGCCACCGTCGCCCTGCCGGACCGGAGGCGCCCGGAGGTGGTGGCCCGGGTGCAGGAAGCCTGCCGGTCCGGCGCCCGGGTCTACTGGGTGTGCCCGCTCATCGAGGAGTCGGAGCATCTCGAGTCGGAAGCGGCGGAGCCGACGGCCGAAGCGTTGGCGGAAGCTCTGCCGGACGTCCGGGTGGGGCTCATTCACGGCCGGATGAGCCCCGCAGACAAGGAACGGGTGATGAAAGCCTTTGCCCAGGGCAAGGTGCAGCTGCTGGTCGCCACCACCGTCATCGAGGTGGGCGTCGACGTGCCTGCCGCGACACTCATGATCATTGAGAATGCCGAGCGGCTCGGCCTGTCCCAGTTGCACCAGCTGCGCGGCCGCGTTGGCCGCGGCCGAGACTCGAGCACCTGTGTGCTGCTCTACCGGAGCCCGCTGGCCCCGATGGCCCGGGCGCGGCTCGACGTGCTGCGGGGAACGAATGACGGCTTTGAGGTCGCCCAGCGGGATCTGGAACTGCGGGGTCCGGGGGAAGTGCTCGGGACACGGCAGACGGGCCTCGCCCAGCTGCGGGTTGCTGATCTCGTCCGGGATGCAGACCTCATGCCCCTGGTGCAGGAACTCGCTGGTCAGCTGGAAGAGCGGCCGGGCGTGGCCGCGGAACTGATGCAGCGCTGGATCGGTACCGGCAGCCGGTATGGCGAGGTCTGACGATCACAGGTGGGCGGCGAGAAACGCGAGCGTCCGCTGCTCCGCCAGTGCCGCCGCTGCCGGGTGATAACTATCCCGGTCATCGCAGGCGAAGCCGTGATCAGCGCCCGCGTAAACATGGAAGATCCCGCCCGGATCAGCCTTCCGGATCTGGTCGATCATGGTTAGCGGAATGAAGGCGTCCTGCGCACCAAAGTGATAGAGCACCGGGACCTTTGGCTGCATCCGGCTCGCGAGGCGCCCGATGCCGCTACCGTAATGGGAGGCCGCACAGGCGAAGGGCAGCTGGGACGCCGCCAGGTAGGCAATCGTGCCACCCCAGCAGTAGCCCGTAATAGCCGTCTTGCCGGCACCCGCCACCGCGAGTCGCGCGGCCTCAACGTCTGCCAGAACCTGTTCCTCGGGAATCGACATGGCGAGCGTGCCGCCGCGCTGGAACTCGGTATACCCGAGTAGCGCATTGCGCTCCTTGCGGTCGAAGAGCGCCGGCAGAATCGCGGCATAGCCGGCTGCGGCGAAGTGCTCGGCGCAGCGCTGCATCTGCCCGGTCATGCCAAAGATCTCCTGGATGACCACTAGCCCGCCCCGTGGCGGGCCCTCGGGCCTGGCCTTCCAGGCGGAGAACCGGTGGCCGTCGGCGGCTGTGAGTTCGATCAGTTGACCCATGACAATTTCACCAGTCTACTTCTTACGGCCCTGTGCTCCGGCTGCCGCTGCCATTGGGCCGCGCCAGGTCGCTTCCAGCGCGCCACGCAGGCGAGCAGCAACCCGCCCTGAACTCACGGCGTGCTGGCGTTCCCCCCACTGCAGAAGATGGCGCTTGCGCGCGCTGATCCGCCGCTCAAGGGTGTGGAGCAAAGGACCGTTGGTCGGCTCACCAGCCTGCGCTCGCAGGGTGTGCTTGAGCAGGATCAGGTCGGTCAAAGCCCCGAAACGCCTGGCCATCATTGCCAGCTCGCCGCGCTGATTGACCGGACTCAATGCGCCCCATTCTTCGATCATTTCATTGACTGCGCGCCAGTCCTTCAGGCGTTTCCGCCACTCGTGAAAGGCTTCGTCAGCGCCGCTCGCGCGCGCGAGCCGAAAAGCGCGGCGTACACGCCGGTTGGAACGGGCCAGTGCAACCTCGAGCCGGTCCATATCGATGGCGTCCTCGAGGCCAGCTTGAAATATCGGTAGCGCTTCTGCCACCACCTGGGCGGCCGCTTTCAACACCAGCGCCGTCCGCTGATGCGTGGCCAGCCCCGAACAGAGCGCGTCCCGCAGGGTGCGGCCGAGGGGATCGAGTGCAGCGGACTCCTGCAGTCGATCGAGCAGCTGCAAACCCACCGCTGAGTCGCGAAGTGCTCCGGTACTGCGAAACGCTCCCCGCAACAACACAGTGGCCTCGGCGTAACTCGCTGTTGCGCAGAGTGGCCGGGCAAACGCCACGATGCCGCGCGCCCGGCGCAGCGCCTTGCGAAACTCATGCACAGCGGTGGCATCGTCTCGCGACGACCTATCCGCCTGTGCTTCCCTGGCGTACCGGAGCGCACACTGGATCTGCATCGCCACGGCCTGAGAGAGCGCGACAGCAGGATCGGGCTGGCTTCTTGCCGGGGTTCTCATCGCTCTGGCGGTCAGTATAGGCGGGCCCGCCGTTCTACAGCCGGTGTTCGAACAGCTAGACTTAAACCCATGGCACAAGGTCCCACCCACAGCCTCGCTCGTCTCGGCAATGAACTGCTCAACCAGGCCACTCAGTACGGGCGACTGATGCGCCTCGACAGGCCCGTCGGCACCTGGCTGCTGCTGTGGCCGACCCTCTGGGGCCTGTGGATCGCGGGCGCGGGCCGGCCGGAGCCCGTCAATTTCCTGGTGTTCGTGGCGGGGGTCTTCGTGATGCGCGCTGCCGGCTGCGTGATCAATGACTTCGCCGACCGGCACATCGACGGGGAGGTCGAAAGGACCCGGTCCCGCCCCCTCGCGGCAGGTCTCGTCACGCCGGCGGAGGCCCTGACCCTCTTTGCCGTGCTCGGCCTCGTGGCTCTCGCCCTGCTGCTGTTGCTGAACCCGCTGGCGCGCCTGCTCGCCGTCGGGGCGGCGGCCCTCACCCTGATTTACCCATTCAGCAAGCGCTGGCTCGCGGCGCCCCAGTTCCTGCTGGGTGCCGCCTTCGGCTGGGGGATCCCGATGGCCTTTGCTGCTGAGCTGGAAACGGTGCCGCGGCTGGCCTGGCTGCTGTGGCTGGATGTGGTGGTATGGGCTGTCATCTACGACACCATGTATGCGATGGCGGACCGGGACGAAGACCTGCGGATCGGCGTGAAATCCACCGCGATCCTGTTCGGCACTGCAGACCTGTTCATCATCTTCCTGCTGCAGGTGTTGCTGGTCATCGGCCTGCTGCTCGCTGGCCGGGAGGCTGGCCTCGGCCTCTGGTACCAGGGAGGGGTGGCGGTAGGCGCGCTGCTGCTGGCCAGCCACCTGTGGCAGATCCGGGGCCGGGAACCGGAAGCCTGCCTGCAGGCGTTTCGGGCCAACCAGCACTTTGGCGCGGCCATCTTCGCCGGGATTCTGCTGGACTACACCTTCCGCTCGGTCAGCTGAGCGGGCGGCCGGGTCCACGCCACCGTCCAGAGTGAGAGTTCCGGGACCCCCGCCGCCCGGAACAGCCCGGCGACGGCAGTGGCCGTGGCGCCAGTCGTCAAGACATCATCGACGAGCAACACATGCCGGCAGCGGCCGAGGGCACGAACTCCGGCCAGCGCAAACGCGCCCCGGAGATTCTCCTGGCGGCGGGCCGCGCCCAGCCCGGATTGCTCCGGGGTGGGGAGGACTCGCCGGCACAAGTCAGTGCGCAGCGGCCAGCGCCGGGCCGCGCAGAGCGCCCGGGCAATCTCCTCGGCCTGATTGAAGCCCCGGCTGGCTTCCCGGCGCCAATGCAGGGGCACCGGCACCACCGCGTCAGGGGGCTGCTGCAGGGCCGGCATGTGCAGAGCGAGCAGCTGGCCGAGGCCACGGGCCACGGGCAGCTGGCGGCCAAACTTGGCGGCGGCGATCAGCCGGTCCACGGGGTACTCATATGTAAGAGCGCACCGAACCGCGGCGAACAGCTCCAGATGGGGGTGACCCGGGTCCAGTTGCCCCGGATCCGGCAGCCAGGGCAGGTCGTCCAGGCAACCGGCACAAGCCGGGATGCCGGGGCCCAGGCCGGTGGCCCGCTGTCCGCAGAGCAGGCAGGCCGGGGGAAAGAGCGTATCCAGGATCTGGTCAACCCTGATCCAACCCATAAGTTGACAGCCTTCCAGACGGTTCCGATACTGCTGCTCGGTTTAGCAGGTCGGGACCAGCGGGGTCCCGGCACAAATCCGGGGACTTCTTGTGGAATTGAGCGCGCGCAGCCCCGACGGGATCCGTACGGACTGGACGGTGGCCGAAGTCTCCACCCTGTTTGGCCTGCCCCTGCACGATCTGCTGTACCGGGCCCACACCGTGCACCGTGCACACTTCAACCCGGCCGAAGTCCAGATCAGCACCTTAATGAGTATCAAAACCGGTGGTTGCCCCGAGGACTGTGGCTATTGCCCCCAGAGCGTGCACTTCAATACCGGGCTGACGCCGGAAGCGCTGGTACCCCTCGCCGCCGTGATCGAGGCGGCCCGGGCGGCCCGGGAGCGGGGCGCCACCCGCTTCTGCATGGGCGCGGCCTATCGCAATCCCAAGCCTAGCCAGCTGGCCCGGATCACCGAGATGGTCAGCGCGGTCAGCGGGTTGGGCCTCGAGACCTGCGCCACCCTCGGCATGCTGACGCCGGACCAGGCGGAAGCCCTGCGGGACGCGGGGCTGGACTACTACAACCACAATCTCGACACCTCAGAAGCCTACTACCCCAAGGTCACCTCCACGCGGACCTACGCGGACCGCCTGGCGACGCTGAAGACCGTGCGGGATGCGGGCCTGAAGGTCTGCTGCGGCGGGATCATTGGCCTTGGCGAGGCCGACCAGGACCGGATTGAGCTGCTGCACACGCTGGCAACGCTGCCGGAACACCCGGAAAGTGTGCCGGTGAATCAACTGGTCCAGGTGGCGGGCACCGCACTGGAGGACCAGGCAACCGTTGACCCACTCACCTTCGTCCGGGTCATCGCCGTAGCCCGGATCCTGATGCCGAAGTCCCGGGTCCGACTCTCCGCGGGGCGCTCCGACATGAGCGATGAGCTCCAGGCCCTGTGCTTCTTTGCCGGGGCCAATTCGATTTTCTATGGCGAGCAGCTGCTGACCACGCCCAATCCGGCCACGGACCGGGACCTCGCCCTGCTGGCCCGGCTGGGCCTCCGACCGGCGCCCGCCCCGACACCGGCGTGAAGCGCACATGACGCCCGCCATGCCCGCGGGCCCGCCCATCGATCAGGGCAAGGTGCGCCGGTCTTTTGCCCGGGCTGCCGCCAGCTACGACCAGGCCGATGTCCTCCAGACCGAGGTCCGGGACCGACTGCTGGAGCGGCTGCAGTGGGTTCAGTTACAACCCCGGCGCATTCTCGATCTGGGTACCGGCACCGGTCGGGCCCTCGCTGCTCTCGCGGCGCGCTATCCCACCGCAGAAATCATCGGCCTGGACCTCACCCCGGCCATGCTGCGGGTGGCGGCCGGCCGGCCGGCGAGCCCTTCGGGCACTGCGCCACTGTTCGTCTGCGCAGACGCAGCGCGGCTGCCCTTTCCGGACCAGAGCATCGATCTGGTGTTCTCCAGCCTGGTCCTCCACTGGAGTCCGGCCCTGGACCGGGTTCTTGCCGAGGTGCGGCGGGTCCTGCGGCATCCCGGGCTGTTCACCTTTAGCACCCCGGGACCGGAGTCCTATCGGGAGCTGCGGGCCGCCTGGCGTGCCATTGACCAGACACCCCATGTGCTGCCCTTCCCGGAAATGCGCGCCCTGGGCGACGGGCTGGTCCGGGCCGGCCTGGCGGAGCCGGTCATGGACATGGACATGCTGATCCTCAAGTACCGCAATTTTGCTGAGTTAGTTGCCGATCTGCGGGCAACGGGCACCACCAACGCGAGCACCGGGCGCAACCCCGGCCTGACCGGCCGCCGGGCCTGGTCGCGACTCGTGGCCGCCTACGAAAGCGCAAGGGACAAGGACGGCTTGCTGTCGGCGACGATCGAGGTCGTATTTGGCCAGGCGTGGGCGGCAGATCCGGCCCGGCGCAGGCAGTCCCCGGCCGAGGAGATTTCCGTACCTCTCGGCAACCTTGGACGGCGGCCAGGCTGAGGTCCCGCTCACCGCACCCGGACGCCTGCCGGCGCCAGCCGGGAATGGTTCGCAGATAGACCACTAAACAGCTGTTTCGGAACGCTTAACGTCATACTGCAGCGGCCTCGCCCAAATTGCGCCGGAACGGCCTGTTCAAGTAAAATTTCAGGACCCGCGAAGGTGTACCCACGTGCATTCGTTCGAACTTCGGCCGAATTCCTCCCTGACCCCTCGCGCTGCTGCTTTTTTTTACGGCTCACTGGCGGCTCTGGTACTGGGTGTTGCGCTGGGTTGCGCGGCGCTCGGGTTGTGGCCGATCCTGCCCTTTGCCGGACTGGAACTGGCGGTGCTGTACTGGGCAGTGAAGTGGGTCCTGCACCGTGCCGAAGCCCGGGAGTACATCCGGGTGGACGATGCCTCCGTCTTGATTGAGAAGTGCGCCCGTGGCCGGCGCGGAGTAGCCAGTCGCAATGCCTACGCCTTTGCCCGACGCTGGACACGACTTGAGCTGTGTCCCGGGGTGCCTGCCCACTGGCCCAGCCGGCTGGTGCTGAGTTCGCAGGGGCGCAGCGTGGAGATTGGCGCCTTCCTGACCGATAGCGAGCGTCTGGGACTGAAAGACCGGCTTGCCGAAGTGCTCGCTGACGACGCCCGAAGACCGAATGGAACACTGGGAAGAAACTGACATGCATCGACTTGCCACTAACGCCCGCCACCTGCTTACGGGCCTTGCTCTTGCGGTGCTGGCCTCCCCCGCGCAGGCGGCCTGGACGTTGAACATGACCCAGGGCGTCACGTCCACTGCCCAGGAGGCTTACGACCTGCACATGCTGGTCCTGTGGATCTGCACCATCGTCGGCATCGGAGTGTTCGGGGTGATGATCTACGCGATCGCCACCTTCCGGAAGTCCAAGGGCGCGGTGCCGGCCACCTTCACCCACAGCACCCGGGCCGAAGTGATCTGGACCGTCATCCCGACGCTGATCCTCGTGTTCCTCGGCTACGAGACCGCCCCGGCACTGATCCGCATCGACGACACCCGCAATTCCGAGATGACCCTGAAGATCACGGGCTACCAGTGGAAGTGGCAGTACGAGTACGTGGGCCAGGACTACTCCTTTTTCAGCACCCTGGCGGCTCCCAGCAATGCCGCCCGGCAGCTCAACTCGGGCATCGTTCCGGCGAGCGTCGACAACTACCTGCTCGACGTGGACAACCCTCTCGTGGTGCCGGTGGGCGTCAAGATTCGCTATCTGCTGACCGCCAATGACGTGCTGCACGCCTGGTGGGTCCCCGCCTTTTCCGTCAAGCGCGATGCGGTCCCGGGCTACGTCAACGAAGGCTGGTTCAAGGTAGACAAGGCGGGTGTGTACCGGGGTCAATGCGCCGAGTTGTGCGGCAAGGACCATGGCTTCATGCCCATCGTGGTCCGGGCCCTCCCCAAGGCGGAGTTTGAGGCCTGGCTGGAGGCGCAGAAGTCGCCCGCCCCGGCAGCCGCCGTAGCGGCCGTTGCCGCCAATTGATCCGACCAGCAATCTGCATACCGAATTCGGAGTACGAGTGATGAGCACCCAGACCCACGAGAAGGCCCACGATAAGGGCCACGACCACGCCGGCCACAGCCACGCTGAGCATGCTCACGATGACCATCACGGCCCGGCCAAGGGCCTGACCCGCTGGCTCTTCACCACCAACCACAAGGACATCGGCACCCTCTACCTGCTGTTCGCCCTGGTGATGCTCTTCGTCGGCGGCGCGATGGCCATGGTCATCCGGCTCGAGCTCTTCCAGCCCGGCCTGCAGTTCGTGAATCCCGACTTCTTCAACCAGATGACCACCATGCACGCGCTGATCATGATCTTCGGCATGATCATGCCGGCGTTCGTGGGCTTCGCGAACTGGATGATCCCGCTGATGATTGGCGCGCCGGACATGGCGCTGCCCCGGCTCAACAACTGGTCCTTCTGGATCCTGCCCTTTGCCGGCGGCATCTTGTTGTCGACGCTGTTTATGGACGGCGGCGGCCCGGCCGGTGGCTGGACGCTCTACCCGCCCCTGTCCCTGCAGGCCGGAAACTCCTTTCCGTTCACCATCTTCGCGATTCACCTGCTCGGCATGTCGTCCATCCTGGGCTCGATCAATATCATCGTGACGATCATGAACATGCGGGCGCCGGGCATGTCCCTGCTCAAGATGCCCCTGTTCGTCTGGACCTGGCTGATCACGGCCTACCTGCTGATCGCGGCCATGCCCGTGCTCGCCGGCGGCGTGACCATGCTGCTCACCGATCAGTTCTTCGGCACCACCTTCTTCCAGGCGGCGGGCGGCGGCGACCCGGTGCTCTTCCAGCACATCTTCTGGTTCTTCGGTCACCCGGAGGTCTATATCATCATCCTGCCGGCCTTCGGCATCGTGTCCCAGATCATCCCGACCTTCTCCCGCAAGCCGCTCTTCGGCTACTCGGCGATGGTCTACGCCACGGCCAGCATCGGCTTCTTGTCTTTCATCGTCTGGGCCCACCACATGTTCACGGTGGGCATGCCGCTGGCGGGCGAGATGTTCTTCATGCTCTCCACCATGCTCATCGCGATCCCAACGGCCGTTAAGGTCTTCAACTGGACGGCGACCATGTGGAGGGGCTCGCTGACCTTTGAAACCCCAATGCTCTTCGCGCTGGCGTTCCTGTTCCTGTTCACCATCGGCGGCTTCTCCGGCCTGATGCTGGCCATCGCCCCGGCAGACTTCCAGTACCACGACACCTACTTCGTGGTGGCGCACTTCCACTACGTGCTGGTGCCCGGTGCCCTGTTCGGCGCTATCGCAGGCGCGTACTTCTGGCTGCCCAAGTGGACCGGCCACATGTATGACGAGACGCTGGGGAAGATCCATTTCTGGCTGTCGGCCATCTCCGTCAATGTCACGTTCTTCCCCCAGCACTTCCTGGGTCTCGCCGGCATGCCCCGCCGCATCCCGGATTACGCCACCCAGTTTGCCGACTGGAACATGATCTCCAGCATCGGCTCCTTCGGCTTCGGGCTCTCCCAGCTGCTGTTCGCCTACATCGTCTTCAAGACCATCCGTGGCGGGGCCAAGGCTACCGCCGAGGTCTGGGATAAGCCGGAAGGCCTGGAGTGGACGGTGCCGTCGCCGGCGCCCTACCACACCTTCGATGAGGCGCCGGTCGTCAAGTGACAGACGTCGTCCAGATCGAGGAACAACGGCGACGTGCCCGCCGGGTTGCTTTCCTGCTGGGTGCGGTGGCGCTGTGCCTGTATCTGGGCTTCATTGTGGCGACCGGGCTGGGGCGCTGAAACGTGGCGCGTCCCGGCAATCGTGGCTTGGTGCTGCAGCTCGGCGGACTGGCCGTCGGCATGTTTGCCTTCGGCTTCCTGCTGGTGCCCCTCTACGATGCGATGTGCAGGATCACCGGGATCGGCGGGCGGACCAACGCCGTGGCCGCCACCATTTCCGCAACCCAGGAAATTTCCGAACGGCTGATTACGGTGGAGTTCGTGACCGTACTCAACGAGCAGGCGCCCTGGGAGTTCCGGCCCACGGTCAGCTCGATCCAGGTCCGCCCCGGCCAGCTCTACGACACCGCGTTCTTCGCCCGCAACCTGACCGACGACATGCTGGTGGGCTCGGCTGTGCCCAGCGTGGCGCCGGGGCAAGCTGCCAAGTACTTCGTCAAGACCCAGTGTTTCTGCTTTACCCAGCAGAATTTCACCGCCGGTGAAGGCCGGGACATGGGCGTGCAGTTCATGGTGGACCCGGCACTGCCCGAGTTCATCGACCGCATTACCCTTTCCTACACGTTCTTCGTCAATCGCCCGGCGACGGCCCAGCTGATATCAGGCCTCACCGCCGGTTCCACCACCTGAACCGTTTCGACCCAGGAAGACAGTCATGGCTCACGCACAGGACAAGTACTACGTCCCCCACGGCACCCGCTGGCCGATCATCGGCTCCGTCGGGCTGTTTACCCTCTTTGTCGGGGTCTCGATCCTGCTCAACGGCGGGTCAACGGCTCCGGTGGCTCTGCTCGGTGCCGCCATCCTGATCCTGATGATGTTCCTGTGGTTCGGTGAGGTAATCAGCGAGAGCGAGGCAGGCACCTACAACGATCAGGTCGACCAGTCATTCCGCATGGGCATGATGTGGTTCATCCTGTCTGAGGTGATGTTCTTTGCCTGCTTCTTTGGCGCACTCTTCTATGCCCGCCAGCTGGCCTTGCCCTGGCTGGGCGGTGAGGGCAGCGAGACGGTCACCAACATGGTCCTGTGGCCCGGGTTTGAGAACACCTGGCCCTCCAGCGGACCGGCGGCGCTCGGCGGCGAGTACAAGGTGATGGGTCCCTGGGGGATTCCGGCGCTGAACACCGCGATCCTGCTCACCAGCGGCGTCACCATCACCATCGCCCATCACGCGCTGAAGGCCAATCAGCGGGGGATGCTGAACCTGTTCCTCGGCCTCACCGTGCTCCTGGGCTTCATCTTTCTGGGCTTCCAGGCCTACGAGTACTTCCACGCCTATTCCGAGCTGAACCTGAAGCTGAACTCGGCCGGCATGTACGGCAGTACCTTCTTCATGCTCACCGGCTTCCACGGCCTGCACGTGACCATCGGCGCCATCATGCTGACGGTGATCCTGTTCCGGTGCCTCAAGGGGCACTTCACTCCGGCCCGGCACTTCGCCTTCGAGGGGGTTGCCTGGTACTGGCACTTCGTCGACGTGGTGTGGCTGGGGCTCTTCATCTTCGTCTACTGGCTCTGACGCCGTAGGAGCGCGTTTACGCGCTATCCAATATGGAATCGCGCGTAAACGCGCTCCTACAGGGCGCTCCTACGGCGGCATTACGCCGTGGGGCTGGATAGCCCCGGTGCGCCAGGCGATCAAGAGAACCAGGAACAGCAGCACCGACAGCGTGATGCGGATGGTCAGCGCCCGCACCATCCGGTTGGAGCCCCCCTGATCCCGATTCAGGAAGAAGAGTCCGGAGAAGAGACTCACCACAATCGCCGCCAGCAGGACCAGCACCAGGATCTTGAGCATTGGGGAATAGTAGCCTGACTCGGCGTGCCGCTCGCTGGCTGGGCCCCTGGTGGGGCGTCCTGCTGATGCTGGTGGGGGTGGCCATTGGGGTTAGCGCCGGGCTCTGGCAGCTGAACCGGGCGGCCTACAAGCAGGAGCTGGAAGCGCGCTTTGCTGCAGGCGGGGCCGCTGGTGCCCTCCCCCTGCTGGTTACCGACGAGAACTCCGGGGAGAACCGCTACCGCGTCATCCGGGTCACCGGTCGTTATGACGCCAAGCACCAGGTGTTCCTCGACAACATCAGCTCCCAGGGCAGGCCCGGCTATCAGGTACTGACCCCCTTTCGCACAGGAGAGGGCACAGTCCTGGTCAACCGGGGCTGGCTGCCCGCGAACGGCGATCGCCGTGTGCTGCCTGATATCCAGGTTGGGGAGGAGCCCCGGGAGGTTCTCGGCCGCATTGAGCTGCTGCCGCAGCCCGGCATCACCCTGGCCGCGGTCCCGCCAGCCAACACCGCCGCCTGGCCGCGCAGGCTGCTCTTTCCAACCGCCGCCCAGGTCAGCGCGCAGCTCGGCACGTCCCTGCGCAGCTACCAGCTTCTGCTGGACCCCAGCGCACCCGATGGCTACCAGCGAGCGTGGCAACCCGGGGGCATGGGGCCGGACCGGCACCGGGCCTACGCCGTACAATGGTTCGGCTTAGCCCTGACTGTCGTCGTCATCTACCTCGTGCTGGTCATCAGAAACGGAAAACAGGCCCCGTGACAGCCCCAAGCTCAACGCCGGTTAGCGGCAAACCCCGAACGAATCGTCTGGTTCCAGCGCTCATGGCCCTGCTGTTTTTCGGGCCACTGGCCGTCGCCATTGGCATGTACTACCTGGGTGGTGAGCAGTGGCGACCATCGGGATCCATTGCCCATGGCCAGCTCCTGCCCGAGCCCCGGGTGCTGCCGACGGGCGTGATTGACCTGCCCGACGGCACCACGGCGGATTTCACCGGCAAGTGGTCGCTGCTCTATGTGGGCCGGGGCGATTGTGACGACGCCTGCAAGGAAGCGCTCTACCGCACCCGTCAGGTGCGCCGCGCACTGGGCAAGGAAATGTCCCGGACCCAACGCTATTTCATCTCCACCGGCGGGACCCCCAATAGCGGCTTTCTGGCCGCCGAGCACCCGGGCCTGCTCGTCTTGCCTGACGGGCTCTCGTCCCGGGACGCGGTGCTCGCTGTCCTCGGCGAGTTTGCCGAAGGCGACATCTTCATCGCTGATCCGCTGGGAAATCTGGTCCTGCGCTTTCCAGCCGGGACCGCGATGAGGGATATGCACGACGACCTCAAGCTGCTGCTCAAGGCCTCGCAGATCGGATGAACTACGCCGCCTGGTACCGCCGTTGCCTGTGGACAGGCGCCTCGCTCTGTCTGGTCGTCATCGTGCTCGGCGCTTACGTGCGGCTCTCCGACGCTGGTCTGGGATGCCCGGACTGGCCGGGTTGCTACGGTCACCTGGTGCTGCCCGGCGATCCGGAGATCCGGGCCGCGGCCCAGTCAGATTTTCCGCACCGGGAACTGGAGGCGGGCAAGGCCTGGCGGGAAATGGTGCACCGCTATGCAGCCACGACGCTCGGTCTGTCGATCCTGCTGGCCGCCCTGTTCGCCTGGCTGAATCGTCGTTCACCGCGTCAGCCGGTTGCGGCACCGCTGGTGCTGCTCGGCGTGGTCGTGTTCCAGGGCCTGCTCGGGATGTGGACCGTCACGTTGCTGCTGAAACCGCTGATCGTTATGGGCCACCTGCTCGGCGGCCTGACGACCCTCGGGTTGCTGGCCTGGCTGCTGCTGGCAAACCGCCAGCGCAATACGGATCGGCAGCCCCGGGAGTTCCGCTGGCCCGTGGTCGCGGCACTGCTGGTGCTGATCGGCCAGATAGCCCTGGGCGGCTGGACCAGTTCCAACTACGCCGCGCTGGCTTGTCCTGATGTCCCGACCTGCCAGGGACAGTGGTGGCCTGGCGAGGCCAACTTCGCTGAAGGCTTCGTTCTGTGGCGAGGCCTCGGGGTGAACTACGAGTTCGGCGTGCTGGACGCTCCCTCCCGCGTCGCCATTCATTTCACCCACCGCCTTGGCGCGCTGCTCACCCTGGCTGTCCTCGTGAGTACCGCATTGTGGGCCCGGCGCCGGTCGCCCACGCCGCGAGTGCGCAAGGCAACGACTCTGGTAATTGCCGCAGTGCTGCTTCAGGTAACTATCGGCGTCGCCACCGTCTGGTTTGGCCTGCCCCTGCCGATCGCGACCGCGCACAATGGCGGCGCCGCGCTCCTGCTCCTCGCGATGATCAATCTCCTGCATGTCACAGCCACCGGGGCCGAACCGGCGTTGGGACGTGCTCTGGCGACGGGGCGCTAGGCCGTGTCCCGCAGCGCGCTGGTGGTAGCGGGCGTGCTCTTTGCGCTCGGCGCGCTCATCTGGCTGCTGACGACAGACAGGGTTGCGCCCGTGGAGACCGGACCGGAACCCCCTGTCTCGTCTGGCACCGCCGCCCCTGACGCCACAGCGCCGCAGCCCGCAGCTGCTCCGTCCGGACCGCCCGTGCCTACTGGTGCGCTCGACGGCCCTCTGCCCAGCGTCGCTACTCGCGCTGAGCTCCTCAAGACCCTCAATGCCCGGGGCCTGAACGGGGAGAAGCTGCTCAGTCGGTATGCCGAGTGGCGGGTAGCCCGGGGCTTCCTCGGTGCAGACCCGCTGACGGGAACTACCGCAGAGAACGCCCCGGGCCAGGTTTACGCGGCTATGGATCGTCCGACGCAGAAGGCAATGGCCGACTCGGGAGACCTCGGCGCCATCCAGGCGTATGCCGCCGGTAGCCTCCCGGGCGATCCGTTTACGGCCGTGGAGTACTACGGCCGGGCCAGCGAACTGGGCTCGGCAGCCGCCATGGGCCAGATCGCCAACGTTCTGGCTGATATCGGCGGCCTGGAAATGGGCGACGTCATGAACGACCGCCCCTTCGCCGACAAGCTGCTGGCACTCCGGGGGGGTGACCCGGACCGGGATCTGCGCCGGGACTCCGTCGCCTGGACTCTTGCCTCGATCCGTCAGTACGGACCGATCCTCGCGACACCGGCCAGCATGGAGTTGGTGGAGGGCCTCGGACGGAGCACTGACAAGGAACTGCTCACCAGCATCTGTGGCCAGTCCCTGGCGATCCTCGCCAGTCTCAGCGCGGCCACGGCGGGCAGGGACTCGGGCGCGCTGCCCCCGGTTTTCGTGACCGAGAGGAATCTCTACAGCCGCCTGCCCTGCCAGGACACGCCGGCGCCCGTGACCCAGCCCCGTGTCCTGGCCGCCTGCACCGCAAGCCCGGCGATCGGCAGCTACAACCAGCCGGTCGAACTGTGGATTTGCCCGGAGAACTAAGCTGCTAGACTCCTCGGCCGCAATGGACGTCACGCGCATACTCGACCCGCTGAACGACGCCCAACGCGAGGCCGTCAGCGCACCCCAGCAGCCCATGCTCGTCGTGGCGGGTGCGGGCAGCGGCAAGACCCGCGTACTCGTCCACCGGATCGCCTGGCTGATCCAGGTCGAGAACGTCTCCCCCCTCGGCATCATGGCGGTCACCTTTACCAACAAAGCGGCCGCAGAGATGCGCGGCCGGATCCAGGAACTCCTGGACATGCCCGTTAATCACCTGTGGATAGGCACGTTCCACGGACTGGCCCACCGCCTGCTCCGCCGGCATGCCCGGGAGGCCGGACTGCCCGAAGGCTTCCAGATTCTCGACGCTGAAGACCAGCAGCGGCTGATCCGGCGTCTGCTGAAAAGCCTGGATCTGGACGAGACCACCTGGGTGCCCCGGGAAGTCCAGTGGTTCATCAATCACCACAAGGACGAGGGCAAGCGAGCTGCCCAGCTGACGGATGACGGGGACCAGACCCGCCGCCAGCTGATCCAGCTCTACAGGCTGTACCAGGAGAACTGCGAAAAGGGCGGGCTCGTGGACTTCGCCGAGCTGCTGCTGCGGGCTTACGAGCTCTGGAAGAACAGCCCGGAACTCCTGGCCCAGTACCGGCGGCGGTTTCGGCACATCCTGGTGGACGAGTTCCAGGATACCAATGCCATCCAGTACGCCTGGTTGCGCCTGCTGGCGGGCGATACCGGCGTGCCTTTCGTGGTTGGCGATGACGATCAGTCCATTTACCGCTGGCGGGGCGCACGCCAGGAGCACCTGCGGCGCTTTCAGAAGGATTTCCCCGGATCCCAGACGGTCAAGCTCGAGCAGAACTACCGCTCGACCAAGACCATCCTCAGTGCCGCCAACGCCATCATCGGCCACAACACCGGACGGCTGGGCAAGGAGCTGTGGACGGCGGGTGGCGAAGGCACACCGATCCGGCTGTATCGCGCCTACAACGAGCGGGATGAGGCCGAGTTTGTCATTGGCCGGATTCAGGACTGGGTCCGGCAGGGCAACTCCCGCAGCGAGGTGGCGGTGCTCTACCGGTCAAATGCCCAGTCCCGGGTGTTTGAAGAAGTACTGTTGCGGGCCAGCCTGCCCTACCGGGTGTACGGCGGCCAGCGCTTCTTCGAGCGGGCTGAGATCAAGGACGCGCTGGCCTACCTCCGCTTGCTGGCCAACCGGGACGACGAATCCGCCTTCGAGCGGGTGGTGAATGTGCCCACCCGGGGTATCGGCGCACGCTCCGTGGATACGATCCGCGAGTACAGCAAGGCCAACGCCCTGTCCATGTGGCGAGCAGCGCAGATCGTGTCCGCGGGTGAGGCCGGCAGCCGCGGGGGCAAGGCGGTGCAGGTGTTCCTGCACCTGATCGAGACCCTGGCCCGGGACACCGCAGGACTCGCCCTCCACGAGCAGGTAGATCATGTCATCCAGCGCAGCGGGCTGCTGGATCACTACCGCAAGGAGCCGCGGGATCGTGCAGAAGCCCGGCTTGAGAACCTGGACGAGCTGGTCAGTGCCGCCCGTAGTTTTGAACCGGACGACGGGGAAGATGCGCTGCCGCCGATGGTCGCCTTCCTCTCCCATGCGGCCCTCGAAGCCGGAGACGCCCAGGGCGACGCCTGGGACGACTGCGTCCAGCTCATGACCCTCCACTCCGCCAAAGGCCTCGAGTTTCCGGTGGTGTTCCTGACCGGCCTCGAAGACGGACTGTTTCCCCATCGCCGGTCGCTGAGCGATGCGGAAGGTCTGGAAGAAGAACGGCGCCTTTGTTACGTGGGGGCCACGCGGGCCATGAGCGAGCTGTACCTGAGCCATGCCGAGCAACGCCGGCTGCATGGCAAGGACAGCTTTGGGCAGGCGTCGCGCTTCATCAGCGAGATTCCCGCAGAGCTGATCGAGGAGGTGCGGCCCCGGCTCAACGTCGCCCAGCCTTCTTACCGACGTGGGGGTTCCATCACTGAGGACCCGGCCTTTGGCGTGCGGCTGGGCCAGCGGGTGAAGCACGGCAAGTTTGGCGAGGGTATCGTGCTCAGCTACGAAGGGGCCGGCGCCCACGCGCGGGTCCAGATCAACTTCGAGGACTCGGGTGCCAAGTGGCTGGTGATGTCCTACGCCAATCTGGAAGTGATGTGACCAAATGAAAATTCTTGTCCTTGGGGCAGGCCAGGTGGGTTCCACGGCGGCATATCACCTCGCCCGTGAGGAATCCAACGAAGTCACCATCATCGACTCCAATCCCGCCGTCCTGCGGGAACTGCAGGACCGCCTGGACGTGCGGACCGTGCTGGGCCATGCCTCGTCACCGGCGGCACTGGAGCGAGCCGGTGCTGCTGATGCGGACATGGTGATCGCGCTGACCAACAGCGATGAAGTGAACATGATCGCCTGCCAGGTGGCCTACACGCTCTTCGGCACGAAGACCAAGATCGCCCGGGTGCGCTCAGCCGAGTATGTGAACACGCCCGGACTGTTCGGCACGGATCGCGTGCCCGTCGATCTCTGCATCAGCCCGGAACAGCTGGTAACCCGCTATATCGAGCAGCTGATCCGGTATCCGGGCGCCTTCCAGGTTCTGGATTTCGCCGATGGCCGTGTGCGACTGGTGGGAGTGCGGGCCAACCGGGATGGCCCTCTGGTGGGCCAGGAGATCCGGACCCTCCGGGACCATGTTCCCGGTATCGAGACCCGCATCGCCGCGATCTACCGGGATGGGCAGGAGATCATTCCGGACGGCAGCACCCGGCTGCTCGAGAATGACGAGGTCTTTTTCATCGCCGCCCGGCAGGACATCCGCACCGTAATGCGGGAGATGCGCAAGCTTGAGGACCCCGTGCGCCGGGTGTTCATCGCTGGCGGGGGCAACATCGGCTTACGGGTCGCCAAAGCCCTCGAAGGCACGAACCAGGTGAAGCTGATCGAGCGTTCCCGGGACCGGGCCCGGGTCATCTCCGAGCGCCTGGCGAAAACCATCGTGCTGACCGGAGACGCTGCCGACGAGGAGCTGCTGCTCGAGGAGAACATCGACAGCTCGGACGTCTTCGTGGCGCTGACCAACGCCGAGGAGGTCAACATCCTGTCGGCCATGCTCGCGAAGCGCCTGGGCTGCAAGAAGGTCATGGCGCTCATCAACAGACCCGCCTATGCCGAACTGGTGGAGGGGCCGCGCATCGACGTGGGTATTTCGCCGCCGCAGATCACCATCGGGGCCTTGCTGGCCTATGTCCGCCAGTCCGGAATGGTGCGCGTCCACACGCTGCGCCGGGGCCGCGCGGAAGCCATCGAGGCGATTGCGCGGGGCAATCGCGGCGATAACCGGGTGGTGGGGCGCAAGGTTGAGGAGATCAGGCTGCCCAAGGGCGCCACGATCAGCGTCATCGTGCGGGGCGAGGAGGTACTTCAGGCGCATCACGATACCGTGGTCGAGGCGGAAGACCACCTGATCCTGTTTGTTACCGACCGGCGCCAGATCCCGCAGGTCGAGCGGCTCTTCCGGGCCTGACCGCAACTCCGGCCCCCGGCACCCGACATGCATCTCCGAGTCGTCCAGCGCATTCTTGGCCTGTTGCTGATGCTCTACAGCGCAACGATGCTGCCGCCGGTCGCTGTATCGGTCTACTTTGCAGATGGCCAGTCAACCGCGTTCATCGAAGCCCTTGCCATTACTTTCATTGCGGGGCTGGTGGCCTGGCTCCCCGCCCGCAATGACCGGCGCGAGCTTCGCCTGCGGGACGGGTTCCTGGTGGCAGCAGTGTTCTGGCTGGGCCTCGGCAGTTTCGGCGCGCTGCCGCTGGTGCTCGCCCAGACACCCGACATGACGGTTACCGGTGCGGTCTTCGAAGCCGTTTCGGGCCTGACGACCACTGGCGCTACCGTCCTTACCGGCCTCGACAACCTGCCCAAATCCATCCTCTATTACAGGGCTCAGCTGCATTGGCTGGGTGGCATGGGCATCATCGTGCTCGCGGTGGCCATCCTGCCCATGCTGGGTGTCGGCGGCATGCAGCTGTACCGGGCCGAGACGCCCGGCCCCATGAAGGACAGCAAGCTCACGCCCCGCATCACGGAGACGGCAAAGGCGCTGTGGCTGATTTACGTCGGGCTGTCAGTGACCTGCACAGTCGCCTTCTGGCTGGCCGGCATGAGCCCCTTCGACGCGATTTGCCACAGTTTCGCGACCATGGGTACGGGTGGCTTTTCCACCCATGATGCCAGCATCGCCTGGTTCAACAGCCCGCTGATTGAGGCTGTCGCCATCGTCTTCATGTTTCTGGCCGGGGCCAGTTTTTCCCTGCACTTCATTGCCTGGCGGAGCCGCGGCCTGGGCGCCTACCTGCGGGACCCGGAGTTCCGCGCCTACTTCTGGATTCTTGTCGTCCTGAGTCTGATCGGGGCCGCTTCCCTGGCCGTCACCGGACATTACGGGACGCTAGCCGAATCTGTCCGGCATTCGACCTTTCATTTCGTCTCCTTCATGACCAGCACAGGCTTCGTCGCCACCGGCTTTGACCAGTGGCCCGGTGCACTGCCTCTCACATTGATTCTGGTGAGTTTTATCGGGGGCTGTGCAGGCTCCACCGGCGGTGGCATGAAAGTCGTGCGCTGGCTGCTGCTCTACAACCAGGGCGTGCGCGAAGTGAAACGACTGGTGCACCCGGCTGCCGAGATCCCCGTGCGGCTCGGTGACTCGGTAGTCCCCCAGCGGGTGATCGAGTCTGTGTGGGGCTTCTGCGTGGTGTACATCATGCTCTTTGGCGCGATGCTCCTGATGCTGATCGCCAGCGGGGTCGATCAGGTGACAGCATTTTCTGCCCTCGCGACCTCCATCAACAACATGGGTCCCGGGCTGGGGAAGGTCGTGGCTGATTTCACCCAGGTGAACGACGTCGCCAAATGGGTGTGCATCTTCGCGATGCTCTTCGGCCGGCTGGAAGTCTTTACGCTGCTGGTCCTGTTCTCCCCAACCTTCTGGCGCTCCTAAAAAGGTACCGGACCTTAGTTGTTTGGTTTTTTTTGTTTTTTGAGTTGGCACAAAAAAACAAAACA
>JANNXJ010000004.1:0-106324 GCA_031409515.1 Gammaproteobacteria bacterium | reverse complement strand
GTATGGCGTCCTGCGGCAAGGTGGGGGGCCCTGCGTAACGGGGGGGTAGGCGCGCCGCCGGGCGCGATCGATTGTGATCGCGCCGGACGGCGCTCCTACCACTGCCTACGCGGCCTTGCGTCCGGCCAGCCACTTTTCCAGGTCATCCGCGCCGCCGATGCGCACGCCATTCACGAAGATCTGCGGCACCGAGGTGCTGCCAGCGACTGCCCGCAGGGTCCGGTCGGAGAACTGCTTGTTCAATGTCAGTTCTTCAAAGCCGATCCCGGCTTCGGCCAGACGCGTTTTGGCCCGCACGCAGTGGGGGCAGCTTTTGCGGGTCAGGACGGTAACGTCCAGCGGCTTGGGTGCTCCGGGAGCGATGTAGGCCAGCATCGTGTCCGCGTCTGACACCTTGAACGGATCGCCGGGCTCCTCAGGCTCTATGAACATTTTTTCGATGAGGCCGTCCCGGACCAGCATCGAGTAGCGCCAGGACCGGCGGCCAAAGCCCAGGTCTTCCTTGCCGACAAGCAGCCCCATGCGGTCGGAAAACTCGCCATTACCATCAGGCAGGAAAGTGAGGTCCCAGGCGAGCTGGTTCTCCTGCCATTCGTTCATCACGAAAGCATCATTGACGGCCATGCAGATGATCTCGTCGACACCCTCAGCGCGGAACGCCGGGGCAAACTGGTTATACCGGGGCACATGGGTTGACGAGCAGGTGGGTGTAAAGGCGCCAGGCAGGGAAAAAACGATGACAGTGCGGCCCGCGAAAACGTCCTTGCTGGTCCGGTCTACCCATTCCGTCCCCTGGCGGGTGCGAAAGGTCACGTCGGGTACGCGCTGGCCTTCGTGGTTCTGCAGCATGGTCTGAGGTTCCTCTGTGGGTATGGCGCGAGTATGCCTGCAGGGAGGACAATCACAAACCATAATGTTTCTATCAGAACAATCTACGGAGTAGAACATGAGCCTTCCTAGCACCCGGCAGCTCCGCTACTTTGCCGCACTTGCCGAGCACCTGCATTTCGGCAAGGCGGCGGCTGCCTGCTTTGTGTCCCAGTCGGCGTTCAGCATCGCGATCCGTGAGCTGGAAACCCTGCTGGGGGTGCGCCTCGTGGATCGCACCAACCGGCGGGTCACCATTACTGCCCTCGGCCAGGAGATGGCGACCCAGGCCCGGCTGTGCCTCCGGGACATTGAGGCACTGGTGGCTCTTGCCCAGACAGAGCGGACGCCGCTCGCCGGCCCTTTGCGCCTTGGGGTCATTCCGACCATAGCGCCATTCCTGCTCCCCAGAGTGCTGCCCCGCCTCCGCAAGGTACTGCCCAAACTCCGCTTGTTCCTCCACGAGGGGACCACGGCGGAAATTCACGGGAAACTGCTGAAGGGCGAGCTCGACCTGTTGCTGCTGGCCCTGCCTTTCGACCTGGACAATGTCGAAGTGCAGCCCTTGTTCAGGGATGCGTTTCGCCTGGCCTGCCGACGTGGCACCGAGCTGGTGAACCCCACGAACTACAACTACAGCCGCCTCGACCGGGACTCGGTGTTGCTGCTCAACGAGGGGCATTGCCTGCGGGAGCACGCCATATCCGCCTGCAGGCTGAAAAGTGCCGAGAAGATCAGCCCCTTCCAGGCCTCCAGTCTCCTGACTCTGATTGAGATGGTGGATGCAGACCTGGGTATTACCTTCCTGCCCGAGATGGCCGAAGGCTCGGCGCTCCTCGCCGGGACGCGGGTGCAGACCTATCCGCTGCCCGGGCGCAACTACCGGGAGATCGGCCTCGCCTGGCGGCAGGGCTCCACTCGCGGCGTGGAGTTTCGGCAGCTGGGCAGCCACTTGCGCCAGCTCGCTGGGTTGCAGGGCCCTCGATAGAATCAGCGGCTGGACCCGGGGAATATCTGTATGCCTACCCGTCGTGACGTGCTTGGTGCCGGAGGTCTCGCCCTGGGGAGTCTTGCTCTCGGCGGCTGCGAGTCTTCCGTTGATGAGTACGAGACGGTCGCGGCGGGTATCTGGCGGCACGCGAGCGCAGTCCCCGATACGCTGGCCGGCTTGCTGGCGGAACTGGTGCGCTACGCGACCCTCGCGCCTTCTACGTACAACAGTCAGTGCTGGCAGTTCCGGCTGGCCCGGGATGCCATTACGATTCTCCCGGATCCGGCGCGACAGTCCCCGGCGGTCGATCCCGACGGTCATTACCTCCATGTCAGTCTGGGCTGCGCGGCCGAGAACCTGGTACAGAGTGGAGCGTCCATCGGGCTTGGCAGCTATGTGCTGGTGGGGGCGGGAGTTGCGGATGGGGTCACGGTCCGCTTCGAACTGGCGCCGCCGTCCCCGTCGCCGATCTCACGAGCGATTCCCGACAGGCAGACCACCCGTAGTCTCTACGATGGGAAGCCGGTGCCGGCCGCGGAACTCACCCGGCTCGAGCGCTATGCCCGCGGCCCGGGCGTGACAACCGTGCTGGTCACTGGTGATGTGCAGAAGAGCCGTATTCTGGAACTCGCCATAGCCGCCAGCCGCGAGTGGTACGCCGACCCTGCGAGGGTCGCCGAGCTGCGGCGCTGGACCCGGTTCGATACGGCCACCGCGCTGGCGACCCGGGACGGCCTGGCGCCGGGGCCCTTCGACCGGACCTCCCTGCCTCCCGCCATCGGTTCGGCGCTATTCAGTCTCCGGTCGACTGGCGAGCGGGCCACCAGCCGCCTGGTGACGGAGCTGCCCAGCGCCGCGGGTATGGTCGCTTTCGTGGCAGCCACCAACGACCGCCCCCACTGGGTCGAGGTGGGCCGCTCGATGCAGCGCTTCGCGCTGCAGTCCACCTCACTGGGCATCCGCCACGCCTGGGTAAACGCCGTGACCGAGGTTCCCGCGTTTCTGCCCCAGCTCGGCATGGAGCTGGGCGAGCCGTCCGGCCGGCCGTCGGTGGTGCTCCGCTTCGGCTACGGGCCGCTCCGCCCCCGCTCGCTGCGCCTCCCCACCCCGTCGTTGCCGCTGCCCCCAGCCCGAGGTTGAGAGCCCGCTCAAGGTTCTTGCCTAGACGCGTGTCATCTAATTGACAGAGTGTCAAAAAGACCGGTAGTCTGCCGGTCATGCACCCCATAACCCTCCGTCGCCAGGAAGAAAAAGAGCGTCGCCGGAACGACATTCTGGACGCAGCCCAGCGGGTGGCAGCAGAGGGCGGACTGGAGAGTCTCAGCATGGACCAGGTCGCCCGGGAAGCCCGGCTCTCCCGCGGCCTTCTGTACGTCTACTTCCGGGACAAACACGACCTGGAGTCCGGCATCTGCGAGCGGGCCCTGCGGGATCTGTACACCCGCTTCGAGAAACTTTCGCCGGCGAAGCAGAGCGGTCTTGATCACGTGGTTGCCCTGGGACGGGCCTACGTTGCCTTCGCTGCCGAGTGTCCCCTGCAGTTCGAGGCTCTGGTGCGTTTCGAGGCGACGGACGCCGCAACGATGGGCACTGAAAGCAACGACTACGCCTGTCTGGCTGCCGGCGCCCGGGTTCACGACCTGATCACCGCCGCTCTGGAAACCGGCATGCGCGATGGCTCGATTGCGACCACGGCCGGCACCCCGAACACGATTGCTCTCGCCCTCTGGGCCATGACCCACGGCACGATCCAGGTCGCAACGATGAAGCGCGCCGTCCTGACTCAGCACGGTGTGACACCCGAGGCCCTCGTGGAGCAGACGCTGCGCATGGCCGCTATCTCACTGAGCGAGGGGACGTGATGCGCTACCCCCTTCTGGTCCTGACCCTGACCGCGCTTCTGCTGGCCGCCTGCCGACCTGCGGAGCAGCCGGCCGCGAAGGTAATAGCTCGGGTGGGCACCGCCCTTATTACCGCTGGACCCGCCCAGCCTGCCGTCAGTACGAACGGCTTCATCACCACCCGGGAGGAGCTGAAGCTGTCCTTCAAGGTGGCTGGCATCGTGCGCAACGTCGCCGTCAAGGAAGGACAGGCGGTGCGCGCCGGCCAGCAACTTGCCGTCCTCGAGCTCACCGAAGTGGATTCCCAGGTGGAGCAGGCCCGGCAACTGGCGGACAAGGCTGAGCGCGATCAGGTCCGCGGCGCGAAGCTGCGCGCTGACGGGCTGATCAGCGAACAGGACCTGGAGACCCTCCGGACCCAGGCTGCCGTATCCCAGGCCACCTTGCGCTCCGCGGAGTTCAACCAGAAGTTCTCGACCATTCTTGCTCCCCGGGACGGGGTCGTCCTGCGCAAGCTGGTGGAGGACCGGGAGTTCGTCCAGCCCGGACAGTCCGTCCTGGTGATCGGCCCCAGGGAAGGCGGCTACATCCTGCGCGCCGGCCTGTCCGATCGGGACATCGTCCGGTTGCGGCTCGGTGATCCGGCAACCGTGACTGCTGACGCGTTCCCCGGCCAGACCCTCAAGGGCCGGATCTCGGTATTGCCAGGGGCTGCAGATCCGGCGAGTGGACTGTTTCAGATCGAGGTGGCACTGGACCCCGCGCCGGTTCAGCTCGTCAGTGGCCTCTCAGCCCGGCTGCAGATCGAGCCTGTCCTTGCCGCCAGGTCGACCTTGCCCTACGCCCCTATCGCTGCGGTCATTGAAGCTGATGGCGATCGCGGAGCCGTGTTCGTGCTTGAGGACGGGGTTGCCCGCCGGCGTGCCGTCCGCATTGCCTTCATCGCGCCGGAGTCGGTCGCCATCGCGGAGGGCCTGAAGGTCGGCGAGACCGTCGTGACGGATGGCGCGCTGTATCTGGAGGACGGCGAGAAGATTCAGGCCGTCGCACCCGTAATTCCTGCCGGCCCATGACTCTGCTCGAGTACCCGATCCGGCGCTTCCAGCCCACGCTGGTCGCTTTTCTCTGCCTGGTCGCGCTGGGGATCTACGCCTTCCTCAGCGTGCCCAGGGAGGAAGATCCCTACTTCAAGATCTCCGCGTTCATCATCTCGGTAATTCTCCCGGGAGCGGACCCCGTCGACGTCGAACGTCTGGTTGCGAAGCCCATCGAGGACAGGCTGGCCGAGCTTGACGACGTCAAGGAAATCGAAACCACCATCCAGGACGGCCTGGCTGTTGTCGTAATCGAGTTCGAGGCCTTCACCGACCCTGACAAGAAGTATGACGAAGTTCAGCGGGAGATCAGCGCGCTGCGCTCCAGTCTGCCGCCGGAGATCTCGAGACTTGAGATTCGAAAGTTCAGTCCCGCGCTCGTCAATACGGTGCAGTTCGCCCTGGTTTCAGCGACGGCGACCTACCGGGAACTCGAGGATATTGCCCGGGACCTCAAGGATCGACTGAAGACTATTGACGGGGTCCGCACGGCTGAGAGCTGGGCCTTTCCCTCGCGGGAACTGCGCGTAGAGGTGGACCTGGGGAGGATGGCGGAACTGAGCCTGACTCCAGGCGAGCTGCTGGACGCCATCAAGAGTGGCAACAGCAATGTTCCTGCAGGCACGCTTGATCTTGGGCCCCGCAGCTTCACCCTCAAGACGTCCGGTAGCTACGCATCCCTGGAGCAGGTGCTGGATACGGTCATCGTCCGCCGCGACGGGGCCACCCCACGGGTACGGGATGTTGCCCGGGTGTACTGGGCGGATCAGCCCCTGAGTTACACCGGCCGCTACAACGGCCAGCGGGCGGTGTTTGTCACGGCGAATCAGAAGGATGGCTTCAACATCCTGAAGGTTCGTGAGCGGATCGCGGCGTCAGTTGCCCAGTTCGAGGAGCAGATTCCCGGCCGCATCAAGCTCGAGTGGGGCTTCGACCAGTCCCGCAACGTGTCCCACCGGCTAAACCGGCTCTCGACGGATCTGGCCATTGCCGTTGCGCTGGTGAGCATTACGCTCCTGCCACTGGGATTGCGGGCTGCCGGGATCGTGATGATCTCCATTCCGCTCTCGCTGTCCTTTGGCCTGGCCTGCATCTACTTTCTGGGCTTCTCGCTCAACCAGCTCTCGATTGCGGGGTTTGTCCTGGCTCTTGGCCTGCTCGTGGATGACTCGATTGTCGTCGTGGAAAACATCAGCCGGCATCTGCGGATGGGATACAGCCGGGCCGAAGCAGCCCTGAAGGGCACCCAGCAGATCTTTCAGGCCATTCTGGGCTGCACAGCCACGCTCCTGTTCGCGTTTCTGCCGCTCATGGTGCTGCCCGAGACTGCGGGCAAGTTCATCCGGGTTCTGCCCGTCACGGTAGTCACGACGATCGTCGGCTCACTGCTCATTGCGCTTTTCATCATTCCCTTCATCGCCAGCCGCGTATTGCAGCCCACCGGTGAGGCCGGCGGCAACCGGATCCTGCAGCGGATGATGGGTTTGATTGAACGCTGGTACCGTCCTGCCCTCGAGTTCTGTCTGGCCCGCCCACGCAGCACTGCCATCATCTCGGTCGGCGGTTCACTGCTGCTCACCGCGTTGCTGGTGCCTGTCGTCGGCTCCAGCCTGTTCCCCAAGGCCAATGCACCGATGTTCCTGGTCACGATCGAAACGCCGAATGGCTCGAGTCTTGCTGCCACTGACGACGCACTGCGGTTCGCAGAGTCGAAGCTGGCAGCGATGCCGGACGTGGATAACTACTTCGCCAATCTGGGCCGTGGCAATCCCCAGATCTACTACAACAAAATCCCGAAGCAGGACGCGGCGAACTACGCTGAGCTGTTCGTGCAGCTCAGGGAGTACAGCACCCGCGGCACGCCGCCCAAGCTGGAGGCCCTGCGCCAGGAGCTTGCCGTGTACCCGAACGCCCGGATCTTCGTCGATGAGTTCATCAACGGTCCGCCTATCACAGCACCAATAGCCGTCCGGATTGTTGGCCCTGACCTGGCAAAGATCGAGTCCCTCTCGCGACAGATCGAGGCGCTGATCCGCAAGATTCCGGGGACCCGGGACATCGACAATCCCCTGCGGGTCTCCCGGACCAATCTCCGGCTCGCCGTCGATGCCCAGAAGGCCAGTCAGCTTGGTGTGCCCACCGCGACCTTTGATCAGGCGGTACGACTGTCTGTCGCCGGCATTGAGGCGGGCAAGTACAAGGAGACGGACGGCGAGCAGTACCCCATCGTGGTGCGTACCCCCGTGGGTTCCCGGGCCGACCTGTCGGTTCTCGATGAGATTCGCGTGCCCAGCCTGGGCGGCAGTGCACTGCCACTGTCCCAGCTGGCCACGCTCGAGTTCGAGAAAGGACCTTCCCAGATCCAGCGCTACGGTCGGGAGCGCTCCGCCACGATCAACGCCGATGTCGACCCGGGACTGAACACCGCGAAGATCACCGCTGACCTCGTCCGGGAGCTCGAGCGCTTCGACTGGCCCAGGGGTTATCGCTATCTGCTCGGTGGCGAGGCCCAGTCAGGTTCCGAATCCTTCAGCGGCGTCGGCATTGCCGCCATCGTTGCTCTCTTTGGCATCTTCGCCGTACTCGTGATCGAGTTTGGCAGCTTCAAGTCGACGCTCATCGTGCTGACGGTCGTCCCGATCGGCCTCGTGGGGGGCTTTCTCGCGCTCCTCGCCACGGGGAACAGTGTGTCCTTCACCGCCAGTATCGGTCTGATTGCGTTGCTTGGGATTGAGATCAAGAACTCGATTCTCCTGGTGGACTTCACCAACCAGCTGCGCGCCCAGGGGGTCGCGCTGGATGAGGCTATCGAGCGTGCCGGTGAAACCCGCTTCGTACCGATACTCCTGACGTCCGCCACCGCCATTGGGGGCCTGCTGCCGCTGGCACTGCAGAATGTTGGCCTCTATAGCCCCATGGCCTGGGTCATCATTGGTGGCCTGCTGACCAGCACGTTCCTGGCGCGCCTCGTGACGCCCGTGATGTACAAGCTCTTTACGCCCGATGTCGAGGTCAAGCCCGTGCCGTTTGCCTAGCCGTTCTTCGCCAACCGTGACGGGCATCATTCCAATGCCTGTGCTTATGGCGCGACGATCAGGTTGTCATGAGCGCATCGAAGCGACCCGCTTCCAGTACTGACCGCAACGGGGAAACGGTGCGTTTGAGTCATGGCCTCCATTTCAACGACTGCGAAGCCACCGGGCACCACTCGCCGGTCTACGTCGAGTATCTGTGCCGTGACCTTGTGCCCTACCTTCTCGCCATACTCCGGGAGCTGGAAACCCGGGCGGCGATGGTGCTCGCCGGGGAGCCACGCCGCCGGGTTCTCGCTCTGCTCTACGACCGGCAGGACAACGAGAGGGAGGGTCTAGCCAGTTTCTTCATCCAGTGCTCCGATGCAGAATCGCCGTGGCAACTTGGCTTTGGACACGTGGGCTCTGGTCATATGGGCATCACCGACCCGGCGGTGTGGCAGCAGCACCTGGATGAGTTCCGGGAGAACATCTGGATGACCGTGGTTCGGGAAAGTCGCAAGACCACGCGACGAAATCCTGGTTAACAGACGTTTACTCGCGATCCTGACTGGCGCGGCCTTTGGCGTGGTCGTCTCAACCGGCGCGTGCTCTCGGGAAAGCCCCAAACGGGAGCTGTTTCTCTCCGCGACCCTGGTCAGGGTCGTCGACGGCGATACCATCAATGTAATCCTCGACAGCGGCCCGCTGACGGTCCGCCTGCACGGCATCGACACGCCCGAGCGCAAGCAGCCCCTTGGGCCACCCGCCACCAAAGCGCTGCGGAGCCTCGTCGAAGGCCAGTCGCTGGAGATCGAACCGATCGAACAGAACGACGGGTACGGCCGGATGGTGGCGAAGGTTTTCGTCGCTGGCGATGACGTCAATGCACGGATGGTTGAGACCGGCTATGCCTGGGCGTATCGGCAGTACCTCCGGCGAGAACCTGCAGATGAAGGCTATTGCCGGTTTGAGGCCGAGGCGCGGGCGGCAGGGCGGGGTGTATGGGTGGGTGCACCTGAGAAGTGGGAGCCGCCCTGGATCTTTCGCGCACGACAACGCGGGGATAACGTTCCCGACAGCAGCTACGCGGATGAGACGGCGAAGCGCTGCATCGCTGCCTTTGGTAAGAAGGGACCCCGTTCCGCTGGTTCGGGTCCCGTCGCCAACTGCCAGATCAAGGGCAACATCAACTCAAAGGGTATCCGCATTTACCACGAGCCCGGCATGCCCTCTTACGCGAGTACCCGGATAGACACTAAAAAAGGCGAGCGGTGGTTTTGCAGCGTGGCGGAGGCTAAGAGCGCGGGCTGGCGGGCTCCGAAGTAGGGGCTGCAGTCAGAGCCGGGCCAGTTCTTCCCGGGCGTCTGCGCCCGCCGGTGCCAGCTTGAGTGACGTCGCCAGGGCCTCCCGGGCCTTTTCTTTATCGCCCTCGGCGAGGTATGCACGGCCGATGTAGAGCCAGGTCTCGGCTTCGCCGAAGAGGGGTTCGGTGGAGCCGGCGGGCCGGGACGCCACAAAGAGCTGCTCCGCACGCTTGAGTTCCTTGAGCGCCCGCGTGGCACTGCCGCCGAAGAGGGCCGGCGTCAGCAGGTCGCTGACCCCGGCCTGGAACACCACCCAGGGATTGTCGGGCGCCAGCTTCAGCGCGGCCGACATTTCCCGACCGGCTGCCACACCCCGCGTCGCGGCTCTGAGCACGTAGTAGTTGGAACTGGCGCCGAGGCAGGAGGCGTACAGGGCCCGCGCCTGGGCGTAGTCGCTGCGGCGCTTCAGCAGCGGTTCCAGCTCGTCGATGCATTTCTCCAGGTAATCCCGCGCCTGGCTTTTGTCCGTGCCCGGAATAGCCGACTGCCGCAGGCGGGCGAAGGCGGTGTAGTAGGTAGCCAGGTCTTCCTGATCTGATTCACCCCCTGCCTTCTTCAGTTCGGCAACGGTAGTCTCGATCGCCCGGGCGTCCCTGGCGTTGTAGCCCTGCTCAATGCGGTCCCGATAGGGCAAGAGGCTGTCCGCCGCCCAGGCGGGCAGGCCCGCGATACTGCCAAGAAGCAGAATGAGTGACCGGTAGCGGGAGTTCATGACTGACAGGATCATCGGGTGCTCAGGGTGTCGTTGAGGTTGAGCGCGTCCGCAGCGCGCGTTTCAGCAAGCGTGCCACGGCCTCCGCCAGGGGCACATCATCTTCCGCAAGGCCGCGCACGGACAGATACACCCGGCTCGTAATCGGGATTTCGGTCCACTGTTCGGGGGCGCCGGGTGGACTGCGCCGGGCGTTGAGTGTTGGCCGGACCTCAAGCTCCCGCAGCAGCTCACCCAGTTCGGGATCAGTTGCTGCAGTCTCCACCCCGGTGCCCGACGCCGCGGGCGGCAGGGTCGGCTGAACCCCGGGAGCCGTCAGTACCGGCAGTCCAGGGTGGGTCTCGTCGTGATGGGCTTCCGGCGGAGGTGGTGCCAGCGGCCGTTCCCCGCTGAAGCGCTTGCGGATGCCCGCGTCCGCCAGTCCGTAGCTGCGCCGTTCCCCCGCAGGAGCGCGGGACGGCTCGATCGTTGTCGACGGTGCGGGAGTAGTCGCCGGGGGTTCCTGCAGTGGGGGTGGAGGAGGGGTTGCCTGGACTGGCTCGGGCAGTTCGGCAAACAACACCGTCAGGGCGTCGACGGGCAGGCCCCGGCTGAGCAGATCCCCGATGCCGGCGGAATCGACGGCCCCGAGGGCCCGGCGGATCTCGGCGAGCGTCGCGGTCAGGAGCTTGCCCTCCGTCTGGAGGGTCTTCACGCCCTGGATAAAGAGCAGCCGCGTCAGGCAGTCCTCGGGGTAGCGGGTGTGGGGACCCCGCCGGCCGACCTTGGGTAGCAGCCCGGACTGGATGTAGTAGACGATGGTGCGCCGGTCGAAGCCGGTGGCAGCGACCAGTTCGGCGAGGGAATAGCTGCGGGCACCGGACATGCCCGCAGACTATTCACCCGTATAGACAGTGTCAACTAGTGGCAACTCTCCGCCGGCGGACCAGGCCAAGGACGGCCAGGCCGGCGCCAAATAGGGGTAACGCGGCGGGAATGGGAACGATCGTCGCCGAATACACACCGATCCCGCCGCCACCGAGCTCATATCCTCCCAGCAAGAGGGCCTGACCCGTCGGGCTGCGGGAGGCATCCACGAACAACAGGGATTCCGGCGCGACCAGGCCATTGCTCAGGTTGTTGATGTAGTCCAGCAGGACCGGGTTGCTGGGGTCCGTCAGGTCATAGGCCAGCAGGCCGTTCTGCCGCTCCAGGCCGAGGAAGAGCAGGCGTACGCCCCCGACTTCGGCCAGTGCCAGGGCTTCCGGCTCCGGACCCTTGTCCGGGGAGCGGGCATCGAAGGAGCTGAGCAACCCGTCCGTGATGTTGTGCTTCAGTGGGTCCAGGGAAAGAAGAAGGCTTTCCAGGGACCCGCTGTCTTTCACCAGCAAGCCAGTCTCCGCATCCCAGACCGAGAAGGAGCGGGTACCTGTCATGGTGAGGACGTCGATATCGCCATCGCCGTTGGTGTCGCCGTCGATGTTGGACACCCGGAGCCGGCCCAGGGCGCCGCTGGCCCGGTAGTTGCCCCCGTAGAGCGAGTTCAGGGTCGCCGCCACAGTGGCATCCACGGAACCGGGGCCGGAGAGGGGCAGGTCGGCTACGCGTCTCCTGTCTGCATCGTCTACCCGGAAGTCGCCTTCGTTGGCGGTCACGATGTAGGTCTTGCCGGCCAACTGAAAGCTGGCCAGGGTGTCGGGCATCGGCAGGCCGGCGACCTGGTCGTTGATCTGGGCCGCGGCAGTGCCACCAGGGCCGTCCCGGTCCGACGCGTCGATGGTCTGGGTGATCGTCCCCAGGCTCCGTACGGCGGTCCACTGGTTCGACGCGAGATTGAACTCCGCGAAGGCGTTGTTCTCCTGCAGGGTCACATAGAGCTTGCCGTTCTTTTCCGTCAGGAACTCCGGCTCGATATGCCGGTAGCGATTGGCCACCGCCCCGGCGCTCAGGTCGTTGTAGCGAATGCCACTGAGGGACACACCGGCGCCCAGGTTTGTGGCCTGAAAATCATAGGTACTGACGGCAGCGTTCGTCAGCCCACCCACGTCGCCAATCGTGCTGATGGAGGAGAGGTCGATGATGCTGATGGAACCCGGGGCGTCCGTGGCCCCGCCGCTGGTGAACTCCCCTTCGTTGACCACATAGAGCTTCTGGCCATCCGCCGAGAACTTGACGCTGTCCGGGTGAAAGCCGACGTCCAGGGTGACCAGTGAACCGACACTGCCGGTGCGATAGTCGAAGAAGCCGATCCTCCCCTGGGTGGTCCCGTTAGTTGTGGGGATCAGGCTCACTACGCCGAAGCCCCTCTGGAGAGGGTCAAGCGCGGTGGAGGACGCATCCCGGACAGTGCCCGCACCAAAGGCGCCGTTGAAGGTCACGATACCCCGTTCGGAGAGGGTGCCGGTATTGCCCAGCGTCAGCACCTGCACACCGAAGCCACTGCTGCCTGCCATCGTGCTCGAGACGGTGTTCTGATCGGCCGAGTAGTCGAGAATCTCGGCGCTCCCATTCCGGGCGCCCGTGCTTGTGGTGAAGGCGTTCAGCAGCTGCAGGTCCAGTTGCACGGCGTGGGCCGGGAGGCTGAAAACGGCGGTGGCAGCCACCAGCATGGCGTGTCGGGGATGCATCGATTCTCTCCTGAGAAGGGGCAGGAACATTTAGGACGCGCAACTTTAGGCGGCGCATGTGAAACGCCGGTGAAGCGCTGTTACGGAATGTGAACGTCGCCCGGGGCCCGCCTGCTAACATCAAATCCAGCATGTTTCCCCTCAGCGACGAAAACCCGCATTTCCTGACGCCCTATACGACCTACGTGCTGATCACCCTGAACATCGCGGCGTGGATCTTCGTTCAGGGACTGGGGATGGAGCCCCGGCTCGGGGCTTCCGTGTGCACGCTGGGGCTGGTGCCCGGGGAGTTGCTGCAGACGCTGGCAGCGGGCACGCGTTTCGAGATCGGACCAGGCACCTACTGCGTGCTGACCAACACGCCCAACTGGCTGACCGCCGTGAGCCACATGTTTCTGCATGGCGGCTGGCTGCACATCATCGGCAACCTGTGGTTTCTCTGGATCTTTGGCAACAACGTCGAGGATTCCATGGGCCACCTGCGCTTTGCGGTCTTCTATGTGCTCTGTGGACTGGCGGCTGCGGTCGCCCAGATCCTGGCGGACCCTGCCGCGGGTATACCGATGGTGGGGGCCTCCGGGGCCATCGGCGGCGTGATGGGGGCCTATGTGCTCCTCTACCCGAAGGTGCGGGTGAAGATGCTGATCTTTCTGGGCTTCTTCATCACGACGTTCACCATCCCCGCTTTCTGGATGCTGGGCTACTGGTTTGTCGCCCAGCTGGTCGGTGGCGTGGGCTCCATTGGTGCTCAGGGCGGGGGCGTGGCGTTCTGGGCCCATATCGGGGGCTTCCTGGCCGGCGCTGCGCTCGTCCTGCTGTTCCGGGATCCGGAACTGGTGCGCCGGCATCCCCACCGGGGCTGGCGGGCTGACACCTAGCCGGGACGCCGCGCGCCGCTCATGGCAGAATCACTACCCCGATCCGAGAGGCCTCAAGTCATGACGGTTGCCCGCCCCGCTGCACGGTTACTCCTCGTCCTCGCCGGTACGCTGGTGGCAGGCGGCCTGTTGGCAGGTGGGGCTGAAGCGGCCAAGGCGGCCAAGGCGGCCAAGGTGGCAGAGCCGAAGCTTTCCGGCCAGCAGGCGCGGGTTGCCCAGGGCGGCAAGGTTGACCTCGCTGCGTCGGCGTTGACCAAGGCGGAACTTGCGGCGCTGCGGCCTCACTACGAGGACCTGAAGCCACGCATCCACACCAACTCCCAGTAGCCGCGTCGCCCCAAGGCCCCGCCATGTTTTCCCTTCGTCAGTGGCATCGCTGGGTGGTGCTTGCCGTCCTCAGCGTGGCGGCGGGCCTCGTTCAGGCGGCAAATGTCACGCTGCTCAACGTGTCCTACGACCCCACCCGTGAGTTGTACAAACAGTACGACGCTGCCTTCGCGCTGTACTGGAAGGCAAAAACCGGCGATGTGGTGACCGTCCGGCAGTCCCACGGGGGCTCCGCCAAGCAGGCCCGGTCCGTGATCGACGGCCTGCCAGCGGATGTCGTGACCCTGGCCCTGGCCTACGACATCGATGCCATCGCGCGGCAGGCCAAGTCCCTGCCCGCCAACTGGCAGAGCCGCCTGCCTTACAACAGCGCGCCCTATACCTCCACGATTGTCTTCCTGGTGCGGAAGGGGAACCCGAAAGGCATTCGGGACTGGTCCGATCTTGCGCGTCCCGGCCTCCAGGTGATCACACCGAACCCGAAGACCTCCGGCGGCGCCCGCTGGAACTACCTGGCAGCCTGGGCCTGGGCGATGCGTCAGCCCGGTGCTACCGAGGCAACGGCCAAGGCCTATATGGCCAGACTATTCCGCAATGTTCCTGTGCTGGATACGGGCGCCCGGGCGGCCACGACCACTTTCGTCCAGCGCGGTATCGGCGACGTGCTGCTGAGCTGGGAGAACGAAGCGTTTCTGGCGCAGACAGCGCTTGGCGCTGGCAAGGTCGATATCGTGGTGCCCTCCCTGAGTGTTCTGGCCGAGCCCCCGGTCACCGTCGTCGACAAGGTGGCGCTCCGCAGGGGTACGCGGGAGGTGGCCGATGCCTATCTCAAGTATCTGTACACGCCGGCGGGCCAGGAGATCATTGCGCGCAACTACTACCGCCCCCGGGATCCTGTGGTCGCGGCGAAATACGCAGCCCGCTTTCCCGCCATTAATCTGGTCAGCATCGGTGATCTGGGCGGCTGGACCAGGGTTCATGCCGCCCACTTTGCCGAAGGCGCCATCTTCGACCAGATTTCACTCGTGAAGTAGGAGCGCCTTGAGGCGCGATCGATATCGATGATCGCGCCTCAAGGCGCTCCTACAAGTGCTTCTCAGTCCACCCGCAGGCGATAGCCTGCGCCGGGCACCGTCTGCAGAATCTCCGGGTTGGCCGGTTCCCGCTCGATCTTCTGCCGGGCGCGATGGACCAGCTGCTTCAGCAGCTCCCGGTCGCCGGCGCCCCGGTGTCCCCATACCTGGGTCAACAGTCGATCGGAGCTCACAGCGTGGCCGTGATTGGCCAGCAGGAACTGCAGTAGCCGGAGTTCCAGCTTGGTCAGGCGGATCGCCGGCTGGGCGCCGATCTGGAGCGTGTGTTCTTCCAGGTCCAGCTTCAGGCGCCCGGCGCTTACTGGCGAGGCCACCTCCAGGCGTGCCCGGCGCAGCAGCGCCTTCACGCGGGCCAGCAGGGTGCGGGGGCTGAAGGGCTTGTTCAGGTAATCATCGGCGCCGAGTTCTAGGGCCCGCACCAGGTCCTCTTCTTCACCCCGCACCGTAAGCATCATGACGGGCACGCGGGAAGTCCGGCGGACCTCCTCGCAGACCTGAAACCCGCTCAACCCCGGCATGTTGATGTCGAGGATCAGCAGGTCCGGGGCCTCTGCCGCGAAGATCCTGAGTGCGGACGGCCCGTCCCCCGCCTTCAGCGCCAGGTAGCCGTCCTGGACCAGCATGAAAGCGACGAGTTCCAGGAGGTCCCGGTCATCGTCGGCAACCAGAATCTTCATTCAGGCCGGGCCACGGGCAGCAGGATGCTGAAGCGCGTGCGGCCTTCCGTGGTGCGGCCGGCGCTGACCTGACCCCCGTGTCGTTCGACGATGGACTTGACGATCCACAGTCCCAGGCCCAGGCCCGTGGGTTCCGGCTCCTCGTCCCGGCCACGGTAAAAGCGGTCGAAGATGGCCGTGTCCGCCAGGTCAGGAACCCCGGTGCCTTCATCCTCCACCCAGGCTTCCACCTGCTCGCCCTGCTGGCGACCGCCGATGCGGATGGTGGAGCCCTCCGGCGCAAACTTGCTGGCGTTGGCGAGGAGATTGACGAACACCTGGGTGAGCCGCGGACTGTCGCCATAAATGGCTGGCAGGGATTCAGGGATCTCAACCAGCAACATCTGGCGACGCTGAACCACCAGAGCTTCGATCAGTTCTCTGGCCTGATCGATGACGTCCGGCAGCACGACAGACTGCCGCCGCAGGCTGAGCTGGCCGGACTCGATACGCACGCTCTCAAGCAGGTTATCAATCAGGCGGGTCAGGCGGACCGTACCCCGTTCCAGCGAGAGCACCAGATCCCGGCGCGCCTGGGGCTCGAGGCTGTCGAGGCCGTCGCGCAGCAGTTCGATGGAGGCCAGCTGGGCCGCCAGTGGCGTCCGGAACTCGTGGGAGATATTCGCCAGCACAGAGTCCCGGGCTCGCCGGACCCCTTCAAGCTCGGTTTCGTCGCGAATGACCTGGACCTGCAGGTCATCCACGATTGCCGAACTGGTGATCACGGTAGTGCGGGACGCGCCTGCCCGGGGCGCCAGGCGCTCGGTCGCGCGGGCTGAGCCCAGGGCGCGCGCCTGCAGAATCGGGCAGTTGGTTTCGCAAGGTCGCTGGCCATCGTCCGCCGCCGGCTTCAGCACGTCCCCGCAGAACCGGCCCACTGCCTCGGTGGCTGAGACCCCCAGGAGTTCGGCGGCCCTTGGGTTCAGGTAACGGATCCGGCGCTCCCGGTCGACGGCGTAGACGCCCTCGACGATGCCGTCCAGTACTGCCTGGGCTTCGGCCTCGCGGCTCCGCAGGGTGTCCGTCAGATCAACCAGGCTGCGCCGCATATCCTCCATCGTGCTCGCCAGCGTGCCGACCTCCGCCGCCCCGGCCACCGGAATGGAGGTGGAGAAATCGCCCTGGCCGAGGCGGGTCGCCGCGGCCGTCAGATCCCGGACCGGATTGGCTACCCAGCGCCCAAGAACGATGCCCGCCACCCCAGCCAGAATCCCCAGCAGCAGCGCGACGAGCAGCAACTCCCGGATCAGCGCATCCACAGAAGACTCGACGATCGCGACGGGCAGGCGGGTCTCGATCAGTCCGATGGCTTCGCCCGTGGACGCGAACAGCGGATAACTGGAGGCGTACATGCCCGTGGCGTCCAGGCGCTCCGCCGTGAGTCGGCCGTTGCCCAGAGCCAGGGTGTGCAGAGGGGTGAAATTGTCAGCCCCCTCGTCGGCAAAGGTGTTGTAGTTGAGCAGGCGCACCGCCATCCCGGCGCGCTTTGCGAGCCGGGCGGCGGTCTCGGCATCCAGGGCGCGAATGAGGATCAGCTTTGCTGCCGGCGCATCCGAGGAACCCGCGGGAATGCTGGCCACGGCGCCCACGAGTGGGTCCCCCGTGGTGGTTGGCGCCACCAGGAGACGTTCACCCTGCTCGGCACTCGCATTCAGGATGTCATCCCAGGGTAGCGGCATCCCGGCAAAGATCGGGTTGCTGCCCGGCGCTGTCAGTGCGCAGCCTGAGATTTGCCCGGCCTGGCAGATGCGCTTCATGTAGGCCTCCAGCGACCGCACGCGCTGTTCGCGCCAGAGGCGCTGCAGCGTGGGGCGCTCGGCCAGCGCACGGGTTGCCAGCAAAGTGTCATCGGCAATCTCGCGGATATCCTCGCGGACCGTGGCACCGGCCACCTGTACGCGGGCCAGGCCCTGGTCGTCCGCCAGGTCGCCAAGCAGGTCAACGGCCACCAGGCTGATGCCGCCAATCACAATGATCACCAGCAGCACGTTGATGCCCGCCAGCAGCGTGCCCAGGCTCAGCTTGCCCGGGTCCAGGCGCCCGGCGCCTGGCGTAATACGCAGCAGTTCCCGCCAGTCAGACATCTTCAGTTTCCACTTGCCCGGCTAGCCTGCCATTCCATGAGGCTCTTGACGATGAGCGTGATCACAGCCAGCAGGGTCAGCAGGGACGCTACGGCAAATGCACCCACGAAGGCATACTCGTTGTACAGGATCTCGATGTGCAGGGGCATGGTCGTCGTCAGCCCGCGGATGTGTCCCGAGACCACGGATACGGCGCCGAACTCGCCCATGGCCCGCGCGTTGCAGAGGATCACGCCGTAAATCAGGCCCCAGCGGATCTTCGGCAGCGTGACCCGGAGGAAGGTCATCAGGCCACTGGCCCCCAGGGTCATCGCGGCTTCCTCTTCATCATTGCCCAGTTGCTCCATCAGCGGGATCAGCTCCCGGGCCACGTAGGGAAAGGTCACGAACAGGGTTGCCAGAATGATGCCGGGGAGGGCAAAAATTACCTCGATATTGTGCTCCACAAGCCAGCTCCCGAACCACCCCTGGGCCCCGAAGAGCAGCACGTACACCAGTCCAGAGACGATCGGGGAAACGGCAAAAGGCAGGTCGATGAGGGTCATCAGGAAGGTCTTGCCGCGGAACTCAAACTTGGCTATGGCCCAGGCAGCGCAGATCCCAAAGATCGTGTTCAGGGGCACCACGATAGCGGCTGTAAAGAGGGTGAGACGGATTGCCGCGCCTGTGTCGGCGTCGGCAAAGCTCCTGAAGTAGGCGGCCACGCCCTCCCCAAGCGCGGTCGTAAAGACGGCGGCGAGAGGTGCAAGCAGGACTGCGGCCAGAAAGCCCAGCGAGAGCCCGATGAAGGTCCAGCGGATCACCACTGAAGCCAGGGTCCGCCGGCCGGGACGGGCGGAGATCTCTGCGGCGCTGCTGGCGGTGATGCCGACCATTAGCGTCGCGCCGCAACCGCCCCGCGCCGGGCCCAGGCCTGCACGAGGTTGATCGACAGCAGCATCACGAAGGACATGGCCAGCATCACAAAGCCCAACGCTGCGGCGCCGTTGTAGTCGAACTCCTCCAGCTTGATAACGATCAGCAGCGGGGTGATCTCGGTTTTCATCGGCAGATTGCCGGCAATGAAGATGACCGACCCGTACTCACCAATACCCCGGGCGAACGCGAGGGTGAAGCCGGATGCCAGTGCCGGAAGGACCGTGGGAAAGATGATCCGGCGGAAGATATACAAGGGCGTCGCGCCCAGGGTCTCGGCAGCGTCCTCCAGATCCCTCTGGACCTCCAGCAGCGAGGGCTGCACCGAGCGCACGACAAACGGCAGCCCGATCAGGGTCAGTGCCACGGTCACCCCGAGCCAGGTGTAGGCCACCTTGATGCCGTAGGGCTCGAGGTACTGGCCAATCCAGCCGTTCTGGGCGAACACCGCCGTGAGGGCGATGCCGGAGACTGCCGTCGGCAGTGCAAACGGCATGTCGATCATGGCATCCAGTATCTTGCGGCCGGGGAAATCGTAGCGGACGAGAGTCCAGGCCACGATGAACCCGAACACGGTATTGATCAGTGCGGCGACGAGGGAGGCACCAAAAGATAGCCGGTAGGACGCCAGGGCGCGGGGACTCGAGACGACGTCCACGAAATCGGCCCAGCTCATGCTGGCGGTCTTGAGAACCAGTGCCGCCAGCGGCAGCAGCACAATGGCGCTCAGGAAAAAGGTGGCGAAGCCCAGGGTCAGGCCAAAGCCCGGTAGCACGCTAGGTTGGCGGAAGCCGTTCACTGCCGTGCCTCGATCCCTAAGTCAGGCCAGCAGAACGGGCCAGCCCGGCGACTGGGTCAGCAGTGCTTCAAAACTGTCCGGGAGGGAGCCCGGCTCCGGCAGGCCCAGAATCAGCATCTGGTCCGGCTGTCCCTCGAGCTCCCGCAGCAGTTCCTCAATGCGTTCACCCAGACGAAGTTCCGTGCGGACGTCGAGACCATGACCGGCCTGGGCTTCGGAGCGGACATCCAGCAGCTGCCGGAGGCCGGCGGTGCGGGTTCGCTCGGAACTGTCGCCGGGGAGAATGCCGAGAAACACCGCTTCCGCGGGGACATGCCGCAGAAGGCTGGCCGTCACTGCGAGCGTGGAGCGCCGCGCGACCTGGCCGGCGAAATGCACGATCACCCGGCTCGGCGGGGCCGCGTCCTCCGGCAGGCACAGCACGGGCGTTACTCCCCGGGCGAGCAGTCGGCGCACCCTGGCCGGGCAGTCTGGCCCGGCGGTAACCACCGCTACACCGGCGGGTGCCACGACCGGGGAGGCCCCGTCCTCTGCCACCAGGGGTTCCACCTGGGCGGAGAGCCGGGTCTGCATCCGGATGGTCAGGTCGACCAGCCACGGATTTTCCATCAGCCTGGCCGCGCTGTCCCGGGACTCCGCGCACACCGTGAAACTCGACAACGGGGTGGGCAGGACGTGAATGCGCCGGGTCCCGACGGCCACCCGTTGCCCCGAGGCCAGGGGAAAGGCTCGTTGCTCCGGCTGCGTGCGGGTCACATCGATCCACACCGGCGGCATGGCGCTGGTTTCCCCCTCATTGCTGCGAGAGTCACTGCTGCGCGCGGCGCCCTCTGCGCCCATCCGGATGCGCAAACGCTCAAGGGCCCCAGTGAACTGCAGTTCCTCGACGTGGCCATAGCCGAGAAAGGCAGTTAGCAGGGCATCCCGGTCCGGCGCGAGCTCTGCTTCTTCGGGACGAAGCATGGCCACCACTTCCTGGTCGCGGCGGTCCCGTAGTGGGCTGTCCGTTTCTCCTTCTGCCCGGGCGGGCGCCAGGTCAGAGCCCGAGCGCGCCTCGCGCCGGAGCAGAAGGTTGGCGGCCCCCAGAAATGTGGCGACGAAGCGCGTGGCGGGACGGGTATAGAGCTCGGTCGGCCGGCCGGTCTCCAGCAGCCTGCCGAGGTTCATGACTCCAAGCCGGTCACCCAGGGCAAAGGCCTCTTCCTGGTCGTGGGTGACGAGGATGGTGGTGATGCCCAGCTCCCGCTGAACGGAGCGGATCGTGCGCCGCAGTTCCTCGCGAATCTTCGCGTCCAGGGCGCCGAAGGGCTCGTCGAGCAACAGGACCTTGGGCTTGTGGGCCAGGGCACGGGCAACCGCCACGCGCTGCTGCTGTCCCCCAGAGAGCTGGGTAGGCAGGCGGTCGTCCATGCCCGGCAGGCCGATCAGGTCCAGCAGCTCTTTCCGCCGCCGGGTCCGCTCCGCTGGCTTTACCCGCCTCACCCGGAGTGCGAATTCGATGTTCTCGCCCACAGTCATGTGGCGGAACAGGGCGTAGTTCTGGAAGACGAAGCCGACCTCCCGCTCCCGGGCTGACACCTGGGTGACGTCCCTGCCAAAAAGGGTGATGCGGCCATGATCAGCCGCAGTCAGGCCAGCAATGGCCCTGAGGAGAGTGCTCTTGCCGCTGCCGCTGGGGCCCAGGAGAACGAAGAACTCGCCTTCGGCCACCGCCAGGGAAACGTCATTGACGACCGGGTTGCCCTGGTACTGCTTGGTGACCTGATCGAGAGTAATGGACATGGGCCGGGAACAATACCGGCCCCGGGGTCGCCTCGTCAGTTATAGACCGGTTACAAACCGCGCTCTGTTAGGAGTGCCTGGTAGGAGCGCTTTAGGCGCGACCCCTATCGATCGCGCCTGAAGGCGCTCCTACGGGGGCAGCTGCTGGCCGCGGGTCTCGATGACCCAGGGTATGAACAGCAGGCCGATCACGGGGACAACTGCAACCGTGAGCAGGGCGTTGAGAATTACCTGCGGGTCGCCGGCGCCAGCCGCTGCCACCGACCCGATGACGAAGGGCCCGGCTGCTGCCACGACCCGCCCAATGTTGTAGCAGAAGCCGGCGCCCGTGGCCCGGAGGCGGGTGGGGAAGAGTTCGGGCAGGTAATAGGTAAAGCTGCCGAAGACGCCAAACACGCTGAGGCCAATGAAGAAGTACAGGTAGAGCCGGATTTCGTCCCCGATATCCAGACCGAATGTAGCCATCAGTGATAGCGCTGCGACACCGAAATACACAGCAAACATTGGCCGGCGACCGAAGCGCTTGGCGATGGGCACCGTCAGGAGGGTGCCGATCAGCCCGCCCAGATTGAAAGATGTGGTGGCGATCGTTTTCCAGCTTTCGACCAGAGTGCTGGTCGCCAGTTTGTCGAGACCGGCTGCGGCCGCAGCGGCCTGGCCGAGCGTGGCACTGACCACCGGAATGAACGCGTTACAGCTCCACCAGGTCAGCAGGGCCACAAAGGTCATGAGCAGCGCGCTGCGGGTCCTGGGCCAGAAGACCGGATTGAAAAGTTCCCTGATGCGCGGTGGCGGTGCGCTGCGGGCGGCAGCGAGCCAGCGTTCGGGCTCCTTGATGAACAGGCGCACCAGAAAGGCGACCCCGGCGGGCAGCAGCCCGAACAGCAGGACGAAACGCCAGCTCGTCTCCGGACTCTCAATCAGGAGATTGCCCGCCACCAGGGCGTTGACTCCCGTGGCCAGAAACAGGCCGAACGGTGCTGCCGTATACAGCAGGGCGCCGGCGTCCACCCGATCCTTCTCATCGACCACCTCGGCCACCATGGCGGCACCCGCCGCCCACTCCCCGCCGATCCCCAGGCTCGCAATCAGCCGGCACGCCGTCAGCTGCCAGATATCCGTAACGAACGCGCAGGCTGCCGTTCCCACTGCATAGAGCACCATCGTGACCATCAGGGTGCGGCGGCGCCCGTAGCGATCGCTGAACACACCGAAAATCACACCGCCGACGGCCCAGCCGATGAGAAAGAGGGAGGTGAGCAGACCAGTCCAGTACAAGGTGGCCGAGCGGGCTTCCGGCGAGCCCAGCGGCAGGCCCAGCAGGGTCGGCACGGCATTGGGGGCCACGTAGTTGAAGAGCAGGCCATCAAAGACATCGAATCCCCACCCGAGCCAGGCGGCAGCGAGGACAGTCCACTGGTAGCGGGTGAGTTTGAGGTTGAGCATTCGAAGAGGATGTTAACAGCAGTGTTAGAGTTTCGTTGGTCGCAGCGGCGGGGGTCGTGAGTGGGTTTGCAGGCACTGCTCGAGTCTGGTCTCACGGCCAATCTCAGGGCCGATCAGCAGGTTTCCAAGCAGCAGTACGCACGGCAGAAGGAGCGGCTGCGGGTCGAGCTCGTGAATGCGCAGTTCGACCTGCAGCAGGCCCGGCTGCCCGTCGTGATTCTTGTTTCCGGCGATGACCGCGGGGGCATCAACGCAGTTGTGCAGCTGCTGCACGACTGGCTGGATGTGCGGTATCTGGATACCACGGTTGCCGACGAGCCCAGTCAGCAGGAACTGCAGCGCCCACCTTACCGGCGCTTCTGGGCTGCTTTGGCACCGCGGGGCCGTATCGGACTGTTTGTGGGCGGCTGGGCGGCTGCGCCGATCCGCAGCCGCCTTTCCCGGGAGCTGGATGACGCGGGCTTTGACGCTTACATCGGCCACGCGGCCCGCTTCGAGCAGGCGCTGGCGGCGGACGGTGCTCTGATCCTGAAGTTCTGGCTGCACCTGCCCCGCAGGGAGCGGAAGCGCCGTCCGGCCGGCGAACGTCCGGGGGCAGACGGTCCGTGGCAGCTGACGGACTCGGACGAAGCCGTCCGGGAGAACTGGGACCGCTGGCTCCCGCTGGCGGACCGGCTGCTGGACGCGACGGACTCGCCCGTTGCCCGGTGGCACGTCATCGATGGTACCCAGGAGAGAGCGCGCAATCTGGCGGTGGCCCGACTCCTTCTCACGGGCCTCCAGCGGTTGCTCGCCCGCCGTAATCCCCGGCCGGCAAGCATCCTGCGTGGCAGACGGAACGTGGCGCGGCCGCCCAATGCGCTTGCTGCCGTGGATCTGGCGATGCGCTTCAGTGACAACAAGGCTTACGCGGCAGCGCGGGACAAGCAGCAGGGAGCACTGGCCCGGTTAACCCGGGAGGCCCGGGAGCAAGGGCTGGCGACGATCCTGGTGGTTGAGGGCTGGGACGCGGCGGGCAAGGGTGGCGCCATCCGGCGTCTGACCCGGGGGATGGAGGTCCGGGACTACAAGGTCGTCCCGATTGCGGCGCCATCCCAGGAGGAACAGTCATACCACTACCTGTGGCGCTTCTGGCGGCGCCTGCCACGCCCGGGGCAGATGACGATCTTCGATCGCAGCTGGTACGGCCGGGTCCTGGTTGAGCGCGTCGAGGGCCTCGCGCGTCCGGAGGAGTGGGAGCGCGCCTATGACGAAATTCTGGATTTCGAGAGCCAGCTGGTCACGCATGGCATTGTTCTGCTGAAGCTCTGGCTGCACATCGATGCGGATGAGCAGCTGGACCGCTTTGCGGCGCGGGAAAAGACGCCCTACAAGAAGTACCGCATTGGGTCAGACGATTATCGGCACCGGGCCCGGCGCACGGACTACGTCACAGCCGTCAACGAGATGGTCGCTCGCACCAGTACCAGCCTCGCACCCTGGCACCTGATTCCGGCCAACGACAAGCGCTACGCCCGGGTTGCGGTCCTGCGGACCGTCTGTGGCGCCCTGCGCAAAGCCCTGTAGGAGCGGCTTTAGCCGCGATCTTGACCTATCCCCCGGGAGGGGATAACAATACCCGCCTTAATCTGGCCAGGGGATCCCCATGCCCGCCGCTAAACCCGCCGTCCATAGCCACGATGCAGCGACGCACCGCAGCCACAAGGACGTCGTCAATCGCCTGCGTCGGGCCACGGGCCATCTCCAGACCATTGCCGGCATGGTGGAATCCGGGCGGGACTGCGCGGATATCGCCCAGCAGATGCACGCCGTGATTCGTGCGCTGGAAGAGGCGAAGTCGACCCTCATCCACGACCATATCGAGCATTGCCTCGAAGACGCGATCGGGCCTGTCAGCCGCGACCAGCGGGTCACCATCCAGGATTTCAAGAAGATCAGCCGTTACCTTTAGGTGGCGGACCAGGGAGAAAGAACGATGTGGCGCGCGACACTGGACTGGCTGGGCTTTGGTGAGAAAGGTCACGCGGTGGGCCATGCTCATGGTGGCCACGGGCATAGCCACGACGGCGGGCATGCCCACACCCACGGCGTCATAGACCCGACGATCGCCACCACCGACCGGGGCATCTGGGCCATCAAGTGGTCCTTCGTCATTCTGGCCAGCACGGCGGTCTTCCAGATCTTCGTCGTCCTTATCTCCGGCAGCGTGGCCCTGCTGGCCGATACGATTCACAACGTCGGCGATGCCGCCACGGCCATCCCGCTCTGGATCGCCTTCGTGTTCGCGCGGCGGAAGCCCAGCGACCAGTTCACCTATGGTCTGGGGCGGGTTGAGGATCTGGCAGGCATGACGATTGTCGGTCTGATCCTGTTCAGTGCCCTGGTCGCCGGTTATCAGACCATCGACCGCTTTATCAATCCCCAGGAGATCAGTTTCCTGTGGGCCGTGGCTGCGGCCGGCGTGGTCGGCTTCATCGGCAACGAGGCGGTGGCCGTGTTCCGGATCCGGGTTGGCCGCGAGATCAACAGCGCCGCACTCATCGCGGATGGCTATCACGCCCGGGTGGACGGCCTCACGAGCCTCGCCGTCGTGGGTGGCGCCATTGGCGTCTGGCTGGGGTTTCCGCTGGCGGACCCGATCGTCGGGGCGCTGATCACCTTCCTGATCTTTGGCATCGTCTGGCAGTCGGCCAAGGCGGTCTTTACCCGGGCTCTGGATGGCGTCGAACCCGAGTTCACCGCCCTGCTGCGGCACACGGGGGAGCACGTGCCCGGGGTCCGTGGCCTGCAGAACATTCGCACGCGCTGGATTGGCCATCGCATGTATGCCGAAGCCGATGTGGTGGTGGACGGGTCCCTGCTGGTGCGCGAGGCTGCGATCATCACCGAGAAGCTGCAAAAGCAGGCGGACAAGCACCTGCCGGCCCTGGCTTCATTGCGCCTCGCGCTCGCGACGGGCATCGATCCCGAGGAGGCCGGGCGTGCCGAGCGTAATCCGGCTCCGCCCCACGACCACGGCGAGGCGCATGCGCAGGGCGGCCATGACCATGGCGATGACCACGAGCATGGTGAGCACGGTCACGTCCACTAGGCTCCTGCCGCTACCCGCTGTCCTTGCCAGACTCGGGCGTCAGCCGCCGCAACACCGGTGGCGGAGCCCCGCGCAGATAGGTGACGAGGCCTGACGTCACCAGCTGAAACTCTGTCGGGTACCAGAACTTCTGTCCCGTGCGGATCCAGTTGGCGAGGAACCAGTCGGGCAGGCCCCGTTTGCTGAAGTAGGCGAGCTCGGAGCGGTAGACCCAGGCTACGGGACTGGTCGAGAAGGCGTCCCAGTTCCGGGGCAGGTGGACGCCGATCCGGGCCCCCCGCTGCAGATAGCGGAACCGGCCGCCGATGTAGGCCGATACGCAGGCACTGGAGCATTCCGTGGCGGTGTAGGTATCGAGGCCGCGGGACAGGATCACCGCCCGCAGCCGGGTGCCCTCGGACAACGCGCCACCGCCGCTCTCGAGGCGCAGGCGCCGCACCTGTGGATTCGCTGCCAGTAGCCTGCTGACGGCCTCCGAGGCACCGAAGCCGAGCCCACCGCGCAACAGGATCTCCCGGCCGCCGGGCAGCAGGCTGACGGTGTAGGAGTAAGGACCCCGCGCCAGGGCCACTCGCGAGCCGATGATCTGCTCGGCGCCGAAGACGAGCCCCCGCATCGTGATGAGGGTCGTGAAGACGAAGGCGATGACCTGGGTAGCCCGGCCAATTCGCCACCGGTCCGGCGCTGCTGCCTTTCGTGCACCGCTGCGCCAGAGCCCCACCATCTGCCACAGGGGCACCAGGGCGATCTGGAAGAACTGCAGCGTGAAGGACGCCGCGTACTTGCCCAGGGTGTCCGGGAAACCGAAGTTACCGGCGATCGCGAGTCGGGGAACCAGCACCCAGAGCAGGGCAGAAAGGGCCACGCAGTTGACCCACCACGTAACTCCCGGACCCAGATCTCCGCGCCAGTGCCGGCTGATGTAGGAGGTCACCAACCGCTGCTAGTGCCCGAAGTCCAGCGCTGGTGCGGTGCGAGCCTCCTTCGGGTCGAAGCGCACCGGAGCGCCGTCCTTCAGCCACACCGTCACAGCGAGGGCGAAGACCCCCAGGTTGGCGATGCCGGTGAGCACCACCGGGCCGGAGATCATCCAGTGATCGTAGATGTAGCCACCCGCGAGGCTGGTTATAAGTATGCCCATGGCCCCGCAGAGGCTGGCAAAGCCAATCACGGACCCGCGCACATCAATGGGCGTCTCCTGACCCAGCAGTCCGGTCACTGTCAGGATGACACTCATCTGGCCAATGCCGACCATGACTGCACCCAGGTAGCCAATCAGGTTGAACGGGTTTTCCTGGAGGCCCAGCAGCGTGTAGCCGATGCCCGCCAGGAGCAGCGCCACGCAGACGCAGGCCAGGCGATTGAACCGGTCGATGAAGATGCCTGCCACAGGCGCCCAGAGCAGGGAAGAACCAGTAATGATGAACAGCATCACACCAGCCTGCTTGAGCGCGGCCGCCGAGTCTAGCCCTTCGTTGCGCCCGACCTGTTGCAGCCAGAGGGCCACGAAGACGGCCACCAGGGTAAGGTCTGCCCGGGCGACAAAGGACCCCGCATAGCACACGACGAGCCGCGGGTTCGCCCGCCCCTGCTTCAGGCCCATGGTCAGAGCCTCCCGCAGGGTGACTTTCTGGGACCTGCCGGAGGGTGTCCCGCCTTTCAGGCCCGCCTGCATGACCACCGCAGTCAGGGCGGCCAGGCCAGCCATGACCAGCAGCATGTAGCGGCCCGCATCAGCCGGGCTCGCACCCTGGGCCTGGAACACGCCCGGGAGGACGGGCAGGATCAGTCCGGCGGCGATGCCGACGCCCATGCCATTGAGGAAGCCCGTGGCGCCGGCCATCTTCCCCCGGGAGGTCTCCGCCGGGTAGTCCGCCGCGGTGACAGCGATCATGACTCCCGCGGTCGTCACGCCGATGGCGTAGATGAAGCGATAGAGATAGAGGTCCAGCTCGGTTTCCGCCGTCGAGTAAAGGGCAAAGCCGATTCCTGCGACCAGCACCCCCAGCGCATAGAGCGGCCTGCGCCCGAAGCGGTCGGAGAGTGCACCGACGAAACCGATGAGGCAGAGCGCCACGATCTCCTGCATCGTCACCAGCAGACCAGTGATCCGCCCCTGCTCCTCGGGGGGAATGCCAATGATCTCGCTCAGCACATAGGGCTGGGAGATGCTGAGGAAGCTCACGATCGGCATGATCATGAAGTTGATGTAGAGGAAGGTCCACGCGTTGACCCCGGTGATGCCCGGCGCGAACTCGATGGGACCAATGTGGTAGTTGCGAACCTGATTCAACGAAAATCCTTCCAAGTGCGCGCTGTGCCGGGCAGTGGGCGCTGCCGAACGCCTTAAGGGGGGGCACTCTGAACGGGCTCCAACGCACAAGTCAACCCATAAAACGGCAAGCAGGTTGCCGGACTTATGTCCGGGAACACAGGCTTTTTCGCTGCCAGCACCGCGTCAGATGTGGGTTGAAGGGCTATTCGGGACCAGGGTCTGGCGGCCCGGCGACTGGTCTGGCACCGTAGCTCCGTTATGCGCACTGTGCGACCAGTTGTTGGCGTCATCTCGGACCGGCGCACCTTGGGCCATCACGCCTTTCAGGTGCAGGGTGAGAAGTACCTTGCAGCAATCGTGGCCGGCGCCGGCGCGTACCCGGTGGGCCTGCCTGTCCTGGGTCCGGCCCTCGACGACGATTTTGCTGCCCTCGAGATACTCCAGTCCCTGGACGGGCTCCTGTTGACGGGCTCCCCGTCCAATGTTGAACCGCAGCGCTATGCGGGTGTGGCCAGCCACCCAGGGACCCTGCACGATCCGGAACGGGATCATTCGGCGCTGGCGCTCATCCCTGAGGTGCTGCGGCTGGGCATACCCCTGTTCGCGGTGTGCAGGGGCTTTCAGGAGCTCAATGTGGCCTTCGGCGGCACGCTGCATCAGGAGGTGCACGAGCTGCCCGGGTACCTGATGCACCGGGAAGACAAGGGTGCACCGATCGAGGCGCAGTATGCCCCGGTGCACGAAGTGCGCTTTCCCGCCGGCGGCCTGCTGGCCCGCATCACGGGCCGCACTGCCGCGCTGGTCAACTCGGTACACTCCCAGGGCATTGATCGCCTGGGCGACGGGCTGGTCGTGGAAGCCACGGCCCCGGATGGACTCATAGAGGCAGTGACCGTCGCCGGGAGCCGCGGTTTCGCCTTGGGCGTGCAGTGGCATCCAGAATGGCGGGTGCGCGAGAACGAGGTTTCCATGGCGATTTTTCGGGCGTTTGGCGACGCCTGTCGGAGTTACCGAGCATGACGTCCACAAAGATCACGAATGAAGAGCAGCTCCGTGAATGGCTCGTCGACAACAAGATTGACGAGGTTGAGGCCGTGGTGCCGGACATGGCCGGGGTCGCCCGGGGCAAGTACATGCCGGCGAAGAAGTTCACGGAGCAGGGCGGCATGCGCCTGCCGGAGTCTGTCTTTATCCAGTCAGTGACGGGCGAGTACATCGACGACTACCTCGAAGAGGGAGTCATGAATCCCGCAGACCGGGACATGGTGGCCAAACCTGACCTGGACACCCTGCGCCTGGTGCCCTGGGGCGAGGAGCCCACCTGCTGCGTCATCCACGACTGCTACACCCAGAGTGATGAGCCGGTGGATATCGCTCCCCGGCAGGTGCTGCGCAGGATCGTGGGCATGTACCTGGCCCGCGGTCTGGTGCCGGTGGTGGCGCCGGAGATCGAGTTCTATCTCGTCAAGCGCAATACGGATCCCGATTACCCGCTGGAACCGCCGGTTGGCCGCTCGGGCCGCAAGGAAACCGTGCGCCAGCCCTACAGCATGGATGCCGTGGACGAGTTTGAGCCGTTCATCGAGGACATCTACGACTACTGCGAAGTCCAGCGTATCGATGTGGACAACCTGGCCCACGAAAGCGGGACCGCCCAGCTGGAGATCAACTTCCAGCACGGCGACGCCGTTGAATTGTCCGACCAGATGTTCCTGTTCAAGCGCACCATCCGCGAGGCAGCGATGCGCCACGAGATCTACGCCACCTTCATGGCCAAGCCGATGGCTAACGAGCCCGGCAGTTCCATGCACTGGCACATCAGCGTCCGGCGGGCCGATGGTGGCAATGCTTTCTCGAATCCCGACGGCTCGGAGAGCGAAGTCTTCCGGAATGTCATTGGCGGGATGCAGAAGTACGGCCCCGAGACCACCATATTTCTCGCGCCTTACGTCAATTCCTACCGCCGCTTCACCCGCTATATGTCCGCGCCTATCAATCTCGAGTGGGGCTACGACAACCGCACGGTCGGCCTGCGTGTTCCCCAGTCCGATCCCGACAACCGCCGCATCGAGAACCGGATTGCCGGCGCCGACGTGAATCCCTACCTGGCCATTGCCGCCTCGCTGGCCTGCGGCCTGCTGGGGATCGAGGAAGGCCTGCAACCCGGCGTGCCGGAGCAGGGCAATGCCTACAAGCGGCCCTTTGCACTACCGGGTAATCTGTCTGACGCCCTCGACCGGCTGGAACGCAGCGAGCGGCTCCGGGCGCTGCTGGGCGACCGGTTTGTGAAGATCTACACTGCCATGAAGCGGCAGGAGTACCAGGCATTTTTTGAGGTCATATCGCCCTGGGAACGCGAATTCCTGCTATTGAATGTCTGATACACGGGTAGGTAGGGGATAGCGGTCATGGCAGACAACCTTCAGCGCTGGCAGCAGGAAGACCGGCAGCATTTCCTGCACCCCTTCACGGATCACCGGCAGCTTGCGGAGCGTGGCACGCGGGTGATCACTCGGGCCGAAGGCGTCTATATCTGGGAAGCCAGCGGCCACAAGATTCTCGACGGGATGTCGGGGCTCTGGTGCGTGAACCTGGGCTACAGCCGCAGCGAACTGGCGGACGCCGGTGCCCGCCAGTTGCGGGAGCTGCCGTACTACAACAGCTTCTTCCAGTGCACGACGCCGCCCGCCATTGAGCTGGCCCGGGAACTCTGCGAACTGGCACCAACCGGCTTCAACCGGGTGTTCTTTACCAACTCCGGTTCCGAAGCCAACGACACCAACATCCGGCTGGTCCGCTATTACTGGTCGCTGCTCGGCAAGCCCGACAAGCAGATCATCATCGCCCGCCGCAATGGCTATCACGGCAGCACTGTCGGCGCCGCCAGCCTGTCCGGGATGCCCTGGATGCATGCCCAGGCCGGCCTGCCGATACCCAACATCCTGCATATCGAGCAGCCCTACTGGTATGGGCTCGGCGGCGAACTGGACCCGGCCGAGTTCGGCCGCCGGATTGCCCGCCAGCTCGCGACCACCATCGAGGAGGTGGGCGTCGACAGGGTGGCTGCATTCATCGCGGAGCCTGTCCAGGGTGCCGGCGGCGCTGTCGTGCCACCCGCGACCTACTGGCCCGAGATCCAGAAAATCTGTGACGAGTACGGCATCCTGCTGATCGCCGACGAGGTCATCACCGGCATGGGCCGCCTCGGCCACTGGTTTGGCTCGGAGCACTACGGAATCCGGCCTGATCTCATGACCTTTGCCAAGGGCGTGACCTCGGGCTATCAGCCCCTGGGCGGCGTCATGGTGGGAGATCGGGTGGGCAATGTGCTCGTGGACAAGGGCGGCGAGTTCTACCACGGGTTTACCTACTCGGGTCATCCGGTGGCCTGCGCCGTGGCCCGGGCCACGCTGCAGGTCCTGCGCCAGGAAAAACTCGTGGAACGGGTCCGCGATACCGTGATCCCCGCCTTCAGCAGCCGCTGGCAGAAGCTCGCGGACCATCCCCTCGTGGGTGAGGCGCGCTCTGCCGGGCTCATTGGTGGCCTGGAGCTCGTGTCCAGCAAGACCAGCCGGCAACGCTTCGCCAAGGAGTTGAAGGCCGGGGAGCGCTGCCGGGATTTCAGCATCGAGGAGGGCCTGGTCATGCGGGCGGTCGGTGACACCATGATCGTCGCGCCGCCGTTCATCACTACCGACGCGCAGCTGGATGAGCTGGTCGACAAAGCCTGGAAGGCTCTCGATCGGACCCAGCAGGCCCTGGGCCAGCCGCGCGCCTGAGACGGCCCAGGGAAAATCAGGAGCGGCGCTATCGACCAACACCCGCCGTCCTGGTATCTCGCCACCGCACGAGGACTAACTGCGCACGCCGCCCTCGAGGGTGCAACCGAGGCTGACGTCTGCGTCATTGGCGCCGGCTACACGGGCCTCTCCACCGCCCTGCACCTGGCCGAACGCGGCTACTCGGTTGTCCTGCTGGAAGCCCGGCGGGTGGGCTGGGGCGCGTCCGGCCGCAATGGCGGGCAGCTGGGCACGGGCCAGCGCCGGGAGGAGGCCGAACTGGAGGCGCGCTTTGGCCGGGATGCGGCGCACCAGCTCTTCCGGCTCGCAATTACGGCCCGGGATCTCGTCAGGGAACGCATTGCCGCCCATGCCATCGACTGCGAGCTGACTGCCGGACAGCTGGTATGCGCGGCCAAGCCTGCGCACCTGTCCAGCCTGGCCCAGCGGGCGGAGAGTCTTGCCCGGGACTACGGCTATGAGCACCAGCGTGTCCTTGGTCGTGGGGCGATGCGGGAGATCGTGGACAGCCCGCTCTACCACGGGGGGGTCCTCGATGCTGGCGCGGCTCACCTGCACCCGCTCAACTATGCCCTCGGTCTGGCCCGGGCCTGCGTGGCCGCCGGCGTGCGTATCCACGAGCATTCACCCGTGATCAGCTATGCGGGCACAGCGCCGGTGATCGTGCGCACGGCCCGGGGGGAGGTGCGCGCCCGCTATCTGGTCCTGGGGTGCAACGGTTACCTGGGTGGCCTTGAACCCCGCATTGCCGACCGCATCATGCCCATCAACAATTACCTGCTGGCAACGGCACCCCTGGGCCCCCTGGCAGCCCGCCTTATCGCTGATCCGGCCTGCGTCCACGACACCCTGTTCGTCGTGAACTACTTCCGGCTGTCCCGAGATGGCCGCCTGATTTTTGGCGGAGGAGAGACCTACACGAAGCGCTTTCCAGCGGACCTGAAGGCCTTCGTCCGGCGGCACATGCTGCGGGTCTTTCCCCAGCTGGCTGCCGTCCCGGTCGAGTACGCCTGGGGGGGCACCCTGGCCATCACGCTGAACCGGTTGCCCCACTTTGGCCGCCTGGCGCCCAACGTGTACTTTGCCCAGGGCTACTCGGGCCATGGGGTTGCCAATGCCACGCTGGCGGGCCAGCTCATGGCGGAGGCCATCGCCGGCACGGCGGAACGCTTCGATGTCTTTGCCCGCCTGCCCCCGCCGCCCTACCCCGGTGGCACCCTGCTCCGCTGGCCGGGCCTGGTGCTCGGGATGCTCTGGTTCGCGCTGCGAGACCGCCTGTAGGCGCTGCATCCGGCGGGTTGGCGTTTATACTGCATCCTGACTTGACCTATACCGTCAGGATTTCTACCCAGGGGATTTCACTATGCATCGCGCCATTCATTCCAAACTGGCCGGAGTCGGGATAGCAGCGCTCGGGCTGGCCTCCGGCGCCGCCCAGGCCGAAGTGACGGCCACCTTCACTGCCGCCTCAAACTACGACTTCCGCGGTATTACCCAAAGCGCCCTCGATCCGGCCCTGCAGGCCAGCATTGACTGGGTCGGGGAAAACGGCGTGTATGCCAGCCTCTGGGGTAGCAACATCGACTTTGGTACGTACGAACCCACCGACCCTTACGTTCCGCCGCCCGGGGAACCAGTCCCCGATCCCGTGGCCAACGTCGATCTCAATATCGAGATCGACGCCATCCTCGGTTATGCCGGCTCCTTTACGGAGGACTTCGGTTACGACGTCGGTGTCACGTACTACAAGTACCTGGGCAACGACGACGGGGGCGTCAATGACTTCAACTACGCCGAGGTCTACAGCGGCCTGGGCGCCAAAATCCTGGGCGCTGACGTGGCCGCCAAGGTCTGGTACTCCTGGGACTTCAGCAACTCCGGCGACAGCGCCTACTACGCTGAAGGAAATGTGGAGAGCCCTCTGCCCTGGTGGGATCTGGGAGTTACCGCCCACGCCGGCTACAGCGGCGGCAGTTACTGGACCAACGACGACAATGGCTACGATGCCTACTACGACTGGTCGGTGGGCCTGACCCGCTCCTTCGGGCGCTTCGACTTCGCCGTCAAGTACATCGATGGCAGCGATCTGAAGGAGTCGGATTGCTCGCGTTCCTCCATCGAGTGCGGCGGTAAGCCGGCCTTCTCGTCCCAGAGCACGGTCTACTTTGGCGTGGCGACGACCTTCCCCTGGGGCAAGGAAGAATAGCCAGAGACAGTCGCTCGGTTGCCCCGCGTAGTCTCTCAGGACTACGCGGGGCTTAAGCCTTGTCCGCCTTGGCCAGCTGCATTTCCAGCGCCAGGCGCCGCTCCTGGCGCCGCATGTAGACGGCTGACAACACCACCCCAATGCCCACGATCGTCACCATGATGGTGGCAAGTGCGTTGATGTCCGGGCTCACGCCCAGCCGCACCTTGGAGAACACCACCATGGGCAGGGTGGTGGAGCCGGGTCCGGCCACGAACTGGGAGATCACGAGATCGTCCCAGGAGAGGGTAAAAGCCAGCAGCCAGCCGGACAGGATGGCCGGCAGGATCAGTGGCAGCGTGATCCTGAAGAACACCTTCGCGGGGCGCGCCCCCAGGTCCAGCGCCGCCTCTTCGAGGGAGTCGTCAAACGTGGCCAGGCGGGACTGCACGACCACCGTCACGTAGGCCATGGAAAAGGTGATGTGGGCGATCACGATCGTGACGAAGCCCCGACCCTGGGGCCAGCCAATCAGCTGCTCCAGGGACACGAACAGCAGCAGTAAGGACAGGCCTGTGATCACCTCGGGCATGACCAGCGGCGCGGTCGTCATGGCCGACAGCAGGGTCCGGCCCTTGAAGGGCCCGAAGCGGGCCAGCACCAGGCCCGCCAGCGTCCCGAGAATCACGGCGCCCGTAGCAGTCACTGCCGCCACCTGGATGGACAGCCAGGCGGCACTCAGGATCTGCTCGTTACTGAACAGTACCCGGTACCACTTGAGAGTGGGGGAGTCAGCCGTGTCCCAGACGGTGACCAGCCGGGAATTGTTGAAGGAGTACACAACCATGGACAGGATCGGTATGTAGAGAAAGGCGAAACCGACCAGCAACGCCAGGTTGCGGAACCAGGTCTTGGACTTCATTTCCTGGCGCCCGCCAGTTCCTGGTTCTGATAGCGCTGGAACAGCACGATGGGCACCACCAGCAGCATGAGCATGGCAATGGACACAGCGCTGGCCACCGGCCAGTCCCGGTTGGCAAAGAACTCGTCGGACAGCACCCGGCCGATCATGAGCTGATCTGAACTACCAAGCAGGGAGGGAATCACGTACTCACCCACTGCCGGAATGAAGACCAGGAGTGACCCCGCGATGATTCCGGGCATCGAGAGGGGGAGGGTGATACGGAGGAAGGACTTGACTGGCCCGGCGCCCAGATCCGCCGATGCCTCCAGCAGTGTCAGGTCGTGCTTCTCGAGGTTGGAATACAGCGGGAGGATCATGAAGGGCAGGTAGGAATAAACGATGCCGATATACACCGCGAAATCGGTGTACATCATCGTGAAGGGCCCAAGGCCAAACATGCCAAAGAACTGATTGATCAGGCCATCGGTCTTGAGCAGGCCTACCCAGGCGTAAACCCGGAGCAGGAAGGACGTCCAGAACGGCAGAATGATCAGCATCAGCCAGATGTTGCGCATCGTCGGCGTGGACCGGGCGATCGCGTAGGACATCGGATAGCCAATCAGCAGGCAGAACACGGTGGAGACGGCTGCAACCTTGACGGAGTAGAGGTAGGAATTCACGTACAGCGTGTCGGACAGCAGGAACAGGTAGTTGCCCAGGTTGACGTTCAACGCGTAGGCCGCGTCACTGACCTTCTCGATCAGCGGGGCGAAGGGCGGCATCGCGAGCCGCACCTCAGAGAAGGACAGCTTCAGAACAATGATGAACGGGACGGCGAAGAACAGGATCAGCCAGAGGTAGGGGATGCCAATGACAAGGCGCTGGCCAGACCAGTTCTTGCGCACGTACTGGGACCAGCGGGGTGGGCCGAAGCGGTAGAGCAGCGAGAATATGAGCCCCAGCCTGCCGGCGCCCCAGGCGTCGATGGGCGGCTTCTGGGTCTGTCTGATCTGAGAGCGGGCCATGAGTTGCTGCTGGCCAACCGCCGCCTACTGGGGCAGGACCACCGGGCTGGAGGCATCCCAGGACAGCCACACCGTCTCGTCCCAGGAAATGCGCTGGCTCAGCTGCCGGACCGAATTTGGCAGTGTCACCCGGACCATCTTCCCGCTGTCGATCTTCACCAGGTAGATGGACATGTCGCCCATGTAGGCGATATCCCGAACGACGCCCCTGGCCCTGTTCTCCGTGCTCTCGGGTTCCTCCCGGGCAATCTCGATCTTCTCGGGCCGGATGGCCGCCCAGACCGACGCGCCGGGAGGGGCGCTGATGCCATGATCCACGTAGATCGTTGCGTTCAGCTCGGGGGCCTCAATCCGCACGAAGTTTGGCTCATCTTCTATCAGTCGGCCTTCAAACATGTTGACCGACCCGATGAAGTCCGCCACGAACTTGGACGACGGGTACTCGTAGATCTCGGTGGGCGTGCCGACCTGCACGATCTCGCCCCGGTCCATGACGCCAATTCGGGAAGCCAGGGTCATCGCTTCTTCCTGGTCGTGGGTTACCACGATGAATGTCACCCCCAGCTTCTCCTGCAGATTGATCAGTTCAAACTGGGTCGCTTCCCGCAATTTCTTGTCCAGAGCCCCCAGGGGCTCGTCCAGCAGAAGCAGCTTGGGGCGCTTGACCAGCGCCCGGGCCAGGGCCACTCGCTGGCGTTGGCCACCGGACAACTGGTGGGGCTTGCGCCGGGCCAGTTCGCCGAGCTTCACGGTGTCCAGCATCTCCGCCACCCGCTGGTCGATCTCCTTCCGGGGCAGCTTCTCCTGTTCCAGCCCGAAGGCGACATTCTTCTCGACGCTCATGTGGGGAAAGAGCGCGTAGGACTGGAACATCATGTTGACGGGGCGTTCGTAGGGCAGGGTGTCTGCCATGTCTTGCCCGTCGATGAAGATGCGGCCGGAAGTCGGGGCCTCGAAGCCGGCCAGCATCCGCAGCAGAGTGGTCTTGCCGCAGCCCGATCCGCCCAGCAGACAGAAGATCTCGCCCTTGAAGACCGACAGTGAGACGTTGTCCACCGCAACGAAGTCGCCGAAGCGCTTCGTCACGTTCTCAATGCGAACGTACTCGTTGGTCTTGTCGACGGGCCGCGGATGACCGTTTTCAGTGTGCTTCTCGGTCATGGGCGGTCCCGCCTATTGACCAGTCTTGAAGCGCGTCCAGCTGCGGGTGAGTAGCCTCGTGAACTGAGCAGATTCGGCCAGATCAGGGACCAGCTTGGCCTTGGTTTCTTCAGCGGGATAAATGCCCCGGTCGTTGCGAATATCCTCGTTGATCAGGCTGAAAGACGCCGCATTGCCATTGGCATAGTTGACGAAGTTGGAATTCTTCGCCGCCACATCGGGGCGCAGCAGGTAGTCAATAAAGAGGTAGGCATTCTTCACGTGCTTGGCGTCGGCAGGAATGGCCAGCATGTCGAAAAACATGACCGCGCCTTCCTTCGGAATCAGGTACTTGATCACAACACCATTACCGGCTTCCTCAGCCCGGTCCCGGGCCTGCAGGACATCACCGCTCCAGCCCAGAGCCAGGCAGAGCTCGCCGTTGGCCAGATCCTCGATGTACTTGGAGGAATTGACGTACTTGATATAGGGCCGGATGGACAGCAGGACTTTCTCGGCGGCGGCCAGGTCTTCAGGCTTCTCGCTGTTGGCTTCCCTGCCCAGGTAGATCAGCACGGTGCCGACCACCTCCGAGGGCGCGTCCAGAACCGCAACGCCGCAGTCCTTGAACTTCGAGACAACCTTTGGATCGTAGAACATGGCGAAGCTGTCCACCGGGGCGTCGGGCATGGCGGCCTTGATCTTGGCCTCGTTGTAGCCGACCCCGGACGTGCCCCAGAGGTAATTCACGGAGTGCTCGTTGCCCGGATCGTGCCGCGCGATCTGCTTCGCCAGGACCGGGTCCACGTTCTTGAGATTCGGCAGCTTTGACGGGTCCAGTTTCTGGAAGACGCCCGCCTTGATCTGCCGTTCGAGAAAGGAGGCCGATGGCACCACGATGTCGTACCCGGTGCTGCCGGCCAGCAGCTTGGTCTCCAGAACTTCGTTGGAATCGAAAACGTCGTACTTGACCTGAATGCCCGTCTCTTTCTGGAACTCCTCGAGCACAGTCGGGTCGATGTAATCCGACCAGTTTAGACGTTGAGGACCTTCTCCTCGTCGGTGTCCAGGACGGGCGCCTGTCCGGCTGCGGATTGGCCCGCAGTGGCGGCAGGTTCCGCGGGTGGCGCTGCGGGCTTCTGGCCGCAGGCGCCGAGGGCCAGGGCGAACGCCACCCCGATCACGACGGTGGAGCAACGACCGCTGGAGAACAGGGTTCGCGCCGGGGAAGAGGGAGCAGGCAGATCGAGGGGCGCCGGAGTCATCATCATTATTCTCCCGGAACAGCAGCCAAGGGAAAAAGCCCTTGGTTCTGTTATATACCAGGTCCGGCGCCCGGAGAAGCCGGGGTCAGATTCGGGCGGCGTAGATTCCCCAGAGCTTCGCCACGGAGGCTGCCTCGGCGCCCTTCACCTGGCTGAAGGCCTTGCGGGCTTCTGCACCGTTCTTGAGCTGGATCTGACTGCGGCCAATCAGCATCCACACATCGTCCGGGTTAGCCCCCTTCGCCAGGGCCCGCTTACCGGCGGCAGCCGCCTGCTCAGCCTGGCCGTAGCTGAGCAGGACCTCACCGAGGAGGACCTCATCCTGACCGATCTTCGAGCCATTGGCCGCCTGCGTCAGCTTGCCCAGGCTTGGCTGCTGGGCCGCAACTTTCTTCCGGGCATCGGCCAGGACCCGCTGGGCCCGGGCCTCGTCCTTGGGCGTGAACATCTTCCGGTTGTAGCCCTGCTCCATGATGCTGACGCCTTCCGCGGGCAAGCCTGACTGCAGGGCGATGATCGCGGAGTCGGTGTAGAGATCGGGCTTGTCCATCAGGTCGAGGGCGGTCATCAGCCGGTAGACGTTCAGGGCTGTACGGTCGTCGCCGCTGGCCTGCTTGCGGAGCTCACTGGACAGCAGCCGCCAGTTGTCCTGGGTTGGGTACATCCGGACCAGCGTCTGGGTGGTGTCGCTGACGCCCTTGGCGTCGCCGAGGGTGCCGTAGGACTTCAGCAGGATTCGCAGCCAGTTTTCTTCCGGCCGGCCGGAGAGCTTCACGGCGTTCTGCACGGCCGCTATAGCCGCCTTGTCATTGCCGGAGAGCTGATAGGTCTGACCCAGCATGGCTTGCATGGTGGCATCCTTGCCCCCCGTGGCCTTGAGGTACTCGTTGGCGTACTCGATGACCTTGGGCAGGTTGCGGGGCGCCTGGAAATTAAGCTGGGCAAGCTGTTTGGTCCGGTCGTTGACCTGACCCGCCGGCAGCTGACCGGACTTCAGGCTGCGCTCGTAGGCCCCTGCTGCCGCGGCGTAGTTGCGCTGCTTGAGGTAGACGAAGCCATAGGTCTCATTGATCTGAAACTGCTCAAAGGCCGTCTTGCCGGAAACCGCGTCGGCAACCTTGAGCTTGGCCAGGGCCTCGGAATACTGGCCCTTCTTGCCGGCTTCCAGAGCGGCCGCCAGCGGTTCACCCACCTTCTTGCCCACCTTGGCCTGCTGCGCGTAGGCGGGCGCGGGGGCGAGCAAGGTGACCATCGCCAGACTCGAAATCACGGCGAGAGAGACGATGAGCAGCGACTTCTTCAGCATGTAAGACCGTCCTTGAAGCGACTAGAGTTGGCTGACGTGGATCGACCAGAGCCTCGCCAGCTGGAGGTACTCCGGACTGGTCACGAGCGCAAAGGTCTTGAGGGCCTCGGGATTATTGTTGTTCAGGATATACGCCCGGCCGAGGGACAGGTTAGCTTCGTCCAGGCTCTTGACGCCACCCTTGGTGATCCCTCTCTGGATGGCTTCCAGGCCCTTGGCGGCCTGACCGTAGCTCAGGAAGGCCTCGCCCAGCTTCACATCCGCCTCGCCGGCCTTGTCCGCCTGGGCTTCCTTCTCGAACTGCGGGAGGGTCTTCTGGTCCGCCGCGGCCAGGCGCTTGGCGTCAGCCAGGAGCGCCTGGCTCTTGGCCTTGTCGCCACTCTTCTCAAGCACCCCACTGGAGTAACCCTTCTCCATGAACTTCAGGGCCTCGCCGGGCGATCCGGACTGGATGGCCACGGTGGCCGCCTCCGTGAAGTCGTCTGCGCCGTCCATGGCATCTACCTGGGACAGAAGCCGGAAGACCTGCAGTATCTGGCGGTCCTTGTTGGCCGATCGGGCCAGCAAGTCCTGCGCCAGGGTCTGCCACTGGGCCTTGGAGGGGTAGTAGCGCAGGAGCTCGGTGGTGGCCTCCAGGATGCCGGGGTTGTTCTTCAGTTTGGCGTAGGAGCTCTGGACGATCAGCAGCCAGTTCTCGTCCGGCTTCTTGCCGGCAGCCACGCTGACCGCTATAGCCTCCTTCATGTAGGTGACGGCAGCGCTGAAGTTGTCACTGAAGTAGGCGGCCTGACCCACCAGACCGAGCATCACCGGATCCCGGTTGCCCGTGGCCTCCAGCCAGCGCTTGCCATACTCCCCGGACTTGGTCAGATCCCGGGGCTTGGTCTGCAGATAGAGTTGGGAAAGCAGTCGGAGACGGTCGTTGACCTGCTCCGGCGGCAGGAGACCTGAAGCCAGGCCGCTATCGCAGGTCTTCGCCGCCGGGTCGTACCTGGCCTGCTTGAGCGAGGTAAAACAATAGAGCTCGTCAATATTGAACTGCTCGAAAGCTGTCTTGCCGGTGACCGCTTCGGCCTTCTGCAGTTCAGCTTCAGCTTCGGCGAACTTGCCCGCATTGGCGAGTTCTACCGCTGCCTGCAGCGGTTTCACCACGTCGGGATTCATCTTGGGCGGCTTGGCAGACGAAGCTGACTTCTGGGCCAGGGACTCCGGAGCGTGGGTCACAGCCAGGGCCAAGCAGGCTACGAGAACCGCTGGCAGCAACGTCGTCGGGCGTTTCGGCTTCACCATCATTTCCTCCGCACTTCTGTGCATCCTGGCCTTAGTGCTGACCGGGATGCTCTGCTGATTGACTGAATGTGCCCTGAATCGTGCCCTGAATCGTGCCTGGGCTGGCAGGACAGTTACTCGAACTGTTCGTTGCCGATTAGTCCCATCTTCTCTATGCGATTGCGCTGGGCGCTGGCGAGAACCTGAGCGACGGCGTCGTACCGGGCCCGGGCGTCGGGACGGATAGCCACCTGGGGTTGCGGCACTTTCTGGGCCTCGACCTTGAAGTAACGCTCCAGCGTGGCGAGGTTGGGCACTGCGGCATCATTCCAGAGAATCGTGCCGTCGTAGTCGATCCTGATCGTCACCATCTCGGGCTGGACAGGCGGCGGGGCGTTATCCGGCCGCGGCATGTCCAGCTTCACGGCGTGGGTCATGACCGGCAGGGTAACGATGAGCATGATGATGAGCACGAGCATCACGTCGATCAGCGGCGTGGTGTTCATCTCCATCATCGGGGCACCGTCGCCCGGGGAACCTACCGACATGCTCATTGTTCTGACCTTTTGCCTGGGGATTCCGGGGAGCGTGCCTGTTAGCGAACGCCGCGATCCGGTTCGGAAATGAAGCCAACCTTCTGGATGCCGCCCTTCTGCAGTTGCAGGATTACGCGGCCGACGTACTCGTAACGCACGTTCCGGTCACCCCGCACATGAATCTCCGGCTGGGGGACTACCACCGCCGCGTTCCGAATGAGGTCGGCAAGCGCCTGCTGGTTGGGAACGATGGAGTCCTTCCAGTAGACATTGCCCCGCTGGTCGACAGCGATCGTGATGTTTTCGGGCTTGGTTATCGTCGAGATGTTGGTGGCCTTGGGCAGGTCCAGCTTCACCGTCTTGGTGATCACCGGAATGGTGATCAAGAAGATGATGAGCAGCACGAGCATCACGTCCACCAGCGGCGTGGTATTAATCGCGGACAGGATTTCTCCCTCGCCGTCGCCCGACGGAACGTTCATACCCATAGTGCTACTCCCTTACGACCTGCCCGCTTGCCAGGATTCCCGGAAACTACTTCCGCTGCCCGGAAGATTGGCCGCCGCCACTCACCAAGGTCGCATAGAGGTCGTTGGTGAAGTAGCGCAGCTGGTCAAGGATCGCCTTGTTACGGCGCAGCAGCCAGTTGTAACCCAGCACCGCGGGCACCGCGACGGCCAGACCGATGGCGGTCATGATGAGCGCTTCCCCGACGGGGCCTGCCACCTTGTCGATGCTGGCCTGCCCGGCGACGCCGATGGCGATCAGGGCGTGATAAATACCCCACACCGTGCCGAAGAGGCCGACGAAGGGCGCCGTGGACCCTACCGAGGCGAGGAAGGACAGGCCACCCTGCATCTCGTTGGTCATGCGATCGACGTTCTGCTGCAGCTTGCCGCTGATCCAGTCCGCCAGCGGGACCTTCTCGGTGAGCTTGCCCTCGTGGTGTTCGCTGGCGCTGATCCCGCTTTCCACCATGGAACGGTAGACGTTGCCCTTGCCGGTCAGCTTGCCCAGGCCTTCGCTCAGGGAGTTGGTGGTCCAGAAATCCCGGCTGGCTTCCTTGGCCTGCTTGAGCAGCCGCTGCTGCTCCCAGAGCTTGGTCAGGATGATGATCCAGGAATACAGGGACATCAGCGTCAGGATGATGAGGGTGCCCCGGGCCACAAAGTCGCCCTGCGCCCACAGCTCGGCAAGACCGTAGGGGTTGGCTGCCACTTCGTCATTGAGGCTGGTATCCGCTACACCCTCGTCGACCGCCGTGAGGTCGAGAGCACTGCCGTCGACCGGCATGGAGCCGTCGGCGGGCAGCGCGGTCGGATCGACCGCCGTGTCTACCGGAATGGTCCCATCCAATGCGGGTGCCGCCAGCGCCGGATCGGCGGGGGCTGCAGTTTCTGCGTTCTGTGCCAGCTGAATGTTCTCGCCTGCCATGACTCACTTACCTTGAATAGTGCCCCGGTTGCCCGCGGCTTGAAAATCAACCCTCGATCTTGAACGTGACCTTGACCGAGTGCCATGCCGTCACTGGAGCGCCGTCCTCCGTGCCCGGCGTAAACCGCCAGGCCCGCAAGGCGTGCTTGAGTGCTGCTTCATCGAGGCGCGGGAAGCCGCTACTCGTCTGAACTTTGCCGTCCTGAACCTTGCCGTCGGTGCCCACGAGCACCTGGAGAACCACGGACCCTTCTTCGCCGAGACGGCGGGAGGTGGGCGGGTAGTCTGGCTGGAACCGCTTCTTGAACTTGGGGTCAATTTCCGGGGCTTTCTTGATCCCTGCCTTGGCCACGGGCGGAGGCGGCGCCGGCTTGTTCGTTACCACGAGTGCGCCGCTCGTCACCGGGGCATCCACCGGGAGATCAATCACGATATCCGGGGGCGGCACATAGGGTGGCGGTGCCTCGATGGTCGGGGGCGGAGGCGGCGGTGCCTCCTCATCCGGGATTTCCTCGATGATCTCCGCCTTGATGATAGGGGGCGGGCGGTCAACGACGATGGTGTTCAGGCTCTGCAGCAGCGCCCACACCAGAAACACGTGGAAGGCGATGATGATGCCGGTGACCGTGGTCTTGCGACCCCCGCCCAAGCCTGTGTCAAACGTGCTATCCATGGATTCTGTTCTGCGTGCTCTTCTCGACGCTCTGCGGCTCGATCACGTGCTGTTCGACTGCTAATCGGCCCGCCGGGGCCCCCACAAGGCGTTCCGGAGCGCCTCCGCTACTAATCTAGCCATGCCGGCTTCTTCGCTCCACTCAACCGGCAATCCAATGTCCGGCGGCGGGACCAGCTCCATATGGCCCGGGCACGTACCGCGGACCTTGAGGCTAAATTTACCCGATCTTTACGGTGATTGCACATCGACGTAACAGGTGGCCCTTCCGGGGCATCTGCACCCGGGCCCCCCTCTGCAATCCCGGGGTAGATTGGCAGCAGTACGACTGCAACAATCCCCGCACTGCGGGGCAGTAGCCCGGGGAGTAGACCGTGCGGAAAGTGGTGCTTTTGGTTTGCCTGGCCGCCGGGTGCGCGAGCATGGACAAAGCTATCGACAAGAGTATGGATTTCGATCGTCATCGCTACAGCCGCCTGGTCCAGCCCTTTGATCATCCCGAGCGGATTTACTTCGACGTCAGCTTCCCCTCGGATTTCCCCCAGGACAATCCGGCGGCGGATGCGGCCCGCATGGAGTGGCTGGAGGCCTGGCTCAAGCAACGTCGTCTCTGTGCCACGGGGCATGAGGTGGTGAAGCGCAGGCCCTTTGACTTTCTTGAAGACAATCCCGCGGGCTATCAGCAGCGTTGGGAGATTCGCTGTATTGCAACCCCGGGCACGTGACGGGCGCACGGGCGCCTAGAAGAGGAGCAGCCGCGACCCCGGCTCCACGCGCCAGCGGCGGGCAAACCCCGCGCTCAGTTCCAGTACCCCGACCACAGGGCCGTTCGAAGTAATCCTGTCCGTCGACTGTGGCTGCGTGTTCCGGGCGATCTTCCCGACGGCGCCGTCCGCGCCGATGAAGAGCATGTCGAGGGAGAGCACCGTGTTTTTCATCCACATGGCGATCTCCACCGGAGCCCCGTAGCCGAAGTACATGCCCTCGAACTCGGGCAGCACCTCGACGTACATCAGTCCCTGGGCCCGCTGCTCTGCTGTGCTGGCGACGTACAGGTCGATCCGCAGGCAGCGCAGGCCGGTCGTGACCAGCACCGCCTGCCCGCGGGGAAAGCCTGTCACCAGGTGGGCTGGCTCGACGCCGGCCTCGAGCCCGGCAGCCACCCAGAGCAGGACGAGGCCCGTGAGACCCGCCAGTCTGCCGCTACGCTTCATCCGCTGAGACTCGCCCCGCGAACTGCAGCTCGCTGAGCGTCAGCGACGTCCGGTCACCGACGGAAGGCAGGGCGCCAACGCAGTAGACGAGGCCATCGATCCGGTAGCCCGCCGGCGTACGGTCAGCCCCGGGCAGTGGCACGACGGAAGCGATGCTGGCCCAGCAGCGGCCGGGGCCGCCCGAGCTGAAGAACCGGCCTGCCTGTTCGTCGATAACCGTCACGTTGGCAGGCCGCTCCTGGCCCGGGAGGTCTGCGGGCTTGCCATCGATACCGATTAGCACGGAAAGCCGCTCGCCGCCGCGCCGGGCTGTGGCGAAAAAGAGCCGGATGCCGTCGCCGCCAGGTCGCTCCATGCCGTCACAGTAGAGGTTTGCGCCGGACCAGTCGGCTGTGAGGTTCAGGGCGCCGAAAAAGCGGCCGCGCAGAAAGCCTTCCGGCTGCAGGGTGCAGGGCTTCTGGTCGTTGGCGGCGGCATCCCCGCCCTTCGGGGCCCCGGGGGGGATGGGCTGCATCAGGGCCAGGGTGCCCAGCACCAGGACCAGGGTGGCGCCGACGAAGCCGATGGCGCTGGCAAAGGGCCGGGCGTTTGAATCGTGAGTCAACATCGGCCGCTATCCTATGCGACTTCCGGCGCCTGGAAGTGAAGTGTGACTCACTGCGCAGTCGTTACGGTAACCAGCCAGTAACGTCCGCTCTGGGTGCTGGGATGGGCAGGCTCTCGCGGTCGTTCTGCGGGGGCTGTTTGGGGCAAGACGCTTTTGAGTTTCGATGTTCAACATCACTTGACCTCGCTGGTGACCGAGCGGCGCCCCGGCCTGTTCCGGCTGCGCTTCAGTCAGTTCGTCGAGGGCGAGTTCCGGCGGGTCTACGCCGAAGCCAACTACTCCAAGACGCGCCCGATTCTGGTGATTGGCGCAGCCGCCATCTTTCTCTCCCTGATCGTCGCCGTGATGCGGGAGAGCCTCTCCTGGCAAACGGCCGCATTCATGCTGGGGGTCATGCTCCCCACCCTGATGGCAACCCTGGTGGCGTCCTACAAGGAGGGCTCCCATGTAGCCTATCAGGCGCTCCTGGCGCTGACGGCGCTCTGGATCGGACTCTTCTGCACCTCATTGACGGTCCGGGCCAGTCTGCACGGGGCGCCCTATTACTTTGGGGCCGAAGTCGCCTGGATCTTTCTGATCTGGCTCGTGCTCGGGCTGCACTTCTGGTACGCCGCCGCCGTGGCCCTGACGATTTCCGCCATGTACGTCTGGGGGATGGTGGAGTGGCAGATCCCGGTGCAGGAAGCCCTGTTCTCGGGACTGACGTTGCTGGCGGTGAACCTTATCGGCGCCTACTGCTGCTTTCAGCTGGAATCGGCGGTGCGCCAGGCGTTCCTCGAATCCAGGATGCTCAATGACCTGGCTGAGCGCGATGGCCTGACCGGGCTCTACAACCGCCGGCGCTATGACAGGGATGTGGAGAAACTCTGGCGCCAGTCCCGCCGGGATCAGAGCCAGCTGACGCTGCTGCTCGTCGATATCGATCACTTCAAGGCCTTCAACGATCTTTACGGACACCAGGCCGGTGACGATGCCCTGAAGCGGGTTGCTGAAGTGATTGCTACCTGTGCCCAGCGCCCCCTCGACTTCGCGGCCCGTTTCGGTGGCGAGGAGTTTGCCCTGGTGCTGTATGGCCCCGCGCAGGACTTCGGTCGGGAGATTCCCGAGATGCTTCGGCGCAGCGTCGAGGAGCAGAAAATTCCCCATGCGGAGTCCACCACGGGCCCCTGGCTGACTGTGAGTGTGGGGGTTGCCATCGTGAGTCCGGGCAACGAGCGCAGCCTGGCCGGGGCCATCCAGCTGGCCGACGAGGCGCTCTACCAGGCCAAGGAAGACGGGCGCAATCGCATCGTGGTCAAGGAATCGAAGAACGCCTACATCCAGACGGGCCGCTTCCGCGCGGCCCGGGCCAAGGCGGGCGCCTGACCCGGCGAGCCGGCTGGTCGTGCTTACCAGCTACCGGAATTGGGCAGCGACTTCCAGGGCTCCCTCGGCGGCAGCGGGCCTCCCTTCTGCAGCAGCTCGATGGAAATGCCGTCCGGCGAGCGCACAAAGGCCATGTAGCCGTCCCGGGGCGGGCGGTTGATGGTGGCCCCGGCAGCCTGCAACCGGCTGCACAGCGCATAGATGTCATCCACCTGGTAGGCCAGATGCCCGAAGTTCCGGCCCCCCGTGTAGTTTTCCGGGTCCCAGTTGTAGGTGAGCTCGACACAAGCGCCCTCGTCGCCCGGCGCCGCGAGGAAGACCAGGGTGAAACGGCCCCGCTCGTTCTCGCTCCGCTTTAGTTCCCGGAGTCCCAGCTGGGCACAGTAGAAGTTCAGGGACGCGTCCAGATCGGACACCCGAACCATGGTGTGCAGATACTTCATTAGAATGCCGCCAATGTCCGCCAGCACGGAAGCGCAACTGGTCCCGCGTATCTTGTACGTGCCGGGCCTGCGTGCCAAGCCGGCCCCCGCTGTCCACCGCGCAACGCTATGGCGCTGCCTGCTGGAGGGCGTCCGTCGCGCGGATCCCGGAGCAGCGGCTGAACTGGCTGCCACTCCGGAGTGCCTGCATCTCGCCCTCTGGGGCCATCACCTTTACGACAGCTATCGGGATGTGCGGCTGGATGAGGCGGGTATCGCCGCGCTGCTCGCCGACTCCAGGCCCGAGAAAGACAGCATTCGCGAAGTATTCGGCATCCGCCGGCGCGCGAACTACTACGCGCACCTCTGCGGGGACCGCTTCCCCTGGCTGATTAACTGGCTCGCGGACGCAGATACCCGCATCAACATCGCAGCCTCGGACCGCTACTTTCACAACGTGGACGGGGTCGGTGACCGCATCCGTGCTGGCCTCCGCGCCGAGCTGGAGCGTTCCTGGGCCGCAGGCGAACGGGTGCTGCTGATGGCCCACAGCTTCGGCTCCGTCATCGCCTGGGACACGCTCTGGAGCCTCCAGGACAAGGCCGGGCCCATAGATCTGTTTCTGACCCTCGGTAGCCCTCTGGGCACCCGCTACATCCGGCGCCGTCTGCAGGGCAACCGGGCCAGTGGCGCCGCGCGCTATCCCCGGAGCATCCGCCGCTGGGAAAACCTGGCGGCCCTGGGCGGCCTTACTGCGCTGGGCCGCCGTTTCGCCGAGGACTTCACCGAGATGCGGCAACTGGGCCTCGTGGGCGGGATCAGCGACCGTACCGACCTCGTAAACCCGTTCCGCGGCGCGGACGGCCTCAATGTGCACAAGTGCTACGGCTACTTCGTCAATCCCGCCACGGGCGCCGCCGTGGCGCGCTGGTGGGGCAGCCCCGGTCCCGGCGCGTCCTGACCCAAATCTGTGCGGTCGCGCACAGAACCCCCGGGGGCTTTTCCCTAACGTTCAGACCATGCGCGCGAAGTACTACACCCGCTTCCTGCTGCGCTCTGAGGAGCCGGGCTTCGCCGATGAATACAGCGGCGTGGTGGAGTTGAACCACGGCGTGGACCAGGTGCTGGAACCCAAGGAGATCGAGGCCGTCCTCGCCCTGAACTTTCAGCGGGACGAGGACGAAGTGGAACTCCTCAACTGGTCAAGAATTCACTAGCTGTGTGCTGCTGACGTGGTGGTCTGATTTTTAGGTTCCCCCTGTATTGACCCGGCCTTGTGCCGGGTCTTTTTTTTGGGGTGCAGTACACCAGAGAGCCGCCTGTGCCGGGCTGCCCCGGCCCGTGCGAGAATGGAAAGATGACCTCCTTCAAGGGCATTCCTATCGAAAGCGGTGCGAAGTACACCACCGCCGCCGGCTTTACCGCCATTCGCAACGGCGTGAAGCAGCGTGCCCCGGGTCCCGGGGCCGACCGGGCTGAACCCGACCATGCGGAACCCAATCTGGGCCGCAAGCCGGACTGGCTGCGGGTCCGCCTCGTGTCCGGCGGCCGCTATGCCGACGTGCAGCGGACGGTCCACGAGCACCGCCTGGCCACGGTGTGCGAGGAGTCCATGTGCCCCAACATCGGGGAGTGCTGGAACGCCGGCACCGCCACCATCATGCTCATGGGGCACGTGTGCACCCGGGCCTGCCGCTTCTGTGCCGTCGACACGGGCAATCCGCGGGGCTGGCTGGACACCGGGGAGCCGGACAATGCCGCCCGGTCCGTGGAGATCATGGGTCTCAAGTATGTGGTCCTCACGTCGGTCGACCGGGACGATCTCCAGGACGGCGGGGCAGGCCACTACGCCGACTGCGTCCGCGCCATCCGCGCGCGCAATCCGGGCACGGCCGTGGAGGCACTGACGCCGGACTTTGCCGGCAACCTCGCTGCTGTCGCCACCGTGGTCAACTCCGGCGTCGCCGTGTTTGCCCACAACCTGGAAACGGTCCGTCGGCTGACGCCGGAGGTGCGGGATCCCCGGGCGGGATACGACCAGTCCCTGCAGGTCCTCGCGCATGCCAAGGCGACCGATCCAATGGTGCTCATCAAGAGCAGCCTCATGCTCGGTCTCGGCGAGACGGCGGATGAAGTGGCCGAGGCCATGACTGATCTGCGCCACGCTGGTGTCGACCTGCTGACCCTCGGCCAGTATCTGCGCCCCACGGCCAACCACCTGCCCGTCCGGCAGTACGTGCACCCGGATGAATTTGCAGCTTACCGGCAGCGAGGACTCGACAAGGGCTTTGTGGAAGTCGTGGCCGGGCCCCTGGTCCGCTCCAGCTATCGTGCCGAGCGCGCCCTTGAGCGCAATAACGCCGGCCTGCCGGCCGGCTGACCCGTCCCGCGATGGTCCAGTTCCTGCTCGACTACGGCCTCTTTCTCGCCAAGGCGGTCACTGTGGTTGCCGCGGTGGCGGCCATCGTCGCGCTCTCGGTGGGCCTGTCCCGCAAAGGGCCAGCCGCCGGGGGCCTCAAGGTTGAGAAGCTCAACGACAAATACCGGGACCTGCGTCAGCAGTTACGCCACGCCTTGCTCAGCAAGGCCGAGCGCAAGACGGAACTGAAGCAGGAGAAGAAGCAGCGGAAACTTGAGGACCATGCCCAGGGCACCGACGCCCGGCGCCGGGTGTATGTCCTGGAGTTCAAGGGTGACATCCGGGCCACTGCAGTCCCGGCGCTGCGGGAGGAGATCAGCGCCATTCTTGGCGTGGCCAGCAAGACGGACGAGGTGGTGCTGTGCCTGGAAAACTTCGGCGGCGCCGTGCATGAGCACGGGCTGGCCGCCTCCCAGCTGAAGCGCCTGCGGGACAAAGAGATTCCCCTCACCGCCATCGTCGACAAGGGCGCCGCCAGCGGCGGCTACCTCATGGCCTGCGTTGCCAACCGGATCGTCGCGGCCCCCTTTGCCGTGATCGGCTCCATTGGGGTGATTGCCCAGGTACCGAATTTCCACCGCCTGCTGGAGGCGCGGGGCGTGGACTTCGAGCAGATCACCGCGGGGCGCTACAAGCGCACGGTCACCATGTTCGGCGAGAACACCGATGCCGACCGGGCTAAATTGCGTGAGGAGCTCGAGGAAGTGCACGCGCTCTTCAAGCAGGTGGTAACGACCTACCGGCCAGGCCTCGATATCGAGGCGGTGGCCACGGGCGAGCACTGGTACGGCTCACGAGCCCTGGAACTGAAGCTGGTGGACGCCGTGGAAACCAGCGACGACTACCTGCAGCGGGCCACCGAGTCGGCGGACGTTTTCCGGCTCACCTTCAGGGCCCGTCCCACGCTGCAGCAGCGCGTGCTGTCCGCCATGCGGGCCGGGGCCGACGAAGCCGCTGCCTGGGTGTCCCAGCGGGACCTGAACGGCCGCTTTCCCTGAAGCCTTAGCCTGCAGCGGGCGCTGCGGCGCGCCGCGACTGCAGATACCAGCGGACGTGCAGGATGAACAGGGCCGCGCAGAGCGTCAGCATTCCCACGTTCACTGTCAGCGCCAGGGGGCTCATCTGGCTGGCCCGGTTCAGCAGCGCCGCCGCCGGGGCCAGCGCCCCCAGCAGCGCGACCACCATGGCGACGGTGTTCAGGGGCTTGCTGGCTGCTGCAAAGGCAATCGAGAGTCCGCTGACGGCCAGCAGCACCCCCCCCACATAGGCCGGGAGCAGGGCAGTGGGGCTGGAGGACGTGACAAAGGCGCCGACGCCCAGGGCAATCAAAAGGCCCGCAAACGCGCTCGTGGTATTCAGCATCGTGTTTCCCCGGTGACTGGACGGCGCCCGTTGCAGGACCGACTCGGCTGTGGACCGCCTCAGGTACCCAAAGGTTCCCCGCCACACTCAGGTGGCCAGAGTCCGTTTGTCCCTCGATACCCGGCCAGCCCGCTTTCCCTGACGCCGGCCAGGCCGGATAATCCCCGCCATGCACCCGCGCCTGACCCTCGTCCTGCCCCTACTCCTGGCCACGCTGCTGCTCAGCGCCTGCTCCCTCCCCATCTACTCCGAGTCGGAGCTCGAGTCGGAATCGGGGCAGGTGTTCCAGGAGATGCGGGCCCAGACCCCGGCGGCCACGGATGCCAGGCAGATCGCCTATGTCAATTGCGTGTCGGCCGACATCGTCCAGCAACTGGAGAAGCCCTACTCGGAGGAGGACTGGGAAGTCGTGCTCTTCGAGAGTGACGACATCAATGCCTTCGCCATGCCCGGCGGGCGCATCGGCGTGTACACCGGACTGCTCGCCGTGGCCGAGAACCAGGACCAACTGGCCGCTGTCATTGGGCACGAGGTGGCCCACGTGACGCTCCAGCACTCGCTCAAGCGGGCCAACCGGGAAGCCACAACCCAGGGCGGTGTGATCCTCGGCACGGCAGTCCTCGGTGCCGGCCCCGGGGTTGGCGATCTGGTGTCCATGGGCGCGCAGCTGGGCCTCAGTCTGCCCTTCAGCCGCGCCAACGAAACCGAAGCGGACACCATCGGGCTCAACTACATGGCGGATGCAGGCTTCAATCCCAGCGCCAGCATCCAGCTGTGGAAGAACATGGCCGCCAAAAACGAACTCGGCCCGCCCCAGTTTCTCTCGACCCACCCGTCGGGCGACAGCCGGATCCAGGATCTGGTCAGGCAGCTGCCGGAAGCCCTGAAGCGTTACAACGCCGCCCAGGCGGCAGGCAGGAAACCCAATTGCCAGAGGTAGGTTTACGGATGCAGCAACTCCTCCGCCTCGTCGTGCTCGCGGCTGCGCTGAACATTGGCGGCTGCGCGCTGTTCAAAACCCCGGATTGGGCCCACCGTCATGGCCAGGCCGTCAAGGCGCCGACAGAGCTTCCGCCGATCGTCAGCGACCGGTTCGTGCTGAGCCCCGGCAACGGCGTCGTCGGCGAGATGCAGGTCATCCGCGCCCGTTACGAGGACACCTTCAGCGACATCGCCCGGGCCTACGATCTGGGCTATGACGATCTCGTGCACGCCAACCCGGGCGTGGACCCCTGGCTGCCCGGGGCCGGCACGCGGATCGTGCTGCCGACCCAGTTCATCCTCCCGGACGCGCCCCGGGAGGGCATCGTCCTGAACATCGGTACCAAGCGGATCTTCTACTACCCGAAGGCAGCGCCCGGTGAGGCGCCGGTCGTCGTTACCCATCCGGTGGGTATCGGCCGGGAGGGCTGGGCGACGCCGCTTGGCACGACCACGGTTGTGTCCAAGGTCAAGGACCCCGTGTGGACCGTGCCCGCGTCGATTCGCAAGGAGCACGCAGAGGCCGGCGATCCACTGCCTGCCCAGGTGGCCGCCGGCCCGGACAATCCCCTGGGCGCCTTCGCCCTGCGGCTCGGATTTCCCTCCTACCTGATCCACGGGACCAACAAGCCCTCGGGCATTGGCATGCGGGTCAGTCACGGCTGTGTGCAGCTCTATCCCGAGGACATCGAGTCACTGTTCAGCCAGGTACCGGTGGGCACGAAGGTGCGCATCGTCAACCAGCCCCAGCTGCTGGCGTGGAGCGACGGCAATCTCTATCTGGAGGCGCATCCCGCACTGGAGGATGACGCGCGCAATCTTCAGGCGCTGCTCGACAGGCAGTTCGCCACGGAACTCCAGAAGCGCAAGCCCGGCAACCCGCCGCTGCCTGGCCAGAAAGCGGCCAGCGCTCCCGGTATCACCGTCGATGCTGCACTCGTTGCCGCCACCGTGAAGGAGGGGCGGGGCTTTCCGGTCCGGCTGCTGGAGTCGGCCGCCGACGCCCAGACAGTCGCCGCCCGGGCGCGGCCTACGGAGAACATCGTGACCTACCCGGTTGAGGTTGATGCGGCCACCCGGTGACGATGCCCGTTGCCACCCTGACGTTCTTTGGCCTGTTGCTGCTGGTGTTTGCGGGGCAGCTGTTCCTGTTGCCCGGCACCTTCTTCGTGCCAGCGGGACTGGCCTTCGTCCCCGGCGAGCTGTTCGGTGGTGTTGAGCGGGCCGGAGTCCTGCTGGCCATTCCGCCCCCGGCCACCCTGATTACCTACCAGTTCCTCCATGCCGGCTGGCTGCACCTGCTCGGCAACCTGCTGTTCCTGGGGGTCTTCGGCCCGAAGGTGGAGCAGACGCTGGGGCCGGGCCGCTTTACGGTCCTGCTCCTGGCCTGCGGGGCGGCGGCAGCCCTCGCGCAGGCCTGGGTGGAGCCGTCGTCCGCCGTGGCGATGGTCGGGGCAAGCGGGGCCGTCTCCGGGATACTCGGCGCCTACCTTTTCCTGCACCCCCGGGCCGAGCTCCGCCTGCTTCTTCCCGTCTTCCTCACCCTGCGGGTCGTCGAGCTGCCTGCCTGGGTTGTGCTGGTGAGCTGGTTTCTCCTGCAGCTGCTCTACTCGAACTGGTCGGAGATTGTGCCGGGCGGCGTGGCCTTTCAGGCCCATGTCGGCGGCTTTGTGTGCGGCCTGCTGCTGGCCCCGATGCTACACTCGATGGCGTTGTTGTCTGCGGATGCGCCCACTGTTGCCCGAACTCTCAGGAGCCGGGATTCGAGTCATTGAATCTCCTGCCGGCGAGGAGCCGATCCCGCTCCGCCGCGAAACTGTCACTGCCTTCGTTGGCCCGGCCCCCCGGGGCCCCGCCAATATCCCTGTCGTCATCGAGAGCGTCGCCGAGTTCCGTCGCCGCTTCGGCTCTCCGGCTGAACGCAGCCGGCTCGAGTGGATCCTGGGTCAGTTCTTCGACAACGGCGGCCGCCAGGCCGTCGTCGTGCGGGTGCCGCGGTCCGGCCGGCCCAGCCGCATTACTCTGCCGGGTCCCGGCGGCACACTCGACCTGGACGCCGTCAACCCGGGGCCCCTGGAGTACCTGCGGGCCACCGTGGACTACGACGGCATTCCCCCGGCGGACCTCTGGCGCTTCAATCTCACGGTGCAGCGGATCCGTTCCCCGGCCAATCCGCTGGTGGAGGAGCAGGAAACCTGGCGCGCGGTGACCGTCGCCGCCGACGATGACGCCTTCATCGGCGAGGCGCTGGCGGACTCTGCTCTGGTCCGCTTGCAGGGCGACGCACCCCGGGCGCGGCCCTTTCTGACGTCCGGGGCCACCGGGTTTGGCCCCATTGGCTATGTGCCCGGCCGGGGCGACTGGCGGTCCGCGGCTCCACCCAGCGACTACGACCTCATCGGCTCGGCAGAAGACGCCACCGGCATTCATGCCCTCGAGCAGGTCGCCAACGTCGATCTTGTGTGCCTGCTGTCTGGCGCGCCCAAAGCCGACGTGGGGCCCGTGGGCATCTTCGTTGCCGAGCGCTACTGCGCGCGCCGCAACGCCATGCTGCTGCTCGATCCGCCGGCCAGCTGGTCCCGGGTGGAAGACGTAACGAGGAGTCAGAGTGCCTCCGTGTTAGCCAGCCCCAACATCATTACCTATTTTCCGCAGCTCACCGAGATCGCGACCGACGGGCGTCGGGTCCGGTCACTGAGCGCCATCGGCGCCATCGCCGGCATGCTGGCGTCGGGGAGTCCCGCAGAGACGGTGCTCTTGCGTTCCCGTGCGCGGGTAGCGGTCGAGCCCGATGACGAACAGGCCGCGTTGCTGGCACGGCGTGGTGTCAACGTGCTCCGTGGTGCGGCGCCGGGGTTCATCTCGTTCAGCGGTAATGTCACGCTCGCCCGCAGCCACAGTTCCCGGCGGGAGTGGCAGCAGCTGAGTGTGCGCCGGCGGGCAGTGTTGACGGCTGGCACGATTGCCCGGAGCACGCGCTGGGCAGCGGTGCAGAAGGGTGACGCGGAAACCTGGCGCGCTGTGGCGACCCAGGTCGCGCGGTACCTGACAGAGTCTGCGGCTGCGGGGTTTCTGGCGGTTGATGCGACCCACTCGCCGTTCTATGTCAAGTGCGACCAGGACACCAACTCCCAGGGCTCCGGGCTGTCGTTTGTTGTCGGGCTGGCGCTGACCCGTCCCGGCGACTTTGTAGCCTTCCGTTTCGAACATGACGCGGCTGACTGCCGGATCAGTGAAATTGCCTGGCAACCGGGGCAAAGTCTCTCGGCCTGAAGCACGCCGCGTTGCCAGCCCGTGACCCGGATCACGTTGTCGGCGGCCCCGCAGCGGTATAACTTTTGCCCATGGCCGTCTCCGAACCTGATTCCGGAGTCATTCCGGTGCCGAGTCTTCAGGAGTACTTTCGCGACTCCGTTGATGCGGCCATGGCTTCGAACCGGCTGGCCATGGAGAGCCACACGGCCCACTACGTCGTGAATCTCCTGACCCTGTTCTCCCGCTCCGAAGCCCTCCACGACAAGGCGGAGCGCGGCATCGCGCCGAAGCCCCTCGCTCTCATGCTGGCCGACGCAGCGGCGGCCCCCACCGACGAAAGCCGGAATGCCACGCTCCAGCACCTGGGCGATGTGGCGCTGTTTGTCGCCGGCTTCATGGCCGAAGGCCTGGACCGGAAGGCGGTCGGCATCGGCTACTACGTGCGCATGGGCGGGGGTGCGTACCACACCCTCTCCCTCGCGCTGCCAGCCAATCCCCGGGGCCGCGCCTTTGCGCCGGTCTTTGCCGAGCTCGCCGCCAAGTTCGGCGAGGTGGTTGATGTCCTCAATGACGTGCGCCACGCCAGCAATGCCGGCCGGGATCAGGACGTGCTCCGTCTCTACGAGAACTGGCTGACCACCGGCAGCCGGCGGGCAGGCCGCCTGCTGCGCCAGCTCGGTATCCAGCCACTCAAGCAGCCGGGCAGCGTGCGGGAGCACTAGCCCGGTGGGGACGGCCTGCCCGGATCTCCTCGGCGCCATGCAGGGCCAGCTTGGCCGGCTCTACGATGCGGATCTGCCCCAGGACGTCCGGGACTACGTCATCACCGATCAGGCCATGCGCGCCGCCCTGCTGGCCGGTGCGACCGGACGCTACGCAGACGAACAGCTTATCGTTGTCGAGAGCGAAGGCGGCCTCGATCTCGCCCTCTACCTGGATCCCGCCGTGCTGGCGAGACTGGCAGTCGCTGATCCCCGGGAGAAACTCACTGGCACCAACCTTGCCGATTACTGGACCGTACTCGAAGGTGTAAGCCACTTTCACTATCTCGCCTGGAACGCCGCCTTCGACAAGTCCGTGACCCTCCTTGAACTCGAGATGCAGGCTGAGGTGGACAAGTACGTCACCACCCGCCTTCTGCTGGACGCACAACCGGCAGCCACACTCGGCGCGCCGCTGCTGCAGCGGCTGTTCACGGATCCCTGCCTGGACCCCCAGCTGGCTCCGGAAGAGATCGACCGCTATCAGGCGGCCAGCACCTTCGCCGGCCGCTACTGCGCCAGTCTAGAAGCCAGCTTCCCCACGGCGGCCTTCACGCCGGACCTGCTGCGGGAACTGCGCCTCTTCTATCGCCTGCCCCAGACCGCCAAAATCGCCCGGATCCGCGCCCGCGGATACGCCTGAACCCGGAGTTCCGCTAAGCTCCCCAAGGCCTGAAGCGGCCGCGCGGAGCTAGCTACTGATGAGTGAAGGGCCGGAGGAGTCCGCCTGGACCGTCTACATTGTCCGGTGCGTGGATCAGACCCTCTATACCGGCATCGCCCGGGACCTTTGCCAGCGCATTGCCCAGCATAATGCGGGCACTGGCGCTGCCTACACGCGGGCGCGCCGCCCGGTCATCCTGGTCCACCAGGAGCCCGCCCCGGACCGCAGCACGGCGCAGCGGCGGGAAGCGGCCATCAAGCGCCTGCCCGTCGCAGCCAAGCGGGCCCTTGCAGGAGGTTAAATGTTCCCCAACTCGGTCATCACCAGGACTGGCCAGTCCTGGAAGCTCATCATCGCGATACTGCTGCTCCTGATCGGGAGTTTCGCCCCCCTGTGGGCGGGCTCCGGTATTGACTGGACGTGGGGCTCCATCCTGGCCGTCGCCGGCTACGCCTTTGGCGTGCTCCTGATCGTGTGTCCGAAATGCAGCAACCGATGGTTCTGGTCCGCTGCGCTGGATGCCACGCTCTACGGCCCCCTGTTCAAGGCCCCGGCCTGCCCGGTCTGCAAACAGGACTTCGGCACGAAGTGATGACGCTCCCCCTCGTTCGTGGTTGCCTGCTGCTCGTGTCCCTGGCGCTCGCCGGTGACCTGCTCGCGGAGGCCCGGGTCGTCCGGGTCACGGCCGCCACGGTCCTGCGTCAGCCTGTTGAGGAGACGGAGTGGGCCGTCGGCGTCATTGAGAGCCGCTCTGCGCCACCAGTGGCTGCCGAGGTGGCGGGCAAGGTGGTGCGTCTGGCGGTGGACGAGGGCGCGACGGTCGAGAAGGGCGCGACCCTCGCCGAACTGGACAGCAAGCAGTACCGCTTTGGCAGCTCAGTCGATCAGTCCGAGGTCGTGCGCCTCGTGGCCCTCGTCAAGAACAAGCAGAGCGAATTTGAACGGGCGAAGCGGCTGCAGGCGGAGCGCCTGATCTCCCAGGAGCAGCTGGAGACCATTGGTACCGATCTGGATGCCCTGGAAGCGCAACTGGATGGCGCCCGGGCCCGGGCGGGCGACAGTTCCCGCCGGCTGGGTGAAGCGCGCATCGTGGCGCCCTTCAAGGGAGAGGTGGCGAAACGCTACGTCGATGTGGGGGCCTATGTGCAGGTGGGCGCGCCGGTCTTCGACCTGCTGGACATAGAGAATCTGCGTGTGCGCCTGCCGTTCCCCGAGTATCGGGCACCCCGCCTCAGGCCGGGCCTGACTGTCCGGCTTACCTCCTCGGCAGCGACCGGCGCTCCGGTTACCGCGAAGATCGGCGAGCTGCAGCCCGGGGTGAATCGCAACAACCGGTCGCTCACGGTCATCGTCGACTTCACCAACCCCGGCGACTGGCGCCCGGGCGCCAGTGTCCGCGCCGACGTGGTGCTGGAGACGCGCGCGGATGCGCTGATGGTGCCCCAGGTCGCCGTGGTGCGGCGTCCTGCCGGGGACGTGCTCTACGTGATCAGCGGCGACAAGGTGCGGGAGCAGCTGGTGCGTCGCGGCCAGCGCAACGGCAAGCTCGTCGAGATTCTTGAGGGCCTGAAGGGCGGCGAGAAGATTGCCGTCGACGGTGCCGGGTTCCTGACCAATGGCGCGACGGTGGCCATCGCAGGAAACTGACATGAGCCTCGCATCGGTTTCAGTCAAGCGCTACGTCTTTGCAGCCATGCTGAACGCCGTCATCGTGCTGTTCGGTCTCGTTGCCTATGAGCGCCTCGGTATCGAGCGCCTGCCCAACATCGACCTGGCCCGAATCTCGGTGTTCACGAGGCTGGAGGGCGCCAATCCGGAGATCGTCGACTCGAGCGTCACCAACGTTATCGAGGGCGCCATCAGCAGCATCCCCGGCATCGACCAGCTGGTCTCCACGACCTCGGCGGGCAGCTCGCTGGTCGTGCCGTCCTTCCAGCTCCAGAAGGACATCAACGTGGCCTTCAACGAGGTGCAGGCCAAGGTCAGCCAGGTCCTTGGGCAGCTGCCGGATGACGCGGACGTGCCCATCATCTCCAAATCGGACACGGGCTCCTTTCCGTCGTTCTGGCTGACGATCAGCGGGGACAGGACCGTCCAGCAGCTGAATCAGTACGCCCGGACGGTGGTGAAGAAGCGTCTGGAAACCATCGATGGCGTTGGCGACGTGATCATCGGCGGGGAGCGGCAGCGCACCATCCGCATCAATCTCGATTTCGAGCGCCTGACGGCGTTTGGCATTACCGTTCAGGAAGTCATCGCGGCCTTTCGCAACGAGCATTTCCAGTTGCCCGGCGGCTTCCTGGTGGAGGCCCAGCAGGAGCAGCTGCTGAAGCTGGATCTGGAGTACCACGATCCGGCAGCGCTGGAGCGTATGGTGATCGGCTACCGGGATGGCGGCGCCATCTACCTGCGGGACGTGGCGGTGGTCGAGGACAGCCTGTCGGATGCCCGCCGGGTCGGGCGCTATAACGGCAAGCCGGCCGTGGGTCTCGGGGTCATCAAAGTCTCGGGCCGCAACTCGGTGGCCATCAACACCGAGATCAAGCGCCGTCTGGCGCGGGATATCGTCCCCCAGTTGCCGCCCGGGCTTGAGGTCACCGTCTCCGCCGACGACAGCCTGTACATCGTTGATCTCGTGAAATCGCTGCAGAGCCACCTCATTGAGGGCACGATCTTCGCGGCGCTGGTGGTCTGGCTCTTCCTGCGGAACTTCCGCGCCACGCTGATCGTTGCCGCGGCAATTCCGGTGTCGCTCCTCGGCGCCGTCCTCGTCATGTACTTTCTCGACTACACCCTGAACACCATCACCATGCTGGGCCTGCTCCTGCTGATTGGCGTCGTGGTGGATGACGCGATCGTGGTCCTGGAGAACATCGAACGACGCCTGGAGAGCGGCGCGGAGGACCGGGCCCAGGCAGCCATCGACGGTGCCAACGAGGTCACGCTGGCCATCGTGGCCTCGACCCTCGTGCTGGCCAGCATCTTCGCCGTGGTCGTGTTCGTGCCCGGAATTCCGGGCAAGCTGATCGGGTCCTTTGGGGTTGTCGTGGCCTGTGGCGTGCTCGTTTCCCTGTTCGTCTCCCTGACCCTCACGCCGATGCTGTGCGCCAGGTACCTGCAGGTCAATCAGAAGCAGGGTGCGGTTTCGGGGCGCATCGCCCGGGGGCTGGATGCCATGGATCAGTGGTACCGGCGGGCCACGGCCTGGAGTCTTCGCCACCGCGGGCGGGTGGTGAGTTTCGCGGTGGCTATCGTTGCCGCGACGCCATTCCTGTTCATGACGCTGGGCTTTGAGTTTTTTCCCGCGGAGGATGAGGGCCAGTTCCAGATCACCGTGCGCACGCCCACCGGCTCCAGCCTTGAATACTCGGATGACCGGATGCGCCAGGTGGAGAAGACCGTCCTCGGCCATCCGGAAATCGAGAACATTTTTGCCACGATTGGCGGTGGCCGGACGGGCGGCGTCAACCAGGGCCTGATCTACGTGAACATGCAGCCCCGGGAGAAGCGCCGCGTTACCCAGCAGGAGATGATCAAGATACTGCGGGATGAGCTGGCACTGATTCCCGGCATCGTCGCCTTTCCCGCCCCCTACGGCATTTCCGGCAATTCCCGGGGTGACGCACTGAGTTTCGTCATCGATGGCCCGGACCTGCCGACCGTGGCCGATCTGGCGCGGAGCTTCCGTGACCTCCTCTCGAAGGATCCGGAACTGGGCCAGATCGATGTCGACCTGCAGCTGGATCTGCCCCAGGTGCGTCTGGACGTGAACCGGGATCTCGCTGCCGAGCTGGGGCTGTCGGCCCGGGACGTGGCCCAGGCGGCCAACGTGCTGGCTGGTGGTCTGAACGTTGCCAAGTTCAGCGATGAACCGGGTGACGGCGAGCGTTATGACATCCGCATCAAGGCGGCCGGCGACGTGGACCTCGCGGACCTCTCCAAGATCTACCTGCGGGCGCCGGGCGGTGCCCTGGTGCGCCTCGACACGGTGGCGAAGTTCACCGAACTGGTCGGGCCTGCGGTCATCACCCGGGTGGATCGCCAGTACGCCGCAACCTTCTTCTCCGATCCGACGGTGGCACTGGGTGAGGCGGTGAGCCGGGTCCGGAAGCAAGCGGCCGAGTTCCTGCCGCCGGGCTACACGCTGAAGCTCCAGGGCGGGTCAGAGCAGCTGGACGAGACGTCCTCGGGAGTGGGTTTCACTTTCATCCTGGCCCTCGTGCTCGTCTATATGGTGCTGGCGAGCCAGTTCAATTCCTACGTGCAGCCCCTGATCATCATGGTGGCCCAGCCCCTCGCGATCATCGGCGGGGTTGCAGCCCTGGCCATCACTGGCACCACCCTCAATCTTTATTCCATGGTCGGGCTCATCCTGCTCATCGGGCTCGTGGCCAAGAATTCCATCCTGCTGGTGGATCTCACCAACCAGCTGCGGGAGAAGGGCTACAGCGTGGACGATGCGCTGGCGGAAGCCTGTCCGCGGCGCCTGCGGCCGATTCTCATGACCTCCCTCACGATCATCATGGCGATGATGGTGCCCGCGCTGGGCATCGGCACCGGCGTGGAGTTGTCCGGCCCGCTGGCGGTTGCGGTGGTGGGTGGCATGCTCAGTTCGACGCTCCTGAGCCTCGTGGTGGTGCCGGCCGTGTACTCACTGGTCGAGAGTGGCCGTCAGCGTCGGGAGCCCGGCGCCGTCCGCGCCTTCCTGACCCGCTTCATCCCGGGTCGCGCCTGACCCCTGCATAACCAGACCGCCAGCCGGGGTTAGCCATGTTCTCCGCGCTCATGTTGCTGCTCGCCATCGCGGACACTGTCCTGCTGGTCTGGACCCTGCGGCGGTGGCGGGAATTTCGTCACCCCGTGCTGGGGCTGCTGGCCTTCCTGATTCTGGCCTTGCCCTACGACACCGCACTGGTGGGTGCCGGGCGCTGGCTCGGACAGGGAGGACTGCTGGAGGTCCTGAGCGGTCCGCGCTTCATGCTGTTTGCGCTGTCGGTGCCGCTGATCCTGATCATTAACGCGTCGCTGGCGAAGCTGGCAGGATTCCGCTGGGCCCAGCCGCGGTGGTTTGTCGGCGCCGTCTGTCTGCTGGCCACCGGGTTTCTCCTGCTGAGCTGGCGGCAGATCCTGTTCTTTCCCGACCTGTATCCGGCCTGCTGGGCCGACACGCTCCGCTACGTGCCCTCGGTGACCCCCACCCAGGTCTGCAGCCCGGGCCAGGTGAGCGCAGGTTCGCCGGGCCCGCTGCCGCTGGCCGCGCTACTGGCTCTGCCGTCCATGGTGGCACTGGGTGCAGTGCTCTGGTGGCGCCGGCGCTGGCCCTGGCTATTCGCCGGGACCCTGGCAGGGCTCACGTTCCTCGGCCTGCCGCCGTCAGCCGTGGGTCCGGTTCCGGGTTTCTTTGGCGATGCGCTGAACATGCTGGCGCTGGTCGCCACGGCGGTGCACTTCCTGCGTCAGGGCAGCCCGATGGTGTCGCGAAACTCCGTGTAGGCCTTGAGCACCAGTGCGGGCGCTTCCAACTGGGGGTAGTGGCCCACGGCAGCCAGCTCGACGACGTCCGGCCGGGGCACCAGTTGCCGGTACCTCGACACCATGGTCGCCCCGGCGATGGGGTCTGCGATGCCGACGATGAAGCGCAGCGGCACCGTTGCCGCCTGCAGGGCGCCGACCCACCGCTGGCGCTGCCGCAGGCGCTCGTGGCGATAACGGCTCACTTGTGGGAGCACTGCGCGGCCGTTCCCGTGGGTCAATAGTGTCCAGAAGCCGTCCAGCTCGGCGGGTGTCGGCGGGCGCTCCCGGGCAAAGATCCGGCGCATGCTGCGGGCGAAGCTCCTCCGGCTCGACAGTCCTGCGGCCAGCGGGCCCAGTGGCGAGGACAGCAGCCGCTGGATCAGCAGCGGTCGATGAGCCTCCGGAAAGATCCCGCCATTCAGCAGACAGACGCTGCGCAGGCGAGGTTCGGCACAGTTCCGCGCCAGCAGTTCCTGCGCCACCGTGTCGCCATAGTCGTGGGCGAGCACGTGGTAGTCGGTGGCCGACTCTGCACGCAGAAAGGCTTGCAGCAGATCTGCCTGGTCACCGATGGAGTAGGGGTGCCGCCTGGGTTTCGCCGAGAAGCCAAAGCCCAGCATGTCGAGAGTGAGCACACGCCAGCGGGCAGTAAGGCCGGCCCAGAGGGGCGCCAAGTCCCAGGAGGCCGTGGGAAAGCCATGGATCAGCAGGAGCACGGGCGACCCCTCGGCCCCCCCGGAGCGGACGAAGATGTCGTGTCCCTGGTAGCTGAAGGTCCTGCCTGCCTGGCGCCAGAGTGCCAGTGAGTCAGTCAAGCGCTCGACAGTGCGCGCCACGGTGCGCTCTAGGTCGCTACAGCCGGAGACGGCGGCACGGCCTTCCTCTGCCGCAGGATGAACTCCCGGTCGAGCTGGTTACCCACCGGAAAGTCGTACTCGCCAACCTTCTCGAAGCCATACCGGGCATATAGCCGCTGCGCGCCGAGATTGCCGGACCAGACCCCGACATAGAGCGGCGCGTGGCCCTGCTCCGTCAACCAGTCAATGGCCAGCATAAGCAGCCGGGTGCCCAGTCCCTCGCGGTGAACCGCAGCCCGGAGATATAACTGGCGGATCTCCCCGGCCCGGTCCTCCCGTTGTGGCACCGGCAGCTTGCAGGGGCCCGCCGTCAGGAAACCCACCAGGGCCTGGTGCGGGTCTTCGGCAACCCAGATCCCCACGCGCGGGTCATGGAGAAGAGGCGCGTAGGCCGCAACCGACTGGGAGGTCTCGAGAAACGAGTCCAAGTCTTCAGGGCGATAAAGATAACCAAAGGTCTCAACAAAGGTGTCCCGGGCGAGGTTCGCAAGGTTTGGCGCTTCGTCGGGGAGCGCGCGGCGGATGGTGAATCCTCTTGGGATGGTCATGGGGAAATACTACGGCACTGGCGCCCTCAGTACCGCCCCGGATAGGACAGCGAGCTGACGAGCGTCTCCCGGTTCACCCGCGTGCTGACCGGTGCGACGAAAACCCGGTAGGCTGCGGCGGCCCGGAGCAGGTCGCCACCGAGGAGGCGGAATGCCAGATCCGTGGACAGCCAAGGTGGCCCCCCGCCGCCGAGATAGGTCCGGTGCCCGGACCAGGGGTAGTCCGCTGCGTCCCTGACCAGTCCGGCCCGGACCGGGTTCAGATGGACGTAGCGGATGAGCTGCAGAAGGTAGGCGTCCGCATTCACCCGGAAGGCGCGCTCCGCAGGCTCGAAGAGCGGGCCAACCCCCGCCGCGCCGGCGTTCCGGTGGAGGGAGTAGCGGGCGATCAGGTCGCATTGAAAGCCGTCCGCCTGCCCGGGCGCGATCTCGAGCACCAGATGCAGGTGGTTGGTCATCCAGCAGTAGGCGTGAGCTCGCGCAGTGAATTCCGCGAGAAGTTCCCCGACGATGTCCTCCAGAGCCTCCCGGTCCCGATGTACGCTGAATAGCGGCCGTCCACCATGCCCACGGAGTGCGACATGGTGAATCTCGCCCTGGAGGCGCAGGCGGGATGGGGGCTGAGCCGGCATGCCGCCATCCTGGCGCGGAGGGCGAGGTCCGGGCAGGTGGGGAAAGCCACGACTTTCCAGGGTTTCTCGCTGACGCCTGGAACCAGAGCCCAGGAACTGGACGGTCTGCAGCAGTGCACGCAGTGGCCAATCAATGCGAAGGCGTGCGCCATTGCCCTCTGCAACTGGCTGCTCTCCAGGGGTTCACTTAGGATTGGCCATCGACTGCAGGTCAGACCATCGGAGCTCACATGTATTCCCTCGCCTTCATGGCCGTCGCACTTCTGGATGTCGTAGTCCTGGTCTGGGCGGTGCGCCTGTGCCTTCGATACCGGACGAACGGCCTGATCTACGCCTCCGTCCCGCTGACCCTGCTGTGGTACGACAACTTCGTGATTGGCATCGGCGGCACACTGGGCGAAGGTGAACTGCTGATGGGCCTCAATACGGTGCGCTTTCTGGCGCACTACATCGCCCTGCCCATGACCTTCATCGCGCTCGGGGCCATGGCTCGGGAAGCCGGGTTTCTCTGGGCCCAGTCGAAGCTCGTAATGGGCGGCTTCTGCACCCTGGCCGTCTGGTTCATCCTGCATGACCTCTGGCTGTTCTCCCAGTCCACGTTCTATCCGTCGTGTTTCGCCGATACGCTGCGCTACACCACCAGCATCTCGGCCTTTACGGCCTGCAGCCCGACGGCTGAGATTGGTGCGGGCAAGTCCATACCGCCGATCCCGGCGCTGACCATGACCGCCATGTTTATCCTCTTCGGGGTCTATCTCTGGATCAAGATTGGCTGGAAGTGGCTGACCCTGGGCTCGATCGGGGCTCTGAGCTTCTTCGCGGTTCCCTTCGGACCCACCGGCGGGATCTTTGGCAACATCGGGGAGCCCATCATCTGCGCCGTGATTATTGCGACGGCCGCCCATATTGCCCGGCGCCGTCATCCGGAGCGCGCCCCGTCCTGAACGCTTCCGTGCATCGTCGTTTCGGTCCCGTCGTGCTTGCGCCCGGCTATACGCCGATGAATGCGGCCACGTACCTGTTTGCCGCCTTCATCACCGTGGGCATGCTGGCCTTCGTCAACTTCATCCAGCCGTACCTGCTCAACGCCAATCTGCAGGTGCCCCAGGGCTCCCAGGGCCGTGTACTGGGCCTGCTCGGCTTCAGCAACGAACTGATTGCCATTCTGCTGGTGGCGCCCTTCGGGGCGCTCGCCGACAAGATCGGCCGGCGGCCTGTGTACGCCATCGGCCTGGTCTGGATTGCCGCCGGCTTCTTTCTCTATCCGCTGGCCCGCACCGTGCCCCAGCTGCTCGGTTGTGCGCTGTTCTACTCCGTAGGCGTTTCGGCAGTCGGCTGCATGCTCTCCACGGTGCTCGCGGACACACCCAAGGAAGAGTCCCGCGGCCTGCTGGTCGGCATCACCGGGTTCTGCCAGGGTCTTGGCGCCGCCCTTGCCGTGCTCGTGCTGGGTCGGGTTCCCCAGCGTCTGGCTGAGTCCGGCATAGATGCCATGCTGGCCGGGCGGATCACTTTGGGGATCGCAGCCGGACTGTGTCTCCTCACCGCCCTGGTCTGCTGGGTGGGTCTCAAGCGCGGAACGCCGAGCAGGATTGGCGAGTCCGAGCCGCTCAAGGTGCTGCTGATGGCCGGGCTTGCCGCTGCCCGGGCCAATCCCCGTATCTGGTTTGCCTGCCTGCTGCAGTTCGTGTCCTACGCAGATCGCATCGTGCTCGGCACATTTTTCACGGCGCGCCTGCAGCAGACCGCCATAGCCAAGGGGCTGAGTGTCGGCGAGGCGGTTGCCCTGGCGACCACGCCCTACGTGATTGCGAGCACTGCCGGTCTCCTGTTTGCCGTCGTCTTCGGCCTGCTGCTGGATCGCGTCAATCGGATCATGGCCGGCGTGGTCGCAATGCTGATTGCCGGCATCGGCTACTTTGCGGGTGGCCTGGTGGGCGATCCCACCAGCTCGGCCATCATTCCGGTGGCAATCCTCCTGGGTCTCGGACAAGTCGCGGCCATCATCGCGAGTCAAACGGTACTGGGTCAGGAAGCGCCGGCGGAGGTCCGTGGCGCCGTGTTTGGTCTCGCCGGGATCTGCGCTTCCCTTGGCATTCTGTTCACCACCTCGATTGGCGGCTGGCTGTACGATTCGGTCGGCAAGGGCGCGCCCTTCTTCCTGATTGCCGCCGTGAACCTGGCCATCATGGTTTTCGGCTTCTGGTTGCTGATGCGCCCGCGGGGGCCGCAGGCCTAGGGCGGCGCCGACTGGGCCCTTTCTGCTGTCCGGTGGCATAGTTGGCCCCTATGAATCGGCCGGCAGCCAATCAACGCCTCGGCCCCCTTGAACTGGCACCCGGTGTCACGAGAGGCAACGCGCTCGTCAAGCTACTGGCGGCATTCGTCGGTATCGGTGCGCTGTCAGGCATGGCCATCCTGCAAAGCTACATTCTCAATGCGCACCTGCACATCCCGCGGGGCGAGCAGGGGACTCTGTCGGGCAACCTGTCGTTCTGGTCCGAGGTGGTCGGGCTGCTCCTGTTCTTTCCCTTCGGCATCGCTGCCGACCGCATCGGTCGCCGGCCCGTACTGAGCTTCGGCTTTGTCATGCTGGCGCTCGGCTGGGGCCTGTATCCCTTCGCCACCACGGCCGGGGAGTTGCTGCTCTATCGGTTGTTCTATGCGGTGGGGGCCGCGGCCACGGCCGGAACCCTGGCCACGCTCGTCAACGACTATCCGGTCGACAGCTCCCGCGGCAAGTTTATTGGCATCAACAGCGTCATGAGCACGCTGGGTACGATGTTCATGGCCGGCGTGGTCAGCCGGATACCGGACCTGCTGGGCCAGCGTGGTTACGATGCCGTCACCGGTGGCCGGGCCATGTTCCTGACCGGCGCCGCGCTGTGCGCCTTGATGGCGGTTATCACCGCCAAGGGCCTGATGGCGGGCACACCCGCTGGCCGCGGCGCCCGTCCGCCGCTGGGTGCGCTGGCAGGGAGCGTTGGACGAGCCCTGCGTAACCCGCGCATTGGGCTGGCCTATGCCGGGGCGCTGGTGGCCCGCTCCGACGTGGTCATCAAGGGCCTGTTTCTCAGCCTCTGGGCGGTCCAGGCGGGGCGTGCCGATGGCCTTAGCCCCGGCCGCGCCATGGCGCAGTTCGGCACGATGATCATCATCATGTATCTCGTCTCGCTGGTGTCAGCGCCGGTCTTTGGCTGGTTCATTGACCGGGTCAACCGGGTTACGGCGATGATCGTTGCGCTGGCCACGGCGGCTACTGGCTACCTTTCCATGTGGTTCCTCACCTCGCCGCTGGACATGGACATGATTCCCCTGCTGGTGGTGCTCACGCTGGGCACGGGATTCATGGTGAAGGCCAGCATGGCCCTGATCGGCCAGGAGGCGCCGGTGCGTGAGCGTGCCAGCGTGATCGCCGGAAGCAGCATGTGCGGCGCCCTCGGCATTCTGGCGTTTACGGGCATCGGTGGGCGACTCTTCGACGCCTGGGGCCCCTGGGCACCTTTCGTGCTGGCGGGCTCTTACCAGGCGCTGCTGCTGGTGATCGCCATCGGCGTCCGCATCGTGGCCCCGGGTGCCGCAGGCCCTCGCCGCAACGCCTGAAGCGTGGTCACTCCGCCGCCAGAAACATCCGGTACGTCGAATTCCCGCTCTCGTCCCAGAACTCATAGCCTGTGGACTGCAGGTGGGAGAGAAACTCCACCATTTCTCCATCCGGCACCTGAATGCCGGCCAGCACCCGGCCAAAGTCCGAGCCGGGGTTGGTGTAGTGGAAGAGACTGATGTTCCACCGGCTGCCAAAGGCACGCAGGAATTCCAGCAGGGCGCCGGGCAGTTCCGGGAACTCGAAACGATAGAGCCGCTCGTCCTTCAGTCCCGGGGCGAGGCCGCCCACCATGTGCCGCACGTGCAGCTTGGCCACTTCGTCGTCGCTGAGGTCGGCAACCGGAAACCCGAGGTCCCGGAGCGTGGCGATAAGCTGCGCCCGCTCAGCCAGTCCGCCGGTGAGGCCAACGCCGACAAAGATGCGCGCCCGGGCGGGATCGCTGTACCGATAATTGAACTCGGTGATGTACCGGTTGCCGATCGTCTCGCAAAAGGTCCGGAAACTGCCCGGCTGCTCAGGAATCTGCACGGCGAGGAGTGCCTCCCGATGCTCGCCGATCCCGGCGCGTTCGGCGATATAGCGCAGGCGGTCAAAGTTCATGTTTGCGCCGCTGTTCACCGCCACCAGGGTCCGGTCGCGGCAGCCAGTTGCCGTCACGTAGCGTTTCATGCCTGCCACAGCGAGTGCGCCGGCGGGTTCCATGATGGCGCGGGTGTCCTCGAAAACATCCCGGATTGCGGCGCAGACCTCGTCATTGGTGACCAGGATGATTTCGTCGACCACCTCCTGGCAGATCCGGAAGGTCTCCGCACCCGCCTGGCGCACGGCCACGCCGTCGACGAAGATCCCGACGCGCTCCAGCCTGACGGGCCGCCCGGCAGCGAGAGCAGTGTGCATCGTCGGTGATTCCTCCGGCTCCACGCCGATCACCCGGATCTCCGGGTGCAGGGCTTTTACATACAGGCCGATGCCACTGATGAGGCCACCACCGCCGACCGGAACAAAAATGGCATCGATCGCGCCGCGCTGCTGGCGCAGGATCTCCATGCCCACGGTCCCCTGGCCCGCGATGATGGCCGGATCGTCAAAGGGGTGGACGAACGTCAGCCCGTCGGCCGCAACGAACTCCTGAGCCCGGGCATACGCATCGTCGTAGGTGTTGCCGTGGAGGACTACCTCTGCGCCCAGGGCGCGGACCGCATCGATCTTGATGGTGGGGGTGGTGACCGGCATCACCACCAGGGCCCGGATACCCAGGGCTCGGGCGGCCAGTGCCAACCCCTGGCCGTGGTTCCCCGCCGAACTGCAGATCACGCCCGCCGCCCGCTCCCCTGGGGTCAGCTGTGTGAGCTTGTTGTAGGCGCCGCGCAGTTTGTAGGAGAAAACGGGCTGCAGGTCCTCGCGTTTCAGCAGTATCCGGTTGTGCAGCCGGGCGGAAAGCCGGGGTGCTTCTTCCAGCGGCGTTTCACTCGCCACGTCGTAGACCCGGGCTTGCAGGATTCTCTTGAGGTAATCGGCCAGCACGCGTCAGGGTAGCTCAGGGTTAGCCGGGATTCATACTTTTGCCCGGTCTTGAGTCGCCACAATCTGGACCCGGTCACGGTCGGGAATCTGGCCTGCCTCTATATTTGACGCTCCAAGGCAGGGACCGAACATGGCACTAACCAACGATCTCCAGGCGGGTCGCGACCTGGCCCCTAAAGACCCCAGGCCCGCGGTAACCCGCGTGGATCCCAGCATCGCGGTCGGTGGGGGCAGGCAGGTGAACGCCGCCCAGATCGTCATGGGGCTCGCGAAGGACCTCAACTCAGACCAGATCGAGCTGCCGGGCTTTCCTGACATCGTTGCGCGTATCCAGCGGGTACTCGCGGATGACAAGGCCTCATCCAGGGACGTCGTGAAACTGATTGCCAGCGAGCCTGTTCTGGCTGGCCGACTGGTGCAGCTCGCGAACTCGGCCGCCTTCAACAAGTCGGGCCGGGAGTTCAGCGATCTGAAGACGGCAATCAACAGCCTCGGCTACAACATCGTGCGCAGCCAGGCGACCGCCTTTGCGATGCGCCAGATGGAGCAGCAGGAGTGGCTGAAGCCGATTCGTCCCGTTCTGGCGGACATCTGGAAAACCAGCAACGGCGTTGCCGCCCTGTCCTTTGCCGTGGCGAAGCGGGTGCCCGGCGTGCAGCCCGACGAGTCCATGGCCACCGGGCTCTTTCATCTGATTGGCAAGCTCTATCTTTTCGCCCGGGCGCGACAGGAGAGCATCAACCCGGGCGAGATTGCCGACTGGGAGAATGCATTGAACGAGTGGCATATGACCATCGCCCGGACGATCCTCGACCACTGGAAGATTCCAGTTCGCGTGGCCGAGGCAGTCGAGAACCAGAATGCCATCTTCGACGCCGACAGCAGGGACCTGACGCCGCTCACCCGTATCCTCTGCGCCGCGAAACTCCACTATCGGCTGCGCAAGCCGGGCGCGCCGCCGGAGCCGGCGGCGGAGGAGGCACTGGCCAAGATCCGCCTCAACGGGCAACCCTTCGAAGAGGTCGTCGCCGCCGCCAAGGCCGACATGGAAGCCGCCCGTGCAGCGCTGGCCTGATGCCCTACTTGCCGGGGGCCGGCAGCTCGGCTGTGCCCGACTTCACGATCTCCAGCAGTTCCACCTGGAAGACCAGGGTTGCCCCACCCGGCATCTGGGGCGGGCGACCCTCGTCGCCGTAAGCCAGGGCTGAGGGGCAGATGATCCGGGCCTTGCCGCCCACCTTCATCAGCTGCACCGCTTCGGTCCAGCAGGGGATTACGCCCTTGAGCGGGAAGGTGGCCGGTTCCTTGCGCTCGATGGAGCTGTCGAACACGCTGCCATCCACAAAGGTTCCTTCATAGTGCACCTTGACAGTATCCGCAGCGGTCGGGCTTGCGCCCGTGCCAGCCGTCAGGGTCGTGATGACGATACCGCTGGCGGTCTTCGTGGCGCCTTTCTCGGTCGCTGCCTTCGCCAGGAAGGCCGCGCCAGCCGCCTTTTCCTTGTCGGCCGCAACTGCCATGCGGGACTTCTGCAACTCCTGCAGTTTCGGCCCGTAACTCTCGAGGTCCTTGAGGGCCACCTTGTCCAGCACCCCATCGGCCAGGCCGGCCTCGACCATGGCCAGCTCCTTCTCTGTCAGCGCAAAGGGCTGAAGGTTGCGACTGATGATGACGCCGAGGGCATAGAGGGTCTTGTCGTCTTCTGTCGCAGGCGTCGGCCGGGCAGCCTCGGCCAGCGATACCAGCGCCAGGCAGGACCCAAGCAGGATGAAGAGATTGCGACGCATGTGGACTCCAGATGATGGCAACAGAGGCTGTTATTCTATCGGGAATGCAGCCCAGACTCATGCTCATGCCGACTTCCGGCCCCGGCACCCCGCCCGTGGAAGCTGGCCAGGGCTCCGGCGAGGCCCTGCTCGCCGGCGAATACCTTACCCGTACATGGAATCACTATTCGGGAGAGAACGGCCGCCTCTACTGCGGCATCTGGGAGAGCACGCCCGGCAAAGTCATCATCAACTACACCGAGTGGGAATTCTGCCACCTGATAGAGGGCCGCGTGGTTGTCACCAGCGAGGCCGGCGATGAATGGCATCTGCAGCAGGGTGATGCCTTCATGATTCCGGCAGGCTTCAGGGGTACCTGGGAGACAGTCCAGACCGTGCGCAAGCACTACGTGATTCTGCTCCCGGGGCCGGCTGGTCCTGCGGGAAACTCCTGAGATGGGCGATCCCAACCTGCTCCTGAGCGCGCTGATCCTGGGAATCATTGAAGGGCTGACCGAGTTTCTGCCCGTCTCCAGTACGGGACACCTGATCCTGGCAGGACAGCTGCTTGGCTTTAACGATGCCAAGGGCAAGGTTTTCGAGATCGCCATCCAGTTTGCGGCGATTCTGGCGGTGGTCTGGGAATACCGGGCGCGCCTGGGTCACGCGCTGGTCAGCGTCACGTCCGAGCCGGCGTCGCGACGGCTGGCGATCAATCTGCTGGTGGCGTTCCTGCCCGCCGCGGTGCTGGGTTTCCTGTTCCTGAAGGAGATCAAACACTATCTGTTCAACCCGATGGTGGTGGCGACGGCGCTGATCGTGGGCGGCCTGGTGATCCTGTGGGCCGAGAGCCGCACGCATGTGGTCCGCGCCGAGTCCGTGGACGACATGACCTGGCGCGATGCGCTGAAGGTGGGCTTCGCCCAGGCAGTCGCGATGATTCCCGGCACTTCGCGTTCCGGGGCAACCATCATTGGCGGCCTGCTTATTGGCCTGTCCCGCAAGACGGCCGCGGAGTTTTCCTTCTTTCTGGCGATTCCGACGATGTTCGCCGCCACGGCCTATGACGTCTTCAGGAACCGGCACCTGTTTAGTGCAGACGATATCGGGATGTTTGCAGTCGGCGGCGCAGCGTCATTCATCAGCGCACTGCTGGCGGTGCGCGGGCTTATCCGCTTCATCAGCCAGCATGATTTCACGGTGTTTGCCTGGTACCGGATCGTGTTCGGTTTCGTCGTGCTGGCGACTGCCTGGTTCGGCGTCGTGGACTGGGGCGGCGCTCAGTCCTAGGACAAGACGCCGGCCTCAGAGAGCACACGGCGAGCGGATTCAAGAAGCGCCGCATAGGGCTTCCAGCGCGCCACTGAAGACTGGTACAGCGGTTTGCGCACCTGCATCTGGCTGGCGGTTTTCACCGTGCGCTCCGTCTCATTGAAGCGCAGGACCTTATCGGTCCAGGGCAGACCGCAGAACTCCACCAGCGCCCGCAGCGTGGGTTCGGGATTCGCGACGACCTCTTCGTAGACCAGGTCATGGATGCGGCCCGGAAGAACGCGGTGCCAGTGGGCCATGATCCGGGCCCTGTCGACCCATGCCTGGGCCAGGTGCTCCAGGTCGTGGCTGAAACCCACGGTGCGGAACACGAGCTGGTAGGTGCTGAGAATGATGTCGAGGGGGTCCCGGACGGTGTGTACGAAGCGGGCGTCCGGAAAGATCCGTGCCAGCAGGCCGATGTACTTGTAGTTGGTGAACTGCTTGTCCACGAACACCGGTGACTGGGTATAGACCTCGCTGATGGTCTGGAGATAATCCCGCTGCAACTGCTCGAGATCACTTCTGGTCAGCACGGCCGCGAGCTGAGGATAGTCCATCTCGCCGTAGCGCCGGCGGCTCAGATCGAGCAGCAACCAGGGAAAGACCTGGGACTCGCCCGCCGCTCCTACATTGGTTCCCGTGCTCGCGAGGATCTGCTCTGCCAGCGTAGAGCCGCTGCGGGGCATGCCCACGATGAAGATCGGCCGCTGCCGGCCCGCCGGCAGCGCCGGCAACTTCTCGAGGAACGCTGCCGTGAACTGCGCCTCGATGTCCCGCGCCATCTGACGCTCTTCTTCGGGCTCCCAGGCATCCATCGGCCTGACGAGGGCGTGGGCGCGGTGCAGGTACTCGAACTCCCGGACGACCTCGCCCTGCTGCCGGTAGCCTGCAGCGAGGGCCGTCCACGCATCCACCTGACCCGCCGCCGGAATGGCGGCTGTCGACAGTCGGGTCATATCCTCGGTTGTAAGCCTGCCAAGCAGGGCAAGCTGCCGGTACGGAGAAAAAAGCTCGGGCGCCAGCCGCAGCGTCCGCCGCAATTCCTGTTCGGCGCCAGCAGGGTCATTCTGTTCGGCGAGCAAGCGGCCCCGCAGATTACGCAGGTTGGCGTCGCCGGGTGCGTCACGCAGACTCTCATCGACCACGGCCAGAGCGTCCCCGTGGCGATTGCAGAGCTGCAATGCCTCCGCCAGCGGCATTGCGGTCCGGGCGTCGGGCACGCCGGTGGCCAGCAGCTGGCTCGCCAGCTGCCACGCATCCCGCGGCCGCCCCAGGGCCACAGCGACAAGGACCATCAGCCGCAGGCCTTCACTGGCCAGGCCATCAGTCTTGCGAAGTTGCTCACCAATCTGGAGAGCGCCGGCAAAATCCTCAGCTGCCAGGCAGCGCTCCCCCGCGCGGACCACCTCCGTTGCAGCGACTCTCTTCGCCGCCTGGCCGGGCGCGGGCGTCACGTTCAGTTGCGTGCGCGCCAGCTTGCGGAGCTGGGCCTCGCCCCGGGGTGATGTCGTCGACATTCAATCTCTCCTGATGTTTGGGGGCAGGGCCAGAGCGGGGCGCTTCCAGCCTCGTGTTACCTGGGCGCCAGCAATTCCTGCAGGCGCCGGGTGAGTTGCTCGGTTTTGAAGCTGGGCAGGGTATAGACCCAGCCGCCGAGGCGCGCATTGAGAGTAGCCGCTTCTGCGCTGGCAGCACCTTCCCCCGAGGCCAGAAAGGTAAAGCGGGTGCCATCGGTCAGGCGCCAGGCGCTCGTTTCAACGACCAGGCCGTCAGTGGTCACGAAGCGCGCGACGACGGGCTTGCCCGGGTTGGCCCCCAGTACTTCCCGGGGCTCGGCGTTCTCCAGCTGCAGGTCTGCAAGCACGCCGGCGACGCCATTGCCGACGCCCGGATAGCTGAGTTCCCGGCCCGCCGGGACGTCAGTCACCAGGAACTCCACGAGTTCCTCATCGCCGGCGCTGGCACCCTTTCGTTCCGTGGAAGTGGCCGTGGCCGCGGTCCCGCGCGCAATGCGCAGGGTCTCGAGCCCCGGGTGACTGATGGCCACGGACTGGATGCGCCCGGCCGGAATATCGGTCAGGTCTCTTGCGAGCCAGTCGCTGCCGTTTTTTCCCAGGTCGAACTTGCCGGTAACCAGCCAGCTCGTTGGCTCCCCGGTCCGGCGCACGTAGGTCGCGCCGGAGCTGCCGGGCGGCGCCAGGCCAACGATGACGCTGACCGGTTTCTTGCCGTCGTCCAGAGTCAGCTGCATGCCGGCGGCCGATGTCGAGTTCACGTCCTGAACGCCAAGCCGGGCGTAGTAGTCCGGATTCGAGGTCTTCTCCTCGATGATGCGTGCCTCGGCGAGGGCCAGCAGGTTCCGGCGAATCCGGGCGACGTCCGCCGGATAGCTGCTGTGTTCGGCAACCGTCCAGTTATCCGCCCCTCGCTCGAGGGTCGCGACCGGCCTGTTCCCCGGGCCAGTGATGACGATCCGCTGGATAGCGTTGAGCTGTTGCTTCAAGCCGGGCAGTAGCAGCTCCTCGGCACGCCGTCCGTTCTGGTCCTCCCGGAGCAACACGCCAGCAATCACAGCCAGAATGGCGAGCGCCGCGAGCAGAACAACCAGAGCCCGTCGACTCACCCGGTCCTCCTGGCAGTCCTTGTCCGGCGCCTGAGCTGCAGCAGGATGAGGCTGACGAGGGAAATGATCAGCGGGACCAGCGCGACGTTGAGCGCTTTCAGCGTAGCCCCCAGCTTCTCGATATCCTGGTCCAGATCCCGCTGCACCTGGCGAAGTTCCTTGCGCAGTTCCAGCCGCCGGGCCTGGAAGCGCTCGATTTCCCCCTCCTGCTGGGGGGAGAGGATGCTGGTGCCCTGGTCCTTGCGGCTGGCCTGCAACTCCCCAAGCCGGCTCTCGGTTTCCTCCAGTTCGGTTTGCAGGCGCTGCTCAGCAGAACGGAAGCGGGTCTCCGCCTCGCGGCCGAGTTCCTGAACACGGGTGAAGGGCCGCTGGAACGTAGCGCGGCTGCGAATACTGATCAGGTCACTACTGCCGAGGAGGTTGTCCAGCGCATTCACCACGAGGTCCGCGTTGTTCGCGAAGGCGGTGCTGAGGCGCTGGCCGAGGACATCCTGGGTCTGAACCCACAGCCGGTCCGCCACCAGGTCGGCATCCGCCACCAGCACCACATTAGCGGGCTCGGCAGCGATGGCAATGTGCCCCGGCCGGACGTCTCCAGGAAAGGCGCTCGGCAGCTTCCCGCTGATCCGTGCCGCCAGCGTGTAGCGCTCGCCTTTGGGGTCAAAGTCCGTCCGCAGCAGCCCCGGGTCGGAAGCCATCGCGAGCTGTGCGGTGGGGATCAGAGCAGCCTGGTCGCTGGACTGGATCAGGGCAATGACTTCCGCTGCGGCGCCCTTGCTACCCGTGATGTGGCCTGCAAAGGCGAGGTTCACGAGGCTGAGCCCGCTGGTGATTACGTCGTCCTGGGACAGGCCGTCCTTGCCGATACCGATGATGCCGAGGTGCCGGACCGGCTCTCCGTCCCTGCCGCTCACGGTCAGTGCATAGCGGTCGTCGCCCACGATGGTGCTGCGGTCCACACTGACTCCCCAGGCGGCGAAGAGCTTGTCCAGACTGGAATCTTCACCGGCCGCTGTCGCCATGGGGTCCTCCGTCGCTCCCTGGTCGATCTCGGCAAAGGGATCGACCAGGATCAGCGCCCGGCCGCCCCGGAGAATGAACTGATCAATGGCATAAACCGTCCCGGCGGGCAGATTCTTCGGGTTCACCAGCAGGAGCACCTTGATGTCGGTCTCAAGCGTCTCGAAGCCCGGCTCCAGGACGCGCAGGTCAAACAACTGCCGGAGCTGATCCGCGATGACCCAGGGCTGACGGATCTGCTGGGTCATGGGGTCGAAGCCGGCGGTCATGGGCAGGCTGGACAGCAGACCCACCAGCGGCTTCTTCGGATTGGCCAGGGTGTAGGTGAGCTTGGCAAGGTCGTATTCCAGGAACGACTCCTTGGCCGGATCCAGGAACGGAATGATCTCGTCGTCGCCCACGCTGTTGGTCGCGGCGATGCCAAAGTAGATCGGGTCCGCGTTGTTGCCCAGGTTGATGGGCCGCAAGCCAAAGCCCGTGGCCCGGTCTTCTTCGTCGGAAAAGGGCAGCGGGTCGATGACGGTGACTTTCAGCTGCCCATTGGAGCGGCTCGCGAACTCTTCCAGCATTTCCTGCACGCGACCGGCATAGGTGCGGAGCTGGGGAATGTCGGCCGCGGCCTTGTCGGAAAAGAACAGGTAAACGTTTACCGGCTCCGGAATACTGCCCAGGACCTTCCTGGTCCCGTCGGACAGGGTATAGAGCTGGTTCTCCGTCAGATCCAGGCGCATTCCCGGAAGGAGACTGATCAGCGTCACGCCCACGAGGAAGATGACGGCGAGAGCGGTCAGCCCGAGGCGGTCAATGCGACTCTTGTCGGGTTCCGGAGCCATCCTAATCTGCCTTCTTCAGGTCCAGGACGATGGTCGTGGCGTACAGCCAGACGCCAATGACGAGGAGGAAATAGAGAATGTCCCGGAGGTCCAGCACGCCCTTGCTGATCGCGGTGTAGTGGGTCAGGAACGACAGGCTGGCCACCGCGTCCAGCAGCGGTCCAGGCAGCCATCCCGAGAAGAAGTCCAGCACCAGGGGAAAACCAGCCAGCATGAACAGGAAGCAGATCACCACGGTGAGGATGAAGGAGACCACCTGATTACGGTTGGCTGCGGAGATGCAGGAACCGATGGCCAGGAAACCGCCTGCCATGAGCAGGCTGCCAATGTAGGCGGCAACGATGACGCCGTTGTCGGGTTCCCCGAGGTAATTCACCGTGACCCAGATGGGAAAGGTCAGCCCGAGGGCGATCGCGATGCACAGCCAGGCGGCGAGAAACTTGCCCAGCACGGCCTGCCACAGGGTGACCGGCAGGGTCATGAGCAACTCCACGCTGCCACTCTTGCGCTCCTCGGCCCAGAGCCGCATGGCGATCGCCGGGACCAGGAACAGGTAGAGCCAGGGGTGGAAGTTGAAGAAGGGCGAGAGGTCCGCCTGGCCACGCTCGTAAAAACCACCCAGGTAGAAAGTGAAGAGGCCGGAGAGGGCCAGAAAGATCACGATAAAGACATAGGCCAGGGGCGTGGCAAAGTAGCTCTGCAACTCCCGCTTCCCGATGCTGCTGATGACGCTCATCAGGTGGCCCGGGTGGCGCTGGTGGCCGTAGTGATGGTCCGGAACACCTCATCGAGACGCCCCGCCTCGAGGTGCAGCTGCTCCACAGGCCAGCGCCTCTCGGCGGCCAGCGCGCCTATGGCGCTAACGATGAGGGCATTGTCCTTCGGGAAGGCCGTCACCGTGAACTCCTGGCTGTCCACTTCCACCTCCCGGACTTCGTCCAGGTTCTGCAGGTCCTGGGCTACCGCTGCCAGGTCCGCGCTGTGCTGCAGACGGAGGGATACGGCGTTGTGGTACCGGGACCGGCGGATCAGCGCAGCAGGTTCCTCATCCGCCACGATGCGCCCGTTCGTGATGATGATGGCCCGGGTGCAGACGGCATCCACCTCTTCAAGAATGTGGGTGGAGATGACGATCACCTTGCCCGGCGCCATCGTCCGGATGAGTTCCCGGACTTCGTGCTTCTGGTTCGGGTCAAGTCCATCGGTGGGTTCGTCGAGGATAAGCACGGGCGGGTCGTGGAGGATGGCCTGAGCCAGCCCTACCCGCCGCCGAAACCCCTTGGACAGCGTCTCAATGGGCTGGTCGAGCACCTCTTCCAGCTGCAGCCGCCCGACCACGTCGCCCAGACGCTGCCGGAACTCCGCAGCAGTGAGGCCGCGCACCTCGCCGATGAAACGCAGGAAGTCCCGGGGCGTCATCTCGCCATAGGTGGGTGCGCCTTCCGGCAGGTAGCCGAGCTTCTGCTTCGCGGCCACCGGCTGCCTGTCGATGGAGAAGCCGCAGATTTCGGCCCGACCGGCTGTTGGCGCCACGAAGCCGGCCAGCATGCGCATGGTGGTGGTCTTGCCTGCGCCATTCGGCCCCAGAAAGCCCAGAACTTCGCCAGGACCCACGCGGAACGTCACGTTGTCGACGGCCGTGCGGCCGCCAAAAGTTTTTACGAGGCCTTCTGCTGCGATCATGTTCAGTGCGTATCCGGGAGGACGTGGCGCGCAGGTATTGTCCATGCGCAACGCAGGTCTGCAAGGTAGATTAAGCGTTCGTAACCCGCGCCAGTGGCCGAATGAGCAGCACGTTGGCCAGGGCAATGATGGCCACCACGGCCACCACAGCGAAGGTCGCGAAGTAGTCCCCGGTGGCTGTGCGGATCTGGCCCGCCAGCAGGGTGCCCGCAGCCCCACCCATGGTATCCACGAAGATCACGACGCCCAGAATCCGGCCCAGAGCGAGCTGGCCGAAGCTCTCGACGGCGACCAGCTGGATGAGGGTAAAGCTCCCGCCGAACCCCAGGCCGAACACTACGGCGAAGGCTGTGAGCTGCACGGGACTGCGCGTCAGCTCCAGCCCATCGCTCCCGCTGGTGAAGAGCAACAGGGTCCCGGCCAGCAGGGTCAGGCTGGCAAAGACCATGACCTGCTGCTTCCGGAACCGGTCGCTAACGGCACCAAAGAGAAACTTCCCGGCCACGCTGCAGGCGAGGATGGTGGAGTAGAGGGCCGTTGCCCGCTGGGGCGCGAGGCCGGCCTCCTGCTCGAAGTAGATCGTGATCTGGCTCGTCAGTGCCTGGATGGCGAACCACAGGCAGGCGGAGCCGAGGGCCAGGCACCATAGGGTGCGGGAGCGCAGGGCGGCGGCAAACGTGACGCCCTCGATAGCAGGCGAGCCCGGGCCCCGGTCCGCGGACCCGCCTACCGGGGCTTCCCGGAGCACGAGGAAAGCCGGCACCACGGCCAGCAGCCAGAACGCCACCGCCAGCACGCCCATGCCGACGCGCCAGCCGTAGGCCGGGTCATTGACCAGCGGCGAGATGGCCAGTGGCAGTGTCGCACCCGCCAGGCTTGAGCCGGCGACGAGCACCCCCACCGCCGTCCCCTGCCTTTCCCGGAACCAGCGGGAGAGCAGGACCACGTTCGGCATCAGGCCCGCCAGGATCAGGCCCACGGCCAGGGCGGCATGCAGCAGATAGAGATCCTGCAGCGACCGGGCCGCCGGGTAGGCGATAAAGGTGATGCCGAGCACGAGCAGGCCCAGCCGTATGACGCGCACCACGCCAAAGCGGTCGATGGCCGCGCCCACAAAGGGCGCCAGCAGACCGGAGATGCCAAAAGTGATCGCGGTGGTCCGGCTGACTTCGGCGGGAGTGGCGCCAAAGGTCTCCATGAACCGGGGAAACAGGTTCTGGGGCACGAACAGGGCCATGCCATTCGTGAAGAAGTAGACGAGGACGCAGACCGCTGCGATCCAGAGGGGCCGACGGTTCATGGCCTGCATGCCGGCCTCGTCACGCGTTACAGCAGCTCGCCGTCGGCGTTCACGAGCTGGATGGTGTCAAAGCCCAGGGCCTTTAGCCCCGGCTCGATGACTTTGCGGTCGCCCACCACGACGAGGATCAGAGCGTCGGGCCGCAGGTAGTCCCGCGCGGCCTTGTTGACCTGTTCCGGCGTCAGGTCGCGGATCGTGCTGGCGTAGCTCTGCCAGTAGCTGTCCGGAAGGCCGAACTCCACGATTTCGCTGACCGAGCCCAGCACGGCGCCGCCGGTTTCCCACTGCCCGGGCAGAGACAGCGTGTTGGTGCGCTTCACCAGGGCAACTTCCTCCGGGGTGGCGGGGCGCTTGCCCACAATGCCGGCGATCTCGTTCCGGATCTCGGTGACTGCCTCGGCGGTCTTGTCCGACTGCACCGGTGCGTAAGCGAGGAATGGCCGCTGGCCCCGGGCGTCATAGGTAAAGGAGTAGGCCCCGTAGGACCAGTGTTTCGCTTCCCGCAGATTCATGTTCAGGCGGGCCGTGAATTTCCCCCCGAGCACATCGTTCATCGTGGCGATCGCGAGATCGTCGGGGGTGGCGCGGGACGGGAGCAGCTGCCCGGCAAAGATCACCGACTGGTCAGCGCCGGGCTTGTCGACGAGGTACAGCGTACTGCTCGGGCGTGGCGTGACGTCGGCGATTGCCTTCGCCGGGATGCTGCCGGGCTGCCAGGTCCGCAGCAGAGGCTCAAGCTGGGCGCTGAGAGAAGCCACCGTGACCGGGCCAACAGCGATCAGTGTGGCGTGGTTCGGACGAAACCACTCGGTGTGGAACCGGACCAGGTCGTCCCGGGTGAGGGCGGCGAGCGTGGCCTCGGTCCCGGTGCCGGTCAGAGGCTGGGCGTAGGCGTGCCCGGTCCCGTAGAGGAGCTTCGGCACCACCCGGAGGGCCATCGACGTGGGCTGGGTTTTTTCCTGGCTCAGGGCGGCCAGGTAGACCTTCCGCAACCGGTCGAGCTCGTTCTGGGGGAACGAGGGATTCAGCACCACATCGGCAAAAATCCTGAGGGACGGCTCCAGCTTGTCCGCCAGGGCGGAAAGATTGACGGAGGACGTGTCGAGGCTCGAGCCGGCGCTCAAGGAGGCGCCCAGCAGGGCCAGCTCTTCGCTGATCTCCAGGGCATCCCGCGACTTCGTGCCCTCATCGAGCATGGCCATGGTGAGGCTCGCCGTACCGGGCCGGGCGGACTGATCTGCGGCGTAACCGGCGTCCAGCACCAGGCGCAACCCGACGACAGGCAGGCCGGGACGCTCGACCACGACCAGCTGCAGGCCGTTGCTCAGCGTTGCGCGCTGAAAGGCCGGGAAGGTCACGGGCACGTCCCCGACGGGCAATGGGACCTGGCTACGGTCGGCCCCCGTCTCGGCGGCCGCGAACTTTTCGGCCGGCTCCACGGTGAGCACGAAGGGCGCCTTGGTCACCCACTGCCGGACAACGGCCTGCAACTCAGGGCCGGTGGCTGCCTCCACCGCCGCATAACCCCGCTTCCAGGCATCTGGGGACCCGCCATAGACGGTGCTCTCGGCCAGTACGCCTGACTTTCCGGAGAAGCCCCCGACCTTCTCCAGGCCCCGGACGAAGGCCGCGCGTCGCTGCGTCTTCACCCGCTCCAGTTCCTTGGCGGTTGGCCCTGACCGAAGAAAGCGCGCGAACTCCTCGTTCACGACCGTCTCGAGTCGTTCCAGGGACACACCAGGCTGGGCCGATACCTGCAGATACGTGATGCCGGCAATCTCCAGGGCCAGGGTGCCGAACTCGACGTCCGAGGCAATCTGGTCCTCGTACACGAGGCGCTGGTAGAGGCGGGAGTTCTTGTCCCCCGCCAGAATGGAGGACGCCAGTTCCAGCAGGGCGGCGTCCTTAGTGCCCCAGCGGGGACCGGTCCAGGCAAGGTAGAGGCGCGGCTGGGCGACCTGGTCCCGAAGGCTCCACCGGCGGACCTGGTCATGGGACGGAATCCATTCCTCGAAGCGGCCAAGGGCGGGTCCCGGCGGAATGTCGCCGAAGTACTTCTCCGCCTTCGCGAAGGCTTCTTCGGTGCCCACATCGCCCGCGATCACCACCACGGCATTGCTGGGGCCGTAGTAAGTCTCGAACCATTTCTTCACGTCGGCGAGGCTCGCCGCATTGAGGTCGTCCATCGAGCCGATGGTTTCCCAGGAGTAGGGATGTTCGGGCGGGAAGAGGTTCTTGAGAATCTCCTCGAAGACTTTGCCGTAGGGCTGATTGTCGCCCTGCCGCTTTTCGTTCTGCACCACGCCCCGCTGTTCGTCCAGCTTCGCCTGGGTGATGGATTCCTTGAAATGCCCCATCCGGTCCGACTCCAGCCAGAGGGCCGTATCGAGGGCGTTACTGGGCACCGTCTGAAAGTAATTGGTGCGGTCGAAGAAGGTGGTGCCGTTGAGATCTGTGGCGCCCAGTTCCTGCAGGGTGTTCAGGTACTCGCCCTTCAGGTTCTCCGAGCCCTGGAACATGAGGTGCTCGAAGAGGTGAGCAAAACCGGTGCGGCCCCGCACCTCGTTCTTCGAGCCCACGTGGTACCAGACGTTGACGGCCACGATGGGGGCCTTGCGGTCTTCGTGGACCACGACGGTCAGGCCATTGTCCAGCCGCCTGAGGGTGTAGGGAATGTCGATAGGGGTTGCGGCACTGGTTGCGGCATTGGCCAGTTCTGGAATGAGCAGGGCAGCGGCAAGCAGGGCGGCGAAATGCAGCTTGAGGGGCATGGCAGGTTCCCAATGGTGGTGGCGGATTCTAGCTGGCGCGCGGGACCGGGCGAACAGACGGCGTGGAAAATGCCAAAATGTCGCCATGTCCCGCAGAACCCTCTATCCAGGCCTGGAGCCTTTCGACTCGGGCTACCTGGCCGTTTCCGGCCTCCACGAGATCTATTACGAGCAATGCGGCAATCCCCGGGGCAAACCAGCGGTCTTTCTCCATGGCGGCCCCGGTGGTGGTGGCGACGTCACCCCGCGCCGGTTCTTCGACCCCGCCCGCTACCGCATCGTGCTGCTGGACCAGCGGGGCTGCGGCCGCAGCCGGCCTCACGCGGAGCTGCGGGAGAACTCCACCTGGGACCTGATTGCCGACATCGAAGCCCTGCGGCTGAAACTGAACATAGACCGCTGGCTCGTGTTCGGCGGTTCCTGGGGCAGCACTCTGGCTCTACTGTATGCGGAGACCCATCCCGAGCAGGTGACCGAGCTCGTCCTGCGGGGGATCTTCCTGCTCCGGCCCGCCGAGATCGCCTGGTTCTACCAGCAGGGCGCCAGCGAGCTGTACCCGGACGCCTGGGAGCCCTATTGGCAGTTCATTCCTGCGGCCGAACGGGACGACATGGTCGGTGCTTACTACCGCCGGCTTACGGGCCCCGACCCGCAGGTGGCGCTGGAGGCGGCCCGCCGCTGGTCCGTCTGGGAGGGGAGTACGAGCCATCTCCTGGCGTCCGCCTCGACAGTGGAGCGCTTCGGCGCCGACCGCTTTGCCCTGGCCTTTGCCCGGATCGAGGCCCACTACTTCGTCAACCAGGCCTTCATGGCCGAGCCCAACCAGATTCTTCGGGACGTGGGCCGCCTGCGGCGCATTCCCGCGGTCATCGTCCAGGGCCGTTATGATGTGGTTTGCCCGCTCAGGAGTGCCTGGGATCTGCACAAGGCCTGGCCCGAGGCCGAGTTGCGCATCGTGCCGGATGCCGGTCATTCCGCCTTCGAGCCCGGCATCGTCCACGAACTCATCTCCGTGACCGACCACTTCGCTGCCAATTGAACTGACCGATGCCCGACCAGAGCCTGCTGCTTACCAACGCACTGATTTGCAACGACGGCCGGGTCACGCCCGGCGACGTGCTGGTGCGCCGCGGACGCATCGAGAAGATCGCCCGGGAAATTCCGGCCGGCCGGGTCGACCGGATCATCGACGCCGGTGGCAAGTACCTTCTGCCAGGGTTCATCGACGATCAGGTGCATTTTCGCGAACCGGGCCTGACCCACAAGGGCGACCTCGCCACGGAATCTGCTGCCGCCGTAGCAGGTGGCATCACCAGCTTCATGGACATGCCGAACACGATTCCGAATGCGACCAGCCGCGCCGTGCTCATGGACAAGTACCGGCTGGCCCGCGGCCGGGCGAAAGCCAACTTTTCCTTCTACTTCGGGGCCGCCAACGACAACCTGGACGAGATCCGCGCGCTGCAGCCCGGGGACTGCTGCGGCGTCAAGGTGTTCATGGGGGCCTCCACCGGCAACCTGCTGGTGGATGATCCCGGGACCCTGGAGCTGATCTTCGCTGAATGTCCCACGCTCATCGCCACTCACTGCGAGGACACGCCGACCATCAGGGTGAACGAGGAACGGTACCGTCAGCAATATGGTGAAGACGTGCCGTTTTCGGCGCATCCGCTGATCCGTTCGGCGGAGGCCTGCTATAAGTCCACAGTCCTCGCCACCACGCTGGCGAAGCGCCACAACACCCGCCTGCACGTCCTCCATCTGACCACCGCCCGGGAGCTGGAGCTCTTCGAGCCGGGGCCGCTGAACGGCCCGCTGGGCAGCAAGCGGATCACGGCGGAAGTGTGCGTGCACATGCTCCATTTTGATGAGCGGGACTACGCGGCCAGGGGAGCTCTGATCAAGTGCAATCCGGCGATCAAGACCGCGGCGGACCGTAAAGCCTTGCTGGCCGGCCTGGTGGACGGGCGGCTCGCCGTCATCGCCACGGATCACGCGCCGCACACGCTGGCTGAAAAGGGCGAGAAGTACTTCCAGGCGCCGTCCGGAATGCCACTGGTCCAGCACGCTCTGCTGATGCTGCTGGAGCACGTGCATGACGGCACCCTGCCGCTGGAGCTCATCGTGGAGAAGACCAGTCACCGCGTGGCTGACCTCTTTGCCATCAAGGATCGGGGCTACATCCGGGAAGGCTACTTTGCCGACCTGGTGCTCATCGATCACCGGTCACCAACCACCGTGCGTCGGGAGGACGTGCTGTCCAAGTGCGGCTGGTCCCCCGTCGAGGGCACCACGTTCCGCTCCTCGATTCACACGACGGTCGTGAACGGCGTCGTGGCCTACGAGAATGGCAGGGTTACCGAAGCAGTCGCTGGCCAGCGCCTGGATTGTGGCGGGCGCTAGTTCATCCCGAGACTGCTGCGCACATCTCTGAGCAGCACGTCTGCGACATGGGGTCCTGTAAAGAGCGCCGCCAGCTGACCGTCCGGAGCCACCAGCATGATCGCCGTGCTGTGATCCATCATGTAGTCACCGTCCATCGGGATCTTCCGGTAGGGCACGCCGAGCGCTTTGGCAAAGGCCCGCACGGCCGGAGGATCACCGGTCAAGCCGGTGAAGCTCGGGTCGAAGCCCGCCAGATAGGCTTTCAGCACCGCGGGCGTGTCGCGCTCCGGGTCGACGCTGATCAGAAGTACTGCGGGGACTTTTGCCGCCGGTAGCGTCGTGGCGAGTTCGCGGCGCACTGTCCCCAGCAAGGCAAGCGTCGTCGGGCAGGCCTCCGGGCAATGGCTAAAGCCGAAGAAGACCAGCGTCCAGCGCCCCTGGAGACGTTCCGGCCCGGCGGCCTTCCCCTCCTGGTCGATCAGTGCGAAGGAGGGGAGTGCTCGCGGTGGCGACAGCCAGGTGCCGGACTCCAGAACGGGTGGGTTCACCGGTACCGGCGCAAAGAACAGGCGGCCGAAAACGATGCCGCCGAGACCGGCGGCGAGCAGCAACAGCGTCATCCACACTCGCCGGGACAAGTTCTCTCTCCTTTAGGCCTCCATCCTATCGCGCTGTATGCTTGTATCCGAGAGCGAGCTCACCCGCAGAAAGTACCGCATGAAATTTCCAAAACTGACGATCTTCCTTGGCCTGCTCCTGGTGTTGGTTGCCTGGGTGGGGATTTCCGGCATGGAGGGGGACAGGCCGAAGGCCGAACTGAACCCGGTGTCTGCCATCCCCGGAGTGGGCTCGGTACTGGTGATTGGCGGTAACCGGGCTGCGGGCCTGGAGATCGTCCGGGTGCTGCGTGCGCGGGGCGAGGACGTGGTTGTCCTGGTCCGGCCTGCCTCGGACGCCAGCGCTGCCGAGGCCCTGGGGGCCCGGATCGTCCGCGGTGACGCGATGAACCCTGCAGACCTGACGGCTGCCCTGGCGGCGGCCCCCGCCGGGGGCGGCTTCCGCGCCATTATCTCCACACTCGGCGGAACCAGCCTGGAGGGGCCGCGGCCCGACTTTGACGGGAATCGCAATGCCGTCGATGCAGCGCGGTTTGCCGGCGTCCCCCGCTTTATTCTGGTGACGGTAATCGGCGCCGGCGAGTCCATTGACGCCGCACCGGCGATCGCGCGCTATTTCCTGCGGAACGTGATCCCGGACAAGACCAAGGCCGAGGATTACCTGAAAACCAGTGGCCTTGAGTACACGATCATTCGTCCGGGCGGACTGCTGGACAAGGAAGCCCAGGGCCGGGCCTACCTGACGGAAGACACGCAGTCCATGAGCTGGATCCGCCGCGCCGACCTGGCTGCGTTGACGGTGCAGGCACTGGATGATCCCCGGTCCATCGGCAAGGTTTACCACGCGTTTGATCCGGACCGGACGCGGTTCTGGTCGATTCCCGCCAACTGAACCGGGGCCCGCCCGCTAGAATCTCCGCCTGATGCGGAGTCCCGAAGAATCGCGCCCCAACCGCTCCCTGCCAGGGTACTGGCTCCTGCTGCGTGGCTGGGAGTGGGGGTGTCGACTGGCCCTGGGGCGTTTTCGCCGCCGGCTGGCCCACGGCCCCGACGTCAATGCCGCCACGCTGCGCCTGATCCTGAAGCGCAACGCCGCCAGCGAATTCGGGCAGCGCCACGACTTTGCCGGGCTGGCCCGTGCAGCTGATGTTGACGCGGCTTACGCCCGCGCCCTGCCTGTCGCCACCTACGACGATTTTCGTGAACCCTTCGAGCGCATGGCTAATGGCGCCAACGACGTCATGTTTCCCGGCCGGCCGCGCATGTTCGTCAGCACCTCCGGCACGACCGGTGACCCCAAGTTGTTTCCGGTCACGCTGCGCCAGCAGAACGCAGCGCTCCTGTTCATCGCGCTGCTGACCCCCGCAGCCCGGGCAGCGTGCACGCCGGGCCTTGGCTTTCGCCAGCCGACGGCCACCCTGATGGTGGCCAGCCGGCCCGGCCGCGAGACCGCGGCGGGGATTCCAGTGGGCAATCCGAGTGGCGCCGGAATCCGCCGCATCCTGAAACTGGCGCCCCCGTTCTGGGTGTTTCCCGCCGAGGTACTGACGGTGCAGGACTACCCGACCGCGCTGTACCTGCACGCCCTGTTTGCCCTGCGGGCCCCGGATCTCGGCTGCATCGAGGCCATCTATTGCAGCCACATAGTGAGCTGGATGGGCCTGATCGAACGCCGGGGAGCGGACCTGGTGCGGGATATGGCCAACGGTGGACTGGCCACCGACCTCGTCCTGACTGACGAAGAGCGTGCGGTGCTGACCGGGCTGCTGCCGCCGGCTCCCGAGCGGGCCAGGGTCGTGGCGCAGGAGCTGGCCCGGGATTCCGCGGGGCGCATGACCCGCCTCTGGCCGCAACTCAAGGTGCTGAGCTCGGTGGTGAGCGGCGCCTTTGCCGTCAGCGTGCCGCGCCTCCGCGCGCTGGCCGGCCCGGGCCCGGTCCTCTACACCACCTGCTTCGGCGCGACCGAAGGCATGGTGGGCATCAACCTGTGGGGCGATGCGCCGGAGCGCTACGCGCTGGCGTTGGGCGCCGTGTACTTCGAGTTCCTGCCAGTGAGCGAACTGGATGTGGCCAGTCCCCGGGCTGTGGCCATGGGTGCATTGGTGGTTGGCCAGTCTTACGAAGTGCTGATCACGAACCAGGCCGGGTTGTACCGCTACCGGCTTGGTGACGTGGTGCGGATTGTCGACATGGCCGGCACCACACCGGTCTTCGAGTTCGATTACCGGCGCGGCAACGTCGTGGACCTGGTCGGCGAGAAGACGACCGAGCAGCATTTCCGCAACGCCTTCAATCAGCTGGCACGGGAGCAGCTGGGTGGCGAGACGGGGCTTATCGATTTCACGATCTGGCCCGAGATCGGCACGCTGCCCTACCGCTATGTGGCTTATGCGGAGCTGTCAGCCACAGCGACCGTAGCGGGTGTTGCACCGCTAGCGGCGCGCCTCGACGCGCTGCTCGCGATTGAGAATCTATCCTATGCAACGCTGGGCCGCGCCAACGGCCGACTCGATTCTGTGGATCTGCGCCTCGTTCAGTCAGGGACCTTCGAGCGGTTATTAGCGCTGCAGCGGGAGCAGGCCGCCGGCATCAACGCCAATCAGGTCAAGGTGCCGAAGTTGTTGCGCAACCCGGAGCAGCGGGCTCTTTTGCAGCGCGGGGTGCTGTCTGGGAATGCGCCGGGCTGAGGTTCCTCAGGCCTTACAAACGCTGGGGATTTGACAGAACGCAGGGTCCGACAAAGGTGCCGCTGCGAACGCAGCAAAGAAAGGTTTGACATCACGGCGTGGGGGGCTGATAAATGCTCCCAAGTCGGGCGCTTTGACCCGTCCAAGAATACAAAACTAAGTCGTCTTTTTGGGGAAATCGACCATGCACAAGTCGTCAGCCAGACTGGCTCTTGCCACCCTGACCCTGTTCGCCGCAGGCGTCACCAACGCCGCCTCGGTCTCCTACTTCCTGGATCAGAGCAACGTGAACCCCCTCTTGCCCGATGGCGTCAACGACTACCTGAAGGTCACTATTTCGGACGCCACTTACCTGACCGATGTGGCCGCGATCCGCTTCGATGTCACCGTCCTGTCGCCACTGACCAGCCTCGCAGTTTCCAACTTCGGCATTCAGAATTTTGCTTTTAACACCACGAACCCGATGCCGGCCAACGTGATCGCCGCAGTCACTGGCTTGCCCACAGGCTGGTCCGTCGGGACCGGAAATGCGGACGGCTTCGGTAGCTATGAGCTGACCCCCAACGGCAACGGAGGTAGTCGGCAGAATCCAACGCTGACCTTTTATATCAGCGGGATCTCGGGAGACGTCCTCACCGACTACACGACGAACAATGGCGGTGGCTTTCAGGGGAACTACTTCTTCGCGGCCCACGTGGCAGGGTTTTCGGATGTCGACCCTGGCGCGGGACTCGTAACCAGCGCCTGGTTCGGCGGGAACGCCGCCAGTATCGAGGTCGTTCCTGTCCCGGCTGCGGTCTGGTTGTTTGGCTCGGCCTTTGGCGTACTCGCCCTCGTACGGCGGAAGATCGCCGCCTGACGCAACGCTCAGCTGCACCCGGAAACGGCTGCATCAGGAAGCCCGCTTCGGCGGGCTTCTTGTTTTGTGGGCTTCGGTTTAGAGAACGCCGCGCTTTACCAGCCGCTCGATATCCGCCCGCTGCCACTCCGTGAACTCCCGCCGTTCGGGCTCGCGCGCCGTGCCGCCATCCAGCAGCAGGTTCGCGGGCCGAATCACCGTCTGTCGGTAGCTCTCCGCGTAGGCCTGCAAGGGCTGACGCGACAGCACGTTCGACAGCCCGGTTTTCCTCCGGCAAGCCCGCAGTGCTCCCAGGTCGATCGTGGCATAGGCCACCATGGACTCGCCGCCCGGGGCCGCTTCGGCCAGGATCTGGCCGTAGTAGTCGACGACCTTGGACATGCCCGTGGTGGACTCCGCCGGCAGCGCAGTGCCGGTGAGCGCCGCCGAATTGGCTGACACGACATAGGCGATGTTCTCCGCCGCCCGGGCGCGGCGCCCGAGCTCCTTCGGCGCGACGGAGGGGCTGCCGACCTCGCTGGAGGGGTGGATGAAGATTTCTGCGCCGCGCATGGCCCCCATGCGGGCAATCTCCGGGTACTGGATTTCCTCCGAGGCAATCGCGGCGAGGCGGCCAATCGGCGTGTCAGCCACCGGGAAGACGCCGTCCAGGCCATAGATTTCCAGGTATTTGTCCCAGACGTCATAGGGGGTGGGCCCGGAGAGGGAAATCATCCGGCGGTAGCGCAGCACCGTCTCCCGGTTCGGGGCGATGATGAAGCAGGTCTGAAAATAGAGTTCCGGGAAGTGGGGGTCCACTTCGTAGGCATTGCCCGCCAGATAGACGTCTGACCGGGAGGCGATGTCCGCCAGGGCCTGGTATTCAGAGCCGTCGATCTGGAGCGCGGCCTTGTCCCGCCAGACCGGGACCGACTCGCCCAGCGGGAAGCCCGTGAGGAAGTACTCGGGCAGCACGACCAGTTTCACGTCAATGCCGCTGAACTGCCGGATGAAGGCCTTGCTCGCGGCCACCGAGGCCCCGACCCGGGCCAGGTTCCCGGCCATGCGCGCCCTGGCCGCTGCCCGGTCGGCACAGTCGTTAATGCAGGCCGTCGTCAGCTGCAGGGCGAGGGCGGCGTAGCGCTCGGGCGGAGGGCCTTCAGGGACTGCTGTGCTCATCGCGCCGCATTGTTTCACTTAAGACAGGGGCGGCGTCAACAGACGATTTGCCGCAGGGACCGGCTATGTATAATCCCTGCGACTTTTGGTGGGGTCGTCGCCCCGATCCTTTCTGACCCGTTGCCGAGCAGATCCAGAGCCCCATGCAGCCGACCGATACCAGGAATCCGGACTACTTTCACAAGGTTGTCGACTGCCAGTGGGCCTGCCCGGCGCACACCGATGTGCCGGGCTACATCCGGCTGATCGCCCAGGGCCAGTACACCGAAGCTTTCCTGCTGAACCGGGAGTCCAACGTCTTCCCCGGCATTCTTGGGCGGGTCTGTGACCGGCCCTGCGAGCCGGCCTGCCGCCGGGGGCGTGTCGAGGACAAGCCGGTGGCTATCTGTCGCCTGAAGCGGGTGGCGGCGGATCTGGCCGACGATTACACAGACCGGCTGCCCAAGGCGCCGGCGCAGAAGAACGGCAAGCGGGTGGCCTGCGTGGGTGCGGGCCCTGCGTCACTGACGGTTGCCAACGACCTGCTGCCTCTCGGCTATGAGGTGGTCATCTTTGAGGGCCTGCAGGTGCCGGGGGGGCTGATGCGCTCCAACATTCCCTCCTTCCGCCTGCCGGCGGAAGTGCTCGACCGGGAAATCGACGACATCGTCGGCATGGGTGCCGAACTCAAGACAGGCCATCGCATCCAGAGCATGAAGCTCCTGCTGGCTGAAGGCTTCGACGCGATTTTTGTGGGCACCGGCGCCCCGAAGGGTAAGGAGCTGAAGCTGCCCGGCCGCTACGACGACGCAGCCCGCGTGCATATCGGCATCGACTGGCTCGAAGCCGTGGCCTTCGAACACATCAAGACCATCGGCGAGAAGGTGCTGATCATCGGCGTGGGCAACACGGCGATGGATTGCTGCCGCACCTCGCTCCGCCTGGGCGCAAAGAGCGTCAAGGTGATGGCGAGAAAGCCCCGGCAGTTCTTCAAGGCTTCCGTCTGGGAGCTGGATGATGCGGAAGAAGAGCAGGTGGAGATCGTCATCAACCGCTCCCCGAAGGCCTTTGTCACCGAGGGCGGCAAGCTCCGGGGCATGCTCTTCGATGTCATGGAATACGACTTCGACGCCAGCGGCCGGATCACGGCAGAACGCATCCTCGGCGAGGAGATGCTCCCTGCCGACGACATCGTCGTCGCCGTCGGCCAGGAAAATGCTTTTCCCTGGGTCGAGCGGGACCTGGGTATCGAGTTCGACAAGTGGGACGTGCCGAAGATCGGCGAGAAAACCTTTGAATCCACCCGCCCCGGCGTCTTTTTTGGGGGCGACTCCGCCTTCGGTCCCAAGAACATCATCTGGGCCGTCGAGCACGGTCACCAGGCCGCCATTTCGATCCACAAGCACTGCCAGGGCGAGGCCGTAGCAGACCGGCTGCCTGACGGCATGAATCTGCAGACCTCGAAGATGGGCATGCACGAGTGGGCCTACAGCAATAACTACAACAGCGCTGAGCGCCGGTTGATGCCGCATGTGGGGCTCAAGGAGCGCTTTCAGAAGCTGAATATCGAGGTGGAACTGGGCTTTACCGCGGAGCAGTTTGCCGAGGAAGTCGAGCGTTGCCTGAACTGCGACGTCCAGACCGTGTTTACCGACAAGCTGTGCATCGAGTGCGACGCGTGCATCGATATCTGTCCGGTGGACTGTCTGACGATGACGCCGTCCGGCACCGAGGCAGAGCTGCGCGGCAGGCTGACGGCACCGGCGCCCAACGTTACCCAGGACCTCTTTGTCTCCGGCCCCCTGCCCCAGACCGGGCGGGTCATGGTCAAGGACGAAGACCTCTGCGTGCACTGCGGGCTCTGCGCCGAGCGCTGCCCCACTGCGGCCTGGGACATGCAGAAGTTCACGCTGCTGCACCCCCACGCCAGCGATGAGGCCAGGCAGTCCCGATGAGCATCGCCAGTAAACGTCCCCAGGACAACGATTTCACGCTGAAGATCGGCAACGTGAATGGCACGGGCTCGGCCAGTGCCAATTCCATGCTGATGAAGTCCCTGTTCCGCATGGGCATTCCTGTCTGCGGCAAGAACTACTTCCCGTCCAATATCCAGGGGCTGCCCACCTGGTACGAGATCCGGGTCAGTGCGGAGGGCCACCTGGCGCGCTCAGGCCGGGTTGACCTGATGGTGGCGATGAATGCGGAGACCTACCGCAAGGACCACGCGGACGTCGCGCCCGGCGGCTATCTGCTCTACGACTCCACCTGGCCCCGCAGCCAGCTGTTCAACCGGACTGACATCCATATTCTTGCAGTGCCCCTGTCCCGCATCTGCAACGAGAACTTCAACAACGCCCGCTCACGCATCCTGATGAAGAACATCATGTACGTCGGCGTGCTCGCGGCGCTGCTCGACCTGGACATGAACATCATCAAGCAGCTGCTGAACGAGCAGTTTGCCGCCAAGGCCAGCCTGCTGGATGCCAACCAGAAGGCCATCGATCTGGGCTTTGCCTACGCGAAGGAAAACTTCAGCTGTCCCTTGCCATTCCGCGCCCGGACGCTGGACAAGACTCGCGATCACATCATGATCGACGGCAACACCACAGCAGCGCTCGGCTGTCTCTACGCCGGCGCCACCGTGGGTGCCTGGTACCCCATTACGCCGTCCACGTCCCTCATGGACGCGTTCAAGAAGTTCTGTGACAAGTACCGGAAGGACCCGGAAACCGGCAAGGCGAATTACTGCATCATCCAGGCTGAGGACGAGCTCGGTGCCATCGGCATGGTGCTTGGCGCCAGCTGGAATGGCGCCAGGTCCTTCACCCCGACCAGCGGTCCGGGGATTTCGCTGATGAGCGAGTTTCTGGGCTACGGCTACTTCACCGAGATTCCCGCCGTGCTCTTCGATGTTCAGCGCTGCGGCCCCTCCACCGGCATGCCCACGCGCACCCAGCAGGCGGACCTCATGGCCTGCGCCTACGCCTCCCACGGCGATACCCGGCACGTTCTGCTGTTTCCGGCCAATCCGGAAGAGGCCTTTTATCAGGCCGTGCAGGCCTTCGACCTCGCCGAGCGCCTGCAGACGCCGGTGATTGTCCTGACCGACCTCGATATCGGCATGAACGACTGGATGTGCCGTGACCTCAAGTGGGATGACAGTTTTAAGCCGGATCGGGGCAAAGTGCTCACCGCCGAACAGATCGCAGCCTTGCCGAAGTTCAACCGGTACATGGACACGGATGGCGACGGCATCGCTGCCCGGACCCTCCCGGGCACCCACCCGAAGGGGGCCTATTTCACGCGGGGTTCCGGCCACAACATGTATGGCGCCTATACCGAGGATGCTGCGGAGTATCAGGCCGTGGTCGACCGCCTGCGCCGCAAGTTCGATACCGCCAAGGAGCTGATGCCGCCCGCCGAGGCTGACGTTGATCCCAGGTGCCGTACCGGGTTCCTCACCATCGGTTCCTGTGACAATGCCGTCAAGGAAGCCCGGGCCCAGCTGGCGGAGTCGGGGCTGCGTCTCAACTACCTTCGCGTCAAGGGCTTTCCCTTCGGCAAGGATGTGCAGGACTACCTGGACAGCCACGATCGCATCTACGTCGTCGAGCAGAACCGGGACGCGCAGCTGCGCAGCCTGCTGATGCTGGAAACCCGGGTTGATCCCAACAAGCTCGTGCCCGTGCTCCACTATGACGGGCTGCCAATCCTCGCCAGGTCCGTGGTGGACGGCGTCAATCAGGATCTCGCGCGAGGCAAAGCCGCATGAGCTTCATCACCAAGCCAAAAGTTGCCCATCCGCAGCTCCCCCGCAACGAGCTGAATCTGACCGTGCGGGACTACGAGGGGGCCATGTCCACCCTCTGCGCCGGCTGCGGACACGACTCCATTACGGGCGCTATCATGCAGGCTGCCTTTGAGCTCGCGATTCCCCCGCACCGCATGGCCAAGCTGTCCGGTATCGGGTGTTCGTCAAAGACGCCCGCCTACTTTGCCAGCGCTTCCCACGGTTTCAACACGGTCCACGGCCGCATGCCGTCGGTGGCAACCGGCGCCAATGCCGCGAACCCGGACCTGCATTACATTGGCGTGTCCGGCGACGGGGACACGCTCTCCATCGGCCTGGGCCAGTTCCTCCACGCCGTCCGGCGTAATCTCAACATGCTCTACCTCATCGAGAACAACGGGGTGTATGGCCTCACGAAGGGCCAGTTCTCGGCCTCGGCAGACGTGGGCTCCCGGGCAAAGAAGGGTGAAACCAACCAGCAGCCCCCTATTGATCCGGCACTCACGTTGCTGGCGACGGGCGCTACCTTCATCGCGCGCAGCTTTTCCGGCGACCGGGAGCAGCTGGTCCCGCTGATCAAGGCAGGGCTGACGCACCGGGGCTTCGCGGTGATTGACGTGATTTCCCCCTGCGTGACCTTCAACGATCACGAGGGCTCGACCAAGAGTTACGAATTCACCCGCAAGCACTCCATGACGGCGATCTACGCGGACTTCGTGCCCCCCGCGAAAGAGATTCGCACGGCGTACGCAGCCGGCCAGGCCATGCCCGTGCAGATGCACGACGGCAGCCAGATTGTGCTGCGCAAGGCGGATGGCGCCTACGACCCCACCGACCGGGTCGCGGCCTTCGAGTACATCCAGACGCATCAGCAGGCCGGTGAGATCGTTACCGGCCTGCTGTACATCGACGAGACCAAGCCGGATATGCACGAACTCGCGAATACGCCCCCTGGCCCCCTCGCCAGCCTGCCCTTTGCCAAGGTCTGCCCTGGCAACAAGACACTGGCGTCGATCCAGAGCCGCTTTCGCTGATACGGTAGGAACGCCTTTAGGCGCGATCGATATTGATCGCGCCTAAAGGCGCTCCTACAGGCAAGGAGATGCTTGTGCTGTTGGGCCGTCTGATTTTCATCGTTTTTCTGGCCGGCTGTTCAAGCCAGTCGGACTCCCCGGTCAGCGCCTCCGACCGGGAGACCCTGGAGCGCACCGCCGAGGCCCATGCTCACGACGTGCCCGTGGCGACTCCAGCCGCCACGACGCCCCCCGTGGCGGAGGTCACCGGGAAAACGGTCAGCTATGGCACTGTTGATGGCGTGCCCGTCGAGGGCTGGCTCGTGCGGCCAAAGCAGGCGCGCGGCCGCTTGCCCGGCCTCATCGTCATCCACGAGTGGTGGGGCCTGAACGACAACGTCCGGGACGAAGCGGGGCGGCTTGCGGCAGAAGGCTACGTGGTGCTTGCGGTAGACCTGTATGGCGGCAAACTGGCCACGCAGCCCCCGGCGGCGATGAAGCTCAGTCAGGAACTCACGGCGAACCCCGGCCCCGCCGAAGAGAACCTGCGGGCGGCGTACCGGTATCTGGACAAGGTGGAAAAGGCTCCGCGCATCGGCACCATCGGCTGGTGCCTCGGCGGCCGATGGTCGCTGCGAGCTGCTCTTCTGTTCCCCGACCAGGTCGATGCAACGGTCATCTACTACGGCTCAGTCAAAGTCACGGACGCGGAGCTGGCGACCCTCAGGATGCCGATTCTTGGCCTCTTCGGCTCAAAGGACCGGGTGGTGCCGCTGCCCACGGTGACGGCCTTCGAGGCGGCTCTGCAGCGGCTGGGCAAGAAGGCTGATATCCGGGTCTACGAAGGGGCTGACCACGCCTTTGCGAATCCGTCCGGGACCGCGTACGACGCGCCCGCCGCCGAGGATGCGTGGCGCCGGACCACCGCGTTTCTGCAGGATAATCTCGACCAGTGATCCGCCGGCTGGGCGAAGTCAGTTACAAGATTGCCCGCCGCATCGTCATCGCGGTCATCGGCGGCACCATTCTGCTGGGTGGAATCATCATGCTGGCCACGCCGGGCCCCGGCCTCGCGGTTATTCTGCTGGGACTTGCCATACTCGCCATCGAGTTCGCCTGGGCGAAGCTGTGGCTGGCCAAGGTCAGGCACAGCGTCACGCCGGAGGGTCGTGAGGTCTTGCGCGGCCACTACACCAGCCTGCGGGAGCGCTGGTTCGGCAAGAAGACAGACGGGAAACCCGCGGAAAAACCCTAGTGCAGCAGGTGTGCCAGCCGCCGCCGGTAGTCATGGACTACGGGATCCGTGCTGCCGAGCCACTCAAACAGGCGTAGCAGTGCCAGGCGTCCGGCATCGTCCCGATAGGCGCGACTCCGGGTGGTCAGGGTCAGGAAGGCTTCGGCGGCCCTGCCGTGGGCGCCGTCCCCCGCCGCCTTCAGTCCCTCGCGATACAGCGCATCGAGATCAGCGGTTCCCGCGCTGACCTCCCCGAGTTCTTCTGCGAAATACACCTGCACGCGCAGGCCACGCACGCGCTCGGTTTCCTGGCGATCCGCCGGCAGCTCATCAAGGAGCCTGCGGGTCGTGGCCGGATCCCCAGCCCGCAAAGCCTCTTCCGCCAGGTCTTCTGGCGACTTCTCAGTCGGTGCGGCGGCGGGGGCTGCCTCGTTGGGCGCCAGGAACGGCGCCACCCACTCCTGGATGGCGTGGGCCGGCTGCAGACCCACAAACTGGCTGGCGAGCTTGCCGTCCCTGAAGAGCATGACGGTGGGGATGCTGCGAATCTGGAACTGGCGCGCCAGCTCCTGCTCGGCATCGGTATCAACCTTCAGCACCCGGGCACGGCCGGCGAGGGACGCGGCCACGGTCTCAAGGATCGGACTGAGCGTCTTGCAGGGCCCGCACCAGGTCGCCCAGAAATCCACAATCACCGGCAAGTGGTGGGAAGCCTCAAGGACGTCCTTCTCGAAAGTGGCGAGACCGGTAGCCTGAACGGCGTTCGACATGGGCTGGTACTCCGCTGCAGCAGGCCACAAGGCTGCCTGAAGTATCGATGTGGTTGCGCGGGACGGCGCTTTCAAGCGCCAGAAAAAAGAAGGAGCCCGCAGGCTGACGCAGATAGCGCCAGCCAGGGGCTCCACGGGCAGGACTTCGAGGGGGGTCAAAGTCGTGCCGCGTTTCAAGGCTTTCCGGGGGGGCGGATCTGCTGACGGCCACTTGGAGGGCCGTGGACGCCAGCAAAGCACTTGATGGGAGACTCTTTGCAGGAGTCGTGCCAAAATCCACAGTAATAGAATCAATTACTTAGCGGCACCAGAAACACGATAAACCGTGATTTTCCGAAAAAACGTTTTCCGTAGACCCGGAAAACCGTGTACCTTCTCTTCATGGCCATGACCGACCCTTATCTCGCGCTGTTCCGGCGGATACCAGTCATCGCAGCCCTGCTGGACCGGGAAGGCTGTTTCATCGAGGTCAGCGACAACTGGGTGAGCAGGACGGGTTTTACAGCGGAAGCGCTGCGGGGTCGCCGGCCCGAGGACGTCGCCACGGCAGACAGCGCCAGACGGATCCGGGAGGAGCACCGCCCCTGCTTCCGGCGCACCGGGCGGCTCGACAACGTCCCGGTGGAATTCCAGACGGCCGACGGCACCATCCTGGAACTGCTGGTCACGAGTACCGCCGAGTACGACGAGTCGGGACTCTTCCTGCATTCCCTGTCGGTGTTCACCGAGTTGTCCGACCGGGCCCGCCTGGAGCGCCGCTACCGGGATCTTTACCAAGCCACGCCGGCGATGCTGCACACCATCGACCCGGAAGGCAGGCTCACGGATGTCAGTGACCACTGGCTCGACAAACTGGGTTACACCCGCGACGAGGTTCTCGGCCGCTCAATTCTGGACTTCATGACCGATGCCTCCCGCGCGCCGCTGGTGGGGCGTGTACGGGAGATCATCAACGCCGGCGACATCCGGAACGTGCCGCGCCAGATGGTGACCCGGAGCGGGGAGGTGCGCGAGGTCCTGCTGTCGTCCCACACGGAGAGGGATGCCCGACAGGCCGTGGTCCGCACTCTGGTTGCCAGCAAGGATGTGACGGAACGCAACCGGGCGGAAGCGCGCCTGAAGGAGGCCTACGGCGAGATCGCGCGGCTCAAAGAGGAACTCGAGCGGGAGCGGGACTACCTCCGGGAAGAGGTCCGGGTGTCCATGAACTTCGGCCGGATCGTGGGCGGCAGCCCGGCACTGCTGGCCATGCTGGCGCGGATCGAGGCGGTCGCGGACACACCAGCGAGTGTCCTGATCCTGGGTGAAACAGGCACGGGCAAGGAGCTGGTAGCCCACGCCATCCACGCGCGGAGCAGCCGGACCAACGCGCCACTGGTCAAGGTCAACTGTGCATCGATTCCCGACGAGCTGTTCGAGAGCGAATTCTTTGGCCACGTGCGAGGCGCCTTTACCGGCGCCCATCGGGATCGGGTCGGGCGCTTCCAGCTCGCTGATGGCGGGACGATTTTTCTGGACGAGGTGGGCGAGATCCCGCTGGCCCTGCAGGGCAAGCTGCTGCGGGTTCTCCAGGAGAAGGAGTTCGAGCGGGTCGGCGATGAAATGACGCGGATGGTGGATGTCCGGGTGATTGCGGCCAGCAACAAGGACCTGGAGAAAGCGGTTGAAGCCGGCGAGTTCCGGGAGGACCTCTATTACCGTCTGAGCGTCTTCCCCGTGCAGGTGCCCCCGCTCCGGCGCCGCGGCGACGACGTCGTCCAGCTCGCGGTGCACTTTCTCCAGCAGGTTTGCCGGGAATTCGGCCGAGCCTGCCCAACCATCACCCAAGCCCAGGCGGACGCCCTGCGGCGGTATCCCTGGCCGGGCAATGTCCGTGAACTGAAGAACGTGATCGAGCGGGCGGTCATTCTCTCGACCGGGGACAACCTGCGCCTCGACCTGTCCCTGCCTGAGGCGCAGGTCGGGGTCAGTGTTGCCCCTGCAGCTGCTCCGCCTGCAGGAGCGACGGGGGAGACCCACCCGTTTCTGACGGAGATCCAGATGCGGGACCAGCAGCGCAACAACCTCATCGCTGCCCTGGAGGCAGCCGGTTGGCGGGTGGCGGGCAAGGGTGGCGCTGCCGATCTGCTGGGCATTCGTCCCTCCACACTGGCCGATCGCATCAAAAGCTTTCAGATCCAACGCTGACGCCGGGCCCCAAGTTCCGGCACAATCACGCGCGCCGGGGGAACGGGTCCCCACGGCCTCACCCGGGAGTCCGCCCACACATGTTCCGCAGGGAACTGAACTGCCGCCTGTTGGCCGGCGCCCTGCTGCTGGGGACTGCCTTGCCTGTGCCTGTGCTTGGGCAGCCGCAGACCACGCTGCCGGCCCCGGTCAACCGGATTCTCGTACAGCGTCAGCTGCCGGAAGCGTCGGTCAGTGTCTTCGTCCAGCGCACGGGCACTGCGGAGCCGCTCCTGACCTTCAATGCGGATGTGCCTCGCAATCCTGCCTCGGTGGTGAAGCTGGTGACTACCTTTGCGGCGCTCGAGGCGCTCGGTCCCACCTACCAGTGGCGCACGGAAGTCTATGCGGATGGCCGCCTCGAGGGCGGGACGCTCACTGGCGACCTTCTGCTCAAGGGCTATGGCGACCCCTACCTGGTCACGGAGCGGCTGCTGCTTCTGCAGCGGGACCTGCGCAACCGGGGCCTGCGCACCATCGACGGCGACCTGATCATCGACAACGCCTGGTTTGCCCGGGAAGAGCTCGATCCGGGTGCCTTCGACGGCCAGGACTATCGGGTCTACAACGCGCTGCCCGATGCCTTGCTCGTGAACTACCAGGCCGTCAACTTCATCTTTCGGCCGGATGCCGCGCGGGGGCGTGTCGAGATTCTGGCCGATCCCGCCATCGCCAACGTGGAGATCCTGAACAACATGCGGTTGTTCAAGGGCACTTGCGGGTCCGGCAAGAGCGGCATCAGCATGGTGGTGGGCAAGTTGTCGGGCCGGCCGCGGGTCACCTTCGCCGGCTCGCTGGCCAGCCAGTGCGACGAGTACCAGTTGCTCCGCTCGATCCTGGATGCCCCGACGTTTGCCTACGGCGCCTTTCGGGGCCTCTGGGAAGAACAGGGTGGCCGGATAACCGGAGGGTTTCGCCAGGGTCAGGTGCCGGCGGGCAAGACCCCTTTCATCACCTTTCAGTCGCCGCCACTGGCGGAACTGATCAGGCCCGTCAACAAGGTCAGCAACAACGTGATGGCCCGCCAGATCTTTCTCACTCTGGGGGCAGAGAAGCTTGGCGCACCCGGGACGCTGGAGAAGGGCCGTCAGGCTACGGTGGCCGCGCTTGCCAGCCAGGGCCTCAGTTTCCCGGAGCTGCGCCTCGGGAACGGCTCCGGCCTCTCCCGGGAGACCCGCATCAGTGCCGGGAGTCTGGGCCGGATGCTCCTGGCTGCCCATGCCAGCCCCTTCCAGCCGGAGTTCCAGGCCTCGCTCTCCCTGTCCGGCCTGGACGGGACCACCCGGCGGCGCTTCAAGGATGACCCGTCGCCCGGCGACATGCACCTGAAGACCGGCACTCTCAATGGCGTCACCGCGATTGCCGGCTATGTCCACAGCGAGTCGGGAGCGGACTACGTGGTCGTCATGATCGTCAACCAGCCCAAGGCCACCTGGGGCGGGGGCAAAGATGCCCAGAACGCTCTCCTGCGCTGGGTCCATCAGCGCTAGAATTGGCCCCACGGCAACCCTACAGAGAGCCCCCATGAAGCTGATTACCGCCATCATCAAACCCTTCCGGCTCGACGACGTGCGCAATGCCCTCTCGGAGGTCGGCGTCAATGGCATGACGGTCACCGAGGTGAAGGGTTTCGGCCGCCAGCGCGGTCACACGGAACTGTATCGGGGTGCAGAGTACGTGGTGGACTTCCTGCCCAAGTCCAAGGTGGAAGTCGCCGTGAGTGATGAACTGGTCGAGCGGGTTATCGAGGCCATCACGGCCGCGGCCCGGACCGGCAAAGTGGGTGACGGCAAGATCTTTGTGACGGACCTGCACCAGTCCCTGCGTATCCGCACCGGTGAAACCGGCGACAACGCGCTGTAGGAGCGCCGACCGGCGCGATCAGTATGATCAACAGCGGCGATACCGCGTGGCTGCTCGGCGCCACGGCACTGGTCCTCTTCATGACCCTTCCGGGGCTCGCGCTCTTCTATGGCGGGCTGGTCCGCAGTCGCAACGTACTGTCGGTCCTCATGCAGTGTTTCGCCATTGCAGCGGTAGTCTCCCTGCTCTGGATGCTGGTGGGCTACAGCCTGGTGTTCACCGACGGGGGCGCCGCCCAGGCCTGGACGGGCGGACTGAGCAAGGCGTTCCTTGCGGGCATCACGGTCGAGTCCGTCACCGGGACGGTCCCGGAGTCCGTGTTCGCCATGTTTCAGCTGACCTTCGCCATCATCACGCCTGCTCTCATCGTTGGCGCTTTCGCGGAGCGCATGCGGTTTGCGGCCATGCTGCTCTTCTCCACGCTCTGGCTCCTGCTGGTCTACGTGCCGGTAGCCCATTGGGTGTGGGGCGGCGGCTGGCTCGCCCAGATGAAGTTCCTGGATTTCGCCGGCGGGTCGGTCGTCCATATCAATGCCGGGGTGGCTGCCCTCGTGGCCGCCCTCGTTATCGGCAAGCGGCGGGGCTTTCCGAGTCAGGCGATGACGCCCCACAACCTGCCCGCGGCCGTGACTGGTGCCGGGATGCTCTGGGTCGGCTGGTTCGGCTTCAACGCCGGTAGTGCCCTGGCTGCCAATGGCTCTGCCGGCATGGCCATGCTGGTGACCCACATTGCGGCGGCAGCAGGCTGCGTGGCGTGGATGGCCCAGGAGTGGATTCGTTTCGGCAAGCCCAGCGTACTGGGCATCGTCACGGGTATGGTGGCCGGGCTTGGCACCATTACACCCGCCTCCGGCTACGTAGGCCCGGGTGGCGCACTCGCCATAGGCCTCCTCGCCGGAACCGTGTGCTTCTGGGCTACCCAGTTCATCAAGCGGCGTCTCGCCATTGATGACTCCCTGGACGTTTTCCCCGTCCATGGCGTCGGCGGGATCATGGGCACACTGCTAACCGGCGTATTTGGTGCAGCAGCCCTCGGGGGCATTGGCCACCCGGATGGCCGGACCATCGCGGCCCAGCTGGGTGTGCAACTGATCGGCACGGTCGCGACGATCGTCTGGGCCGGCGGTATGACATGGTTATTGCTGAAAGCAACCGCGCTGGTCTGCGACCTGCGGGTGACCGCGGAAGAAGAGAACGAAGGCCTGGACCTCGCGCTCCACGAGGAGCGTGGCTACAACATCACGTCGTAGGTGCGAATGGGGACATGCCTCATTTCGAAAAGAAATGAGGCATGTCCCCATTTATCCCGCGGGCCTTCCATACCCGGAAGCCCAGCAGCAGGGCCAGGATCCCGCAATAGATCAGCGGCTCCCGCACGTCCTTCTTCACCAGCCAGTAGAAGTGCCAGCAGCCGAGGATGGCGATCGGGTACACCAGCTTGTGCAGCGTCAGCCAGCGCGCACCCAGCCGCCGGCGCCAGCCAGCGGTGGACGTCACGGCCAGGGGGATCATCAGCACGATGGCCAGGAAGCCGATGGTGATGAAGGGTCGCTTCAGGATGTCTTCGACAATCCCCGACAGGTCCAGCGCACGGTCGAGGACGAAGTAAGTCACGAAATGCAATGCCAGGTAGGCGAAGCTCCACAGGCCGAGCAGACGTCGGTACTGCAACGGCCAGGGCTTGCCCGTGACCCAGCGTAGCGGGGTCATCGCCAGTGTCACTAGCAACAGGCGCAGCCCCCACTCGCCCAGGAAGTCCCGGATCGCCAGCTGGGGATTTGCTCCCAGGCGCAAGCCGCCCACTTCCGCCAGCTGAAGCATGAGATAAATCAGCGGCAACGCGCAGGCCAGGTGGGCCAGTGGCCGCCAGAACAGCCGAACCTGGCGTTGGGTAACCATGCAGGGCGGCTTCCGGCCAGACTGGCCTAGAAGTTCCTGGCCAGATCGAGGCCTTTGTACAGCGAGGCGACCTGGGCGGCGTAGCCATTAAAAGGCAGCGTGGGCTGACGCGAGGCGAACAGGCTGCCGACGCCGGAAGACACGCGCCGCTCGGACGCCTGGCTCCAGCGCGGATGATCCACGGCTGGATTCACGTTGGCATAAAACCCGTACTCATCCGGTGCGGAAATGTTCCAGGTGGTCGGGGGCTGCTTCTCCGTGAAGCTGATGCGCACGATCGACTTGATGCTCTTGAAGCCGTACTTCCAGGGCACGATCAGGCGCAAGGGAGCCCCGTTCTGGTTGGGCAGTTCCACGCCGTACACGCCCACCACCAGCAGTGTCAGCGGGTGCATCGCTTCTGCCATCGTCAGGCCTTCCACATAGGGCCAGTCGAGGGTGGGGTACTTCTGACCAGGCATTTCCGCGGGCCGGACTACGGTTTCAAAGGCAACGTACCTGGCCTTCGAGGTGGGGTTGTAGCGTTTGAGGACCTCGCCCAGTGGAATTCCCACCCAGGGAACGATCATTGACCAGGCTTCCACGCAGCGGAACCGGTAGATCCGCTCCTCAAGCGTGTGGGGTTTCACGATGCTGTCGTAGTCGAAGGTGCCGGTAATGCCGGCCTCGCCATCGATCTTGACCTTCCAGGGCTGGGGGCGAAACCTGCCCGATTTCTCGGCGGGATCGGCCTTGTCGGTGCCGAACTCGTAGAAGTTGTTGTAGCCGGTGATCTCGTCGAACTTGTTCGGCGCATCCTTCGTGCTCAGGGGACTGGGCCGCACACCCGTCAGGCGCTTGTACTTGGCCGGAATCTCCTCATCGGCTGCGTGAGCCTGGGACAGCAGGGTGCTGGCCCCCAGAAAACCGGCAGAGCGCAGCAGGGTGCGCCGGCTCAGGAACACGCTTTCGGGCGTGATGTCGGAGGGCTTGATGTCCGTCGGCTTCCTGATGAGCATGGCCACGCCTCGCAATGGGTGAATCGGGCAGTTAGTGGGGGTTTGGACGGGGTCGTTGTCCGTTTCCTTACAGTCAGTCCGGCTTACCCCGGTAGACGCCATTCAGGTCCCAGTCGTAGTCCACGAACCGGACCTTGAACCCGTCCCGGGCGAGGATATCCCTGACGACCGGGTCGCTGACATAACGAGCGAGGTACTTCTGGGTCGAGCCGGCTGCCGCGACGAAGTCTGCCTCGTACCAGTCGAAGATCCGGGAAAGGAACGCGATCTGGCGTGCTGTGTCGTAGCGGTTCCGTGTGCCGTCATTGGCGAAGGCCCGGGCCGCTGCCTCGAGCTGGGTATCGAGAGCCGCCGGCGCGTAAGCCTGACTGGCAAGCCGGGGGCAGGAGATGGACGCACAGACGATGGCGAAGTGAAGCCGCGGCTCGCCCAGTGGCAGCAGCTGGCCGTGCTCCAGGTCTTCAAGTGTCGTCCTGGTCCCCAGGAGGCTGTACTCCCGGCGCTTGAAAAAGGTGTAGCGGCCCAGCATCGAGGCGGGTGAGTAACCGTCCAGAATCCCCTGGATCGCGAAGGTGTTGTAGGCGTTGATCAGCAGGGCGAGGCGGGCGTTGCGGTCGTCGAGGCTGGCATCCCCCGCGGTGGCGAGCCCGGCAACGTAGCGGCTGAAGGCAGGGTCGGCCTTGATGCCGTCGTAGTCGACAAAGCCATTGCTCACATTGCGGAGCAGGACCGCGTCGAGATCATCCCGGGCGGGCAGTGCCGCTGTGGCCGACAGGCCGAGCAGACAAAGGATAAGGAGACTGAGTGTGGGTTTGAGCATGGCCTATTCTAAGCACAGGTTGGCTACCCGGACGTTGGTTGCTCGAGGGGTTTGCTGTCGTCTTCGGCTGGTTCGGCCTCCTTGGATTCAAGTTTCTTCGGCGCGTAGCGAAACTCGTGGCGCAGGATCAGTCCGGAGGTGTCCACGGGCGCCCCATCGACGTAGCGCGGCCTGAACAGCGTGAGACTTGCCGCCCGGGTCACTCCGTCCTCCAGCAGATTGGCCGGATCTGCCTCGATAACACTGGCGTCGGTGACCCGGCCGAGCTGATTCACGCCGTAGCGGACCACGACGAAGCCGGGCTCAAGGTCCTTGGTTTGCACCGGCGCCGCATTCCGCTTTGGCGGGGGGTAGATGGCCGGCAACACCGGACCCATGATGCGGACCGGCTGGGAGAAATAGTCATCCCGCTGCGTTACCAGCCCCGGATCTGCCGACAGCGCCTGCCAGGCCTCCTGATAGCGGGCCGACGCGGTGTTTCGCTTGTCCCACATCATGTAGAGGTCGCCAAGGCGCACCAGAATGCGAGCCCGCTGGGCCGGATCCGGTGGCTCCTCCGCCTGCACGATAGCGAGGGCCTTGCGGAGCATCATGCTGCTCATCGGCAGCAGCGTCTCCGCCGACTGGGTGGAGTCCGGCTCGGGGGGCAGCAGGGCCTGCTGACGGTAGGTCTCTGCAATTGCGAGCAGGGGATCGACGAGTTCCGGCGAGTCCTCGCCCTTGGCCTTCTCGACCACCCGCGCCGCGTTCTGATAAGCCAGACGGGCAGACTCGGTCTGGTTCGTACGGTCATACCAGCGGCCGAGTTTTTCGAGGGCTGCCACAAACTCCAGGTTGTCCTTACCCAGCTTGCGCTGCTGAATATAGGCCTCAGCCTCCTGATGGAAGTTGGCCTTCTCCAGGTTCTGCTGGCCCAGGTAGCCCTCCGTCAGACCATCCCGGATCGGCATCTGCTCCAGGTTGTAGAAGCCCTCATTCACGTGGTTGACGCGGAGGGCGCGTTCGTAGGCTTCCGTCGCCAGGACATACTGCTCGCTGCGCACCAGGGTTTCGCCAAGCCCCACCAGAGGGTTAGCCAGGCGCGGCGACAGGTACCCCTCGCGCAGCTCCAGCAGGCTTATCGCCGCCCTGTAGTTTGCTTCCGCGTCCCGGAGGTCCCCGTTGCGGAGTTGGGCGGTGGCTAGGTTGATCAGGGGAGCCGCGACCTCGACGCTGCTTGCGCCGAACTGCTGTTGGGTCAGAGTCAGCACTTCCCGGGCGGCGGCAATAGCCTCCGCGTTGCGCCCTTCGGTCATCAGGCGCAGGTAGCGCTCGGTGGCAGCGGCACTCTCGTCGGCCGCAATGACCGCAACTCCCGGGGCAAGGAGAAGCAGTGCAGCGACGACGGCCAGGATGCGCATGGTCTCTAAAGTTAACAGAGGTACCTTGGAACGCCACACTATGGCACTCTCAGACCAACCGAACTTCGAGGTCTGTCCGATGTGGCTCCGCAAGAAATCCCTGGAGATTCCGACTCCCAGTGCTGCACTGCCTGGCCGGGGAACGGCGATG
>JANNXJ010000003.1:0-59473 GCA_031409515.1 Gammaproteobacteria bacterium | reverse complement strand
ACTGACTATCTGGCGCCGCCCTGCAAAATTAAATGGGGGCAAAAGGGGACATGCCTCATTACCCGCGTGCCCGCGGCAATTGTGGCTTGTCCCCTTTTCCCGCCTACTGGGCGGGAGGTGGGGCGGGTGGCGGCGGGCCGCCCGGCCGGTCCTGGAACCTCTTGCGGGCCTCATCTTTCATTGCATCGCACTTGGCGGGGTCTGCCTGGCACTTGGCCTGCAACTCGGCCCGCCTTTCCTTCAATTGCTCCCGTTGTTCCTTGCATGTTTCCGGATTGGCTTTGCAGAATTCGCGGCGCTCCGCGCGCTTCGCCTTCATCTGTTCACACTTTTCCGGATTCGCTGTGCAGAACTCCTGCCGCCTGGCCCGGGCTTCCTCGCACCTGCCCGGATTTTCCTTGCAGAACTCCCTGCCGGGCATCGGCGGCGGGCCATCATCAGCCAGGGTCCCGAGCGGGCTGCCCAGAAAACTGGCGATGGCGACGACGCTGAAGAGAATTCTCTGCATGTGCATAAGACGGCTCCGGTGCGTAGTGCTGGGCCTGACTATAACGCGCCTCTCCGGATTCGGTCGGCGCTCCTACGGCGGCTAAGTCCCTTTTTTCACGCGTGCCCGGGGATGCGCCTTGTCGTACACCTGGGCCAGATGCTGGAAATTCAGGTGGGTGTAAATCTGCGTGGTACTGATGTCGGCGTGGCCAAGCATCTCCTGGACACCCCGGAGGTCGCTGCTCGACTCCAGCACGTGGGTTGCAAAGCTGTGCCGGAAGAGGTGGGGGTAAACCCGTTGGGAGACTCCGGCCCGCAGCGCCCAGTAGCGCACCCGCATCTGGACTGAGCGGGGACTGATACGCTTGCCCCGCGTGCTCACAAACAGCGCCTGTTCCCCGCTGCCCGCGAGTTGTACGCGAATCAGCAGCCAGTCCCGGATCTGCTCCCGCGCCTGGCGTCCCACAGGCACGATGCGGGTCTTGTTGCCCTTGCCGGTGACCCGGACCGTGCCATCCGCGAGATCCACGGCGCCAAGATCCAGTCCCACCAGTTCCGCAAGCCGCAGCCCCGAGGAATAGAAGAGTTCCAGCATGGCTCGATCCCGGATGGTCTCGGGCTCGTCGCCCTCGATCTTCAGCAACCGGGCCATCTGGTCCACGTCCAGGGTGTTCGGCAGGTTGCGCGGCACCAGGGGGGCGGACACATCCGCCACCGGATTGTTCTTGAGGTGCCCTTCGCGAATCAGGTAGTTCATGAAACTACGGGCCCCGGACAGGCGCCGCTGGATGCTCCGGGGCGAGAGTCCGCCGGCGTGGCTGACGGCTGCAAAGCGCCGCAGGTGATGGGAGCGCAGGTCGGTAAATGCCGCGATGGACTGCCGATCACAGAACTCGGCAAGACAGACCAGGTCGCGACGGTAGCTCTTGGCCGTGTTTGCCGACAGGCGGCGCTCGAGCGTCAGGTGCTCGAGAAAGTGTTCGGCCGTCTGCCAGTGCCGCGCATCCATTCGCGGAGGCCTCGAGTGCTGGTGAAGATTCCCGTCAGGCCCGGGAGGGGATCAGACGGTGGCCCGGGTCCGCAGGGCGCAGCTGACCAGCTCGCCAAGGCGAGCCAGAAAATCAATGCTCATGCCCGGGTGAAAGTGGTCTGCATCCCGGCTGCCGATGGCGAGAAAACCCACCTCGGACTTTTCTCCGAGGGGCACCAGGGCGACGGAACCGATTTCCACGTTGCCGGCTCCGAACAGGTAGTCCCGCTGGGCATCCCGCACCTGGCCGCACCGCGGGGCGTTGGACTGGAGGAAGGTCCGAAACGGCGCGACGGCCGGGTCGTCCCGCTCCACCACCCGCAGGAAGCGACTGGGGCCGCTGCCCGCCACGCTGCCCGCCGGGTCGTCGAAGACCACGAGAACCGACTGGTCGGCGTTGAAAGAAAGCCGCAACTGCTCTTCCAGTACCTGGACGGCACTGGCCTTGTCCGGAGTCGCCAGCATCAGCATGGCCAAGGCATGGATACGGGTGGCCAGCGCATCGTTGCTGCGGGCTACGTCCAGCAGTTCGTTGAGCTTGCGTTCCAGCTTCAGGTTTTTCTGGCGCAGGACGAGCACCTGCCGCTCGACCAGGGAAACCGAGGGACCCCCGGCGTCGTGGGGGAGCCTGAGGCTGCTCAGCAACCCGGAGTGACGTTCGAAAAATTCGGGATTGGCCTGGAGGTACTCGGCAATGCTTTCTTCGGTGAGTTCATTGTGTGCAACGTGCAGCTGCTTCAGCGTGCTCATATCTGAACCGTTCCCTCGAACACCGTGACTGCTTCACCGGTCATCCACACCGGGTGACCCGGCCCCTGCCACCGGATCTGCAAGGAACCCCCCGGCAGGTCGACGGTTACCTCAGGCTCCAGCAGGTTCCAGATGCGGCCGATGACCACTGCCGCACAGGCGCCCGTTCCGCACGCCGACGTTTCCCCAGCGCCGCGCTCGAAAACCCGCAGAGAAATGCGGTTTGGCGCGAGGACCTGCATGAAACCGATGTTAGCACGGTTCGGAAAACGCTCATGGCGCTCCAGCACCGGGCCGAGGCGTTCCACCGGCGCAGTGGCCACGTCAGCAACCTGCAGAACGGCGTGTGGGTTACCCAGGGACACGACGCCGACTTCGACGGCTTCGCCGTTCGCTCCAAGCGTATAACGCAGCGACTCCTCCGGCGCCCTGAACGGTACCAGCGGAGGACGGAACTCCGGCACCGCCATCCCGACACTGACCATGCCGTCGGCCCCGAGCCTGGCTGGCGACGAACCACTCCCGTGGCCCAGTTGAAGTTCCTGCTGACCAGGCCTGGCCACCAGCCGTGCAATGCATCGCGCCCCGTTGCCACACTGCTCGGCTTCGCTGCCATCGGCGTTGAATATGCGGTAGTGGATGTCGTCACCGGGACGTTGCGCGGATTCAAGCCACAGCAGCTGGTCGAAGCCGATGCCGCGGCGACGGTCGGCGAGGTGACGAATGCGTGCGGGTGAGGGCAGGGGGACGCCGTCCCCGCGGATCAGCAGAAAATCATTGCCCAGGCCATGCATCTTGGTGAACGGAACGTGCATGGTTGGGGAGTGGCTCAACGGGGATCCAGACTGAACGCGAGATTGAATTATAGCGGGCGCAGGTCGGCGTGGACTTTTGTTAAATCGATCGCTAATGTTACGCGTCCGTCGCGCAGCGGCGGACAAAAATACCAAGAAAAACAAGGGTAGCCGATTCATGCGTCATATCATGGTTCTGAATTCCAAGGGCGGCAGTGGCAAGACCACCATCGCCACCAGCCTGGCTGCCTACTACGCCGGTCGCGATGAAAAGGTCACTCTGGTGGACTGCGACCGCCAGGCTTCGAGCCTCGACTGGCTCGAGCGTCGGCCTGAGACCCGCCCGAAAATCAGGGGCGTGGCCGGTTTCGACCAGGGCATGCGTGCCGTGCCCCGCGGTACCGACGTCGTGATCATCGACGCACCGGCGGGATGCCACGGCCGGGATCTCCAGGACCTGGTCCGCCGCGTGGAAACCGTCGTCGTCCCCGTCCTGCCCTCCACTATCGATATCACCGCGTCCAGCAAGTTCATCGATGAGCTGCGGGAGGTGGGCAAGGTCGAGCGGAAGGAAGTGAAACTGGCGGTGGTCGGCAATCGCGTGCGGGAGTCCACGCTGATTTCCCAGGAACTGGACGACTACCTCAGCAAGCTCCGGATGCCCTACGTCACCAAGCTCCGGGAAGCCCAGAACTACGTGCGGGCCTACACCCGGGGCCTTGGCATCCACGAACTGCCCGAGTACCTGGCCTGGCCCGACTGGGAGCAGTGGAAGCCCCTGGTCAGCTGGCTGAACAGCAAGCGCAGTCAGCCCCAGTAGGAGCGCCCGTAGGAGCGCCTTTAGGCGCGATCTGTAGGTATCGCGCCTAAGGGCGCTCCTACGGGCGTTCCTGCAGCTGCGCCGGTCATCGCCAGGCCCCGCTCAAAGGCCCTGGACGCAGACTGGGCTTCTCCGACCCGGGCCATGAGCTGACCCAGCGCGCGGTAGGCCTCCGGCGCCGGGCGGATGGCGAGACTGGCCTCAAGATAGCTCCTGGCCTTCCCCCAGAGCTGATGGCGCACACTGGCCCGACCCGCCGCCAGCAGCAGCGCGGGGTCTTCGGGTCGCTCCTTCAACCAGGCTTCGATGCGCTTGAGATGAGCCGAGGGATCGGCGGTAGCGAGCTCGCCGTAGAGGTCGATGAGCGCCTCACTCCAGTCTTCCTTGAGCGTGCGGCGGACTTCCACCTCAGCATCTTCCGTGGCACCACAGCTGATCAGCGCCTGCGCCCGGGTCAGGGTCAGGCGGGGCTCGCGACGCAGGTGCCGGGGAATGTCCTCCCAGACCCGGTCGAGTGCTACCCGGTCGAGGCGGACGCTGGTCAGGATGTTGCCGTAGGCATCCACACTCCACTCATCCAGCATTTCAGCCGGCACGTTGCCCCGCCGGCGCAGGAGCGGCAGCAGTTCAGCCAGTGGCTGCCACTCCCGGCGGCGATAGTGGAGTTCGCCGAGGAGTTTCAGCGCCTGGGCATGGGTGGGGTGGCGCTCCCGGACGCGGTTCAGGCTGGCCAGTGCTTCGGCGTACTGGCCATCCTCCAGCTGGAGCTCCGCCTGGGTCAGCAGGACAGCGTCCTGGGCGGCGGGCTCCTTCTCACACGCCATGCGCAGCCACCCATCCCGTCGGTCCCGGTCGCCCTGCATCTGCGCCGCCCGGGCGGCCGCGAGGTAGTTCAGCAGCGGCGTCTCCGACAACCGTGCGCCCCTGGTCAGGAGTCGCTCGCCCCTCGCCAGCCGCCCTTCGGCCAGCGCGATGTAGCCCTGGGTGGCCTGGCGTCCCGCGTAATTGATGCGGGCGGTTGCCCAGGCTTCACCCAGGCGGCGCGGTGCTCTCCACACCTGGACCAGCAAGCGGATCGCCAGGTACCCGAGCAGGAGCAGCAGCGCGAGGATAGGGACCGAGGTCTCGATGATGTAGCCCCGGAAATTGATCAGGACATAGCCGTTGTCTGGCAGCACGAGGTGCGTGGCCAGAGTGCCAACGATCAGCGCCAGGACGATGACCAGACCAACTTTCATCGAGGGCCCTGTTTGGCCACCGCAGCAGGCTTGGCGGGGGTACTGAGGCGGAGCAGGGCGTCCAGGGAGCCGGAGATATCCGGCAGCTCTTCCGGCAGGCGGGCTGCGGACAGGTCGGTCAGGGACTCTAGAGCGGCCTGTACCTCGGGCGAGGCCAGGTCGAAGTGTTCCCGCAACCGGTTGCCTGCCGCCTCAACGGAGCGGCGGTACATGCCCGCGTCACCCCGCATGATCGCCAGCTGGGCGAGTTGCAGTTCCAGGTCGAGACTGCGAATCAGGACGGTCTCTTCGGCCTCCGAGAGCAAGGGTGCAACCGGGTCATCCGAGCGGCGCACACTGACGAGGCTGGCGAGGGCCGAACGGGTGGCGGCCAGTGCGCGGGCAAATCCGGTGAGCGGCGCAGCGGGCTTTTCCGGCCGGGCGCGGAAGGCCTCGGACGCCGAGATCTTCAGGGGCAGCGTTTCCAGGCTGTCCGACAAACTGCCAAGGCTCAGCACGATGCCTTCCGTGTCCGGGCGGGGCACGGACTTGAGGCCATTGATTTCTTCGGCAAGCAGCCTGCGCACCGGCGTCAGGCGCGGGTCGTTCAGCTCGCCCAGTGCGTCGTCCGCCAGACCAAGCGCTGTCTGCGCGACCGCGACATCGCCGGCCAGGCCGAGCTGGGCATTGGCAATGCGCATGTAGTGTTCGGACTCGGCCAGGAGCCACGCCGAGCGGACCTTGTCGCCCGCCCCGACGAACCGGTCGATGTTCTGCTCCAGCTGGCCGACGCGTTCCGGAAGTTCACCGAGGGCTTCCGTTTCCCGGGTCACGCGTTCCCGCAGGCGGTCCATGTCATCGTCCAGCAGGCGCCGGCCGTTGGAGACCTCGTCGAGCCGGGCCCGGAGTGCGGCCAGCTCGGAGCTGGTGGCGCCGGCACTCTCCCGGAGCTCCGCGACCCGCTGGCCGATGCCGGAGCGTTGTTCCACCCACACGTAGCCGGCGACGGCGACCGAAACGCCAAGGGCGACCAGCGCGGCGGTGGTGGGCAGGCGGGAGGTGGTCATGGGGGCATTTTGCCAGCGAAATGACCCGCAGGAGCGGCTTTAGGCGCTAATCACCCCAACTGTAGCCAAAGAGAGCCATCGCCGTCACGGAATCGGCGTCACCCTTGATTCCAAAGGGTTCAATGTCAGTCCCGCCGACATAACGCAAATCGACACCCATGGTGAAGTGACTGCCAATCCGGAAAAGAGCACCGCCGCCAACGTAGAAGCCGAAGGACTGGTCATCGTCATCGCCGAAAAAGTCAGTATCAATGGAGGCTCCGACGCTGGCGACACCGGCCCCCACATAGGGGCGAATCGTCCCCTTGGTTGGCATAAGCTTCAGGCCAACTGACAAGTCGGCGACTGAGGCCGTAGAGTCGCCCTCTCCACCGTCGGAGGCCGACACCTGGAGGCCCGTAGAAATGTAGAGCGGAATCTCGCCCAGTCCGAAATCTGCTGAGACCCCAATCGCCAGCTGGTTATCGCTATCGAGGTCGCTCCATAGATCACCAGTCAGGGATCGGACGCCAATGGTGCCAACGACATTGCCGTCCCCGTACGCCACGCCGCTAGCGGCGAGAATCAGCGCGAGTCCCGCGCCGTGCCTGGCTGCCAAGATGGACATCTTCATTGAATTTTCCTGTTTGTCAGAACGAGCCACAGTCAGCAGCAACGCGGACATCTACGTGTGATCGCTTGCAGGCGAATCGGGCTGCAAAAAATTCGGTTAACGCCTGAAAGCCTCTGCGGCTTTCTTTCTGTAGTCATCCAGCGCCAGGGACAAAATGTCTATCCACGTGCCGTCGGCGGCGACCTGCTTCTTGTCCTCGGCGTAGGCGACCACGGACTTGGCTGCCCCATCGCCGATTGTGATATCGGTGGCGATGTCGGCACTGACAGTGATAGCCCAGAATCCCGGCGTGAACCACGTCCAAAACTTGGTGATCGAGGCATCCACCGGGACCGCATCGGGGCCCGCCTGCGCAGCATCGGGCGCCACCCGGTAGCCGGCTTCGCTGAGGGCGGCGCCGAGCTGATCGCGAATCACTGATTCCGCTGTCTGCCCGTCCTTAAGCAGAATGTCACCGAGTGCCTTGCCGAAGGTGTTGCGCTTGCGGCCCACCGCGCGTGCCTTGATGTCTGCAGTCGCCTGCGCCGATCCGCCGAAGCCGAGCGATGGGGTGCTGGGTTCTCCGGGAGCCTCCTCGAATACGCGGGCATCGCGAACAGTTCGGATATAGGCAGTAGTAGTCGGTGTTTTTGTGGCCACGGCCTGTGGAGCTGCGGGTAGATCTATCTCGCTGCGGCTGGTGGCGCAACCGGCGAGGACTGCTGTGGCAGCCAGGAGCGCCAAGCTTAGAATTCGCGCGTGCTGATTCATCGAAGACTCCAACTGCCCTTAACACTAAATACGTTACCCGATACCGCTTCACTGCACCACACCAGTCTGCCTTCGCGGCCCCTCTGGAAAATCGCTCTTGAGGCTAGGCCGCGTGCTGCCAGAGCGGACCCTTCATCCCTGACTTCCGCAGCGCCCCGAATAGCCGACTGTTGAACCGCAGCCCAAGCGAGGGCACCACCCAGCGCTTGCGGGGCTTTGCTCGACCCTCGATAGTCGCCAGTACCTTGGCCCGAAATTCACCGAGGCGAGCGGCAAGTTCCGGGTCCACGGCCTCGCGGTCGTCCTTGTAGGCCATCAGGATGGCGCCATAAGGGTTGAGATCTTCGATGAAATCGAGTGAGCGCGCGACGTCATCCAGCGTCTCTCCCCGCGTGCCGAGGATGAAGGTATGACAATCCTTGATGCCCGCCTGCTGGCAGATGCGGCTCGTCTGGCGGATCTTTTCGGTCGTGAAGCCTTTCTTCAGCCGCTCCAGGCCCTGATCCGTGCCTGAGTCTGAGCCGATTTCCACGCCTTGGCAGCCGGAGCGGGCCATGATGTCGGCCAGTTCCTGATCGAAGCGCACCGGGTTGAGATAGCAGGTCCAGGGTGTGTTCAAACCACGCGCAATCAACGCCTCACAGACTTCCCGCGCATGACGTGGTGGCAGGTTGAACACTGAGTCCACGATAAATACGTGACTGATAGCCGGGTGAGCGGCGAGCATTGCCTCCCATTCATCTGCCACGACGTCGCCGACACGCTGGCGAATGGTGCGACCCTCGATCAGCGGGTAGGTGCAGTACTCGCACTGCATGGCACAGCCGCGCTTGGTCTGGATGGACGTTATGCCGGAGTACTCGTAGTAGCGCGGGTCTGCCCAGCGCCGGTCCGGCTGCACGTTGCGCTTGATATCGAGAAAGTCGTGGCGGCTCAAGCCCCCGGCAAGTGCGGTGCCGTTGCCCCCCAGGAGGTTTCTGATGCCACCGGTGTCCCGCGAGCCAGTGGCCAGCCGCGCCACCAGTTCCGCGAAGGCCTGTTCTCCCTCGCCGGTGACGCCGTAGTCGAGGCCAAACCGCTCCATAAGTTCGTTGGGGATTACGCTGAAGCCGCCCCCGCCCATCACTACCGGGGCAGGGCTATGCTCGCGGATGGTGCGCACCACCTGGTCGTAGTAGCCCAGCGTGGTGCCGGTGTCGGTGTAGTCGGCATTCTGGATATTGCGCATGCTGACGGCGACCAGGTCTGGTTCGAACTCCCGCAGACGCCGGGCCAGGAACTCCAGAGGCTGTTCCTCGAAGCAGAGGTCGATAAGCGTCTTTTCGTGTCCTTCACCGGCAACACTCATCATATAGAGGATGCCCAGGGGAAGTACCGGGTCGGGCAGGTGCTCGCGGTTGGCTGAGATGAAGGCGATGCGCATGGCGGATCAGGCGAGGGATCGCGCGCTGGCAGTCGTCAGCGCGCAGACGCCCTCAACCTCGACTCGCAATTCGCGGCGACAGATATCCGCCTCCAGGAATACCACGCTGTCGCTGCCGCCGAGGCGGCGAGCGACCTCCGCTTCCACGCGCTCGAGATCGGCGGGGTCGCGCAGGTAAACCCGCCAGATGCGCCGGGGTCCCACCGCGACGCCCGGCAGGCGCGCCGAGACCGTTGCCATAAGCTGGTCCAGGTTCGCGAGTGTTTCCTGCAGTTGGGGCTCGATATCCCTGTGCTGCGATTCGTGCCCGACGATGCTTGCAGTGCCTGAGATGAACAGTTTGCCACCTTCCCGGTCGGGCAGGACCATGGCGCGGGCGAAGGCGGGCGGGCGAGGCCCGTACTGCCGGGGATAGTGGTAGGCGCTGACCTGGCGCGGGTTTTCGATTGCCAGTGGTTCCGACCGGCTTGCCAGGATGATTACCGTGAGGGGGGCTCCCGCCGGGCAGCCGACGCCGGTGGCCGCGGGAAATTGTCGCGGGTGCAGATCCAGGCGATCGAACGCGGCGGCGCGGCCGCGATTGAATCGCGTGTAGATCTCATCGTCCCCCGAACCACCATTGATGTCGGGAACAAAATTCCAGATACGCACGAGGTTTGAGTAGCCGAGATCGCGAATGCGGTGGAGAATTCCACCGTAAACTGCAAGTGTCGCTGCTGTCATGTCTGTATCGGGGCCGACGGCCTTTCGAGCATGTACGACGACGTGATCGGCGCTGGCCACAGCCCTGATGTCATGGGCCAGATCCAATTCGATCGGTTCCGGACCCGCCCACGTTTCCCAGGGACTCCCTCCGCCGAGGGGCCGCAGTGGTACGCAGAAGACTGTGGAGTCGTCGCCCTGGATGGCGTCGGTGCGGAACTGCAGTCTGAAGAAGGGGTCTGGCTCTCTGGGGGTGGCCCCGTCGCGGGCAGCGTAAAGCTGCGGGCAGACAGGTTCGGGGCCACCGCCGGCCTGCCGCAGACGTGCGTCGGAGATAGACCCGGATTGGGTCGCTGTCATGCTCGACTGCCCCTGATAGCACGGCCCAACGCAAGGCCACTCCAGGGATTATCATGCCATACGAAGCCGCCGCTGCGGCTCACGTGTGGGTGCTGTACTCTTTCTGACTATTCGGGGGCTTTCCTCCTAATCATTTCAGTGGAGACCAGGGTGACGACGCAGACAGATACCGAGCGCGAGCTTGCCTGCATGATCGTTGAGGTGCTTAACCTCTCAACCGTGACGGCCGACAGCCTTCTTGCGGAGGCGCCTTTGTTTGGCGATGGGCTTGGCCTCGATTCGATCGACGCCCTCGAGATCGCCGTAGCCATCGCGCAACGCTACGGTGTACAGCTGCGCGCTGAAGACGAGGCGACGAAGCGCGTTTTCGCCAACCTGCGGAGCCTTGCCCGGCACGTTGATGCCAACCGCGTCACCGTGGCAGGGTCCTGAAGCCATCCGGGACGCGCTCACCCGTGCACCCCCGCAACAGTGGTCATAAGCCCCTAGTGACGTTCAAGGGTACCAGGCTGCTGGCCCGCGCTTCCAGCGACGTTATCGCTATCAGCAAGGGTCGTCCCGTCACTGCTGCTGAATTCCTCGCCCAGGTTGGCGGGCAGGCTTTGGCCTTGCCCGACGTGGGGGCAGTCATCAACATTTGCGAAGACCGCTATCGTTTCCTGGTTGGGTTTGCAGCAGCGCTGACGCGGGGGCTGGCGACGCTTCTGCCGCCGAACCCTCTCGATGAAACCGTCCTCGCAATCCACCGCGACTGGGCTGGTAGTTGCGTGCTGACGGACGTACCAGGCAGGCGGCTGGATGCACCGGTGGTCTTCACAGATGCGTCGGCCACCGGCCCTGCTGCCAACACCGAGATCCCCGGCAGCGCTCTGGCAGCAGTCGTCTTCACGAGCGGGACGACAGGGTCTTCGGTGCCCCAGCACAAGAGCTGGCAGGTGCTGGTCAGATCGACCGAGATCAATCTCCAGTCCTACTTCCCGGCCGGGCTGGGGGAGTTCACCGTGGTGTCTACCGTTCCGGCCCAACACATGTACGGGTTGGAAACAACGGCGCTTTCAGCCCTGCGAGGGCCTGCAACCATGCACGACGGGCGACCCTTCTACCCGGCGAACGTGGTAGCTACGCTCCACGAGGTGTCAGGGCCCTGCGTCCTCGTTTCCACGCCCGTCCACCTGCGCGCGTTGGTCGCCTCCGGGCTCGGGTTTCCTCGCCTGGCGCGGATTCTTTCGGCAACCGCCCCGCTTGAGGCTGGGCTCGCGACCTCTCTCGAGGCAATGTGCGGCTGCGAGGTCGTGGAGATCTATGGCTGCACCGAGGTGGGCAGCATGGCGTGGCGGCGAACAGTACTGACCGAGCGCTACCGCTTGTTTGAGGGGTTTCGGGCTCGTTACCACGCTGGCGCTACTGTGATCTCGGCAGCACACCTGGAGGCGCCAGTGCCCCTGCCGGATACCCTGGAGCTTGATGAGGACGGCAGCTTCCTGCTGGTTGGTCGCGACAGTGATCTCGTGAAGATCGGTGGCAAGCGCACCTCGCTCGTGGACGTGACGCGCCTGATCATGTCCATCCCCGGCGTAGACGACGCCGTGGTGTTCCCCGTACCGGGTCTGGCGGACAGCACCCGCCTGGCAGCGCTGGTGGTGTCTCGTTCTCTCGATCGCAATGCCGTCCGATCGGCCTTAAGGCCCGTCCTGGACCCGGTCTTCATACCGCGCCCGATCCTTATGGTCCCGGGGCTCCCACGCTCGGCAAGCGGCAAGCTGCCTAACGATGCCGTACTCCGGTTGTTCAACGCGAGTAACGCGGTCGGAGCGGGGGGCGACTGAGCAACGTGGCGCAGCATGTCGAGCCCATACCCTGGCATGCTCGCCCCGAGGCCGGTTACGGCGCCGGACTCTGGTTCCTCGAGGGCCTTGCCCGCTTCGCCGGGCGGCGGGTGACACACCTCTGCGTAGCACCGATTGCGGCCTACTTTCTGTTGGCCAGGCCCGCCGAGCGCCGGGCTTCGCGCGAATTCCTGACCCGGGTGCTGGGTCGGCCCGCCGGGATACTGGATAGCTTCCGGCACTTTTACACTTTTGCATGCGTCACGGTTGACCGGGCCTTTCTTCTGTCGCCGCGCGGACACGGCATCCCAATCCGGGTGACTGGCCAGAAAGAAATGGAGGCGACGCTGGATCAGGGTCGCGGCTGCATCCTGCTCAGTGCCCACTTCGGCAGTGTTGAGGCGGCGCGCCAGGCCGGTCTCGCCAATACGGCGTTGCGCCTGCGGCTGCTCCTTGACCGGAAGCTTAACTATCGGCTCATAGACAGACTTGAGCGGGTTGATCCCCAGTTCGCTGCGAACATCCTCGATGCGGCTGGAGAGCCGCTGGCCCTGACGCTGCGGATTGGCGAGTGTCTGCGCGCTGGCGAGTGGATAGGCTGGCTCGGCGACCGGTATCGCACCGACGAGCGAACGATCGGGGTTACTTTTCTCGGCACAGAGGCCCGTTTCCCGGCGAGCCCGTTCATAATTGCTCACCTGTTTCGGGTGCCTGTGTACCTCGTCCTTGCCAGTTTCGATGGGCGGGGCTACCAGATCGATGTCGAAGAGGTGGCCAACGACGCGGGGCTCGAAGAACGGCATCGGGATGCCTTCGTGAGGGAGCGGGTGGCCTTTTTCGCGGACCGACTGGAGCGCCAGGTGCGCGCGGCGCCCTGTAACTGGTTCAATTTCTATGATTTCTGGAATCCGTAGCCGCGGGCTGACTCTGCTGCTCATCGTAGCCACCGCTGTACAGGCGGGCAGCGACGACCCGGAGCGCGTCGCTGCCTTTCTGGCAAGGCTGGCACCAGCTCCCGAGGGCGCCATACCCTTCGTCGAGAGGCGCATGTCGGTACTTCTTGTGGAGCCAATCGAGCTCCGTGGAGAACTCCGCATCTACAGGGACGGCACGATCGACAAGCGGGTCGTCTTGCCCACAGAGGAGCGTGTGCGGATCACCGCCCGCACCCTGACTCTGGAGCGGCAGGGGAAGAGCCGAACTCTGGACCTCACGGGCGATGCCCGCTGGCAGGCTTTCCATGCCGGGATCATCGGACTGATGAACCGCGACCCTGCGGCCCTGGATGGCGTCTTCACGATCAAGCTCGACGAGGACCCCCAGGGATGGACGCTGGAGCTCAGGCCCAGGGTCTCCAGCCGCAAGGACATGTTCACGCTAATCAGTGCGTCTGGTACTGGCGTGACGCTACTGCGCCTGCGCTTCGACCAGGGCCAGGGTGAGTGGCAGGAAATGATTTTTCCCCAGGCTGGGACCTGACTCGTGCCAGTAGGCTCCGCCAGCCGGTGGCTGATCGGCACTGTTCTGGGGCTTAGCCTCGGGCTAGGGCTCGTGCTGTGGAAGGTCAGGCCCACTTATGATCTCGCCTACTTTCTGCCCGTGCCGGTGACGGAGCAGGAAGCAGTGCTGGTCGAGCGGCTGGGCCAGGGGGCCGGGGCGCGCCTGATGTTCATCGAGATTTCGGCCCCGCCTGGTGCTGACGCAGTCGGGCAGTCAGCTCGCGTTCGTGACGTGCTTTCCCGCTCGCCGCTGTTCCTGCGCGTCGAGAACGGCCAGCGCGAGGTCTCCACCGAGAGCATCCCGGCTTCGATCTGGCGCTGGCGTTATCTGCTTGCCGACGTGGACTGGAGCAGCGAGGGCCTGCGCACTGCCCTCACGGAGCGGGTCAGGGATCTCGCTACCCTTGGTGGGCCTGAGATGTCGCAGCTCATATCCCGGGATCCGGTCTGGGCCGCGCCGCGCAGCCTCGAGGGCTTGCAGTTCGGCGGGGCGGAGAACAGCCCCCGCTGGTCTGACGGCGAGTTACGGGCCTTTCTCGTTGCGGAGACTGTCGCGCCGCCTTTCGACATCGCTGGCCAGCAGCGGGCCATCAGCGTAGTCCGTCGGGCCTACCGCGATGTGGCGGAGCGCGAGGACGGGATCGAACTCTACGGTGTCGGTGTCTACGGAGCTCGCGTCCAGGAATTAGTCCAGCGCGAATCACAGCTGCTGGGACTGCTAGCCACGGTTGCCGTACTGATCATCGTGGCGCTGGCCTATCGCTCGCTGCGTCTGACGCTCCTGAGCGTGATCCCGCTCGCGGCTGGCGTCCTCGGCGGCCTGCTCGCTGCCAGTCTTGTGTTTGGCCAGATCCATGGCATCACGATCGCCTTCGGGGCGACCCTGATCGGTGTCGTGGATGACTACCCGATGCATCTTTTCAGCCACGCACGCCACCTTGCCCCCCGTGAGGGCGTAAGGGTCCTGTTGCGCACGCTGCTGACGTCGGCTGGGACAACCATCGTTGCCTACGCAGCGCTCGTCGCGTCGGGATCCCGCGGTCTTGCGCAGCTCGGCGTGTTTTCCCTCACGGGGATCGTCTGCGCCATGGCAGTGACTTGCTGGGTGCTGCCGAAACTGATGAAGTTTCGTCCCGGGATCCCCCATGACTCGACGCCCCAGGAATTCAGTCTATCGGCGCGTGTGTGGCTGCCGTTGCTGGTGGCTGCCATTGCGTTTGTGGTGACCAACGGCGGGGTCCAGTGGAACGACAATCTTGGCTCGGTGACTCCGCTGCCCTCGTCCCTCCTCGCCCGCGATCACGAGATGCGCGAGCGATTCGGAGCGCCCGATGTCCGCTATCTGATCAGCATCAGCGCTGATTCGCTCGAATCCGCACTGGAGCGCACGGAGGGACTTAACAGGCAGCTTGAGACTGCGCGCGATAAAAGTCTTCTTACGTCCTGGTCTGCGGTGACCGGACTTCTTCCGAGCAAGGCGACCCAGCAACGGCGACGTGCGGCGATACCGCCGCCCGATGAACTCAGCCAGCGACTACTGCAAGCCGGACAGGAGCTACCGTTCCGGCCGGGGGCATTCCAACCTTTCGTGGCCGACGCGGATGAAGCGCGAGGCCTCGCTAACATCGGTGCAGCAGATCTGGCCGACGCCTTTGTGGCTGATTTCGTCAGCAGTCACCTCTCCCAGTCCGGCGGGCGCTGGCGTTCCGTTGTGTTCCTGGCTGGCCTCACTTCGCCAGCAAAGCTCGCCGAATGGTTGCAGGCGCAGTCTCCGGGCGCCGAACTCGTGGATCTCAAGGTAGCCAGTGAGTCGCTGGTCAGGGGCTACCGGGTCCGGCTCATGACTATCCTTGCGGGGGCGACCGTGCTGATTGCCGTACTCGTCCTCTGGTCAACTGGCAGCCTGGGCCGGTTCCTGTGGTCGGCCGGTACGGTGGCGGCCTCTGTCGCCTTCACCCTGGCGGCCGTGAGCTGGCTCGACGGCGCCGTCTCGCTGTTCCACATGGTGTCGCTGGTCCTGGTAGCCGGCCTGGGCATGGATTACTGCCTGTTCTACAGCCGGCCCGGTGTTTCGCGCTCAGAATTTCTGGATACAAGGCACGCGATCATCGCTGGCGCTTCCTCGACGGCCGGTGCCTTCGCCATCCTGGGGACATCGTCGATTCCTCTCCTGTCCTCCATCGGTACGACAGTCGCGATAGGAACGCTCACGATGTTCGTCGCCGCCCGAGCGGGTTGTCGGGCCCTCGGGGTCCCCTCGGGTAAACAATTCGCGCCTTGAGGTGCGCTGGCTTGCGGCATGTTCTAAGATCCGTCCATCTGCAACGGCCCACAGGGAGGCCCGCCATGCTGGCAATTCGCAACGGCATTATCTTTTTGATTCTTCTGGGAATAACTGGCCTTGCACAGGCGCGTGGCAGCGTGGTTCTCATCAATCTGGAGAACAACAGCATCATCACGTCGAGCGGCAAGGAGCCGACTCTCGACGCTGTTGCGCAGGCCATTCGGGCAGCAGGCGCGGGCCAGGCGTACCCGTGGACGGCGTCTGGCGAGACGCCGGGCGTCTTGCAGCTCACCACGCTAGTGCGCAACAAGCATACCGTTGTAGTCAACGTGACCTTCGACGCCAGGACCTACAGCATCCGCTATTCCAGCAGCATTAACATGAACTATCAGGGGAAGGACGGCAAAGGAATCATCCACCCCTTCTACAACAAGTGGGTGGCTCAGCTGAAGGCGGGTATCGATGCTGAGTTTCAGAAGCCCTAGGCACTTGCCGCGTCGCTTTAGGCGAATTTCCAGGTTCCCTCAAGGAGACCATCATGCGGGCAATTCGTAACGGCATCATCCTCGTAGTTCTTCTCGGCATAGCCGGCCTTGCGGAAGCAAAGCGAACAGAGTTCCTCGTCAACCTGGAGAACAACACCATTCTCACCTCGAGCGGCAAGGCGCCCTCCATCGAAGCTGTAGCGCAGGCCATTCGTGCAGCGGGGGGGAGTCAGGCGTATCCCTGGACGGCCTCAGGAGGGAAATCTGGTGTGCTTCAGCTCACCACGCTGGTGCGAAACAAACACACAGTTGTGGTCAACGTGACTTTCGACACCAAGACCTACGGCATCCGCTATGCCAGCAGCAGCAACATGAATTACAAGAACAAGGCCGGCATCGGCAAGGAGATCATCCACCCGTTCTACAACGACTGGGTGGCCCTGCTAAAACAGGGTATCGACGCTGAGCTTCAGAAGCTCTAGGCACTTGCCGCGTCACCGCTCTTACTTCGTGTTTCCCTGTGGGGGTAAATCGATGAACTCCAGCAAACTTGTTGCCGCCTTGATCGGCGGAGCAGCCGCGCTTGTTGTGAACACTGCTTTGGCCCGGGATGAGATGGTTCGTTTTCCGATAGCCGAGGCGATGAGTGCCCCGGAGGCGATAGCCAAGCTGAACCCCAGCATCAAGTTCTTCTTTGGCGATTCTCAGCCACCCCCCGCCGTAGAGCGCAGCTTCGGTGTCTTTACCAGCAACAAGAAAACCAACGCCTTTGGCAAGTCCGACAAGATCGCCTGTGACTGGGCGTTCCTCTCCGCGATGTTGTCATTCCAGGACCGCGCCCTCCAGACAGGTGGCGATGCTGTGATCAACGTCAAGAGCTACTACAAGCGCAATACAGTTAGCAGCGCTACGGAGTACGAATGCGGCGCCGGGAGCATCATGGCCGGCGTGACCTTCCAGGGGGAAGTCGTCAAACTGAAGAAGTAGGGTCGGGTAGCGCTCCGGCGCCCGGCCCGAGTTGCAGGCGCAGGTGCGCGGCCTCGTTCAGTGGCCACGCCAGGGTTGCTGGTCTGTGACCAGCCAGCGCTTCCAGCAGCGGGATTCCCCGCGCGCATTCGTTATCCATAGCCAGTTTCTGCAGCCAGCCAGGCTCGGGCGTGGGCCACGGACTCGCCGTTCCCCGGTATTCAAGGCGCATCCCCCGCCATTGCGGTGCTATGCGCTGTGAAGACACGAGGAAGGCCAACGCAAATGGCTGGCGGGTGCTGCAAACCGCGTCCAGTGGCGACGGTGCCGGAATATCGTGGGCGATCAGCAGCACCGTGCCGGGTTCGGAGACGGTAAGGCTGGCAGCCTCGAGGATACCTGCCGTGAACGTGCAGGGTGGTGCAGCGATGGCGACGCTCACCAATCGGTTCCCCGCACCGATCGACCAGTAGCCCGATGCGGCGTTGTGGACAGAATTGTGAAACCGTGTCGGTGACAGCATCGGTGAGGAGTCTGCGAGTGTCCTGCACATGTAGTCGGTAATCTGGTGATCACCCATGGCCGAGGCGAAGACGGTCATCACTTCGGACGTCGCCACGTCGTTGCCACGGCAAGCCTGGGTTCCAGCCTCGATCGCGAGGCGTACATGCAGCGGTGCCCGGCGGGCCTCCCGGGCAGGCAGGAGATCCGGTACGGGCTCGGCAGGCGAGGTTTGGGGCTCTGCTTGGGCCACCAGCGCCGCGCAGAACTGATCCCATCCCGATACGCTGCGGCACCAGATTCCAGCGCGTGGCGCGATGAAGAGATCCATCAGTCTGCCCGCCCGAAGACCAGCGAGCAGTTGTTGCCGCCGAAGCCGAACGAGTTGGACAACACAACGTCCACGCGGGCCTCCAGGTTGTCGTCAATCACCGGGTAGGCGATGTCGCCACCCGTCTTCTCCAGGTTGAGGTTGCCCGGGAGCAGGCCCGTGGTGAGGGCTTCCATGGCGAGCACGGCCTCCAGCAGGCCCGCGGCGCCGAGCGTATGCCCGGTCCAGCCCTTCGTGGAACTCGCCGGGATCCCGGGGGGCAGGATGGCCGCCAGGGCGAGGGACTCGACCGAGTCATTGCCGCGGGTTCCCGTGCCGTGCAGATTGACGTAGCCGACGTCCGCCGGGTCAACGCCAGCCCGGTGCAACGCCTGCTCCATCGCGAGCCGCGCCCCAATGCCCTCCGGGTGCGGGCTCGACATGTGGTAGGCGTCGCAGCTCTCCCCATACCCGAGCAGTCGAGCGCGCGGCGTCCCGAGCGGCTCGCGCGTCAGCAAGGCGAGCGCCGCAGCCTCCCCGATATTGAGGCCATCCCGGTGTTCGTCGAAGGGGCGACACAGTCCGCGCGAAACGAGCTGCAGTGACTCGAAGCCGTAGATCGTACTGCGGCACAGGCTATCGACGCCGGCAACCACCACGATGTCGACGATCCCGCAGCGTAGCCAGCGATCGGCGCTTGCCAGTGCCTTGGCACTTGAGGAGCACGCCGTACTGATGGTCATGGTCGGACCGCCAATTCCCAGTACGTGAGCGAGGAACGCGCCGGTCGAGTGCGGGTTGTGGATCGCGGGCTGCAGAAAGACTGACCCAAAGCGGCCCTCCGGCGTCAGTGAGGAGTAGGCCTCTTCAGTACGCCCGATCGAAGACGTGCTGGTGCCCACGATCAATCCGACTCTTCCCGGCCCGAACTTCTCTATCGCCGTCGCTACGTCCCCACGGAAGCCATCCTGATGAAGACCCAGCCAGGCGAGGCGGTTGTTCCTGCTGTCCCAGGCGGACATCGAGTGGGGCCACCCGGCCGAGAGATCAGCCGGTACCGGGCCCAGCCAGGTATCAACCCCCGCTGCCGCCCACGACCCCGGACGCAGGCCCGTCTTGCGCTGCGCGAGCGACGCGCGGACCGCCGCCAACCCTATGCCAGCAGCGCAGCTGACCGTGTAGCTCGCTAGCCACGTGCCCCCCATCAGGCCTGCCCGGCGGCGGCTGCCGAGTGGTCGACGTGGAAAATGTCCACGGCTGGCGGCGCCGTGCGCGCGGCGACGAGCGTGAGCCAGTGGCGCTGGTCGAGCCGCATGCTTTGCGCCCAGTAGCCGCCTGCTGACCAGGACTGCTCGGTACCGGGGCGGAATTGCCGGGCCAGGCTCGCGAAGGCCGGGATATGGGCGGCCAATACCGAGACCCCGTCGCACTTCACGGCTGCCTCCCAAAGCGTCCAGAGTTGGGTAAACCGGTTCCGGTCTGCTTGCTGGTCGCCTGCCGAAGGGCCCAGCAGCCCGGTCCAGTGCATGAATTCCGCCAGACGCCAGACGTCGCGGCGTTCGATCGCCTGCACGTCGATCCCGAGTCCCGCCTGGCCGTGGCTCGCGGCTGCGCAGACCCAGCCGCCCGAGTGGCTGAGCGCAATCGCGGTGTCCCGCGCCTGCGCGGGCCACGTTGCCAAGACAGGGCGGGTGTCGCCGCCACCTGCCACCTGGAAGTCAGCCGCGCGGCAATGGTTGAGGCGGGCTGCCGCCTCCCGGGCCAGGTTTCGTCCGATGCCGCTCTGCAGGCGCCGGCCTTCGGCTCGGCTGTTCGGGGGTGAGGCGGGCACTTCGGCCAGCGCTACGACCAGCGTCCCGCTCGCGCAGCCGCACGCCGAACTGCTAGGCTGAACTGAGGTGACCGGAATCCCTGTGCGCATGTGGCAAAACCTTGGCCGCGGCCTCAACCGCGCGTGGCGTGTTTTCGGGACCGGCCTCAGCTTTGCCGTATTCGGAATAGGCGGCCTGTTTCTGGGCACGGTCGTGTGTATGGCGATGCGCGTCATCATCCACGATCCGGAGGCCTATGCACAGGCTGCCCGCCGCCTGGTTTCCCGTGCCTTTCGCCTGTTCGCTGCGTTCATGGCGGCGATGGGAGTCTTGCGCTGGAGCGTCGACGGCAGCGCTCACTGGCCGCGGGATCGCGGCTGCCTCGTCATCGCCAATCACCCGACCCTCATCGACATCGTCTTTCTTATCGGTCTGTTTGACGGCGCGGACTGCATCGTGAAAGCCGGGGTGCTCCGGAATCCGTTCTGGGGAATTCTCGTGCGGGCGGCGGATTATGTCTCAAATGAGAACCCTGCTGAGCTGCTGGATGCGGCGGCGCGGCGACTGCAGGCTGGCCGCACTGTCGTTATCTTCCCCGAGGGCACACGTACGACCCCGGGACAAGCGCTCGAGTTTTCTTCCGCCGCCAGCGCTATAGCCGTCAGGGCTGGATGCTACTGCCTGCCCGTCGTCATCACGTGCACGCCACCGACGCTCTACAAGCACCTGGCCTGGTACCGGGCGCCCGCGGTCCGCGTGGACTTTCGCCTGCGGATCTGCCCGCCCTGGCCGGTCGCAATTGTCGAGGGCACTATGGCTGCGCAGCGCCGTGCGGCCCACGCGCTCACCGTCGAGCTTGAGGGGTTTTACGCCAGGGAACTCGAGCCCACCGTGCCTGGCCGCAGTCCTGCTCTATAATGCCGCGTGGCGGTAGAACGTCTGCGCCACCCTCGTCCTGGGACTGAATTGCAATGACCGAAGATCTGTTCGAGAAGGTTCGCGACGTGCTCGCGGAGGAGTTCGAGATCCCCAGGGCCTCGATCGTTCGTGAAGCAAACCTGTATCAGGATCTCGGTATTGACAGCATAGACGCCATCGACCTGATCGTCAGGTTACGAGAGATCACGGGCAAGCAGGTTCCACCGGAGCGGTTCAAGGCCGTGCGCACGGTTGGCGACGTCATCGCGGTGCTCGAGACCCTGTGAGCCCCACCAGGCGGAACAGGCTGCTGAGTGGGACCTCTTTGCTCGTGACTGCCGCCTATCCCCTGGGAGTCTATTTCCTCCTGGATCAGGGCAACGTGCGTCTGGCCGGCCTGGCTTTGCTGCTGGTCCTGGCCGTCCGCTTCCTTGTGCCCGGGGCGACGCAGCTGCAGGCTGCGGCCGCGCTTGGTGCTGGCGCCCTCTTCGCGACTGCGATCGCGCTCACCAACAGCGAAGTGCTGGCACGCTTGTACCCGGTAGCAGTTAGCGGTGTGCTGCTCATCGCGTTCGGTATGACCCTGGTCAGGCCACCTTCCATGATTGAACGCATCGCGCGCACGACGGGCGTTGGCCTGAACGAACCGGATAGGCGTTACACACGGACGGTAACAGTGGTCTGGTGCGGCTTCTTCCTGGTGAACGGTGGCGTAGCCCTCGTGACCGCGCTAGCGACCTCACGGGAGGCCTGGGTGCTCTATAACGGCCTGGTGTCTTACCTTATCGCCGGGGCGATACTGGTGGGAGAGCGGCTCATCCGGCCTGTGTTCCAGCGGCGCTTTGCTGAGTCCGCGACCCGGTAGAACGTGCGCCCGACAGTGATCAGGCTCGCGGGTACCCCGGATTGCTGTCTGGTTTTGCCGCTGAGCGAGATTGAGCTGGAGTGCGCGCTTGCCGCCGGGTGGGCGACCATCCGAGCCATGGCCCTGCAGCAGGCGGAGCCGGAGCTGGATGCGGGCTGTTCGCCAATCTGGCGCGTCACGGGCCCGTCGGGGCCGCCATTGCCAACCGAGATCCCCGCTATCTCAACCATCGACCAGCTGCTGGGTCGTAAGGATGCGCGGGAGCCGCTGGTCATTCGCGAGAGGCGCTCAACCCAGGCGCGGAGCTACGCATTTCACGTGCCGGCAGATTTCTCGTGGTTCGAGGGGCACTTCCCTGGCGAACCGATTTTGCCGGGCATTGCGCAGCTGTGGCTGGCAATCCGTAACGGGCGGGCACTGACCGGACACGCGGGACAGCCGACTGCTATCCAGCAGCTCAAGTTCAAGGTCCCAATCAGGCCGGACCAGATCCTCGAACTGAACCTCCAGAGCACTGACGGCGGCGAAACTATTCTCTTCAGCTACCGGTCTGGTCGCGGGGAACACGCTTCGGGACGGCTGGCCTATGGCGCGCACTGAGGAGATGGTTCCGTGCATTCTGGTCCCGCACTACAACCACGACCGGCAGATTCGTCCGGTCATCGCTGCGCTCGGGGAGCTCGGTCTCCCCGTGATCGTGATCGATGACGGTTCCGCCGCGGAGAGTTTCAAGTCGCTGCGGGACTGTGTGGCCAACTTTCCGTCGGTGTATCTTCACCGCGAGCCCCAGAACCGTGGCAAGGGTGCAGCAGTCATGTGCGGCCTGCGCATTGCGGCGGTGCGCGGTTACTCCCACGCAGTGCAGATCGATGCCGACGGCCAGCACTGCATTGGGGATATCCCGGTCTTGCTGGACCTCGCTCGAAAACGCCCAGAATCGCTCGTGTCGGGGTCGCCCGTCTATGACGCGACCGTGCCCAGCGCCCGCTTGTACGGGCGCAGGATAAGCCTGTTCTGGGCACGCCTGGAAACCTGGTCGTGGGACATCCAGGACCCTATGTGCGGATTCCGCGTCTACCCCATTGCCAGAACTATTGCCCTTGTCGAGTCGGGACCCGGCATGGAGTTTGACGTGGAGATCCTGGTGCGGGCCCATTGGGCGGGTATTCCGCTACAGTTCTTCCCGACCGCGGTTACTTATCCGCCCGAAGGGCTGTCGCATTTTCGGATGTTTCGCGACAACGTCAGGATTTCCGCCATGCACACCCGCCTGTTCTTTGGCATGGTCCGCAGGATTCCGGCCGTGCTTGCAAGCCGCCTCGGGAGGAAGGTTCCGGCATGAGCGGAGAACCCTTGCCCATCAGTATCGACCTCTCCGCCAGCGTTTCCCTCACGGTGCCGTTTCACGATGCCGATCCTGCCGGCGTCGCCTGGCACGGCAACTACTTTCGCTATTTTGACGGTGCCCGGTGCGCGCTTCTCGAGAAGATCGACTATGGCTACCGGCAGATGCTGGCTGGCGGCCACTACTGGCCGATCGTACAGGCCAACGTGAAATACGTCAGGCCGGTCAGTTTCGACTCACGAATTACGGCCGTCGCTACCTTGCTCGAGTGGGACTACAGGCTGAAGATCGGGTACGCGGTGTTTGACGATCAGGAGATCAGGGTAACCACCGGCTATACGATCCAGGTGGCGGTCAGCGCTGAGACGGGAGAAATGCAGGGCGCTCCCGAGGTCCTGCGTGAAAAGCTGGGTGTCTACCTACGTCAGTCGGGCGGAGCACCTTGAACCGTGGCTGGTCACCCGCGGAGGTTCTGCCCCATCGCCTGCCGATGCTGTTGCTCACGCAGATCGTTTCATGGGGGAGCGATGACCTGATTGGCGAGGTAGCAGTATCAGCCGACAGCCCGTTTTTTGAGCCGGGGCTTGGAATCCCACGGTGGGTCGGTATCGAGTACATGGCCCAGGCGGTTGGTGCTCTCGACGGCATCAGGCTTCGCGAGGCAGCGCAGCCGGTGCCACCAGGGTATCTGCTGGGGACGCGCCGGCTCGACCAGACAGATGGGTATTTTCAATCCGGTGCGACTTTGCGGATCACCGTTCGCGAGGTCCTGAAGGGCGACAATGGGCTGGGAGTTTTCTCTTGCTTGCTGGAGGACGGGGCACGATCATTGTCCTGCCAGCTGACCGTCTATAGACCACCCGCCAGCCACGCAGAAGCCGATGCCTGATAGCAGTCAAAAGAAGTCGGTGCTTGTGACGGGCGCCAGTTCGGGAATCGGCAGGGCGATTGCCGAGCATCTTGCGGGTGATGGATTCGATGTTGTGATCAACTATGCGCGCAACGAGGCGGGAGCTGCCGAGACTGTCGCCGCCGCCGCGGCACTGGGCTCGGTGGCCAGAGCGCTGCGGTTCGATGTAGCAGATCGCGCCGCCGCCGCCGCGGCCATCGAGGCCGACATCGATGCTCATGGGCCATACCATGGCGTAGTGCTCAATGCAGGCATCGTGCGGGACGCTGCCTTCCCCATGCTGACCGGTGACGACTGGGATCTTGTGCTCCGCACAGACCTCGATAGCTTCTTCAACGTGCTTCATCCGGCCATCATGCCGATGATCCGGCGACGCCAGCCCGGGCGTATCGTTACCATCTCCTCGGTATCCGGCATTCGGGGCAACCGCGGCCAGACCAATTACAGCGCTGCGAAGGCCGGATTGATTGGCGCCACCAAGGCACTGGGCCTGGAGCTCGCCAAGCGGGGCATTACGGTCAACTGCGTCGCCCCCGGTGTGATTTCTACAGCCATGATCGAAGCGGCGCCTCTGGAGGCGATAATGGAAATGATTCCCATGCGCCGCATCGGCTTACCGGCGGAAGTAGCGGCAGTGGTCGCCTTTCTGATGTCGCCTGCCGCAAGCTACGTTACACGGCAGGTTATTGCCGTGGATGGGGGACTCTCGTGACCCGACGAGTCGTGGTCACGGGAATGGGCGCCGTTTCCGCACTCGGCTCCGACTGGCGATCGGCAGAGGCCGCGCTGCGAGCGCGACGGAATTTCGTCGTGTGTAAGCCTGAGTACGCTGAGTATCGCGGCCTCAATACAAACCTCGTGGCGCCAGTGGATTTCAAGCTCCCCGAACACTACTCGCGCAAGCAACTTCGGACCATGGGCCGGGTGGCCGTCATGGCCGTACGCGCAGCAGAACTTGCGCTCACCCAGAGCAGGTTACTAACGGATCCGGTGCTAACGTCAGGGCGGACGGGCGTTGCATTCGGCTCGTCGTCCGGCAGCCCGCCGGCCATCGCTGAGTTTGGCCAAATGCTGGTCAGCAAGTCCACGGAAGGACTGAATGCCACGAGCTACGTCCGCATGATGTCCCATACTGCCGCCGTAAATATCGGCGTGTTTTTCGGCGTAGTAGGCCGGGTAATTACTACCAGCAGCGCCTGCACTGCAGGCAGTCAAGGCATCGGCTATGCCTACGAGGCTATCAAGTTCGGGCGGCAGACTGTAATGATCGCTGGCGGTGGAGAGGAGCTCGACCCGACGCAGTCGGCGGTGTTTGACACGCTCTATGCTACGAGCACGCGCAATGATTCGCCGCATACGACGCCGCGACCCTACGATCTGCATCGTGATGGTCTGGTCGTTGGCGAGGGCGCGGGGGTACTGGTGCTCGAGGAGCGCGAGTTTGCTCTGGCGCGCGGAGCGACGATTTTCGCGGAGCTTGTCGGTTTTGGTACTAACGCCGACGGCGAACATGTGACGCGCCCCAACGAGCAGACCATGGCGCGATGCTTGCGGCTTGGTCTGGAAGATGCCGGTATCCCGGCTTCGGCAGTTGGCTACGTTAACGGCCATGGGACTGCCACTGAGCACGGGGACATTGCCGAGACGCAGGCGACGGCGGCGGTGTTCGGTCGGCCCGTGCCGATGAGCTCACTCAAGAGCTATATCGGCCATACCCTCGGCGCATGCGGCGCTCTTGAGGCCTGGCTTAGTATCGAGATGATGAATAACGACTGGTATGCGCCCACGATCAATCTGGACAATCCGGATCCGCGTTGCGGTGAACTCGATTACCTCCAGGGAGGGGGTCGCGTGATGAGCAACGAATTCGTGATGTCGAACAACTTTGCCTTCGGTGGCATTAACACTTCGCTGGTCTTCAAGCGCACGCTATGAATTATCTGGTAGAGGATGAGTGTCGTGCAGGCGGCTAATCGCGACCCGATGTCGGGTTCCTATGTGCCCGAATCCCGGTTCGGCGAGTGGTTTCAGCGCACCGATGTCTGGCGACGTTATGTGGTGCAGGAGGCGGTTGCTGAGCTGTCCTCTCTGCTGCCGCGCGATGGTGGGTCCTTTGCAACGGTCCTGGATGCCGGATGTGGTGAGGGGGTCGCTTTTGCGAGTCTCCAACGGCAGTTCCCGGGCGCGTCAATTCTCGGTGTGGATGTCAACGCTGAGGCCGTCAATGCCGCACGCCAGGCCGCGGCGCGGACTGGAGGCAACATCCAGGTGTACCAGGCCGATGCTGCGCACCTGCCGATCGAGGCCGGCTCCGTGGACGTCGTGGTTTGCCACCAGCTCTTGCACCATTGTTCCGACCCGGTCAGCGTTCTTGCAGACCTGCGACGTGTTCTTGCGCCCGAGGGCTGGCTGCTGGTCGCTGAGTCCTGCCGTGCGTTTCTGGAGTGGTGGCCCGTGCGGATCCTGTTCCGCCATCCGCCTCGCGACCAGTACACTTCGGGTGGCTACGCCACCCTCATCGGCAAGGCGGGCTTTGCAGTTGAAGCCTCCCGGGTATTGACCCCCACGCCGTGGTGGAGCCTGCCGGATCTGGGGCTGCGTGAACGACTCTGTAGCCAGTCTCGTGTGAGGCAGGCCACCCAGGTGCGAATCGCCGCGCAGCGACTCTCTGGGGCCTGAAGACGCTCCCGCGGGGTAGCTAGCCCCCGGCCCGCAACCGCCGTTTCACGTCGCCCACATGCCGCCGGCTGACCTGCAGCAGGGGAAAATCCGCTTTGAGCCGGACCTGCCAGGTGCCACTGTCATCCCGGTCCAGGCTGTCCAGCCAGGCCACCGCGACCAGCGCATTCCGGTGAATGCGGAGGAAACGTTCCCCGAACTCGTCCTCCAGATCCTTCAGCGGCTCATCAAGGAGAGCCTCACCCCCGGCGTAGTACGCCGTGACGTACTTCTGGTCGGCCTGAAAACAGAGGATGTCGTCCACGGGAATCATCTGCAGGCCCCGCGTGCGCTGTACGCAAAGGTGGGTGCGGGGCGCGGCGCCCGGAATCCGGAGCAGCTGGGCGCGCCCCACCCGGGCGGCATGCTCCAGGGTCTGCTGAAGGCGCTCCCGGCGGACCGGCTTTAGCAGGTACCCCACCGCCTGGGCCTCGAAGGCCTGGATGGCGTACTCGTCATAGGCGGTCGTGAACACGACGGCGGGCCGGCGTTCCCAGCCGGCCAGCTGGCTCGCGACCTGCAGGCCGTCCATGCCCGGCATGCGGATGTCGAGGAGGACCACGTCCGGCTGCAGCGTGTTGCAGAGCTGCAGAGCTTCCTCCCCGTGGCTCGCTTCCCCGACCACACTGAAGCCCTCCAGGTCGCCCACCAGCTGGCGCAGGCGGCTGCGGGCCGGGGGCTCGTCATCGACGATCAGGACGCTGGCAGGTTCGACACTCATGCGTAGCTGCGGACCCCGTTGGCCGGAAAGGTGACAGTAACGGTATAGCGGTCTGGCCCAGCCAGTACTGCCAGGGTTCCATCCTGGCCGAAGGCCAGCTCCAGGCGCTCGCGAATGTTGTCCAGGGCCAGGCCGTGGCCCGGACGGGACGTCAGACCCACCGGCGGCAGTGGGTTCGTGACGGCGATGCGGATCAGCTTGCCGTCGGATTCGCCGGAGACCGAGATGATGCCCGGCTGGGGCGACGGTTCGATGCCATGGTAGATGGCGTTCTCCAGCAGGGGCTGAATCGTGAGCCCGGGAATTTCCGCCGTGGCGGGCAAGGCGCCCAGTTGCCAGTCCACCTGGAGACGGGCTCCCAGGCGGTGCTGTTCCATGCGCTCATAGACCCGGGCGATCTCCAGCTCTTCATGCAACGGGATGAGCTGCCGCCCGTCCCGCAACGAGGCGCGGAACAGGTCGGCCAGGTCCTCCACAGCCTGCTCGGCGGCCACCGGGTTCGAGCGGGTGAGGGACGCGATGGTGTTCATGCTGTTGAAGAGAAAGTGCGGCCGGATCCGGGCCTGCAGCGCATTCAGCCGGGACTCCGCCTCCCGGCGCACATTCCGTTGCCACTGCTGGGACACATAGAAATAGCGCAGCAGCGGGGCCATCACCAGCGTGGCGATGGCGAGGTTCCGGGTCAGAAAGGACCAGTGGTCGGTCGGGAACCAGCCACCGCCGGTATCGGGCCCGGCCCCAAGGAAACGGCCGAGCCAGAAGGCAGTCTCCGAGACAGCCGCGACGCAGGCCATGACCACCCCGTAAGTGACCACGCTGCCTTCCGGGACCGCAAACCGGGTGAGCCACTGGCGCAGCCGGCAGAGGACGGCCGCCGCGATCAGGCCGATCCAGAGCAGCAGCAGCGCTGCCTGGGACAGTTGTGAATAGAACGCAAACCAGCCGGGTTGGCCGGCAAGGGTCAGGAGCAGGGCGAGGAGCTGGGAAGCGAGGACGACGCCAAAGACGGCAAGGGGCGAGCAGAGATCCGGAAGCGTGAAATGGTTGGCGTTGCCCGTCTGGCCGGCGCTACTTACTGCTGCAGGCCTGGTCGACTGCCCGGCTGGCGTTGGCACGCTCGACATCGAGTTCCTCGTCAGTCAGGTAGATGCGCTCACCGTCGGCGCCGGGCTTGTAGAGCCGCTGTGCACTGCCGTACTTTGCCATACGATCCTTGGCCACCGTGCAGATGGCTTCCCGCTCGGCCAGCACCTTGAGCCGGTCGGCCTTGGCAGCCGCCGCCTCGGTCTGCGTCAGGTCTTCCCGGACTGCCGCTGCGGCGTCCAGTTCCGACTCGGCTTCGACCCGGGCCTGCAGCGCGGCTTTGTCCGTCTTCCGGAAGCGGATGGTCAGCTCCTCAGCGCTGCTGTCCAGGGGCGGCTGATCGCTGAAGTGCGGGACGCCCTGGGCATCCACCCACTTGTACACCGAGGCCTCCTGCGCCACTGCCGTGGACGCGGCGAAGCCAGCGATGCAGAGCACCAACAAACCGGCAGGGGCAGACAGGCGCTTCATGACGGCAACCTCACCTCGAAGTGGGGCGATTATGCCACCCGGGCCGACCGGGAGACGGGATCGGGTTCACGGTCGGCGGATGCCGGGGAGCGGCTCCTGAAACCCATGAATGGGGCTGGATCAGGGGCCGGCGAGGTGGGTGGCTCCGGCGGGGCCGGGCATAACGCCCGGGCGGCCCCGCCGCAGTCACCCGTGGAGTCAATCAGGTGTAGGCGCTCTCCCCGTGGGACACGGTGTCCAGGCCTTCCCGTTCCTGGTCCTCGCTGACCCGCAGGCCAATAGTCGCCTTGACCAGGGCGAAGCCAACTATGGAGACCACCCCCGACCAGACGACCGTGGTGCCCACCGCCCACAGCTGGGCGATGAACTGGGCCGACATGGAGTAGGGCGCAACCTGATTGGCCACGTAGTCGTAGACGCCGGTGCCGCCGAGGGACGGGTCGCAGAACACGGCGGTGAGCAGCGCTCCGGTGATGCCGCCGACGCCGTGCACACCGAACACGTCCAGGGAGTCGTCATAGCCCAGCATGGCCTTGAGCTTGGTCACTGCCCAGAGACAGACCAGGCCGGCGATGAGGCCGATACAGATGGCGCCCATGGGGCCAACCCACCCGCAGGCCGGGGTGATGGCCACGAGACCGGCAATGGCGCCGGAAGCAGCCCCGAGCATGGTCGGTGTGCCCCGGAAGGCCCACTCGGCAAAAGACCAGGCCAGAGCCGCACCTGCGGTGGCGAGGATGGTGTTGGCAAACACCTGGGCAGCGAGCCCGTTGGCTTCCAGATTGGAGCCCACGTTGAAGCCAAACCAGCCCACCCACAGCAGGCAGGTGCCGATCATCACCATCGGCAGGTTGTGGGGCTGGAAAGACGAACGGCCAAAGCCCACGCGCTTGCCCAGGAAATAGGCGCCCACCAGTCCGGCGATGCCGGCATTGATGTGCACCACCGCGCCACCGGCGAAGTCCAGCGCGCCCTTCTGGAAGAGGAAGCCCGCCGTCGCCCCGGCGGCGGCACCGGCCTCGGCGTCGGTGTAGGCATCCGGCCCCGCCCAGAACCACACCATGTGGGCAATGGGCAGGTAGGAGAAGGTGAACCAGAACACCATGAACACCAGCACCGCCGAGAACTTGATGCGCTCCGCGAAGGCGCCAACGATCAGGCAGGGCGTGATGCAGGCGAAGGTGAGCTGGAAGACGAAGTAGGCCATTTCGGGCACATAGACGCCCTTGGAGAAGGTGGCGGCCATCGATTCAACGGTCAGGCCACTCATGAAGAGGCGGTCGAAGCCCCCGAAGAATGCCGAGCCGCTCGTGAAGGCGATGCTGTAGCCGTAGATGGCCCAGAGAAGGGCGATCAGGCAGAAGGTCATGAAGACCTGCATCAACACCGACAGCACGTTCTTCGACCGGACCATGCCGCCGTAGAACAGTGCCAGCCCGGGAATGGTCATCAGGATGACCAGCATCGTCGAGGTCAGGAGCCAGGCCGTGTCGCCCTTGTCCGCCACCGGCGTATCGGCGCCGAAGGCGAGACCGGGGGCCAGCAGACTGGCCACAAGCAGAGCTGGCGACGCAAGGCGCAACGCGTTGCGGAACCGGGTCAGAAGAGTCTTGAGTTGAGTCACGGTGTTATCTCCTGGGCGAATCTTTTTCTGTCGTGAAGTGGGCTTCTGGGACGAAGTGGGGCGCGGGTCAGACGGCTTCGCCGCCGGTTTCCCCGGTGCGGATCCGGACCACCTCGTCCAGTTGGGTGACGAAGATCTTGCCGTCGCCAATCTTGCCGGTGCGGGCCGTGTTGACGATCGCCTCGACCACCTGTTCCACGATGTCGTCGGCTACGGCCAGTTCCAGCTTGGTCTTGGGCAGAAAGTCCACGACGTACTCGGCGCCCCGGTAGAGTTCGGTGTGGCCCCGCTGACGGCCGTAGCCCTTGACCTCGGTGACCGTGATGCCCTGCACGCCCATTTCGGTGATGGCCTGGCGCACGTCGTCGAGCTTGAAGGGCTTGATGATGGCAGTGATGAGTTTCATGGGCCGAACTCCTGCGGGCCGCGGCTGAAGTTCGTCAAGGCGTGTTTCGCCATGAAAGCGCTCCTAAACTGGCTTGTTTGCTCTGGACGGGACTGGCACGATCATCGCGCCGACCCCATGCGCACTAAGCACGATGCGTGCCAAGTACTGGTAAGCCGGCCCCGCCCCGCGGGGGCGCCGGTCTCACCGTTCCACCCGGGATTTTTGCACCAATACAGGGCGCCGGCGAGAGCGGATTGAGTCGTTACAGGGCGTGCCTGAACAGCAGGAGCTGAAAACCATGGATGCGAAGTTTGTTGAAGACCTGGCCCGCAAGCTGGCGGCCAATGTGCCCGGGAGTGTCCGGGCGCTGCAGGCTGACCTGGAGCGGAATTTCGAGGCCCTGCTCAGCAGCACCTTCGAGAAACTGCAGCTGGTGACCCGGGAGGAGTTCGACGTGCAGCGGCGGGTGCTGGAGCGCACCCGGGACAAGCTCACCCGGGTCGAAGCAGACCTGAAGACCCTGGAAGAAAAGCTGGCTTGCGCCTCGCCACCACCCTGACCCGCGCCCAGTTGGGCCTGAAGGCTCCGGAGGTCGCGGTCGAGGCCCACGTAGCCGGAGGCCTGCCCCAGTTCACCATCATTGGCCTGATCGAAACCGCAGTCCGGGAAAGCCGCGACCGGGTCCGGGCTGCCATTCAATCGTCGGGACTGCAATTTCCCGACGGCCGCATCACCGTCAACCTGGCCCCGGGGGATCTGCCCAAGTCCGGCAGCGGTTTCGACCTCGCGATAGCGATCGCCATTCTCGTGGCGTCCGGACAGGTGAGCGCCCGGCGCGTCGGTGGCGTCGAGTTCCTGGGGGAGCTGGCCTTCTCCGGTGTCCTGCGGCGTGTCCCGGGGCTGATCCCCGCGCTCCTCAAGGCGCGGCAGGCGGGGCGTCTGGCGATCGTCCCGGCGGCGGGCGTCGTCGAGGCCGCCCTGCTCGGCGGCGACCGGATCCGGCTCGCCAGTGAGCTGCGGGAGGTGGTGAGTTACCTGAACGGCACGGGCGAACTGCCCGCCCCGCCCCCGGCGGAGCTGCCCCTGCCTGCTGCCACGGTCGAGCTCGAGGACCTTAAGGACGTGAAGGGCCAGGCGGCAGCCCGGCGTGCTCTCGAAGTGGCCGCCGCTGGCGGCCATCACCTGTTGCTGGTCGGCCCGCCGGGGACCGGGAAGACCATGCTGGCCCGGCGCCTCCCGGGCTTGCTGCCGGACCTCAGCGACGGCGAGGCACTGGAGACGGCGGCGCTCCAGTCCCTGGCCGGTGGCGTGCTGGAGTTTCGCCGGCGGCCGTTCCGCGCCCCGCACCACACGGCGTCGGCGGCTGCCCTGGTTGGTGGCGGGGGGAATCCCCGCCCCGGCGAGATCTCCCTGGCCCATCGCGGCGTGCTGTTTCTGGATGAGCTGCCCGAGTTCTCCCGGCCCGTACTGGAAGCCCTGCGGGAGCCCCTCGGCACTGGCCAGATCACGATTGCCCGGGCGCTCCGCACCGTCGAGTACCCCGCCGAGTTTCAGCTGGTGGCGGCGATGAACCCCTGTCCCTGTGGCTTTGCCGGGGATCGGGAGCAGGAGTGCCGGTGCACGCCGGATCAGGTGCGGCGTTATCAGATGAAGGTGTCGGGGCCGTTGCTGGATCGGGTGGATCTGATTGTGAGCGTGAACCGGAGTGCGCTGCGCGGCGGAGAAGCTGAAACCTCGGCAACCGTCCGGGCTCGGGTGGCCGGTGCGGTGGCGCGTCAGCAACGGCGCAGTGGGTGCCTCAATGGTCGTCTCGCAGCGCGAGATCTTCGTACCTATTGCAGTTTTGAACCGGCGGGCGAGGCCTTGCTCGAAGCAGCCAGCAGCCGGTTTGCGCTGTCGGCCCGGGCGCAGGACGGGGTGCGCCGCGTGGCGCGGACGCTGGCGGATCTGGCTGGGGCCGACTCAATTGGCGTCAGTCAGGTGGCGGAGGCTATCAGCCTGCGGGCGGAGCGGCAGTTGGGATCTCGGTCTGGCGCACCAGCCCAGGCCGGTCAGTGAGGCGCAAGGGTCGTTCTAGAATCTCGCTACAGTTACAACTTTAGAGGCTTTGTAGGCGGTGCCGGACGGGACACACCTTCGGGGTCACCCGACTTGGCCAGTGTCATGCCCCACAAGGTCTCGGATCACCTTCCGGTTGCGAGTATTGCTACAAGAATTGCCTTTCTGCGTGGTCAGAGGGTACTACTTGATAGCGAACTCGCAGAGCTATTTGGCGTGAGCACGGCGCGCCTGAACCAACAAGTGCGGCGCAACCGCAAGCGCTTCCCGTCTGACTTCCTGTTTGAACTGACGGCGGTGGAGTACTCCAGCTTGAAGTTGCATTTTGCAACATCAAGTTGGGGCGGGCGACGGAAACTCCCGCTGGCATTCACCGAACACGGAGCCATCATGGCAGCTACCATTCTCAATACGCCTAGAGCCGTCGAGATGAGTGTTTTTGTTGTCCGCGCCTTTGTCAGACTTCGCGCGGTGCTGGCTTCCAACAAGGGGCTTGCCAGAAAGCTCGCTGCCCTGGAGCAATCGCTGGCTACGCTCGATGCTGAAACGCTACGGCAGTTTCAGGAGGTTTACGGAGCGATTCGAGCGCTGACATCAGGCCCACGGCCAAAACGGCGCCCCATCGGTTTCACGGCAGACCTCGACTCGATTGCCTGAGGGGCCTGCACCTGCAGCCGTCAGCTCGCGCGCCCCCGTTTGAAGCAGGTCAGCACCCCGAGGGCTGACACAAACAGCCAGAGCGCTGCAGGCACCGGCACCACCGACGTCGGCGCCGTGGTCACCAGTGACCGGATCTTGAAACGGTCTGCTGTTCCATCCGCCGGATTCAGGGCCCCCACCAGCAGGGCATTGCCCACCAGTCCGCCGAGACCGATCGTCAGCGCGGCTTCGCCGGCGCTGTTGAGCGAGTTCACCTGAGGGCCGAAGCCGAGGGCGGCGAGACTGGCGAAGGTCGAGCCGCTCAGGTTCAGGGTGGGTGACACCGTGCCGACCCAGAAGCTGACATCCCGGTCCCAGACGCCGTAAGGATCAATCGTCAGTGCCTGCATGGCCTGGGGAGAGCTAAAGAGAAAGAGCACGAGGTCCTGCTGACTGACGTTGTCGACCTGGTGCAGAAGAGAGCCGCTGATGCAGGCGGTGACAGACCCTTCGTCCCGGTTGCAGACGCCAAGGCCCGTGGAGAAACGGCCGAGCGCCGCTGTTTCAAATGAGTACTGGGGAGTGCTCCCGGTGTTGGACCAGGCAGTCGTCCGCAGGCTCTCCAGACCCTGGGTAAAGGTCACCCGATTGCCATAGGACGAGCCGCTGGTTACGCCAGAGGTGCCGCCGGAAGTGAAGTTCCAGGTGCTGGCTCCAGCCGTCTGGATGCCCAGGACCAGCAGGACCAAGGTCAGGCAGCTCGTGATTTTGCCGGTGCTCTGGAACATGGCTCCACCCTGCCGCGGTGCTGGGGCGTCTGAATGACGCTCTTTCTGCGGCGGGCGGATTCTCGGGGGCAGGCGCTGAGGCCATCAATCGTGTGCTTCACGTTTCCGGAAGCAGCGCTGTTTTCTCAGGAAAACGAAAACGCTTATGTAACCAGGATTTCACGGAGAACACACAGAAGCCGCCCGTCAGCGCGACGCACTGCTCCGGCCGGGCCAAGGCTCCGGATCAGGAACCCGAAATGAACGCCACCGCCGCGATGATCTCTTCGTCAGACAAGTCCACCCGGCCGCCCTTCGGGGGCATGTAGCCGGCCTTGCCCTGAAAACCCTCAATCGCGTGCTTGTTCAACGTGGCAGCGCCCTGGCCGCGACGCGGGGCCCAGGCTGCCGTATCGCCAAGCTTTGGCGCGCCGCCTACACCGGCGCCATGGCAGGCGAAGCAAGCAGCGTTGTACACCTGTTCGCCCGAAAGCTTGGCAGCGACCGGAGCGGCAGCGTCGGCCGCCACGACGGCGACTGCGCCACCGGCCGGCTCGTCGCCGGGCAGGGCCACGAAGCCCGCGGGCTTGATGCGCTCGTCGATTGCCAGCGCGTAAGCCGGGTCTTCCTTCACCCAGGCCAGCTGGGTATCGGCGGCAATGGCGCGGGCAATGAAGATCAGGACGACGGTGACGAAGATCAGGGCGCCGATGACGACCATGAAGAGGTTGAAGAAATTCTGGTCCTGGCTGGATTCGTCAGTGGTGCTCAAGGTGTGCTCGATCCGTGCTTTGAGGGAGAATCAGGGCCGGCAGTATAAGTGACAAGACGGCGGCGGAAAACCTGCCGGGTCAGCCCGGTGGGCCAGTCGCCCCGGTCAGCCGCCGGGGGGACGCGAAGTCCCAGCTGCCAGCCAGCTGGCGCAGGCCGGCCAGGTCATCCACCCGGATCCGGTGGGTATCCAGGCGGCGGATCAGGCCCCGCTCCTCCAGATCCCGGAAACTGCGGCTCACCGTCTCCTTCTTCAGTCCCAGGAAGTCGGCAATGTCTTCCCGGCTCATGGGGACCTGAATTTCCCGCAGCAGCGGATCGGTGTCATCGGCCAGGTGGTCGCTAAGGCGGCGCCAGTGCCGGAGGTACAGGAGAAACACGGCGAGCCGCTCAATCGCCGCCCGCTGGCCCAGGCTGAAGACGACATCAAGCATGTCCTCGACCACCCGAAACATCATGTTCAGGAACGCGCGCTCGGCCTTCGGGTCCTCCGCCAGCCGCAGGTCGAGCTGCCGGCGGGAGGAGCACGCCACCCGGGCCGGTGTGACGGCTTCCACGCTGAAGAAATAGGTATCCGTCGCCGTGAGGCCGACGAAGTTGTCGCGGAACAGGAACGCCAGGATCTGACGCCGCCCGTCCGTGCCCGTGCGGGTCACGCGCAAGACGCCGGACAGGATGTTGAACACCTGGGTGGCGGGCTCCCCGGCACTGATGATGACTTCCCCGGGTTCCAGGTCGCGGGTTGGTGCCGCCGCAAAGATATCGAGGAACAGGTCCTGGGGCAGGTCGAGGGGGCGCATCTGCGGAAAGCATGGCGGGCAGTCCGGGGACTGGCAAGCCCGGGAGAGCTATGCATCAGGGCCGGTTGGACGTTGCGCGCCGGCGGGCGGTATCATCCCGCCCCCGCCAGGTCGCGGGATTGCACCAGATTCTCAAGGGCGCCCGTAGCTCAGCTGGATAGAGTACTGCCCTCCGAAGGCAGGGGTCAGAGGTTCGAATCCTCTCGGGCGCGCCAATCACTCAATGGTCCATACCGGAGACATGGCTTACACCGGTATCGTGGCGAAGGGGTTGGGCGCGGGCTCGACGCCGCCCTCGACCTCCCGGAGGCCAGGAGTTGGCTGGCAACCACGTTACTCAGGCTGATCTTCCGCCACCCCAGTGAGGGAGTGGTCGCGTCCCGCTTAAGGGGCAGTCGCATGCGTTCATGCCGACCGTTCTGCTGCTGGTGGCCGGGCTTGATGCGCTGGATCTGGATGCCAAGCGAACAATCAGGCAGCTGGGTGCGGATGGCGCTATTCGTGGTCCAGCCGGTTGATCAGCGGTAACAGCAGCAAGATGCTGATTAGTCCCAGGACTACTGCCAGCAGGCCGGCGGTTAGCGGCCACGTGGCAATTGCCAGCACAATCGCGCCGGACCGTTGCGCATCGGCGCTGAATGCGTTGTTCATGTCGGTGCCGTTCTTCTCGATCAGCATGGCGATCTGTTCGATGATCCGGGCGTGGCGCTCATAGGCTGGCTGGATCGTGGTGACGTTGATTTGTTGTGCCATGGCCAGATCGCCGGCCTGAATCCGGCTGAACCACTGCTCTGATGCCGACATGATCTTGAGCTGCTCGTTGACGAGGCGCTGCAGGGGATCCACGAGCTGGTTTGCCTGGTCGCGGCTCCTGAGGGAGGTCAGGAGTTCGGTTGCGTGAACCATGGCCTTCTGGCGGGTCGCCAGCAGCGCGGTTCGTCCCGCAGCGTCATATTGGGGATAGCGATTGATCGACCGCTGCACCAGGGTGATTTCCCAGGACAACGACCGGACTTCATTAAGCAGGGGCAGGCTACTGTCAAGCAGTTGGCCGTAGCGCTGGTCGATGTCCCGGATGAACACGAAGCTCAGGATGCCAAGCACGAGGTTTGAGACCAGCAAGGCCACCAGAGACAAGGCAAAGAGGCGGAATGGACGGGGTGCCACGTTTGTCTGATCCCACGATTCAACGAATCCCAGGGGCATCTTACGCAGAAACTCTGCGCTCGCTAAAGAAGGCGGCGGAAGGCCCCACAAGGCCGTGGCTTCGGGGTGGTGCCGGGAGAGGGGCTTGCACCTGCACGATGTCACCACTACCGGATTTGAGGCCGCCGCGAGGCCGACTGAAACTCGGCTAGATTATGACGCTAGGTAGTGGTTTTGGCCCAGGCTCTAGCCGCCTTGCTTCCGCAGCCAGTCCATCAGGACGGCCTTGCGGCTCGCCCGGGAGTGCTCCCCGGCGCGACCGGAAATACCCCCCGCATCGGCGGAGCCACCGCCAGTCAGGGCCACGATATAGGGGTCGTAGCCGGTGAAGTCGACTTCCGAGTCGGGGGTCAGGCGCGCATCCCCGGGATTCTTTGGGGCAGTCATTGTTGTTTTTCTTCTGGTTGCGTTGTGGTTTTATACGTACGCCGACTATAGCCTTGGAAAAGTCCAGTGCGGCCCGCATTATACATAAGCTTCAGGCATCTCTAAGAGTTGGAAAACGACGCTTTGTTGCGCTTACGCCGCAGTAGTGACTGATCCCCGATGTCTGCCCTGGCCGACCTGGTTCTCGTTGTCCATGGAGTATTCGTTGGCTTCGTGGTCTTTGGTTTCCTGCTGATTCTCCTGGGACTGGCCCGCGGCTGGGCCTGGGTCAGACGGCCCAGCTTCCGTTATGCGCATCTGGCAGCCATCGGCGTGGTGGTCCTGCAGGCCTGGTTCGGCAGCGAATGCCCCCTCACGACTCTCGAGACGGCGTTGCGGGTCCGGGCCGGCGAGGCGGGCTACGGCACCTCCTTCATTCAGGACTGGCTGTACCGCCTGCTCTACTACCAGGCCGACACCTGGGTGTTTACGCTCGTCTATTCCCTGTTTGGCGCCGCCGTCGTGCTCGTCTGGTGGTTTGCCCCGCCGGTGCGCCGGGGCGGAACTGGCGATCAGCTAGACTGACAGTCTGATGCACGAGCCTGTTGCCCAACGTCCCGGCGCCACCGAGGGGCCCGGTCCCCTGTCTCCCCTGGAGCGCACCGTGCTGGCGGCCATCCTCGAGCGCCTTGGCGGGTCCCCTGAGCGGGACACCCTGCGCGCCCAGCTGACCCGGGCCGCAGTCGTCTCCCGGACCCACAGTGGCGTTGGCTTTGTCACCCGCATCGCCGTGCCGGACACCCTGTTTCCCATTGACGAGTCCTCAGTGCCCCGGCTCGCCCCGCTGTTCGCCGCGCATCCCCAACTGACGGAGCGCGCCGAGTTTCTGCTCCAGCTCCGGGGCGGAAAACTGGCGGTCCTCGAAGCCTACTGCTTCGAGGGCGGCTGGCCGGCTGACGAGGCCGAGTTCCGGGTGGTAGGCTGAGAACTTGAGTCTGCGTATCGACGGCGCTTCGGGAGTAATAAGGTAATGACGAGCTACGGCAAGATGAATCTCCTGGGCATGCTGCTGCTGCCGGTCGCGGCCTCCGTGGCGGCCCTCATCGTCTTCGGCAACAACACGCCGACCCTCGTGACGGTCTTCAGTCTGAATCTGGTGCCCATGCTGATCGGTGGTCTGGTCTCCGCCTTGCTCTTGCGGGGCGCGAATCGCGCGGGCAAGGGCCAGGGCATCGCACTGTGGCCCACGCTGATTCCAGCGGCACTGGGCGCGATCTGGTACCTGTTCCGGGCTGTGTTCCCGGCAGAAGTTGCTCCGGGCGCGGAATACATCGCCGCCCCGCAGTACCTGCTGATGGGCGTGATTCTGCTCAGTGTCGTGGCGTGGCTCGGGTGCCTGATCGCCCGCCGCTTCTGACGCCGCCGCCGGCGAAGTTCACGCCCTATGCGGCAGCCCGCGCGCTGCCCAATATCGTGGTCGACGGTCCGCCGTTGCCCTCGACGCTACTCACCCTTTCCCACTGGCCGAACAACCAGTCCCCACCTGAAGTGCGTCGGGACACCTCCACGGCCACGGTGTTCGCCTACCTGGATGCCTCCCACCTGCACCAGGCCGTGCCCTGGGTGACGAACAATCACTTCGATGAAGACGGCCTGTTCAGCATGTATGCCGTTGCCGAGCCGGAATCCGCGCTGCAAGACCGGGACCTGCTGATTGCCGCTTCCTTTGCCGGGGACTTCGGTGTGGTCACCAGCCCGGAAGCAGCGCGGCTCTGTTTCGCCATCGAGGCGCTCACGGACCCTGAGGTTTCCCCATTGCCTGCAGAGGTCTTTGCGGAGCCTGACCGGGTGGCGGCGCTGTATACCGCGCTGCTGGAATCGCTGCCGCCGCTGCTGCGGGATCTCCGCACGGGCTGGCACCGCTACGGTGATCTGTGGGCGCTCCAGGATGAACACCTGACAGCCAGTCGCGCCCTCCTGGCTGATGGCATCGTCACGCTGGTGGAATCACCAGCGCTGGACCTGGCGGTGGTCCGGATTCCGACCTACCTCCGGCGCCGGACGGCCCGGCGCTACCTGCGGGACGAGTCTGCGGCGGTTCACCCCTTTGCCATCAACAGCGCGACCCAGTGTTCCCGGATCCTGCGGGTCCAGGGCAACCACTATGAGTTTGAGTACCGGTACGAGAGCTGGGTGCAGCTGGCGACCCGCCGCGTGGCCTTGCGCGTGCGCCTGGAGGGGCTCGCCACGCGGCTGAATGAACTGGAGGGGGACCCCGGCTGGGTTGCCGAGGATCCGACGGGTACCGCGCCCCGCCTGTATCGTCCGGACGGCACAGCGTCCACAATCGATCTCGACTCATTTCTCCTGGAGCTTGAAGCAGCGCTGACCTCGGCGCCCGTCGCCTGGGATCCCTACAACTGGCAGAAATCTGGAGGCATGGCATGACACTGGCAGGACTGCTACTGGCGGCTGGAGGGGCCTCGCGCTTCGGCTCACCGAAAGTACTGGCGCCTTACCGGGGCAAACCCCTGGTCTGGCGCGGGGTCCGGTTACTTGCGCCCCGCTGTCCCGCTGGCGTGCATGTGGTCGTCGGGCCGTCTGCGGCTGGCGTCCGTGCAGCCCTGGCGGGCGAAGCGGCGACGCTGGTGGAAAACCCAGACTGGGCCCGCGGTCTGTCCACTTCTCTCGTGAGCGGCGTGGCGGCCCTGCCGCCGGAAGCCGACGCGGTGCTCATCCTTCTTTGTGACCAGCCTGCTGTTACGGCAGAGGATCTCGACGCACTGATCGCCGCCTGGCAGGTCGAGCCCGAGCTGATTGCCGCCGCCGGATTTAATGACAGGCTGGGACCGCCCGTCATCATTCCCCGCGCTTTCTGGCCCCAGCTGGCAGCGCTCCGGGGTGATCAGGGGGCCCGCAGCCTCCTCGAGTGGCACACGGAACGCGCCACCGTCGACATGCCCCACGCGGCACTGGACGTGGATACGCCGGAAGATCTGGCGCGGCTCGAAGCGGCTCCGGCACAATGAGCGATGGTTGCCGTCCAGATTGAATACTTCGCCGTGCTGCGGGAGCACGTGGGTCGCGCCCGGGAAGACCTGACCACCTCGGCCACGACCGTGGGCCAGCTCTATGCCGAACTGGACCAGCGCTACGCCTTCCCTGAAGTTGGCCGGGTGAAGGTGGCTGTCAACGACGAGTTCCGGGACTGGACAGCGCCACTCAAGGACGGGGATTTCGTCGTCTTCATACCCCCCGTGGCGGGCGGGTGAGTCACTTCGCCTTCAGCCGGGAAGCCTTCGCTCCGGAAGACTTTCGCGCTCTGGTCGCGGATCCCGTGGCCGGCGGGTATGCCAGCTTCGAGGGCTGGGTGCGGAACCACAATGAGGGTCGCGGCGTCATCCGCCTGGAATACGAGGGCTATGAGGCCCTGGGAATCAAGGAAGGCGACCGGGTCGTTGCCGAAGCCCTGGCCCGTTTCCCGATTGCCAGGGCGCACTGCGTACACCGCCTTGGCGTCCTCGACATCGGCGACCTGGCCGTGTGGGTGGGCGTGACCGCCGCCCATCGGGATGCGGCCTTTGCCGCCTGCCGCTACATCATCGACGAAGTGAAGTCCCGGGTCCCGATCTGGAAGAAGGAGCACTACGCCGAGGGAGACTCCGGCTGGATCAACTGCGAGGTCCGGCCTGCTGACGCTCCCGCTGGATCAGTTCCTCAGTAACCGCCAGCAGGTCCTGCTGGTTCCGGATCTCGGGGCCATTGGTTGTGTACTTGCCATCGATCACCAGCAGGGGGACGCCCTGCACCCGGTACTTCACGGTCAGGTCCTTGGCCCGTTTCAGCTGGCTGTCGACCGAGAAGGACCGGAAGGTCTTGTTGAAGTCAGCCGCTGACACTCCTGCCTGCTCGAAGAGCTGCTGGATGTCTTTTTCTTCCGTCATCGGCCGGCTCTCGACGTGGATGGCCCGGAACATGGCCGAGGTGATCTGGTCGAGCTTGCCCAGGGCGTCGGCCGTGTAATAGACCCTGGCATGAATCTCGTTGGTGGGGTTCCACATGACCGGGATGCGCACGAAGCTCACATCCGCAGGCAGCTTCTTCACCCATTCAGCGATCAGTGGTTCCAGGTTGTAGCAGTGGGAGCAGCCGTACCAGAACACCTCGGCAACCTCGATCTTGCCGGGGGAGCTGCTGGTGCCCTGAGCCGTGGGGAGGGCGCTGAAGTGCTTGCCTTCCTCGTACTGCCAGTCGGTCTTGGCCGCCGGCGCGGAGTTATCGGCAAGGACGATTTCCTTGCCCAGGGCGGAGGTGTCTGCCGACGCTGGCGCCACCTTGGCGGCATCAGTCCCGGCCGATTCCTCCACGGCAGCGACCACCGGCGCGGATTCCGCGGCGGCATCCGGGGCCGGGGCGGGAGCCGCAATCGGCGCCGTCTCGGCGGTGGGGTTTGTCGAAGCGGGCGCTGGCGCCTTGCCGCAGGCGGTGACCACGCTCAGAACCGTCGCAAGTACCAGGAATCGAAGCCGCATCATGGATAGTCCCTCTAACTGACAACGCCGCGCGTCAGCGCAGGCCCTGAATGTAAGACGTCACGGATTTGATTTCGTCATCGGTGAGCTGGGCTGCGACGTTACGCATCATCTGCGTGTCACCGTCGGTCGAGCGCTCCTTGGCCCGATAAGCCTTGAGCTGGGCGGCAGCGTAGGTCGCGTGCTGACCGGCGATGCTGGGCCAGCTGGCCGCCGGATTGCCCTGACCCGTTGGGCCGTGGCAGGCAAGGCAGGCCGGCACACCGGTGTCCTTGTTGCCGCCGCGGTACAGGCGTTCGCCGGCGGTTACCAGGGCCGGGTCGGCCACGCCGGGTGCGGGCTTCTGCTCGGCGAAGTAGGCGGCGAGGTCCTGGATGTCCTCAGCCGAGAGCGGCATGGCCATGCCACTCATCAGGACGTTCTGTCGGGCGCCACTCTTGAAGGCGTTCAGCGCCTTGATCAGGTAGCTCTCGTGCTGGCCTGCAATGGTGGGCCACTCGGGATTGAGGCTGTTCCCGTCCATCCCGTGGCACGCGGAGCAGGTCACCGACTTCACCTTGCCGGCTTCTGCAGAGCCGGCAGCCAGGGCGGAACCGGACAGAGTGGAACCGGACAGCAGGACGCCGGCAATCAGGAGCGGCAGGAGGGCGGAAAAGGGGCTGTTTGTTGAAGGTTTCAGAGCATCCATAACGCTTGTTCTGTAAGGGAAATGTGCTTGGAGCCCCGTGCTAGACTCCGACCGCGCGGAATTGTACACCAGCGTCCCAGCCGAGCCACCCAGATGTCCCTGTATCCCGAGGCCCGGTTTGTCATCAGCGCGGCCCGTGCGGCCCAGTTCCTGCCGGACGAGGGCGCCGAGGTGGCCTTCGCCGGGCGTTCCAACGCCGGCAAGTCCAGCGCCATCAACACCATCCTGAACCGCCGGGATTTCGCGCGCACCAGCAAGACCCCCGGCCGCACCCAGCTCATCAACTTCTTTGCCCTGGCCGAGGGCCAGCGGCTCGTGGACCTGCCGGACTACGGCTACGCCCGGGTTTCCAAGGAAATGCGCGAAGGCTGGCGCGAACTGCTCGGCGACTATTTCGATAGTCGGCAATCCCTCGCTGGCCTGATGGTCGTGGTGGACAGCCGTCGTGGGATTCTCGAATTTGACCTGCAGATGCTGGACTGGGGCCGGGCGCTGGACTGTCAGCTCCATGTGCTGCTCACCAAGGCGGACAAGCTGTCGCGGCAGGAAGCGGCTGCCGCGCTCAGTGCAGCGCAGCGGGAATTGCAGGATCTGCGGGTGAGTGTCCAGCTGTTCTCGGCGACCTCGAAAGTGGGTCTGGACCAGGCCCGGGCCGCGCTGGCGGCGATGCTGGGCGGGAACTGGGGACATGCCTAATTTCTGCAGGCCGCATTCCCCGGCGGCGAGCGGCTGACGTCAGGGCCGACAACCGGGGAATGCGGCCTGCAGAAATTAGGCATGTCCCCATTTTCCGCTAGTGCGCCTCGTCCCAGTTGGCGCCGTGGCCGGCGTCCACTTTCAGCGGGACCCGGAGGTCCGCCGCCTGCGCCATCAGCCGGGTCACGTGTTGCTGCACGCCAGCCAGTGCCTGGGTTGGTACCTCCAGCACCAGTTCGTCGTGCACCTGCATGATGATCTCAGCCCCGGTGTCGCTCTGACGGAGCCAGGCGTCCACGGCGATCATCGCCTTCTTGATGATGTCCGCTGCCGTGCCCTGCATGGGGGCATTGATGGCGCTGCGCTCCGCGTACTGCCGCCGGGACTGCTGGCGGGCCTGAATATCCGGCAGGTATAGCCGGCGCCCGAAGACCGTCTCCACGTAGCCCTGCTCCCGGGCCTGCACCCGGGTGCGATCCATGTAGGCCTTCACGCCGGGATAACGGGCGAAGTACAGCTCTACGTATTTCTGGGCTTCCTCCCGGGCGATGCCGAGCTGGCGTGCCAGGCCGAACGCCGACATGCCATAGATCAGGCCAAAATTGATGGCCTTCGCGGAGCGGCGCTGATCCGTCGTCACCTCCGCCAGCGGTGCGCCGAAGACCTCCGCAGCGGTCGCCTGATGCACGTCCCGGTCCTCGGCGAAGGCCTTCAGCAGGCCTGCATCTTCCGACAGGTGGGCCATGATCCGCAGTTCGATCTGGGAGTAGTCGGCGGCCAGCAGGGTGCAACCCGGCCTGGGGATGAATGCCTGGCGGATCCGCCGGCCTTCCGCCGTGCGGATTGGAATGTTCTGGAGGTTCGGGTCTGAGGAGGAGAGCCGGCCAGTCGCCGCCACTGCCTGGTGATAAGAAGTGTGGATCCGCCCGGTACGGGCGCAGACCTGCTCCGGCAGCTTGTCCGTGTAGGTTGACTTGAGCTTGCTCAAGGACCGGTAGTCGAGGATCAGCTTCGGCAGCGGGTGCTGGTCGGCCAGTTCCGCGAGTGCATCCTCATTGGTTGAGGGCTGCTTGGTGGGCGTGTACTGGGTCACCGGGAGCTTGAGTTCGTTGAACAGCACTTCCTGGAGCTGCTTTGGCGAACTGATATTGAACGGATGGCCAGCAGCGACATGCGCTTCCTTCTCCAGCGCCGCCATCTTCTCGGCGAATTCACCGGACATGGCGCGCAGCAGGCGCGTGTCCACCAGAACCCCGGTCTCTTCCATGCGGGTCAGCACGGGCACTAGCGGCTGCTCGATGGTGTCGTAGACCGCCGTGAGCCCCGGGGTGGCTTCAAGCTGTGGCCACAGCGCATGGTGCAGCCGGAGGGTGATATCCGCATCCTCAGCCGCGTATTCGGCGGCCTTTTCCACGGACACCTGGTCGAAGGTGATCTGCTTGGCGCCCTTCCCGGCCACGTCCTCGAAATGAATGGTATCCAGCCCGAGGTATTTCCTCGCCACGGAATCCATATCGTGCCGGGTGGCGGTGCTGTCCAGCACATAGGATTCCAGCATGGAGTCGTAGCGCATACCCGCCAGCCGAATACCGTAGTTGGCCAGGACGTGGGCGTCGTACTTCAGGTGGTGCCCGACCTTCTGGCACTCCGGATTCTCGAGCCAGGGCTTGAGACGCGCCAGCACCGCAGCCCGCTCGAGCTGTTCCGGCGCGCCGACGTAGCGATGGGCCACCGGCAGGTAGGCCGCCCGACCCGGAGCAAGACCAAAAGAGAGGCCAACGATCTCCGCTTCCATGTAGTTGAGGCTGGTGGTCTCGGTATCAAAGGCCACGAGCTCGGCGTTCTCGATCAGGATCAGCCAGGCGTCGAACTGCTCCGCGGTAAAGATCGTTTCGTAATGGCGGGTGACGGGATCGGGGAGGTGGGTGGCCGGGGCTGGAATCTCGTCGAGCGCCGCGCTGGCCGCTTTCTCCGGTTGCCGGGCTTCGTCCGGGGCGGACGCCGCCGGTGCTGCCGTCGCCGGTCCCGTCGTTTCCTCCACCACCCGGAGCAGGCTGCGGATTTCCAGCATTTCCGCGAGCTTCTTCAGAGCCTCTACGTCTGGCCGGGCCGGCACCAGATCCTTGGGGCTAAGCTTCAGCGGCACGCCGACGTGGATCGTGGCGAGTTGTTTGGAGAGGGGTATCTGCTTCAGGCTATCCCGCAGCTTCTCGCCCACCTTGCCCTTGATCTCGTCCGCCCGGGCCACGATAGCGTCCAGGCTGCCGTATTCCGTCAGCCACTTGGCTGCCGTTTTCGGGCCGACACTGGGGACGCCGGGAATGTTGTCGGACGTATCACCCACCAGCGTGAGGTAGTCGATGATCCGCTCGGGTGGCACGCCGAATTTCGCCAGCACGCCAGCGGCGTCCAGCTCCCGGTTGCTGATCCCATCGAAGAGGTGGATACGGTCGTTCACCAGCTGGGCCATGTCCTTGTCGCTGGTGGCGATCAGCGTGTCGAAGCCCGCCGCCGCCGCCTGCAGTGCCAGCGTGCCGATGACGTCATCGGCTTCGACGCCGGGTTCGCGCAGCATCGGTAAGCCGAGTGCCCGCACCATCTCCAGCAGTGGCTCGATCTGGGACTGCAGCTCGTCCGGCATTGCGACCCGGGTGGCCTTGTACTCCGCGTACAGCGCATCCCGGAACGTGGGCCCCGGGGCGTCCATGACCACGGCGATGAGATCCGGCTGACGCGTGCGCTGGATCTGCCGGAGCATATTGAGGAAACCGAAAATTGCGCCGGTCGGCTGGCCCTTCGACGTCGTCAGCGGCGGAAGGGCGTGAAACGCCCGGTACATGTAGGAGTAGCCGTCGATGAGGACGAGGCGCCGGGGCGTGGCCATCAGCGGAAGTACTTCAAAGTGACTGGGCCGGATCGGGGGGCGCGGGGATGGTTTTGCGCTCGCCCTTGTCGGTCTCGCCTTCGGTTTGCTCAGTAGCTGCGGGTTCAGCGGCGGGGGTAGCAGGCACGTAGAGAGGTCCCTTGAGGCCGCAGGCGGGGAGGAGAGCAATCAGCAGAAGTGAGGCCAGCTTGTACATACCCAGATTATACGGGTCTGGATGCCTGGATTAGCTCGCCGTCCTAATACCGCAATGCGGGAAATCGGGTCGATCGCACAATAATTGACGGTTGGCCCATGCTCCACCGGCGCATACCATATAGGATATGTGGCAAGTACTTGAGCATCGACGGGTCTTAGGCATTCTCAGGCGACTGCCGCTGGAAGTGCTGAAGCGTTACGAGAAGTGGAAGGATATCGTCACTATTTCCGGTCCCGTCGGGCTGAGAGCGATCAAGGGATTCCATGATGAGGCGCTGCGAGGCGTCTGGATGGGACACCGATCGTCCCGGCTGGGCGATCAATATCGCGTGATTTATCGTGTTGACGCCGACACGGTCGTGGTTAAAGTGGTTCGAGTTACGCCGCACGACTACAGGAGAAAATGAGCATGACCACGTACAAGCCGGCCCGAAAGCGGGTCGAGGTTTCCCCCGGCGAGTCCGTGCGCATTCTGCGTGAGCTGCAGGAGCTCAGCCAGAACGAGCTGGCGCGGCTCACGGGTATTCCGCAGTCCACAATTTCTGCAATCGAGAACGAGCGAGTTCGACTTGGCGTCGAGCGGGCGAAAGTCCTCGCGCGCGCCCTGAAGTGTCACCCTGCCGTTCTGGTGTTTCCTGGCTGGGATGTGGCAGCTGAGGCTGCGGCATAGCGCACGCCCGCCAACCCCACTCTCCCGGGGCCCGTCAGGAACCGCGCTTCAGCTCCGCTCCCACCCGCTGATACGCCTCCCGGAAACTGATGCCTTCCTTCAGCACCAGGGCGTTCGCCCGCTCGGCGGCGTGGATTGAATCATCCAGACGAATGTTCCCGGGCAGGAACTTCAACCCGCGGATCAGGTGCGCCATCACCTGAGCCGAATCCCCGGCCAGGTCGATGGCGCGGAACAGGGGCGACTTCATCCGCTGAAGGTCCCGCTGATAACCGGAGCCGAGCTTGGCCGGCAGGCCGAGGATTTCCGCGAGGGCTGCCTGCACTGTCGGCACGGCGCCCCGCACCAGCTCGAGGACGTCCGGGTTGCGCTTCTGGGGCATGATCGAGGAGCCCGTGGTCATCGAGTCGGGCAGGGCAATGAAGCGAAACTCCTGGGTATAGAAGAGCAGGAGATCCGCGGCCATCCGCCCCAGGTCCTGGGTGAGCAGGGCCAGCTCGAAAACCAGACCGGCCTCGCCCTTGCCCCGGGAAATCTGCACCGCGGTGACGGGCTCGTGTACCTCATCGAAGCCCAGCGTGCGCGCCGTGGCCTCCCGGTCGATGGGCAGGCCGGGCACGCCATAGCCCGCCGCACTGCCGAGGGGGCTCTTGCTCAGCCGGCGGCGAGTGGCAGCAATGCCCTCCGCATCGTCCCGCAGTTCGGCCGCAAAGCCGCCCGCCCAGAGGGGCACTGAACTCGGCATCGCCTGCTGCATGTGGGTGTAGCCGGGGAGGAGGGTGTTCTTTTCCCGGACCCCCAGCTCGTCCAGGGCCGTCGCCACCTCCCGGGCAGCAGCGGCGATGCCGCCTGCGGCGTCCAGCAGGTAGAGACGCAGCGCCACCAGCACCTGATCATTCCGCGAGCGGCCCAGGTGTACGCGTCCTCCGGCCGCGCCGATCAGCTGGGTAAGCCGCTGTTCCAGCGCCGTGTGGCAGTCCTCTTCCTCGAGGCTGATCTGCCAGTCACCGGCCGCGTGGGACACGGCAAGGGCTTCAAGCCCGTTGCTGATCTGCTGCAGGTCTTCGCCGGAGAGCAGCTTCTGGGCGTGCAGCATCTCGGCGTGGGCGATGGAGGCCCGCACGTCGTAGGCCACCAGCCGCGCGTCCAGCAGGTGATCCTCCCCCGCGGTGTAGCGGAGGATGCGCGCGTCCAGCGGCTCGCCCTTGTCCCAGAGACGTTTCATGGCACTGGTTTCATGGTTTTGGCCCTCAGGCGCCCGCTTCCTGTTCTTCCGGGGTCAGCGTGTCGGTGTCTTCCACGACCAGCGTGCCCGTACCCTCGTTGGTAAAGATTTCCAGCAGCAGGCTGTCGGGGATCTTGTAGGAGATCAGGTGCACCCGGGGCACGCCGCCCTTGATGGCCGCCTCGATGGCCCGGGCCTTGGGCAGCATCCCCTCGGCCAGCGAGCCGTTGGCCCGCAGTTCCTGCAGGTCCTCCAGATCCAGATAGGAAACCAGCGAGGACGGATTGTGCCGGTCCTCCAGAATCCCCGGCGCACCCATGGTCAGGATCAGCTTCGACGCGCCCAGTGCTGTCGCCAGTGCTGCAGCCACGGTGTCGGCATTGATATTCAGCACCGTGCCGTTGTCGTCCGCCGAGAGCGGACTGACGATCGGCACCATGCCGTTGTCCAGCTGGGCCCGCACCACGTCGGGGTCCACGCTGTCGATGTCGCCGACAAAGCCGAAGTCCACCGGACCGCCCGAGTGGCCCTCCACCTCGACCGGTGGGCGTTTGTGGGCCTTGATGAGGCCCGCGTCCACGCCGCTGAGTCCGATCGCAGGCAGATGCAGGTCGCGGCACGCGGCCAGGATCCGCGTGTTGATCTTGCCGTTCAGCACCATGGTGGTCATGTCGAGAGTCTGTTTGTCCGTAACCCGGCGGCCACCGACCATCTGGGTCGGCACGCCCAGGGCTTCGGCAAGCTCCGTCAGCTGGGGGCCACCCCCGTGGACGAGTACCACGCGGATGCCCACCTGGTGCAGCAGCGCGACCTGCTCCAGCAGGTGCCGGGTGGCTTCGTCCGAGGTAAAGACTTCGCCGCCTGCCTTGAGGACAAAAATCTTCTTCTTGTAGAGACGGATGTAGGGCGCCGCGTGCCGGAGCGCGGAAACAATGACATCCCGATCATGACTTTTCATACTCTGCTTCCTGGTATTGACGTGTAGGAGCGCCTTGTAGGAGCGCCTTCAGGCGCGATACACACCGATCGCGCCTAAAGGCGCTCCTACAATTACATTCCCGGGCCGATCATCTGGTAGACCACGGCCATCTGGCCCCACATCCGGTTCTGGGCTTCGTGGATCACCACGCTGCGGGGACCGTCGAGAACCCGGTCGGTCACGGCCACACCCCGGCGCACCGGCAGGCAGTGCATGAAGCGCGCAGACGGCTGGGCGGTGGCGAAGGTGGGCTCATCCACGATCCAGTCCTGCAGTGGTTCCCGCAGTTTCTGGTCGGCCACCCGGTCCCCATAGAACTTCGTGGAGGACCACTCCTTGGCGTAGATCACATGGGCGCCCTCGTAGGCCTCCGCGCGGTCGTTGGTTTCGCGCACCGTGCCGCCGGAGAGGGTCGCCGCGTGCCGCGCCTTGTTCATGATGGCGGGCGGCAACTCGAAGCCATCGGGCCGGACCACCGTGACGTCCATGCCCCGCATGGCGGCCATGTGCAGAGTCGCGGAGGGCACAGCCAGGGGCAGCGCCTTCGGGTGCCACGACCAGGACAGGACAAACTTGCCCCCCTTCTTCGGGACGTTGAGGTCGTCCAGGGTTTTCCAGTCCGCCAGGCTCTGGCAAGGGTGCTGGATGGCCGATTCCATGTTGATGAGGGGCACCTTCACCAGCTCCCGCATGGCGACGAACTCGGTGTCGGCCAGGTCGTTGTCCAGGTTCACGCGGTTGGCGAAGGCCCGGATGCCCAGCGCGTCGCCGTAGGAACTGATCACGGGGATCGCTTCCCGGAGGTGCTCCGCTGCCATGCCGTCCATCACGATCCCTGAGCGGGTTTCGAGCCCGTGAATGGACATGTCCGGCGAGATCACGAAGGAACCGCCGCCCAGCCGCACCATGGCCGCCTGGAACGACGACAGCGTCCGCAGTGACGGGCTAAGGAACAGCAGGGCCAGCACCTTGCCTTCCAGAGCGCGGGGCTCGGGGCTGGCTTGCAGCCGGCGCGCCAGCTTCAGGAGGGCTTCCACTTCCGGTATTTGGAGGTCCGCGAGGTCATTGAAGAGCTTGAGTCCCATGAGGGTTCCTTAGTGGCCGATATCACAAAGAGCGCTGACGAGTTTAGCCACGTGCTGCTTGGCCAGCGTCAGCGGCGGCAGCAGCCGCACTACGTTCGGGTCGGAACTGGTGCCGACCAGGATGTCCCGGCGGAGCAGTTCCGCCTGGATGTCTTTCGCAGGACGACGGCAGCGCAGACCGAGCAGGAAGCCCCGACCCTGGATCGACTCCACAGGGCCGGTCACGGCGTGCTTGCGGATCTCCGCGGACAGGTTGCGCACGTTGTCCATGAGCAGGTCGCGCTGGATGACGTGGATGACGGTGCTGACCAGCGCGCAGGCCATGGGTCCGCCGCCGAACGTCGTGCCCAGGTCGCCGGTCTTCAGCGTGGCGGCGAGCGCGTCCGTCATCAGCAGTGCGCTGCAGGGAAAGCCCCCGCCGAGCGCCTTGGCCGTGGTCAGCATGTCGGGCTGCACGTTGTAGAGGTGGGCGGCGAAGGGCGCGCCGGTCCGGCCGACGCCGCTCTGGACCTCGTCCACGATCAGCAGCGCGCCAGTCCTGCGACAGGCCTCGGCCACCGTCTTCACGAAGCCTTCATCCAGGTCGTAGGCACCGGCGAGGCCCTGCACGAGTTCGATGATCACTGCAGCGGTCTCGCCGTTGATCATCTCGCTGGCCCGGGCGCTGTTGTCCCGGGGAATGAAGTCGACATCGAAGGGTGTGCGCGGAAAGCCATACCAGCTTTTCGCGGCGCCCCAGGTCACGGCGGCCGCAGCGGCGGTCCTGCCGTGAAAGCCGTGTTCGATCGCCAGCACGCGGGAACGGCCGGTGGCCCGGCAGGCCACCCGCAGGGCGTTCTCGTTGGCCTCGGCGCCACTGTTGACGAAGAAAACCCGGTTGAGTCCTGCCGGCGCAAAGGCGGCTAGCGCGTCACCTGCCCTGGCCCTTACCTCCAGCGCCACCGCATTGCTCTGGAAGTACATCGTCCTGGCCTCGGCCTCGAGCGCCGCCAGCAGATCGGGGTGCGCGTAGCCCAGGGCTGCCACCGCGTGGCCGCCGTAGAAATCGATTACCCGCCGCTTGCCGGCGTGCAGGTACACGCCCTCGGCGGCGGTGGCTTCCAGGGGCAGCTGGCCATACACCTGAAGCAGGTGCCGGGCTTCGGCGGTCTGGGCTGGGGTGCTTGTGCTCATTTCCAGCTCAGATCCAGCCCAGGGCAGGTGCCGTGAGCCCCTGTGACTCCGGCAGGCCCAGCAGCCGGTTCATCCATTGCACAGCGCCGCCGGCGGCGCCCTTGACGAGATTGTCGATCGCGACCAGCACGACAAAGCTCTGGCCGTTGCCCGACACCGACGCCCCGATGTGACAGTAGTTGCTGCCGGCCACGTCCTTCACCCGGGGCTGGCCGTCCACCACCCGCACGAATTCCTGGCCGGCATAAAACTCCGCAAAGGCCGCCCGCAATCCGTCGCTGGTCTGCGGGCGCGTGAGCCGGCCCTGCAGGGTCATGTGAATCCCCCGGGCGAAGGGGCCGGAGTGGGGCACAAAGTTCAGCTCGGGCGCCACGCCCGTCAGCTCCCGGCAGATCTGCACCACTTCGGGCGTGTGGCGGTGCTTCAGCGGGTTGTAGGCAAACAGGTTGGAGTGCCGCTCCGGGTGGTGGGTCGTGGGGAGCGGGGCACGGCCTGCGCCCGTGCTGCCGGTCACGCCGGCGGCATAGACCAGGCCATCGCTCAAGCCGAGTTTCAGCAGCGGGACGAGGCCCGCCAGCATCGACGTGGCGAAGCAGCCCGGGTGCCCCACGTGGGGGCCGGGAATGCCCGGCACGTGCTCCGGCAACGCACAGACGAACTGGGGCAGCAGCTCTGGGGCACCGTGGGGCTGCTGGTAGACGGCCTCGAAGTCAGCTGCGTTCCGGAAACGGAAGTCCGATGACGCGTCCACCACGGTGAGTTTGCTGCCCTGGGCTGCCGCCGCCCGGATCATGGTGGCCACGACGCCGGCGCTGACCACGTGGGGTGCGGCCGAGAACAGCGCCACCCGGGGCCCCCTGATCCGCCCGGCCAGCTCCGCCTGGGTGATAAAGGGCAGGTCCCGCACCACCGGTGCGAGGTGGGGAAACGCCGCGCTCACTGCCGTGCCGGCCTGGCTTTCCGACGAGACGCCAGCCAGTTCCAGCCCGGGGTGCTGGCCCACGAGGCGCAGCAGTTCGCCAGCCACGTAGCCGGTACCGCCGATGATGAGGGTGGGTGTGCGGGTGTTCATTGCTCAGGAAAGCTGCTTGTCAGGACAGCTTCAGGCCCACGTGGGTCGTGACCGCGTCGCCCAGCTGCATGGAGTCGGTGACCGCGTTGAGCGCCTTGACCCCCATGCGCTGGATAATGATGTCCTTGCCGACGTCGTTGTCGGTGGCCGGGCCAGTGACGATGGCGGGCTCGATGCCAAAGTCTTCCCGCAGCAGCTTCACACCGCCCCAGGCCGCCACCGGATCATTGGCACAGAGCACCAGGCAGGACAGGGCGTCGCGGATCCCTTTGTCCCGCAGGATCGCCTCGACGCCGTAAGCACCGAGAATGCCATCGCCCAGCTCAAAGACGATCACGTCGGGCTTGCTGGCCGCCAGCCGGGTGAGCATGGTCCGCGTCACCCCGGGGCCGTTCAGGCCCGTGGTCGTGACCACGCCAAAGTCCGTAAAGATCAGCGTGGAGCGTGCGCCGGCATCCTCCATGGCCAGGATGTCCCGGCGCAGCGACACGCCGGTGGCCTTGAAGGCATCGACCGTGTGGCCGTGGTGGCGCAGCCGGCTCACGATGGCGCAGGCCGCCGCTGTTTTGCCGGAGTTCATGCAGGTGCCCGCGATGGCGATAACCGGCACGCCCTGGGTATCCACCACCGGCTCGGCCGCGAGCTGTTCCATGCCGATCCGCGCGGGCACGCCGATGCGCTGGCCCAGGTAGGGAAAGTCGAGCACCGCGCCCAGGACCCGGGCATCGAAGGGCTGGCCGAAGCTGGCATTGATGGAGTCGCACACGCCGATGACGCCGCCCATGTTCAGCAGTTGCAGGGTGTCGCCCACGGCAACGGTTTCCGGGATGTGGCCGGAGTAGCCGAAGAGCGCCTTCCGGTGGCCGAGCGCGGCGACGACGATGTCGCCCTTCTTCACGAGCGCCATGCGGCCGCTGGTCAGTTCCAGCTGGTTGTAGGTGTTCTTGTTGTTCAACACCTCGGCCGCGATCACCACGCCCTCCTCGCAGGGGATGTCGGCGCTCACGCGCAGCTCCCGCTTCAGGTTCAGGTGCTGGGCGATGGAGGCGATCTTGTCGGCGATGACGGTTTTCATGGCGTCCTTACTGGTTGCCGCCGGCGGCCCGGGTCTGCAGGATGCCGGGCAGGGCGAGGATCCGGGAGTAGCCCAGCGCATCGGCGGGGGTCCATTCACCGGCCTTTTCCCCGTAGACGCCCTTGGTGGCGGCCAGCAGGGAGTGGGGCGAAATGGCGCCTTCGATGAACAGGCTGCCCGGCCGGAGCACGATCTTCACGTCGCCCGTGACCCGCAGCTGCGCGGAGGTGAGGAGAGCCTCGATGTCCCGGCACACCGGGTCGAGCTGCTTGCCCTCGTGGACAAAGTCGCCGTACTGGGTGGCCACCTGATCCTTGACGCGCTGCTGGGGGCCGGAGAGCACGAGCTTCTCCAGTTCCCGGTGCGCGGTGAGCAGGATATCGGCAGCGGGTGCTTCGAAGGCCACGCGGCCCTTGGTGCCGAGCACCGTGTCGCCCACGTGGATGCCGCGACCGATGCCGTAGGGGCCGGCAACGATTTCCAGGGTCTCGATCAGCGTGACCGGATCCATGGCCTGGCCGTCGAGCGCGGTGGGCACACCTTTGGTAAAGCTGATGGTGTGCCGGGCTGCCGCGCGGGGCTTGTCGAAGGCATTGGGCGATAGCACCCAGGCGTCTTCGGGAATGGACTCCTTCGAGTCGAGGGTTTCCCGGCCGCCCACGGTGACGCCCCAGAGGCCCCGGTTGACGGAGTAGGCAGAACCCTTCGCGGGCACGGGGAAACCGTGCTGCTCCAGGTATTTCTGCTGCTCGGTCCGGATGAAGCCCTCGTCCCGAACCGGCGCCAGCACTTCCAGGCCGGGCGCGAGGGTGCGCAGGGCCACTTCGAAGCGCACCTGGTCATTCCCGGCGGCCGTGCAGCCGTGGGCCACGGTCTCGCTACCCCGCTCCCGGGCTAGCTCGGCCAGCAGCGTGGCCTGGATGCCCCGCTCGGCGCCGACGCACAGCGGGTACAGGTGGCCGCGGCGCACGTTGCCGAAGATCAGGTACTTGAGCACCCGGTCGAAGAACACGGAGCGGGCCTCGACGAGCACGTGCTCGATGGCACCGAGCGCCACGGAACGCCGTTCCAGGTCCTTCGCCGCGGCGGCGTCGATGCCACCCGTGTTGATGGTGACCGTGACGATCGGGCGCCCGTAGTGCTCCTTCATCCAAGGGACCAGGAAAGAGGTGTCGAGCCCCCCCGAGAACCCCAGGATGATCGGGGAAGCACTCTTCTTCTGGATCGTCGTGTCGGTGGTCATGCCGGTTTCTCCAATCTCGCCCGCAGCTTGGCTACGAGCCTCCTCTGGTCCCCACCCGTGCGGGTGGCGATGAAAATAGTGTCGTCGCCGGAGACCGTACCCACGATCTCCGGCCAGCCACAGCGATCCAGCGCCAGCGCCACCTGGCCCGCCGCGCCGGCGACCGTCTTCACCACGGTCTGGTAGGGCCCCGCCGTGCGGGTCTCCTCCACGAACTCCGCCAGCAGGCCCAGGCCCTTGCCGGCGTCGGCGTCCTCGTCTTCCTCCACCGGCCGGTATTCCTGGTCCAGCTTGGAAATGCCGAGCTGGCGCAGGTCCCGGCTGATGCTGGACTGGGTGGCCTCGATGCCCCGCTTCCGGAGCAGCTCCACCAGCTCGTCCTGCCGGGTGACGTGCTGGCGGCGCAGGATCTTGAGAATTACCTGCTGCCGTTCCTCACGCTGCTCGGCGGAAATGGGCACCGTTTCTCCATGCACATAAGTCCGAAGGGATGCGCATACTATCCAGATCGGTGGCGGTGTCAAGGGCTGGATGCACGTTGTCGTAGGAGCGCCTTTAGGCGCGAACAAGCCTTGGTCGCGCCTAAAGGCGCTCCTACAATGCCCGCATGGAAGAACTGCTCAGGACTGCCGCCGCTGACGACCCCCAGGCCCAGTACGAACTGGCCCTGCACCACGACAACCTCGAGGGTGATGCCCGGGATCCCGCCGAGGCGGCCCGCTGGTACCGGCTGGCGGCTGACCAGGGCCATGCGGACGCCCAGTTGCACCTGGGCCTGATGTACGACACCGGCGACGGCGTCCCGCGCAACGAAGCGACGGCAGTGGACTGGTACCGGCGGGCGGCAGATCAGGGGAATCCGGATGCGCAGGTGAACCTGGGCCTGATGTACCTGAACGGCACGGGCGTTGCGAAGCTCGAAACGGCAGCCCTGCACTGCTTCCGCAGGGCCGCCGAGCAGGGCCACCCCAAGGCCCAGTTCAACCTCGGTGCGCTGCTTTACAACGGCGTTGCTGGCGAGCCTGACCTGGGAGAAGTCTACCGGTGGTGGACGCTGGCGGCCCTGCAGGGGCATCCGTCGGCCCAGAAGAACCTGGAGACCGTGGCCGGGAAGCTCAGTCGGGAGCAGTTGGCGGCGGCGCAGGTGGCAGTGGCGGAGGAAATTCGACGGACACAAGCCGACGGTCGCGGCTGAAGCCGCTCCTACGGGGCATGCCTGGCCTGGGATTCACCGGCGGGTATGCCGCCCGGGCCGAAGCGCCGCTCGATGCACCGCCAGCCGCCCTGATGGTCCGCAAGGATCAGCGTGGCTGCGCGTGTGCCGTACTCGGCGCCGGTCACGAACGGCGTCACCCGGGCCCGCCCCATGGGCGTGTCGTCTTCCGGTTCCGCCACGGGCATGCGCCGGGCGACCAGTGCCAGCATTTCATCCACGTCGGGTCCCGCCTCAGGCATTGGCCGGCGCAGGTAGGCGGCGAGGGCGTTCTCCAGCCACCCGACCTTCGGCCAGGGCGCCTCCCGGGGCGAGTTCGACAGCAGGGTAATGCCCGGCAAAATTTGCCAGCGTGCCCCCAGCGTTCCGGCCGGCGTGACGAAGCCCTCCACGCCGCCGGTAAGCGTTCCAACCACCAGGCCGAAGCCCGCGTACCGGGCTTCGGCCGCCGCCACGCCGTCCAGGAAGTCGCCGGTGCTGGCGCTGCCAGTGAGCCAGCCGCGAACCAGACTTCCCCGGCTCAGCCGCTGCTCCGCCGACGGCGGGCGGAGGGGATTGTTGGTGACCACGGCGAGCCGACCGCCGCGGCTGATGCCGAGCCAGCTGCCCCCGGCCTCCAGGTCCCGTCCGCCGAACACGTCCGGGGCTTCCGGCCACCAGTCCGCGGCCACGGTGGGGCGCTGATGAAACTCATCCCGGTTGCCCAGGACTATCAGGGGGTAGCGGGGATGGGCCTGCCAGGCGATGGCGACTAGACACATGCTGAGATGAATCGCGGCTAAAGCCGCTCCTACGCGGAGGCGCGGGGGAACGTGGGGTTGTCGAGGCCCAGGCTGGCGAGGGGCGGCCCGCCATCGGTATCGAACCAGGCTTCGATCAGGCGGAACGCGATGGACTCCCGGGGCGGCAAGCCGATGGCGCCCCTGCGGATTTCGTCCCGGGTCAGCCAGCAAGCCTCAACCAGTTCCCCGTCGTTGAAGCGGATGTCGTCGGAGAGGCCCACCGCGTGGAAGCCCAGCATCATGGCGGCGGGGAACGGCCAGGGCTGGGAGCCTATATAGGTGCACTCGCCCACCTGGATGTTGGTTTCTTCCTGGACTTCCCGGAGCACGGCGTCCTCCAGGGACTCGCCGGGCTCCACGAACCCCGCGATGGTGGAGAAGCGCCCTGCCCCCCAGCTTGCCTGCCGACCGAGCAGGCAGCGGTCGCCCCGGTGGACGAGCACGATCACTGCGGGGTCGATACGGGGAAAGCTCTTGTGGTCGCAGTCCCGGTTGGTACAGGCCATCACGAAGCCGCCCTCGGCGGCCCGGTTGGCGGCGCCACAGACGCCGCAGTACCGGTGGCGCTGCTGCCAGAGCAGCATCGCCCGGGCGTAGGCCAGCAGCGCGGCATCGGCCTCGCTGACCGCGGCCACGATCTCCCGCAGTCCGCGGAAGCCGGCAGCCGGCAGGGCCGGTGGGGGCGCGGCGCCCCGGAGTTCGATGGCAAAGAGGGCCTGGCCGCCACGCCGGCCCAGGAAGATGCTGGTTTCGTGATTAACGTCCCCAAGCTCGAGATCTTCCCGCCGGCAGACCACGAGACCGTCGTCCCGGAGCAGGCAGCGGGATTGCCAGAGCGGGACGAAGCGAGTGTCGGCTGCGGCGAAGGCTGCTGCCAGCTCTTCGGCCTGCTGCCGCAGGGGCGAGAGTCGTTCGACCCCGGAGCCGGTGAACGTGATACGGGTCATCCGGGCAGGTTACGCATGATCCTTCACTTCACAAAATGGACAGCGCTCGTAGTCCAGGGCGTAGGCGTCCTGCACGTAGGGCCCCTCGCAGAGGGTGCACCAGGCCAGGCGCAGCTCGCGCCGTGAGACGAGGCAGTGGTAGAGGTTCCAGGCCCACTCGAAGGACAGACGGGGTTCCGGGTGCAGGGCACGATAAGCCTCGAAGGCTTCGCACATCCCCAGACCCAGCAAGACGTCCGGTGCGCCGATGGCCCGGAGCGCCCGGCTGTCCCGATCCAGCTGGACGACGCCGGTGCGGACAAAGAGCCCCGTCAGCAGGCTGGCTTCCCCCAGGCGGCGGGCTGAGCTGACAAAGGGGCCGATCTGGCTGGGCGACTTGCCCCGGCGACGGCGGACCGTGCCATGCGCGGGATAGTAACTGGCTGAAATCTTTGGCGGTCTCAATGGGTCGATGCAACACCATTTATGTTAGTACGAACAGAGAGAGGTGTTGGCAATGCTGAAGGAAGGGCGACCTGGACTGACGGATGTGGAGAAAGCGGAGCTGTGGCGCCGATGGAAGGCAGGACAGTCGATACGGGAGATTGGCGATGCGCTACGGCGCGGCCCGAGTGGGGTGCAATGGTGGCTGACCCAGTCTGGCGGACTGGCGCCGTGCCTGCGCCGGCGTTCGGCGGTGGCGCTGACGTTTGCTGAACGCGAGGAGGTCTCGCGTGGCCTGTGCGCTGGTGGCTCCCTGCGCGCCATCGCCCGAGGCCTGGGTAGAGCCCCGTCGACGGTGAGCCGTGAGGTAGCAAGGCACCACGGCCGCTCGGGCTACCGGGCCAATCACGCGGAGTACGAAGCCTCGGTATCGGCCTTGCGCCCCAAGCCTTGCCGGCTGGCGCTGCACGCCGGGCTGCGGCGGCTAGTGGCAGGTAAACTTGCCCAGCAGTGGTCGCCGGAGCAGATCTCCGGATGGCTCAAGAAACAGTATGCGGCCGACGAGAGCAGACAGGTGTCGCACGAGACGATCTACAAAAGTTTGTTTATCCAGGCACGCGGAGTCCTGAAGAAGGAACTGGTCAAGCATCTGCGTACTCGCCGATCCATACGCCGCGCGCGAGCCACCGGAGGTCGGGAAGAGTTGCGCGGCAAGATCAGCGGCACGGTCTCCATCCGTGAGCGCCCTGCTGAGGCCGCGGATCGAGCCGTCCCAGGGCATTGGGAAGGCGATCTGCTGTGCGGTTCAAGGGAGAGCCAAATCATCACACTGGTGGAGCGTCACTCCCGCTTCACAACTCTGATCAAGGTCAAAGACGCCACGACTGAGAGTGTTGTCAACGCTTTGTCGCGTCACGTTCGTACCTTGCCGCGCAAGTTGAAACGCTCGCTGACTTGGGATCGAGGCAAAGAAATGGCCAATCACCGAGGCTTCTCGGTTGCCACCGACGTCAAGGTGTACTTCTGCGATCCGCACAGTCCGTGGCAGCGGGGCACCAATGAGAACACCAACGGCCTGCTGCGCCAGTACTTCCCAAAGGGGACTGACCTGTCGACGCATACGCAGACGCAGCTCGACAGTGTCGCTCTGCGACTCAATCAGCGACCAAGAGAAACACTCGGCTTCGAAACTCCGGCTGATAGACTACGCGCGAGTGTTGCGTCGAACGGTTGAGCCCGCC
>JANNXJ010000002.1:0-52042 GCA_031409515.1 Gammaproteobacteria bacterium | reverse complement strand
ATATGGGTTTTAAACCACTCTTTTTTTTTTGTCCCGGGTTTCCAATTCGGCCACCTCCGTGGGGGCCCCACCGCTTTTGCCAATTACCCAAACCCGGTACCTCTGAAAAAAATGCCCGGAGCAACTTAAAGCTGCTCCGGGCACGAGATTCGACGGCTTGCTCAGACCTTAGTTGACCATGGCCTTGAGCGCCTTCAGCGGCAGAATGCGGACCTTCTTGGAGGCCGGCTTGGCCTTGAAGGTCATCTTTTCGCCGGTGAACGGGTTGGTGCCTTCCCGCTGCTTCGTGGCGGGCTTCTTGACGACCTTCAGCTTGAGCAGACCCGGCATTGTGAACAGGCCGCCACTGCGGAGGGCCTTGCGGATGATGCCGCCCAGGGCATCCAGCACCGCGCTGGCGTCTTTCCGGGACAGTCCGGTTTCCTTGGCAATGTGGTTCAGGATGTCCGACTTGGTTGGCGCGCCACCGTTCTTGGCCATGCTTGAAATACTCCCTCGTGTTGACGAATTGACCGCGGTTCGCAGCAATATTGCTGGTTCCGGCGCAGAAACATAGTGCGTGCTGCCGCTGGCCGCAAGCCTTTATTTCAGGGCCGGGAAGCACTACTTGTGCTGGTGGTCGGTTTTCTGGCAGCGAAATCCGCAGCTTCCCGCGCCTTCAGCCTGCCGCGTCGAGCACACGCAGGCGCACCAAAGCCACGGACCCGACGCACTGTTTCTGCACGCCGCAACCGCTGCTCTGCGCGAACATGAAGCAGCGTGGGGTCAGGAAAGACGGAAAAACCCTTTGTTTACAGGCTTTGCACTGCGGGATCACGGTGGCACGAAAAGTGCAAAACAATTTCTGTCGAGGGGCATGGTTGCCTCGCGGAAGGAGAGTCCGGCATGGAACATCGCTGTGGCACACGACGGAACCTGGGACTCACGGTGCTCATCCGGCGCCGGGGCTGGGCCGGCTCGGTGGTCGCTGAACTGACCAACATCAGCATCAGCGGCGCCTTCATCGAGGCCTCGCCCGCGGCATTTCCGCTGCATTCCCTGGTCCAGATCGAAACCACTGGCCGGGGGGAAGCCGGTGGGCGGCTGATGACCTGCCGGGCCATGGTGGCCCGGGTAGCGGGGAACGGGGTCGGCCTGGTCTTCGATCAGATCCGACCCCGGGGTCTTGCCGCTCTCTTCCCCGCTGGCGCGCCCTTAACTCAGGCCGAGCGAATCCCGGTCGCCGCTTTGGCGGGGGCCTGAACAGCGGCCTGGCCGGGCATCAGCGGCACCGAATCCACCACCCAGTTGCCCGACTCCCGGCGCGCCGGGCAGGGAATTGCGAAGGCCACGTCCCCCTGCTTGGCTTTCAGGGCCTTCATGTCGATGCGCCAGCCCCGGCTCTCCCATTCCCGGCAGTGCTCCCGATAGCGGAAGACGGCGTGATCGCTGGGCAGCAGGATTTCCTTGTTGTTGGTGTCCGGCGTACGTACCGGGTTCAGGTTCTCCAGCAGAGCCATATCCTCGTTCACGATCTGGAGGGTCAGTTCTTCGACGCGCTTGTCGTGCTTCTCTTCCATTAACCAGTTGCGCAGGTTCAGGAAGAAGATCCGGGTGTGGTTCTCGTCGATGGGCTGCTCGAACAGGTACTGGTGGAAGGCGTTGGTGGCGGTGAGGTCGATCCAGGTCACGAGCTGGTTGGGGCCCGTGTACCAGGAGCCTGCCGCGCCGGTGCGGCTGCCCTGGCGGTCGGCGGCCAGGGTGGTATCCGCCCGCTTTTCGCCGAAGGGCAGGTAAAACTTGCTGCCCCAGGGGATGTCTTCCATCGGCGTCTGGTTGCGCTGGAGCTCCGCAGACATCTTAGGCGTGCCCTGCAGGGGATGGACGAACTCGTTGTGGATGGGGTCCATGCCGTTCTCCATGGAACGCTGGTAGTAGGCCCCCAGGTTCAGGACATAGGTCTGGCTCTTCCAGCCCGCCAGCCCGTACTCCGGCACGTCGTAAAGGGGCGGACGCTCGGCCTCGGGCAGGTCACCGAGAAAGGCGAAAAGGATCCCGTAGCGCTCCTGGACCGGATAAGCGTCGACTTTGGCCCGGGCGGGGATTTTCGGGTCGTCACCAAGGGACGGCACCTTGGCGCACTTCCCGTCGCCGCCAAACTCCCAGCCGTGATAGGGGCAGGCCACCCGGTCGCCCTTGATCTTGCCCCTACTGAGAGAGCCACCCCGGTGCACGCAGGTGTCAGAGATCACGTGGGCAGCGCCTGCTGTGTCGCGGAAGGCCACGAAGGGCAGGCCGAGGACCTGGGCCCGGAAGGGCTTCTCCCCTGTCACTTCCGAGGACAGGCCAATGGGGTACCAGAAATTGATAAACATGCTCGAGCTCCAGAGTATTCAGACGGTTTATAGCCACCAATGCTAGCGCTTTCCCGGCCTGCCGGGGCCCGGTCAGCGTCATAACCTAAGCTCTAATTCGCCGGCTGCCGCCAGCTGGATTGCTGGCTCAGCGGCGGCAGGAGCGCCGACCGGCGCAATCAGTAGCGATCGCGCCGGTCGGCGCTCCTACCGGTAACGCAGCCGTTTGCAGATGTGCACCTCGCACTGGCTGCATTTGGGCACTGCACCACAGAGGTCGCCGTGCTCGCTGGACGTGAACAGGGTGAAGAGATTCGAGACCTGGCGCGGGTCCAGCCCGGCCTGCGCCGACCAGCTCTTGACCAGCGCATCCGCGTCCCCGGGGCTGATGGGGGCGTGGGACAGGCCAAAGCGGCCGGGGCCGAGCAGCCTGGCCAGCAGGTCCGTCGCCGCCACCTTGGCTTTGACCGGCGCGGCGCCCGCCGCGGCCAGGACGGCGTCCACGTCGACCTTGTTGCGCCGGAACGTGGCCCGCACCTGGTCAATGAGTTCCTGGGGCTCTGAATGCGCCCGGTTGCGCCGGAACCAGTAGTAGGCCTGGGACATGCCCCCGCCGACGAGGTCGGGCAGGTCTTCGAACTCTTCCCGGGCAAAGAAGCGCTCCTGCAGTTCCGGAGCAAAGAACCTGAGGATGTCCTCCCGACTCGTGCGCAGGGGCCCCATCCGGCCACTGGGCTGACCCGGATAGCGGGGGTGCCAGTGGAGCAGCACCAGGTCGCCGTCAGGGGCAATGGCCTTCAGGACGCGCTCTCTGTAGGCCGGATAGCGGAGCGGATCCATGTTGTGGAGCAGGCCGTGGTCCAGCACCAGGTCGTAGGGCTCGGTGGCCACCCATTCGGTGATGTCGGCTTCCACGGCCCGGACCGACACGCCCGCCTCCTGCGCCCGGCTCTGGGTGTATTCCAGCGCCTTCGGCATGAAGTCCAGGGAGGTGACATCCCAGCCCTTTTTGGCCAGGTACACGGAATCCGTACCCGCGCCGCAGCCGATGTCCAGGGCCCGCCCGGGCTTGCGCCGCTGGCAGATCTCGGCGAGAAACAGCGTGGGCTCGCCATGGGCCCAGGGCAGGTCCTGCCAGCTCTTGGCCCAGTCGTAGGTGGCGAAAAAGGTCTTCTTTTCGTGGGTGCTCATGACTCTCGTCCGCTGCCGTCTTAGGGATCGATCCTCGCACAGACCGGGCGCGGGCAGTCAGGCAAGATAGTGCCATCGACCACCCCGGGGATACGCAGCATGGCGGACGGCTTCACGGCAGCGGGCTATGGTTCCCACAGCATCGGTTTCGGTGAGCGCCCCGCAGTCATCGTCGTGGACTTGCAACACGGCTTTACCAATCCTGACTTCCAGATGGGCCACTCGGCCCATGTGCAGCGCGCTGTTCTCAACACAGCGGTCCTGCTCAGGGAAGCCCGCCAGCTCGGCATCCCCGTGGCGACCTGCAACGTGGCCTGGGGCAGTGCGCGGGACATGGGCTACTGGAAGGTCGCCCCGCTCTACAGCGGCTGGTTTTACGGTGAACCAGCGACCGTCATGGACGAGCGCATCCACGATCCAGCCTACGACTTTCACTTCACCAAGTCGGCGCCGTCCATGTTCTTCGGCACCCCGCTGACCACCTTCCTGAACAAGTCCCGGGTCGATACGGTATTCGTGACCGGCGTGGCCACCAGCGGCTGCGTGCGGGCAACCATCATCGACAGCTTCTCCCACGGTTATCGCACCATGGTTCCCGAGGAGTGCTGCGGGGACATGGAGGAAGGTCCGCACCGGGACAACCTCCGGGATGTGGGGCGGCGTTACGCCGACGTGATCACTTTGCAGGAATCCCTGGAGTACTTCAGGCGGCTGCCCTGCCCACTACCCGGGCCATTGCCTGGGCCACTGCCCGGGCCATTGCCTGGGCCCGCCTAGCTACTCCCGCCACTCCACTTCATAGCCCAGGCCGAGGCGCAGCAGCCGCTCGAGCAGGGCCTCGTAGCTGACCCCGCCTTTGCCAGCTGCCGCAGCGAAGTCTTCCCCCTTGCTCAGGTTGGGGTTGCAGTTGGCCTCAAGGAGGTACACCCGCCCGTCGGGGCGCAGGCGAAAATCCATGCGCGCGTAGCCACTCAAGTGCAGTGAGCGATAGATGCGCTTGCTGTAGCGGCTGAGCTGCTGCTCGGTTGCCGGGCTCAGATCGGCGGCCTTGCCCGTGCGAATCCCGTGCTTCTGCTGGTACTTCCGGTCCCATTTCACCTTGCGGGTGGCGATGCCGGCCATGACGTCCGGCAGGGTGCCGAAATCCATTTCCCAGACCGGGTAGGTCGTGAGGCGCTCGTTGCCGTCCACGGCCACGTAGAGCTCCCGGCCCTCGATGTATTCCTCCACCAGGGCATCCGTCCGGATCTGCTCGTGGATGAAATCGATGCGTTCCTTCAGGCGGGCCCGATCCTCCACGATGGACGCCTGGGAGATGCCGAGTGACGCGTCCTCCGTGGCCGACTTGACGAAGAGCGGGTAGGTCAGCTTTTTTGACAGCCGGTAGGGCCGGCCCCGCCGGAAGAGCGCGAACTGGGGCGTCGGGATCCGGTGGTAGGCCAGGACCTGCTTCGACAGCACCTTGTCCCGGGAGAGCATCATGCCGCGGGGATTGCAGCCGGTGTAGGGCTGCCGCATCAGCTCCAGGTAAGCCACGATGTGCTGGTCGTAGGTGACGATGCCCTGGAATTCCTGCAGGAGATTAAATGCGACGTCCGGCTGCCACTCGGTGATCCGCGTGCGCAGGTCGCCGAGGTTGTCGTAGAGGCCCAGGACCTGGACTTCATGCCCCGCCTCACGCAGACAGGACATCACGTCATACTCGGTCTGCCACTCGTCGATGGCCTGCTGGGTATGACCCTCCAGACTGTCGGGGGGCACCAGGCTTTCGTGGGTCAGCACGAGGGCACGAAGCTTCTTCATAGGGCGTAGCGCTCCCGGCCACGGCGCACAAAGTCGAACAGGATACGTTCCAGCAGGGCAAACACCTCCCGCTTGGTCACGCGCAGGGACTGGTCAACGCAGAGTTCCAGATCCTTCGACCGGCGGATCACCAGCCGCATGACGTGGTGCACGAGGTACGGGTGCAGCCGGCTGCGCCGGACCAGCAGGCGTTGCAGCTCCGGGCGAACCTGCCGGATGAAGGTCGCAGCGGCCGGCCTCCCGGGGTTTTTTGCCTGGGGCGCGAAGACCCGTGTCAGGCGCGCGTCGTAGCGCTTCGTCTCGCTACGGTCCGAGTAGCGCAGCTTCTCGGCGTAGTGCTCCCGGAGCGTGCTGCGATTGGCTTCCAGGGGTTCGATCTGCCTGGTCCCGCGCACCGGTGGCCGTTCAGCACGAATCTCGGCCAGCAGGTCGTCGACGTAACGCAGCTTGCGCAGTGCAATCCAGGTTTCGTAGTCGGCGCGCCAGGTGGAATTTGGCGCCAGCCAGACCGCAAAGGTCTCCGCGAAATCCTCCGAGGGATGGCTCTGGGCATACCAGTGGCCGAGATGCATGACGTAGTTGCGGCTGGTCGTGCGCGGCGCGTAGCGCAGCGGATACGGCCGGGAGGCGGGCCCAAAGACCTGGCGCCAGCGCTTGCGCCGGCGCAGCCGGTAGGCGTTGTCGATGGCGTGGCCAGTTTCGTGCCGCAGGATGCGCTGGAGCCAGCGGGCATTGCCGCCCTCCACCTCGTGCATCAGGCGCCGCTCCAGCGCCGCCAGTCGGGGATGCGCCAGGTAGAAGGGAATCGCGAAACCCGGGATACCGTCCGGACAGAACCACTCCACCGACAGCCAGACGTGGGGGCGAAAGCGGCAGCCCCGGCGCTCCAGTTCCCGGTGGAGACGGTCTACGGCAGGCTGCAGCGGACTCCCGGCAAGAGTGAGTCCCAGGTCATTGAAGCGCAGATCCAGCAGCGCCTCGTCATCCAGCTTGGCCCACCAGGTGAATGGGGACATGCCTAATTTCTGCGCGCCTTGTTGCCCGTCGCGGACCGAGTGCGAGGGAGATGGATCGTTGGGAAACAAGGCGCGCAGAAATTAGGCATGTCCCCATTTACCGGCTGTTGTAGAGGGTGGTCACAAACTGGTCCACCTTGATGAAGCTCTTGCCCCACTCGAGGTCGAAATCAGCCAGGGGCTTGGCGGCGATGGTCTGCTCCAGCGTCTTGCCCTCGTCCACCAGCTTTAGCACCCGGGCCCTGGCGGTCGCCAGCATCCCGCGGAACGCCTCCACGCGGTCGCGCCTCACAACGGGTCCATGACCGGGGATTACCAGGGTTTCCGGCCCAATCAGCCCGAGGATCTGATCGAGGCCGGCAATCATTCCAGCGGTGCTGCCGCCACTGGACAGGTCGATGAAGGGATAACCGTACAGCACGAAGACATCACCCGCGTGCAGAACGTCGGCCTTTTCAAAGTAAAACATGGCATCGCCGTCCGTGTGGGCACCAGGAATATGGATCACACGAATGGTGTCGGCGTTGAAATGAAAGGTCATCCGGTCACTGAACGTGATGACGGGCAGCGCCTCGGCTGGCGACGGGGGCGTGGTGGACTTGAAGAACGCGTTGAAGTGTTCGGTGCTCATGCGGGTCCGCACGTTGTCGTGGGCGACGATCACTATCCCCTGCCCACCGAAGGTCGCGTTGCCGCCCGAGTGGTCCCCGTGCCAGTGGGTGTTCAGGAGGTAGCGCACCGGCTTGTCGGTCAGCCTGGCCACCGCAGCACTGATCTTGGGTGCCATCGGCGCGAACTGGTCGTCGATCATGAAGACCCCGTCCTTGCCGACAGAGACGCCGACGTTGCCCGCGGCAGGCATCACGAGCACGTGGACACTGCCCCGAACGGGAGTGCTGGTGAGGTCGCCGTCCATGCGCTGTTGGGCGACGGCACTGGTGACGAGGAACAGTGCGGCAAGAAGAACGGCAATCGATGGCATCGCTGGGACCCCTGGGTGATCGCGCCTAAAGGCGCTCCTACGGGCGCTCCTACAGGCGAAGGTCACAGCGTCGCGCACCCGGCCCCAAAAGAGAAGGGCCGCACTGCGGCGGCCCTTCTGTGAGACCGGGTGTCCCCAATCCCTTAGCTGGCAAGGCCTTCCTTGTAAGGCTGGTCCACAGTCAGGCCGAGACGCGAAGGGTCGACAGACACCGCGGGAATCTCACTAGACATTGGATCACCTCCTTTTCGTGGGCTATTCGCCCGTGGGTACGGGTCCGAGTATCCAGCCTCTGCCGGAAAAATCCAAGATGCGGCGCACATAACTGGCACCACTGGCGATCGCCCGGAAACGGTGTGCTAGTCTCGGGGTGGGGGTAACTGCGTCATGTTCCAGTCCACATTCCGCTCCAGTTCAACGAAGGCCACCGCGGGTCTGCTTCTAGCGACGGGTCTCGCCGGGCTCCCGGCCGCCCAGGGCCAGGAAGCCCTGGAAGAAATTACGGTGACGGCCCGCAAGGTATCCGAGAGCCTGCAGGAAGCACCCCTGTCCGTCGTGGTGTTCACTGGGGAAACCCTGGAAAAGGCGGGCGTCAGCAGGATCGAGGAACTGGTCACCTTCGTCCCCAACTTCGCCATGTCCGAGACTGGCATCGGCACCAACCTGTACGTCCGGGGTATCGGCTCTGGCATCAATCAGGGTTTCGAGCAGTCCGTCGGACTCTATATAGATGGTATCTACTACGGGCGCGGCCAGCTGGCCCGGGCACCGTTCATGGACATGGCCCAGGTGGAGGCGCTGCGGGGACCCCAGGCCATCCTGCTCGGCAACAACAGCATCGCGGGTGCACTGAGCTTCACAACTGCCAAGCCCACGGACACGTTTGAAGGCAACGTCAGCGGCATGTACGTCCCCGAGCAGAACGAGACGGAATTCAATGCCGTCATTTCCGGACCGCTGTCGGACAAGTGGTCGGCGCGATTCGCCGGCCGCTACCGGGGCACGGACGGCTACGAGAACAACAACATTCTCTTCCGGGACGAGCCGAACCGGGACGAGAAAAGTGGTCGTCTCACCTTCGCCTACGCGGGCGATTCCTTCGACGGCACCATCAAGTTCGAAAAGAACAAGTTCGACGTCAAGGGCCGGCAGGTGGAAATTTCCCGGGCCGACCCGGTTTCTCTGCCACCCAATACCAGTTGTTTCTCCCCGAATGCCGGCTGCCCCAGTCAGACCGGCTTCAGCAACAATACCGGCAGCAGCCAGTTGTGGCTGGACTTCCAGAACGAGCAGATCGCTGCTACCGGGGTCGCCCCCAATTACCTGCAGTACCTGAACGAGTTCTTTGACCCCAATCCGGCCATCCTGGACGGGACCGTGAACTACACCCGGGGCTCCAACGGTGACAAGAGCAACAACGACATCAACGTGGTGGCCGGCACGCTGAACTTCCCCATCGGGGATAACACCCTCACCGTTACCGCAGCCCACCTCGACTACGACTACCTGGAAGACTGCGACTGCGATTTCACGGGCGCCAACCTGTTCATCCTGCAATCCACCGAGGAGTTCCAGCAAAACAGCGTCGAAGTCCGCTGGACCTCACCCCAGGAAGAGCGGTTCAGATACCTGGGTGGCGCCTACTACCAGCATGACGAGCTCGATTTTGGCGACCAGATTTTCCTGCCCATCGGCAGCGGCGTGGTGCGGCTGGTGGGCTACGCCACCACCGGTAACCCGGCGGGGGCCAACGACTCTCTCGGCGACACGTCCGCGTTCCGGAACTTTGACCAGAAGACCACGACCAGTTCCGTCTTCGGGCAGGTGGGCCTGGACGTTACCGACCGCTGGAAATCCAGCCTCGGGGTGCGCTACAGCCATATCGAGAAAGAAGCTATCCGGATTCTCCGGGAAGGAAATCTCGAGCGGGTGCCTTTCAACCTGAATGACGCCAACGGCTTTGACCGGCTCTCGACGGGTGGCTTTCTGTTTGCATCCATTTTCAAGGTGGCCTTTCACAACCTGAGCGGTTCCCGGACGGAGAACAACACTGCCTTCGAGTTCACCAATGATTTCCAGGTGACCGACGACCTGATGGTCTACGGGTCAGTGAAAACCGGCTTCAAGGGCGGCGGTTACGACGCGCGCTCCAACAGCGACCCCAACGTGCCGATCCCGGGCACCAGCCGCCCGGACAAGCCGGTGGCGGACCCGCTGGAGACCCAGACCGAAGCGTGTACGTCGGCCATCGCCTTCGCGGGTTCCACCCCGCTGCTCACCGGGAGCGGAACGCTGTTTCCCACAGATATTCAGCAGCAGGTCTGCCAGAACGTCTCGTCCGGGTCCTTCGAATTCGAAGACGAGAAGGCACTGGCTTTCGAGGTGGGCACCAAGATGTCCCTGCTGAACAACACGGCAGAACTGAACATCGCCCTGTTCCGGACCAACTTCGACAACCTCCAGGTGAGCATCTTCGACGGCACCCTGGGCTTCAATGTGGGCAACGCGGCACAGGCCGTCACCCAGGGCGTTGAAATCGATGGCCGCTGGTCGATCACGGACAACTGGTCCATGTACGGCTCCGCAGGCTACCTGGACTTCAACTTCGAGGATTTCCCCAATGGCCAGTGCAATCAGGGCCAGGCGCCGAACGAGCCCGGCGGGTTCTGTAGCTACACGGGCAAGACCAATCAGTACGTGGCCCAGTGGTCCGGTACCGCCGCCTTGAGCTACGAGCATCCAGTGGGCGCTTTCGTGTTCAAGTCCACGGTGGACACCCAGATGACCACCCCCTACAACCCCTCCCAGAACCTGGACCCCCGGGTGGAGCAGTCCGGTTACGCCTTGTGGAACCTGCGCGTGGCGCTGGCGGCGGACGACGAGAGCTGGGAGGTGGCCGTGCTGGGCCGCAACCTCAGCGACCGGGCGATTGTCAGCTATTCCAACGACACGCCCCTGGCCTACAGCCAGTTCGGGACCCCGACCTTCTATGGCTTCATTGACCAGCCCCGGACGATTGCCGTGCAGGCCAGCTACCGCTTTGGGGAGTGATACCTCGGCTCTTGCGCCGCAAGAAATTTTTCTTATGTAATGTTGACTGTTGCTAATCCAAATCTAGGCTTATAGTCCGCCCACGAGAATAGTTAACGATCCGTAATTTCCGTGACTAAAACAGCCGCAAGCCTAAAAACGCGGCAACCATCAAACAGAAAAGTGGGGAGTAGTTTCATGTTGAAGTCTCTTACCGGCCGGTTGGCCGTCGCTGCGTCGCTGACCCTGATGGGCTCCGGCGCAATGGCCGCCAACGTTGCTATCGACACGTCAAACCCGTTGAACGGTCTGACGGACATTTACAGTGCCACGTTTGACGGCGGTCTGATTGCCTGCGCACCCGGGTCGACTTACTGCACGTTCTTCGGTGGTGACCCCGGTGTGACACGCGCCATCATCCAAACCCCGGACCCGAGCGGGGTGGTCAATAACGTACCAGGCGGAATTGGCGCGGGTGGCATACCCGTGGCACCGGCGCCGGTCTCCGGGTCCTTCCTGGACCTTACGCTAGGCGGTGGTAACACGACTCTAACCTTGGGCGGCGGCAGCACGATCACCTACGCGCCGATCAACCTTTGCATCGGGGCAGGTTGTACAACAGTCAATGCCAATGCCGTCGACGCGGGCATGGTGTTTAGAGCTCCGGGCGCAGCCATTGCCAACCCCTTGACGCCTGCCGGCGGCGGCAGTACGGGTGCCACCGTGGCAGTGAATGGGCTTGGCCAGGCCGTGTTTCAGGTGCAGGGCGGCGCAGCTCCTCTCGTTGACTTCAGTTCGTTCGCGACGGTCGTCACCAGTTGCACCGGCGGCGCTTGCTTCCTGGTCTCCGGTAACATCTTGAGCCTGGACATGGTGCGCTACGTGCTGGAAATCGACTACGACCCCACGTTCACCTCGTTTACCGGTAATTTCATCGGCCAGACCGCCAACAACTCCTTGGTCTACGCCACGCTGAACTCAGCACCGTCAGTGGTGCCGGTCCCGGCAGCCGTCTGGCTGTTCGGCTCTGCCATCGGCCTGATGGGTGCATTGCGTCGGAGAGCCCAGGCAGCCTGATTCGCTGAAAGCTCCGCCAGAAAAGTAAAATCTGACCTCCCGGAACCTCACGGTCCGGGAGGTTTTTTTTCGACGGAAAAAACCCGATAAAACCAAACGTGGGGCTTATGTAACCTTGTCCCACAGAGTCCGAAATGCAGTGCTACATTTCGGTCGTAAATCAAGTAGAACGAAGAAGCTAGCGGGATTGCAAGCTTCAAAAGTCTTCACCACAGGGGTTATTCGCATGACCAAGATTTCTATCCAACTGACCACCGCTGCAGCACTTGCCTTATGGGCCTCGGGTGCGATGGCTGCCAACGTTGCTATCGATACCGGAAACCCGGCCAACGGTCTCTATGACATCTACAGCGCGACATTTGACGGTGGTTTGTCCCCCTGCGCGCCCGGGTCGACTTACTGCACGTTCTTCGGGGGTGATCCCGGTGCGACCCGCGCCGTGCTCCAAACTCCGGACCCGAGCGGGGTGGTCAATAACGTACCAGGCGGAATTGGCGCGGGTGGCATACCCGTGGCACCGGCGCCAGGCTCCGGGTCCTTCCTGGACCTCACGCTGGGCGGCGGTAACACGACCCTAACTCTGGGCGGCGGCAGCACGGTCACGTTTGCGCCGATCAACCTTTGCATTGGGGGGCCTCCCACCTGTCCAACGGTCAATGCCAATGCCGTCAACGCGGGCATAGTGTTTAGAGCTCCGGGCGCAGCCATTGCCAACCCCTTGACGCCTGCCGGCGGCGGCAGTACCGGTGGCACCGTTGCAGTAGATGGCAATGGCAAGGCCGTGTTCCAGGTGCAGGGCGGCGCTGCCCCACTCGTGGACTTCAGCTCGTTCTCGCAGGTCGTCACCAGTTGCACCGGCGGCGCTTGCTTCCTGGTCTCCGGTGACATCTTGAGTCTGGACATGGTGCGCTACGTGCTGGAAATCGACTACGACCCCACGTTCACCTCGTTCACCGGCAATCTCATCGGCCAGACCGCTAACAACTCCTTGGTCTACGCCACACTTAACTCGGCTGTCGTCCCGCTGCCGGCCGCTGGCTGGCTGCTGCTGACTGCGGTGGGTGGTCTGGCAGCCCGGCGCCTGAAGCGCGCTGCCTGACGCCACTGCCGCCTTCCGGGCACTAGGTCCCCGGGTAGCAACGAAGAAAATGACCTCCCGGCACCCTCAGGGTCCGGGAGGTTTTTTTTGGGTTGATTCGGACTCCACTACTAGCTCAGACTCGGGAGACGGTTAAAACACGGGCACAGGGGTAGCTAGATGAAGACCGGAACCATGTTGCGGGGCGCTACAGCCCTAACGATCCTGATGTCCCAGGCGCCCGCCTGGCCAGATCCGGTGGCCATAGACCCGGCGAACCCGAGCAACGGCATCACGGATCTCTTCAGCGCGACTTTTGATGGGGCGCTCAGCCCATGCACTGGCTTAGCCCCAGCGTACTGTCCTTTCTTCGGCGGCGTACCGGGGCCTACACGGCAGATCGCCGTCATACCGAATCCCACGGGGGTGATCAACGGGATTCCCCTGGGCCTGACGCCGACACCGTCGGCGGGTTCTTTCCTTGACCTGACACTGGCGCCGGACAAGTCGACCGTCACCCTGTCTGGTGGTGTCATTGCGCTACCGGTCATCACACTGGTGATTCAGGGCGCCACCACTGCGACCGCCACCGGTGCAGGACTGGTCTTCAGCCCCCCGGGGGCAGCCAGACCCGGAGGCTTCACGCCCGCTGGTGGAGGAAGCACTGGTGGAACAGTGCCCCTGAACCCAGACGGGCAAGGCGAGTTCCTTGTCAGCCTGTCGCCAACGATCGCGGTGGACTTCAGCACTTTCAGTACGGTGGTGGGCAGCAATTGCGCAGGGCCGCTCTGCTCGGTGATCCCGATTCTGACTCTCGACATGGTCCGGTACCGGCTGCTGATCGACTACAGCCCGGACTTCGCGACCTTCACCATTGCCTACATCGGCCAGACGGCGAATAACTCGATCCTCTCTCTGACGCTTAACTCCGGTAGCCCCGAGATCGAGGTCACCGACTCAGTGCCGTCGACTACGGACCTGACGGTAGCCTTCGGTGACGTCACGGCTGGGACCACGAAGACTGAAACGGTGACGGTGACCAACCGGGGTCTGGCGCCGCTGATAATCGGGGCGATTGGTGCAGCAAATCCGCTTGCCGCGCCCTTCAGCTTTGCCAACGACACCTGCTCCAGCGCAACCCTTGCACCCTCGTCGAGTTGCACGATCGACGTGAGCTTCTCGCCGCCGTCGGCGGGTGCGGTCCCCAATGAGTCCTTTGATATTCCGTCAAACGACACCAGCGAGCCCTCGGTACCGATCACGCTGTCCGGGGCCGGAGTGGCCGCGCCGGTGCCCGCGATCACGGTTACGGACTCGGTGGCCCCCGACACTGACCTGCAGGTGCCCTTCGGCAGCGTCACGACGGGCGGGCAGGCGAATCAGAGCCTCACCATCACCAGCACAGGCAACACCAGCGTCCTGATTGGCCAGATTGGGGCGCCAACTGGCCTGGCAGCCCCGTTCAGTGTCACCAGCGACACCTGCTCGAATCAGTCGCTGGCGCCTGCAGCGGTGTGCACGGTGGGTCTGCGCTTCCAGCCTGGGGGAACAGGCGCCTTTGATGGCAGCCTGGACATTCCCTCCAGCGATGCCAATGAAGCAGTCATCACCGTAACGGTTAGCGGCACCGGCACCGCAGTGCCAGTGCCGAACATTAGCGTTACCGATGACGTGGTACCGACTAACAACCTGCAGATACCCTTCGGCAATGTCACGGAAGAGACCATCAGGGATCTCACCATTACGGTCACGAATACGGGCGACGCCGACCTCATACTGGGGACGGTCGGGGTGCCAAATGGCCTCGCGGAGCCCTTCAGCAAACAGGCCGACACCTGCTCGGGCCAGACGCTGGCCCCGGCCTCCGTCTGCACTCTGGATGTGCGCTATGCCCCGACGGATATCGTCAGCTCCAGCGATAGCCTGGACATTCCCTCGAATGACCCGGATCAGGCCACAGTAACCGTGGCCGTTAACGGCACGGGTATCCTGCTGGGTGAAGGCGGCATTGATACCCCCAGTCCGAGCGGCGCGAGCAGTGGCTTCATGGCCATTGATCCGGCCACGGTACTGTTGCTTGGGGCCGCGGGGGTCTGGGGCTGGAGGCGGCGCCGGGCGCGGTGATCGGCACCCTGGCGGGCGGGGGCACCTTTGACCCGCCCCGGGTGTTTTCAGGTAGCCCGGAGGACTGGTTCGTCCTCGCCGTGCTCCTGTTTGCTGCGGTCCTGGCCCAGGTCTTTCTGGTCCAGCGCAACAAGCACCCCGACAACGTCCACAGCCCGCCACTGGCCTGGCTTCGGGCAGCCCTCTACTTCAGCGTCATCCTCGTTCTGAGCTGGGCCACGGGGGTTCTGCACGTCCTTGTGCACGTGCCCTGCGTCCTGCCGGGCCAGGCATCCACGCCGCTGTGGCTCGGCCTGACGGGCCTATGGGCCACCGCCACCGTCTGGGGCTACGTCTACTGGTGGCCCCGGGGCACCCTGACCTACGACCGCAAGCTCTACCTGGTCCCCCAGGTGCTGTTCGGACTGGCCTGGGGCTTTACGTCGGGGCAACTCACCCTGGTGCTGTGGGCCCTGGTGGAAGACTTTGGCTTCGCCCGCTGGGTGACTGCACTGCTGGTGTTCTTCCTGCTGTCCGGTTACGGACAGATCTACCAGTCCGGCTGGTGGGACATCCACGTGTCACCGCCCCACAACCGCCGGGCCACCAATGCGAAAAAGGTGCTCTTCGCCCACCTGCCCTTCCTGGCCATCGCCCTCACCCACTTCACGCTCTTCGGCAACGCGCTGGTGTTCGTGGGCTTTCACGCCATCGCGCTGGCCTGCTCAGCCGTGGCCATGCGCTTCCCGCCCTTCTGGGAGAAGGACGGGCCTGTCGTCAATCGGGACACCGCCATCGGCGTGTAGGAGCGCCTTTAGGCGCGATCGACGCGCAAGTCCCCCGGTCTAACACACACCTTAGGCCATGCCCTGATGAGCCTGGCATCAAAGGTTACTAGCGGAACCCGCTCCCGATCAGCAAGCTCCACGAAGAGGGTGTCGTAAACCGCCGTGCCGGACTGGATGGACCGCAACAGGGCTCCCTGCCAGAGACGACGGCTCGGAATTGAATGAATGCCCAGGCGGCCAGCCAGCGTTAGCCTGCCTGGGGCCTCGGCAGCCGGGAGCGCACCAGCGCGGACTGCCATCCAGATCACGTTGCCGAGCTCGGCCTCCCAGAGCGTGGGCGCCAGCAGTTCGTTGGCAGAGGACCAGAAGCGGCCCACTTCGTAGGCAAAGGCAGTGGTGCCCAGCAGGAAATAGGCAATAACGTTGGTATCGACGACCGCCTTCATTCCGATGCTGGGAGATCCCGCCCCGCCGCGATCCACGCGTCAATTTCGTCACCGGTTGGCCGGCGAGACTGGCGCTCCCAGGACGCCTCGATCTGCTTCAGGACCGAGGCGCGCTCCGCCACGTACTCCTCGAGGATATCGCGCACTTCCTGCTCCATGGACTGGTTACGGCGCCTGGCCAGTGCTTTGAGGCCGCGCACCACCCGGGTCGGGAGATTGCGGATGGTCAGGGTTGCGGAGTCGCGCTTCATGCCAGCATTATGCTAGCACCTGACCCATCCCGGTCAAAGCCGCGTCGCACTTTGGCTGGTTCCTGACCGGTGGGTCCAGCGTCAAATCTCCCGAATTAAGGCGGATAATCCGGAATCCGGCCAAACTGGCCCTCCGAATCCCATGTAAGCCCAAGGAGGCCCCCTATGCCCCGCCCGGTACCCGTCCTCGCCCTGCAACTCCTTGCCCTCCTGTTCCTCAGCGCGCGCCCTGCCGCCGCCTCCGACGAGGCCGTATACGCCGTGGTGGAACAGGACGGGTCCTTCGAACTGCGGCAGTACGCACCCATGCTGGCCGCCGAGACGCTCATCACCAACGCGGACTTCGATGACGCGGGCAATATCGCCTTCAATCCGCTGTTCCGCTACATCTCGGGCAATAACCGGGGGCAGAAGAAAATCGCGATGACGACGCCGGTGGTGCAGACGGCCGATACGGGCGAGAAGATCGCCATGACGACACCGGTGATCCAGCAGGCCGGTACCGCGGGCAACGCGGCCGGTGGCTACCGGGTAGCCTTTATCGTGCCCTCTACCTACACCCTGGAGACGGTGCCGGAACCCCTGGACCCGAACGTGCGGATCGTCGCCACGCCGGCGCGACTGGTGGCTGCGCTGCGCTTTTCGGGCTGGTTGACGGAGGATCTGAACCGCAAGAAAGAGCAGGCCCTGCGGGCGGAACTGGTGCGGCGCAAACTGACTGCCAGCGGCGAGGCCATCGCGGCCCAGTACAACGCGCCCTTCGTGCCGGGACCCTTCCGGCGCAACGAAGTGCTGATTCCGGTTACGCGGCCGTAGGAGTGGCTTCAGCCGCGACCGGGGACCTTGCGCCGCAACTCCTCCCGCAGGACCCGGCGTAACGTAGCTTCCAGCGGCTCATCGGTACGCCGGATGTGTTCGCGTAAAGCGGTATTCATCAGCGACTGGTAGTTGCCGCCGCCTGCCTGATTGACGCATTCCCTGAACCAATTGAGGACCTCATCGTCGAGGCGGATGGTTATCCGGGTCTTGCCCTTCGCGAGGGGCACTACAGGGCCTCTTCGGGCCTTTGAGAAATCGTATTCCTTACGCATCAGGACTTCTCCGTGTAACAGCGCTGTTCGCTACGGCTCGCCCGTCTTGCCGAGATCACCCGAACGAGATCGGCACGCAAGGTGAAGATCAAGACGAGGACCCGGCCAAAGGTGTCCTTGCCGACTGAGATGAAGCGCTCTTCACCAGCGGCATCCGGGTCTCTGCCTGTCAGCGCCCTGGCAGGATCCCACTCAAAATCTGTATTAGCCATGGTATGTACATTTGTGCACCGCCGTCAATAATGGGCGACATCTGCCTGAAGGTAGCCACCTGCGACTGGCAAGTCGCCTGCTGAAAGCAGCGAAATCACCTGGATTTGGTCTGCGGCGAGCGCGAGGAGGTGCTTACTCCGGTCACGTAGCCGGTCGACGGGAAGCCGACCACCCGTCATCGCCGGCTGTGCGGTAGCGTACCGACCTGCGCGGCACCGGGGCTAGAATCGGGACGTGTGCAGCATGACCCTGACCCGTGGACGATCCTTGGTGCTTTGGCTCGTCACCGGGCTACCGCTCGTCCTCACGGCCTGCGGCACCAATCCGGTCACTGGCAAGAATGAATTGCAGTTCGTCTCCGAGACCTCGGAGCTTCAGATCGGGGCCAGGGAATACGCCCCCACCCGCCAGAGCCAGGGTGGGGATCTCAAGGTACTGCCGGAACTCACCGTCTACGTGAATAGCGTGGGCCAGAAGCTGGCTGCGGTGTCCGACCGCCAGCTGCCCTACGAGTTCTCGGTACTGGACAGCTCCGTGCCCAACGCCTGGGCGCTGCCCGGGGGCAAGATCGCGATCAACCGCGGGCTGCTCACCGAACTCGACAACGAGGCGGAACTCGCCGCCGTGCTGGGCCACGAGATCGTCCACGCCGCCGCTCGCCACGGGGCCAAGGCCCAGGAGCGCGGCACGCTCCTGCAGGTGGGCATGGTCGCGGCCCAGATCGGCGTTGCCATGAGCGACGTGGGCTCCACGGCTGGCAATCTGATGGTCCAGGGTGCCGGCGCGGGCGCCGCCCTCGTCAGCTCCAGGTACGGCCGGGAAGCGGAGCTGGAGAGCGACCTCTACGGCATGCGCTACATGCAACGCGCTGGCTACAACCCGCAGGGTGCGGTGACACTTCAGGAGAAGTTCGTGAAACTCTCCCAGGCTGGCGGCCGGAACCAGAACTGGCTGGAGGGACTGTTCGCCAGCCACCCGCCATCCCCGGAGCGCGTTGCCCGCAACCAGGCCACTCTGGCAGAGCTTGGCAATCCGGTTGGCGATCTTGGCAGGGAGCGCTACGCCGCCCGCGTCGCCCCGCTGCTCGCCATGAAACCTGCCTACGACAAGGCAGACCAGGCGCTCGTGCTGGCGCGCAAGAACGATCTGGCCGGTGCACAGAAACTCGCGGCGGATGCGGCGCGGCTCGTGCCGAGGGAGGCACGCTTTGTGCAACTGCAGGGGGATGTGGCCCTGGCCCAGAAGAACCCCCAGGCGGCGCTGGCCTTCTACCAGCAATCCATTGCGCTGGACGACGGCTACTTTGCCTCTTATCTGGGCGCTGGGACTGCCCAGTACAAGCTCCGTACTGGCGACCGGGGCGAAGCCCAGCTGACGAAAAGCGCCCGGCTGCTGCCCACCGCGCCCGCGCTGTACTACCTGGGCTCCATCGCGAAGGACGCCGGCGACCGGCAACGCGCAATGGAGCTCTTCAAGGGCGCGGCCAGCTCAAAGAGCGAACTGGGCAAGCAGGCTGCTGCCGAATACGCGCGCTTGGACTTCGCCGACAATGGCACCCGCTACATCGCTGCGGGTATTCAGCTGGACGCCCGGGGCAATGCCCTGGCGGTAGTGGAAAACCGGGCCCCGTTCCAGGTGAGCCAGATCCTGCTGACGCCCGTCCTGCTGGACCAGAACGGCCGCGTGCAGCAGGAAGGCAGGCAGATCCGGGTGCCGAAGAGCCTCAGTCCCGGCGAAAGGACCTCGGTGAACGCGGGCCTCGGCACGGTAGCTGAGGAGGTACGCTCCCGGCTCCGCATCCGCGTGGACTCCGTCCGAGCCGAGTAGGGAAATGGGGAAGCCGAGTAGGGAAATGGGGAAGCCGAGTAGGGAAATGGGGACATGCCTCATTTCCCTACAGGGACGGCGGGAAGACGCGCCGGTAGTCCCCAACCTGATCATCCAGAATGACGTCCTGCAGCCGCACCGGCTGGGCGAGCGCCAGGCCGGCGAGCGTGCGGCACCGGCTCAGCGCCACGTAAGTCTGCCCGTGGCTGAAGGCCCCCCGGCCCAGGTCGATATAGACCCGGTCGAAGGTCTGGCCCTGGCTCTTGTGGATCGTGATCGCCCAGCCAAGGCGTAATGGCAGCTGCTTGTAGGAGCCGATCTGCTCCCGGGTGATCTGCTTGGCCGACCGGTCGTACTGATAGGCCAGATTTTCCCAGGCTGTCTTGCGCACGGCGTGCTCGGTGCCGTCCTCGAGCTGCACCGTGGGGCCCTCGTCCCCGAGAGCAGTGACCACGCCCCAGGAGCCGTTGATCCAGCGTTTCTCGGCGTCGTTCTTGAGGAACATCACCTTGGCGCCCACCTTCAGCGTCAGCACGGGCTCGGTGGGAAAGGCGGCTGCTTCAAACTTGCCGCTGACCTCTGCCGAGTAAACCTTCGCCTTGCCCAGCAACGCCGTGAGGCGCCGGCTGTTCTCGCGGAATGCGGCGTCGTTGGTGGCGGTGAGCACAATATGACTGTCCGGGTCCGGCAGGCGGGCCTTCGGGGTCACCCGGTCGTTCAGGGCGCGCAGCGTCTCCTCCCCCGGCTCACCGTCCCGGATGTGCTGGAGAATGGTGCGGAACCCGGCGTCGTCTTTCTGCCGGTAGATCTTCTCCAGATCCACTGACCGGCCGGCGCACGCCTGCCAGACCAGCGCCTGGAAGAACCAGGGACCGCCGTAGGTTTCCGCAAAATACTCCTTCAACTCGGGTTCCCGCACGACGGGGGGCAACTGCCACAGGTCGCCGAACAGCGCGAGCTGGACGCCACCGAAGGGCTCGTCATTCCGCCGGTTGAGGCGCAGTGCCTGGTCGATGCCGTCCATCAGGTCGGCCCGGACCATGGAGACCTCGTCGATGATGAGCAGGTCCAGTGCCTTCATCACGCTGGTGTGGCGCAGGGCCCGGATCTCCCGGGTATCCACGAAGCGGGGCGGCAGGCGGAAGAAAGAGTGAATGGTCTGGCCACCGACGCTGATCGCCGCGAGGCCCGTGGGCGCCACCACGGCCACGTTTCGGGGCGTCTCGTCCCTGAGCAGATGCAGCAGGGTGGTCTTGCCCGTACCGGCGCGCCCCGTAATGAAGACGTGCTGCTCCCCGCCCTCGATGAGCTCCAGGGCCCGGTCGAAATCGGCGCTGGGTTCCAGGCCCTCCCGGAGGGGTGGTTGACGAGGGATCTGGACCGGCATCCCGCCATTGTCCAGCAAATGGCCCGGGTAGGAGCGCCGACCGCCGCGAACCGGGTAAACGGGTAATCTCCACCCAACGCTCAGCAAAGGACTCCCGCCATGTCGTCACAGAAAACCCCAGCCCTCTCCCGACGCGACGTCCTGGCCGCTGGCACCGGACTTGCCGCTCTGGGCGCAGCGGGCACCGCTGCCGCCGCGCCCCAGAAACTGTCCGCAGCGGAAAGTCGCTTCCGCATGACCAACACCTCGGTCATGACGATCCCGAAGGACCCCCGCCTGGACCTGGATGATCCGGAAACCAACTACCGGGCGATGCTGAAACTTCGGGCCGACACCGCGGGCAAGGACGTCTACTTCGCCTTTCCCGGGACTGCCTGGGCGATGGTCCCCCAGGAGAAGAACCTCCGGTGCTTCAAGACCTTCGGCATCGGCGCCTCCCGCATTGAGGAAGTGGCAGAGGGCTGGCGCATCTACAGCCGGGAGGTGCTCTATTACCTGGACCCGGACACCGGCGCGATCCTGGAGACCTGGAAGAATCCGTTCCTCGGCGGCCGGGAGGTTGAGGTGGCCCACATCGCCAACGACCCGGTGAACGGCGTCTTTGCCCGCCAGAACAACCCGATACTCTCGCCGCCCTACCCCTACGTGTCCTGCGGTGACGACGTGGTCTTCCAGTGGAACTTCTTTATCTACAAGCCTGCCGTGCTCACGCGCTCCGAGTACCCGCTCTACTCCGGTGGCGACAAGGACCAGTACGCCGAACTCTGGGGCATCAAGGGCCGCAAGAGCGAGATCCTGGACCCGAAAATTACCTCGGCGTCCTGCGTGATGTCCTGGAGCCGGGTCGCCGGCTGGCTACCCTTCATGGAGATGGGCATTAGCCCGGGCAACATGGTCTTTCACAGCCACAGCATGAAGCTGATGAATGGCATCGGCGATCTGCCCCGCTACATCCTGGACTACACCGAGAAAAACTACGCCAAGTACCTGGAAGCACCGAAGGAATGGCTGGGGCCAGTGATGACCTCCAGCTTCGGGGAGTTCAAGAAAAAGATCGACGCGAAGAAGAAGCCGTGACGCTGCCCTTAAATTCTGGAGACCAGAGGGAATTTACCGGGATGCCGGATCGATTCCACCGCGAGATCGATATCGAGTAACGGCCAGTACAGGTGATCCGGCGCCGGGCGTTCCACCTGATCGAGCTCAGCAACCGTTGCCTGACGGAACCAGGGAAATTCGGCAAACGTGATAAAAAGTTCCTCGTCTCCCAGCCGAAGGTAAAAACCATCGGCTGAGACACTGGAAACTTCAACCCGGGAAGTGCCTGACCCAGGCCCGGCGGATTTCATCAGAGTGTTCCTCGATCATGCGACGGGCAGCACTCAGCTGACGCGCGTTCAGCCCCTGATTCTGCGCCAGGTGCAGGACTGGCTCAAGCCAGAACTTGGCTTCGCCGCCCGTACACTGCACATGGACGTGCAGACGGGATTCTTCCCGGGAGAAAAAGTAAAACCGGAACCCCCGCTGGCGGAAGATGGTTGGACTCACCGAACCCAGCGTAGCGGCGGCGGGGAGAGGCGCGCCACGGGGAAAACCGGGGAATCAGACCAGATTCTGCAGCCAGGCCCAGGGATAAGCGCCTAAAGACGCGCCTATGGGAGAGAGGTCGCACCCTTCCGCGTCAGCGCCTTCATCCCCCGCTCCAGGCCATCCAGAGTCAGGGGAAACATGCGCCCGCCAAGCAACTCGCGGACGACATTGATGGTGTAGTGGTAGCCCCAGTCAGGCTCCGGGGTCGGGTTCAGCCAGATTGAGCGCTGGTAGACGCTGGTCAGGCGCTTGAGCCAGTCGGCGCCCGCGTCGTCGTTCATGTACTCCAGCGAGCCCCCCGGCCGCAGGATCTCGAAGGGGCTCATGGTGGCGTCGCCCACGAAGATCAGCCGGTAGTCGGCGTTGAACCGGTGCATCAGGTCCCAGGTGGAGGTCCGCTCCCCGTGCCGGCGCCGGTTGTCGTTCCAGACGAAGTCGTAAACGCAGTTGTGAAAATAGTAGAACTGCAGGTGTTTGAATTCCGACTTCGCCGCGGAGAACAGCTCGGAACACAGGCGGGAGTGCTCGTCCATGGAGCCGCCGATATCGAGAAGTAGCAGGACCTTGACGGCGTTGTGCCGCTCCGGGCGCAGCTGGAGGTCCAGATAGCCGGCATTGCGGGCCGTCTTGTCGATGGTCCCGTCCAGGTCCAGTTCGTCCGCCGCGCCTTCCCGGGCGAAACGCCGCAGGCGCCGCAGCGCCACCTTCATGTTGCGGGTGCCGAGCTCCACGTCGCCGTCCAGATTGCGGAACTCCCGGGCGTCCCAGACCTTCACCGCCGACCGGTTCCGGGACTTGTCCTGGCCGATCCGGATGCCCTCCGGGTTATAGCCGTAGGCGCCGAAGGGCGACTTGCCGGCCGTCCCGATCCACTTGTTGCCGCCCTCGTGCCGCCCCTTCTGCTCCTCCAGGCGCTCCCGGAAGCGCTTCATCAGTTCTTCCCAGCCACCCAGTGACTCGACGAGGGCTTTCTCCTCGGGTGACAGGTTGAGTTCCGCCTGCTTCTGCAGCCAGTCCAGGGGAATCTCGTGGCCCGGACCGGTCGCGGCCTCAACGCCCTTGTAGAAGGCCGCAAAAGCCCGGTCGAACTTGTCGAAGTGGGTCTCGTCCTTCACCAGCGCGGAGCGGGCCAGCAGGTAGAACTCGTCGATGTTCGGGCCGATGACGTCGCTCTTCAGGGCCTGCAGCAGCGTCAGGTACTCCGGGATCGTGACGGGGAGCTGGTGCTCGCGGAGCGTGAGAAAGAACTGGGTCAGCACGGGGACATGCCTGATTTCCTGCGGTGGAGTCTCACGGCTATTGCGGTCTCAGGAAATCAGGCATGTCCCCTAACTCCGCCGCGACATGAAGACCAGCCGCTCGAACAAATGCACGTCCTGCTCGTTCTTGAGCAGCGCGCCGTGGAGTGGCGGAATGATGGACTTGCGGTCGTCGGTGCGCAGCGCCTCCGGCGGAATGTCCTCGGCCAGCAGCAGCTTGAGCCAGTCCAGCAGTTCCGACGTGGACGGCTTCTTCTTCAGTCCCGGCACCTCCCGCACCGCGAAGAACGCCTCGAGGGCTTCCTTGAGCAGCGCCTTCTTGATCCCCGGGTAGTGCACCTCGACGATCTGCTCCATGGTTCCCTTGTCGGGAAAGCGGATGTAATGGAAGAAGCAACGGCGCAGGAAGGCGTCCGGCAGGTCTTTCTCGTTGTTGCTGGTGATGAAGACCAGCGGCCGCTGCTTCGCCTTGATGAGCTGCCGCGTCTCGTAGACGTAGAACTCCATCCGGTCCAGTTCCCGCAGCAGGTCGTTGGGAAACTCGATGTCCGCCTTGTCGATCTCGTCGATGAGGAGCACCACCGGCGTGTCGCTCACGAAGGCCTGCCAGAGCATCCCGGGCACGATGTAGTTGGCGATGTCCTGCACCTTCGGGTCCCCAAGCTGGGAGTCCCGCAGCCGCGACACCGCGTCGTACTCATAGAGCCCCTGCTGGGCCTTGGTGGTGGACTTGATGTGCCACTCCAGCAGGGGCATGCCGAGACCCTGAGCCACCTCCTCCGCCAGCCGGGTCTTCCCGGTACCGGGCTCGCCTTTAATGAGCAGCGGTCGACCGAGGGTGATGGCCGCGTTTACGGCGAGGCGGAGGTCGTCAGTGGCGACGTAGGTCTTGGAGCCGGTGAAGCGCATGGGAGAAGCCTTGTGGTGGCGTTTCGCCCAGCTTACAACGCAAAAACCCCGCCAAGGCGGGGTTTCTGGTAGTCGGAGGCGGAAGCCGGGTGGCTGGTCAGGCGGCAGCGCGACGCCGCATGACGGCGATCAGGGCAAGCGCGGAACCGAACAGCCAGACGGCGGCCGGAACCGGTATGGGAGTCAGGTTGAGTGCGCCACCATAGCTGCCGCTTAGCGATCCACTAACGATGCCGCGAAGTTCGAGGACGTAGGTGCCTGGCGCCAAGACCGTATTTTGCAGGACGACGGTCTCGCCAGAACAACCTGAGCCGCAGGAAAATGCGGCGCCCCAAGCCTGAATGGACGGGCCGCTGGGCGGTGCGCCGATGTAGGGCAGCGGAGAGGTCAGCTGAAACAAGCGGGCCTGCAAATTGTTGATCCCGAGAAGGGTGCCCATGCTGATCGTTGAGGTGACGGAGTTAGCGACCGCGCCCGCTATGGTGAAGACGTAGTCGTCGTAGAACTCGAAGCCCAGAGGATAGGTAATACTGACACTGCCCGGGATAGTGAAGGCGGCGTTGGCTGCCGTCACGCTGTGGCTATAGTCGTAGGATCCCGGCACTGCCAGCGCGGTGGTCGCACCCGCACCGTCCGTCTGCGAGGCGGAACCGCCAGCAGGGGAAGTCCACGAGTAGCTGAGAGGTAAAATCGACGACAGCGCTACGGATGATGTGCCGAGGCCGACCAGCGCCAGTGCGCCAGCAGCAACCGCTGATTTCAGAAACTTGCCCATTACGTTCCCCACGATCTCTTCGTTATTAGTCTTCAGGTTCGCCCTTTAATGGGCGCTATTTATGAGCAGAGGCTAACAGTTCAGGCACCTCGGGGTCCAAGAAGTTTTCGTCACAGAGTTGGGCTGGGGGACAAGCATGCCGTCGGGTTGCCGGAGCCGGCCTTATGTCAAAGCCGGCACCACCCGCTCCCCGATCACCCGGATCGAAGCCTCCGGGTCGTCGTACAGGCAGAGCGCAATCTCATTGAGCCCGGCCCGCACAAACTCCTGAAAGCGCTGGATTTCCCGGTCAATCTCGGCGAGGGGCGAGGCGGACACCCCCGCGTCCACGATCTTCTTCAGGATGCTCTCCGGCACGCCCGGGATATCCGGAGAGCGCTGCTGGTAGGCGCTGGTAAAGGCCTTGCTGTGGGCCAGCACGAGTCGGGCCTCTTCAGCGTCAACCACGTCGTGGATATAGGGGTCCCAGATCGTGCCCCGGACCGCCAGGAAGATCCGGGCCTCCCGCTCCGCCTCCTCCCGGGTCGGCTTCACGTGCCAGGCCCAGAAGTTGTTGAGGGGAAACGCCGCTGGTTCGACGCCTCGTTCACGCAGGATCGGATCGATGATCTCCCGGCAATGTCGCACCCGCTCCGGGGTGATGTCGCTCAGCATGATGCCGTCGGCAACCCGGGCGGCCATGGCCAGCATCTGGGGGCCATTGGCCCCCACGTAAATCTGCGGCGGCGGCGCGGTGACCCAGCTCGCGTCCATCCAGTAGGTGGGGAAAAGTTCGCCCTTGTACCCGCCCGGTTTGCCCGAGGCCGCCTGCTTCAGGATCTCCACGCACTCCCGCACCGCCCGCACCATGCGCTTCGGTTTCATGCCCATGGCTTCCAGTGTGCCGCCACCACCCCCGACCACGATGGTCGCCCGACCGCCCGCCAGCTCGTTCAGCGTGAGCAGTTGATTGGCCATGCGCTGGGGATGCAGCTCAAAGGGACTGACGGCGATGGGTCCCATGCGCAGCCGGGTGGTCTGCTGGGCCAGCGGCACGAAGTTGACGAAGGGGTCGAGGGACAGGATGTTGTTGGGCACCCAGACAGCACCCAGGCCATAGCTCTCGGCGAGCTTGCCCAGCCGCGCCATCTCGGCCGCGGACTGGTGGGGCTTCAGGATGAGATCAATGCGCACGGCAACCGCAAAATTGGCGCGAGGCCGTGGTGCACGGCTTGCCTGTGGGGCTCAGCTCGGGCGATTCGCTACGCCTGCCGTCGCCCCGGACGCGGGCGGCGCAGTGGCCGCTGCCTCCGGCTTCTTCACCGAAGCGGCCTTGTTCTCCACCGCCACCCGGGCTGTGCGAATGACCTCAAGCCGTTCCACCGAAGTCAGCGGGAGCTTCGCTGGGGGCTTGGGGGTGGCGGGCCTGGGGGTGGCCGGCTTGGGTGCCGCGGTCTTCTTTGCAACAGGCTTCCTGGCAGCTGCCGGCTTGGGAGCGGGCTTCAGCGCCTTGGCTGCCGCCGCCTGCTTCCGCCGGGCCAGGGCCGCCATTCGGGCCAGACGCTTCTTGGCCGCTGACCGCACGGCCTTCAGGCGCTTGCGCGCCGCTTTCTTGGCCGCCTTGATCTCGCGCCGGATTCCCCGGAGCTCCTTCTTGTGCGCCTTGATCAGTTTCTTCAACTGCTCCGCCCGGGACCTGGCGGCCTCGAGGGTTGCAGCAGCAGCGCTTCTGGCAACCGGCTTGACCTTGCCGGTGATCTTCTTTTTGGTAGCCATGACCTATTCCTCTGTGGTTTCGGCATCAGTGCCGGGGGAATTTCTGGTTCCGGGCTACCCTAGCACGGCCCCGGGGCAACGGGTTACTCCGCCACCCGTTTCATCAGGCGGTACCAGAATTCCATCGCCGCATTGAACGCCGCGATGCGAATCCGCTCGTTGGGGGCGTGGGACGTGTCCTCGTCCGGGTCCTCCGGCACCGCGCCCACCCCGTAGGTCGGGATACCCGCACCCCGCAGGAAAATGCCGTCCGTCGCCCCGGGGCTCATTTCCGGCAGGATGGGAATGCCGGGCCACAATTCGGCCACCACGGCCTCCACCGGGGCCAGGACCCGGGGATCCAGCAGCGACGGGGGCGCCACCGGGGCGGGCGCAACCTGGGTTACGGCGAGGCCGTCCGGGGCCACGAGGTCCCGCAGCACGGCCTCCACCGCCGCCGCCGACGACTGGGGCAGGATCCGGCAGTTCACCACGGCCCGGGCCCGCTCCGGCAAGGCGTTCTCGGCACCGCCCCCCCGCAACTGCGTGGCGACGCAGGTGGTGCGGATCAGGGCATTCAGATAGGGGGACTCTTCTACAGTCAGGATGGCCGGGTCATCCAGCCGGCCAGCGCCCAGGGCACGGGCGCCCGCCGCCAACTCAGGCGGCGCCAGGGACGCCCAGCGCTGGAAGTAGACCTGCGCCGTCTCGTTCAGGTCCCGGGGAAAGCGGTAGTTCTCGACGCGGGAAAGCCCCCGGGCCAGCTTGTAGATAGCGTTGTCCGGGCCCGGCCGGGAACTGTGCCCACCGGCACCCACGGCATCCAGGGCAAAGCTGGCGTAGATCTTCTCCGCAGTCTGGATGTCGAAGGCTTCCGGCTGGCCGTCGGCGCGCAGGTCCACCTGGCCCGCATCGGTGTTCAGGGCAAAGGCGGCCTCGAGCAGCGGCCGGTGCTCCGCCAGCAACCAGGCCAGGTTGCTCCCACTGGTTTCCTCGTCGGCCGTGAAGAGCAGGATCAGATCCCTGTTCGGGCGGAAGCCCTCTGCCTGCAGGCGGATGAAGTTCGCCATGAGCAGGGCGACGCCGCCCTTGATATCCCGGGTCCCGCGGCCGTAGTAGTAGCCGTCCTTCTCCGTGAGCTGCAGCGGGTTCGTGTCCCAGTTGAACGGCGCGGCGACCACCGCATCCAGGTGGGCGATCAGCAGCACGGGGGGCTGAACGGGACGGGGGCTGCGGAAGCGGGCAATCAGGTTGCCGTCGCCGGGCTTGCGCCCCAGTACCTGCACGTCCGCGTCGGGAAAGCGGGCGCGCTTCAGCATTTCAGCGAGCCGGTCGGCGGTGGCCCGCGTACGGCCCGTCTCGCCGTCCATGGACGTGTCGAAAGCGACCAGCTCAGCCAGGATTTCCCGGGCCAGTTCTTCGCTCTCGGTCAGCGCGCCGGCGGGAGCGCTGCTGCAGGCAAGTAGCAGCAGGCTGAGCCTAGCGAGCCGCGTTGCCATCGCGCAGGCCGAGATAGAGCGGTACGCCGAGCACACACACCACGGCGAGATACAGGATCTGCTGCAGCTCCGAGGCCGAGATCGCCCACAGGCAGAACCCGGCGGCCAGCACGGCGAGCAGGCGGATGCCCCAGTTCCCCGTGGAGCGCCAGAGGGCCGCGCAGCAGTAGGCGTAGATCACGAGGTACAGCAGTGTCGCCAGGTTAATCAGAATCGTGAACTGGGCCGCGAGGGTGGGCGCCAGTGAGCTGAGCACGACGATCAGCGACATCAGCCCCGCGACGATGAGCAGGTTCCGCCGGGGCGGGCCGTCGGTCCCTTCCCGAAACGGGGCCGGAAACACCCCGGACTCGGCACCGCTGCGGGCCGACTCCGCCGTCACCAGCAGCCAGCCGGACAGGGTGCCGAAGGCCTTCAGCACGGCGCAGCCGGCCACCAGAGCCGCTGCTGCCGGGCCGATCCAGCGGGCTGCAGCATCCGCGAAGGGCGCGCTGGACTGGGCCAGCGCTGCCGCCGGCAACAGGCCGCTGATGGCCACGGACGCGGCGAGATACACAAAGGCTGCGAGGCCCACACCCGCGAGCGTGGCAATCGGCACGTCCCGGGCGGGATTGCGCACCACCGCCGCCGCCACCGACGCGCTCTCGAGGCCAACGAAAGCCCAGAAGATCAGCCCGAAGGTGGCGGGAATCACCTGGGCGTCCGGCCGCCCGCTAACGTTCCAGGATTCCTGAAAGATCACCGGATCAAAGGCAAACCAGCCGAGTACCGCGACGCCCAGTACCGGCAACAGGCCGATGAGCAGTGTGCCGCCCTCGAAATCCGCCACCCGCCGGGCGCCGGCGAGGTTCACGAGCACCATCACCCAGATGACGGCGAGCGTGCACAGACTTGCAGCGCCAGTGCCCTTCAGGACCGGAAAAAAGATGGAGAGATAGCCCGTCGCCGCGACAGCAATCGCCACGTTGCCCACCCAGCCGCCGACCCAGTAGAGCAGGCTCGCGTGGAAACCGAAGAAGCGGCCGAGGCCGTCCCGTACCTGGCGCACCATGCCGACGCTCTCCGGGCGGAGGCGAAAGAGCAGGACGAAGACGCCGGCTAGAAGGAATGCGCCCAGGCCCGAGACGACCCAGCCAATGACCGTGACGGAGCCGAAGGCCCCGAGGGTGGCGGGCAGCAGGTAAACCCCCGACCCGATCATGTTGCCGGCCACCAGGAAGGTGGCCCGCAACGGGCCGATGGTCTTCCCGGTCAGAACTTCTGGCCGACTCGGATGCCGACCGTCCGCGGCGGAGTGGTAACCACGTAGGTGCTGGAGAAGGCCGCGCAGATCGCCTCGTCACACTGGGCAAACTTATAGAGATCGCCCAGTTTGTCGAAGACGTTGTCGACGTAGAGCTCAACGTTCCAGCCACTCAGGACAGCACTTGCGGATACGTTCGCCAGCGCGTAACCGTCCTGGGCGCCGCCCAGCAAATCTTCGTCTGCGGGCAACAGTGCCGCCCGGGAGCTGTTCTGGTACACCACGGCAGCCTGGAGGGCGCCACGAACGCCTCCGACATCGTAGTCGTAGCGCGTAACCAGATTGGCCTTGAAGGTTGGCGTGCCGGGCAACTCCGTGCCATCTGGCGCGAAAGCCTCGGGAGCGCAGTCCGCCAGGCTCACGGTTGAGTCTTCGCAAAAGCCGCCATCCAGTTCCGGCCACAACTGCATCGCGCCGCCACTCACCGTGAGGGTGTCGGTGGCAGCCCATTCCACGTCCATTTCGACGCCCGGGATCGTTGCGCCGCCTTCCGCGTTCTTGACGTTGGTCAGACCATTCTCCCCGAGAAAGGAGAACTGGAAGTCGTCCCACTGCTGCCAGAAGGCAGCGCCGTTGAAGCGGACCCGGCCATCGGCCAGGGTGGTCTTCCAGCCGATTTCAAAGCTCTTGAGAAAATCGGACTTGTAGGGCGGAAACAGATCGACGCAGTCAGGAGCGGCCGTTGGCCCGCAGGTTGTGCGGCGGTTGACTCCGCCCGGGCGATACCCGGTGGCGAAAGTGGCGTACACGAGTTTCTCGTCGTCGAGCCGGTAGGTCAGGTTCAGTTTGTAGGTGAAGTCGGTGTCATCGATGTTCTTGTCCAGGTTGACACAGGGCCCACCATCGATGCCGCCGCCCGGCGCCGATGTCCCCGGTGCGCAGGACTGCTCACCCGTGGAACTGCTGAGGGGCGTCGTCAGACCGAAACCGAAGAACCCTTTCAGGGAATTCTCGAACTTGAAGTAGCGGAGGCCGCCCGTCGCTGACAGCTTTTCCGTGAGGTCGTAGGTCACTTCACCGAAGATTGCCGAGTCTTCGTCTGTCCGGTCCTGCTGGGTCAGCCACAGCGTGTCCGGCTTGCCGGTAACTTCGAGGGAAGTCGCCAGATCATTCACGAGGTAGTTTTGCTCGATGCGGTGGGTCTGGCGCTGCCAGAACACGCCGAGGATACCGCGCAGGCGCAGGTCCTCGGGCGAGGCGACGCGCAGTTCCTGGCTCAGCTTCTTGTATCGGTCACCGCCCTGAATGTAGTTCGACGGATTGATGACCTCATCGGCATCGTTGAAGAAGTAGTCGCCGTAGGGAAAGGTGCTGCCGAAGTACAGGGTGTCGTAGGCAAAGGAGTAGTCGGAGTAGTCGGACTCAACCTGATCCTTGCGGTTCAGGTAGGCGCCCGCATAGACGATGTCGAAGTTGCCGATCTTGCCCTCGACGGTAAGGGCCGCCTGGATCCACTTGTCTTCCGTGCTTTCCGGATAGTAGTGGGTGACGTTCATCTTGCCGAGAGAGGTATCCTGACCAAAGAAGCCGTCCGTGTCCGTCTTCTGGCCCATCAGCGTGGCGGTCGCCGTCCAGTTGTCGTTCAGGTCAATCCTCAAGGCGGCGCGGGCGCCGGTAGTGGTCACGTCGTTATAGTTGCTTTCGACGAAAGCCGCATTGTTCACCGTGCCATTGCCGCCCGTGGCCACATCCAGCGAGGGAAAGGTGCGGCTGCCGGCAATGTTGTCTATGTAGCCGGCATCCTGCTGATACCAGCCCACCACCCGGACGGCCGCCCAGTCGCTGAGCGGAATATTGGCGTAACCCTCAGCCGTGTAGCCGGCACCGCCGTCATGCACCGCATTGCCTTCCAGATCATAGGAGGCCGAGAAGCCCGAGGGATCGGGCTTGTTGGTGATGATGCGGATGGTGCCCGCCTGGGAACTGGCGCCATACAGCGTGCCCTGGGGTCCGGCCAGGGACTCCACGCGGGCAATGTCGTAAATGTGAATGTCCAGCGGGCCCTGGATCGTCGTGACCGGCTGCTCGTCCAGGTAAGTCCCGACGGTGGGCAGCGGGCCCGAATGGTTGCCGTTATCGCCGCTCGAGACGCCGCGCATGAAGATGCGCGTGAAGCCGGGGGACGTCTGCTGAAAGGCCACGCTGGGGATGTACTTGGCGTAGTCCTCGAAATCCGAGACGCGCAGATCCTCCAGCTTCCGGGTGTCCAGTGCCAGCACGCTGATCGGCACGTCCTGCAGGTTTTCTGTCCGCTTCTGCGCCGTGACGATGATCTCTGGAAGGGCGCCCGATGCCGTCCGGTCCTGCGCCATCCCCGGGGACATGGCCGCGAGCAGGGTGGACGCGATCGGGATGCCGTGACGGAAGACCCGGAACTGCGGCGCCCGCCGCAACTTGCGCTTTTTGGAACGCTGCATGACTCAACTCCCCCCGGTAGTCGATTTCACCTGAGTCTAACAGCGTTCCACCAGGGTCAGGCAAGCGGCACTTCCGGATAAGCCGTCAGGGTCGGGCCCAGTGCTGACCTGAGCGGCCCGAGCCAGGGTTCGTAGGCGCGCCATTGCTCCAGGCCGTCCCGATAGATGGGCTGACGGACCTGTTCCGAGCTGGCGGTGCGGACGGCCCGGTCGTTCTCGAAGAACCGCAGGCAGGCGTCCTCGAAGGGCAGGTTGCAGTAGGCCAGTAAGCGACGAACCTCCCCCTCCATGTCCTCAACCACCGTTTCATAGAACACCCGGTGGACCCGGCCGGGAAGCACGGTGTCGAAGTGGTGCATCAGCTCTACATAGTCCCGGTAGTAGCGGCCGATTTCCTCCAGGCTGTAGGTGAAGTTCTGCCCCCGGGCGAAATGCTGCTTGAAGCCCGAGAAGCAGCACCCCAGGGGGTGCCGGCGGGCATCGATGATCCGGGCCTTGGGCAGCGCGAGATGGATAAGACCAAGGTGCACAAAGTTGTTCGGCATCTTGTCGATGAAGACCGGCGCGGTGGTTTTGCGCTGCACACGCGTTCGGGCGAGGTACTGCTCACCCAGGCCACGGATCTCCGCCCCACTCAGCTCCGCGAGATTCTCCGGGTAGCGCGAAGGATCGGAGCGCTTCTGCTTGCCACCCAGAGCCCGGGCCATGGCGGAGATGTCCGGCAACTCCATCGTGCCCTCGACGGCGGAGTGACTGGCCAGGATCTGTTCCAGCAGCGTGGAGCCCGAGCGGGGCAGACCGACGATGAAAACCGGATCCGGGTCCGTTGCCCCATAGCCGGCCCTCTCAGCGAAAAAGTCCCGGGAGAACAGCGCCCTGGAGCGCCGGAGGTGGTCGGTTGTTTCCTCCGCGTCGTAGTGAATCTCGGCGCGACGCAGCCGGTTCGCCTCGGCGTAGTGGCGGAAGGAAGCCGCGTAGTCGCGCTCATCCTCCAGGGCCTTACCCAGGGCGAAGTGAAAGTGGAGCCGGTCCTCGCTGCCCAGCTCCGGGCGGGCCACCTGAGCCTGCATGGCCTTGATGTCCGCGGGTGCAAACCGCACGGTCTTGAGGTTGGCGAGACTCCACTGAGCCTCGCCCAGGTCTGGCGCCAGAGCGCTGCACTTCCGGTACGCCACGAGACAGTCGGCCTGGCGACCGGCCGTCTTCAGCGTGTGGCCATAGCTCAGCCAGAGCTTGGCCTGGCGGGGATACTGGGCCAGCAGTCCCTCGTACAGGCGGATGGCATCCTCATACTCGCCGATGCGGACCAGGATCGCCGCCCGCAGATTGCGGTAGCCGGGGTTGCCCGGTTGCGCGACCAGCAAGGTGTCCACCTGGGCCAGGGCCTCCGGTTCCTTGCTCTGCCGATGGAGAGCCATGGCAAGGTTGTGCCGGGCCGCCGTAAACCCCGGGGCAAGCTCGAGGCAGCGGGTGAGGAGTGCCTCGGCGTCCCCGTACCGGCCCAGTCGCGCCGCCACCTCGGCCAGCATCCGGATCGCCGCGACGTCCGTCGGCAGCTGCTTGAGATGCCGGCGCAGCAGCGCCTCCGCAACCCCGATGCGGTTGTCACACAGCGCGGCACCCGCTTCAAGCAGGCGCGGATCCCGGGTCGATGCCTTGAGGTAGCGGGAATAGGCTTCGTCGGCGGCCTCCGGGTCGGCGGCCGCATGCAGGTGATCCGCCAGTGCGCGCCAGGAGTCCGCAAGTTCGGGATTAATCTCTACCGCCCGCCGCAGCGCGCCCACGGCCGCCTCCCCCTGCCCCGCTGCGCCCAGCGCCAGGCCCAGCTCGTGGTGCGCCGGCGCCCAGTCGGGATGCGCCTCGGCCAGCGGCTGCAACACCGCTGCGGCCGCCTGCGGATCCCCCGCCCGGCAGTGCGCCACTCCAAGGTATAGCGTGGCGATGGGGTGGCCCGGAACGCTCCTGAGAATTTCCTCTGCCTGCTCGCGGGCAAGGCGCGGCTCGGTGGCCAGGAACCGGGCTGCGTTCTTCAGCGCAACCTCCAGGGATCCGGCGGGTTCCGGCGTCGTGGTCATGGCTCCCAGTGTAAAGCCCGGGAGCCGCGGCGAGGATGTATCCTTGCCCGCATGCGTGCTTTGGTCCTTCTGGCGCTCCTGCCACTGCTGGGCGGTGGCGCTACCGCCGCCCCCAGCGACGGGTCCCTGGCAGTCCGCTGCGGCACCCTCATCGACGGCGTCTCGAACCAGCCCCGCACCAACGTGACTGTCCGCATCGTCGCCGGCCGCATCGTGGCCGCCGGCCCGCAGGCCACGGTCCCACCGGACGGGCCTGTGCTCGACCTCATGGGGTACACCTGCCTCCCCGGCCTGATCGACATGCACACCCACCTGACGATGGTGCCGGACGATGCCCTGGACTACAGCGTGTACTACAAGCGGAGTCAGGCCGAACAGACCCGCATTTTCCGGGAGAACGCCGGGAAAACCCTGGCCGCCGGGTTTACGACCGTGCGGGACGTCGGCGCTTACATCGCCTGGACTGACAAACAGCTGCGGGACGACATCAACGCCGGCCTGACGCCGGGGCCCCGCATGCAGGTGGCCGGCTTTTTCCTGACGATCCCCGGCGGTGGTGGCGACCTGATCGTTCCCGGGGTGCCCGCGGCGGAAATCCCGGCAGCGGGGCATAGGGGCGTGGCCCGGGGGCCCGACGAGTTCCGGCGCAAGGCCGAACTGGCCGTGGCCGGCGGTGCCGACGTCCTGAAGGTGATCGCCTCCGGCGCCGTGTTCGCCTTCGGCGGCGTGCCCGGCGATCCGGAAATGACCGAGGACGAGATTGCGGCCGTCGTCCGGGTGGCCCATCGGGCCGGACTGAAGGTGGCCGCACACGCCCACGGCGCCCGCTCCATCAAGGAGGCACTCCTGGCCGGGGTGGACACCATCGAGCACGCGTCGCTGATCGATGACGCCGGGATCGAACTGGCCCGGCAGCGCCAGGTGGCCCTGGTGATGGACGTGTACAACGGGGACTACACCGAGACGGTCGGCCGCGCCCAGGGCTATCCCGCCGAGTTCCTGCAGAAGAACCTGGACACCACCGAGGCCCAGCGGGTGAATTTCACCAAAGCCCACGCGGCGGGTGTGCCCATCGCCTTCGGCACGGACGCCTGCATCTTCCCCCACGGGGACAACGCGCTGCAGTTCGCCATCATGGTGCAGCGGGGCATGAGCCCGATGGCAGCCATCCAGTCCGCCACCTCCGTCGCCGCCCGGTACATGGGCTGGGCGGACCGGGTGGGCAGCATCGCCCCCGGTCGCTACGGCGATCTGATCGCGGTGCAGGGCAACCCGCTGGAGGACATTCGCCGTCTGGAGAAGGTGGCTGTGGTGATCAAGGGCGGAATGGTGGTCAAGCGGCCATGACAGCGGGCATCAAGGCAGCCCTGGCCAGCGACCTGGCCGCCACCTGCCGCCCGTTCCCGGAGGCCCGTACGCTGCCGGCCGCCGTGTACACCGCCCCCGAGGTGCTGGCCACCGAACAGGCCGGCCTGTTTGGTCAGACCTGGCTCTGTGTCGGGCGCGAGGCGGACCTCCCCGCTGCCGGGGATTTCTTCACCCGGGAGATTGCGGGGGATTCAGTGCTCGTGATTCGCGGTGCCGACCATCAGGTGCGCGCGTTCTTTAATGTGTGCCGGCACCGGGGCTCCCGGCTGATCGATCAGCCCTCGGGCCAGGGCCTGAACCGGATCCTTTGCCCCTACCACGCCTGGAGTTACCGGCTGGATGGGGCCCTGGCCCAGATCCCCGGAGGCGGCGACCGGGAGAGCCTCGGGCTGGTCCCTGTGAACCTGGCCACGCGCGCGAGCTTTATTTTCGTGAATTTGCACAGCCCACCCGGGCCGCTGGAAGACCTGCCGGATCTCGACCGCTTTTGCCTGCCGGAACTGCGCTGCGGCTGGCGCCGCACCTACGAGGTGCAGGCCAACTGGAAGCTGATCTGCGAGAACTACAGCGAGTGCTACCACTGTCCGGGGGCGCACCCGCAGCTCGCGCGGCTCAGCGATCTCATCAGCCGCAGCAACCGGCCAATGGAAATTGGCCAGGGCTTCAATGGCGGGCCGATGCAGCTGAAGGACGGCATCGAGACCATGTCCCTGAGCGGCAAACGCTCCGTGCCCGTGATCCCCGGCCTGTCCGCCGACGATCACCGCTACGTCTACTACTATGTGATCTATCCCAACCTGCTCCTCTCCCCCCACCCGGACTACGTGCTCACCCACACCGCCTGGCCCCTGGCGGCCGATCGCACGCGGGTGGTGTGCGAACTGCTCTTTACCCAGGAAGCCCTGGCCCGCCCGGGCTTCGACCCGGCGGACATGGCGGACTTCTGGGACCTGACCAACCGCCAGGACTGGGCGCTCTGCGAACGCGCCCAACTCGGCGCGGGCTCCCGGGGCTACCGGCCGGGGCCCTACCAGTCGGCAGAAGACTGCGTCCACACCTTCGACCGCTGGTACGCGGAGCGGCTCGCTGCGCTTCTTTGACCGCAGAGCCCCGTGATGTGGCGGCGGATCCGCATCGGAGTACTGCTGCTTATCCTGTTCGTCGTGGCAGGCGGTACCTGGAGCGACCCCGAGCGCACCACCGCCGTGCCCCACTCACTCGGGCTGCAGGCCGGACTGCTCGGCGTGGTCTACGCCTTTGCCGACGAGACGCTGGACGCCCCCAACAACGTGGTGATTGCCCACGAGGTGCTGCACACCCTGGGCGCTACGGACAAGTACGACCCGGAAACGGCAGTGGAGATCCAATGGTGAGTGAGGCTCGATACGGGCCCAGACTCAGGGATAACGGGTCGTCATCAACCACAGCGCAAAACTGGCAACAAACAACGGATTCTCAGGCTGAAAAGGCGACGTAGTCCCGACACCCTGCCAGGGTGTCGAAATATTCGTACACCCCCTACTTCGAGAATCGAGTCTGCCGCGACAGGCCGTACATTCGGCGCGAGTGGTGTATTGAGGTCATTGAAAATCCGACACGCACCGTCCAGCAAGCCAACAAACGGTGGCAATTCTGGGGGCCAGTCCCTGAACTGGGCGGTCGTTACTTGAGGGTGATAACTCTTGAGGATAGAGTCACGCTACACAATGCCTTCCTTGACCGGAGGTACAGGCCATGAAGATCGACTACTTTCCGGATACCGACACGCTGTACATCGGACTTGCTGATCGCCCCAGCGTGGACAGCGAGGAAGTGGCTGAAGGCGTGGTCCTGGACTTCGATGCTGAGAGCCTCCTGGTCGGTATCGAAATCGAGGGGGCCAGCCAGAAGGTTGACCTGCAGCGGCTCCTGTTGGCCGGTATGCCGGGCACTGTGGAGACTGCGGCGGCCTGATGGCTGAGCGGGTTGCGCCTCCCCTCGAGCTCACGCCATCTTTATCGCCGCTGCCACTATCGGCTTGGCCCAGTCGGGTGTTGAGGTCAGGTCACTCGGCGCGAGTATCTGGCCACGCTCCAGATGCAGGCAGAGCCGGGGCAGTGGCAGCTTGCCGCGCGCAGGGTCCGCCTCAGTACTGTTGTCGTACACGACGAGTTCAGTGAGAACGGGGATGAGCCGAATCAGATTGATGCGGCTGTCGTCAAAGCGGCGACGGATGTCAGTCTCCGGGATGTCGTGCCCCCCCTTGCTGACGCGTGCCGCCACCCGGGCGAGATGCAGCTCAGCGCTTTCGAGACCCACATACCAGATGCGAACGTCAAGGCCATCGGCCAGTGCGGCTTCCAGATGCCGCGTGATGCTCTCGCCACCCAGCGTGGTCTCGAAGTAGTAGTCGCATCGCGTCCGGATCGCGGCCTCGAGCTGGCGAACGCCTGCCATCCAGGCCTGGCTGTTGGCGTCCGCCTGGGTCAGTCCGGGAGTAGCCGCGAGGATGCGCCGGGCTACTTCATCCGGATTGAAGTAGTTGCCACCGGTCTGGCGCAGGAAGGCGCCGCCGATACTGCTCTTGCCCGCCCCGTTGGTTCCCGCCAGTACCCAGATGCAGGGACTGGCTTCAGCCACGCTTCCGGGCGCCCGCCACGGCTGCACGACCGAGCTCAGCTGGCGTCGCCTTGAACAACGCGCGACCGGCGGCCCGGGCTGGCCGCTTCTGCATGCCCGTCACGAGAGCATCGAACTCCCCACGAAGGCTGGCCAGTGGATCGGGAACCCGGGCCATGAGCGCCTCGAACTCCTCAATCGACAGCACCACCGCCCGTGCCTTGTCCCGTTTGGTGATGGCGACGATGCCGTAACTGGCCGCTTTCTCCAGTACGGCCCCGAAGGCGTTCTTCGCCTCCGTGGCGGAGATTGACTCCACATCGACCACGAGGCCGCGACTGTTGCGCATGGTGAGGGCCGACATCACGGTCTCCTGGCTGGACTGAGAAGTGGCCATAATAGCCATTTAGCTATTTCAGGGCAAAAGCGGTTGGGCGTTATGTGAAGTTAGGTCAGGGTGCGAGGCCGGACGGCCCCGGCGGCTGGCCGAACCGGGCTTTGAGGATCGCCCCGTCCTGGGAATCCACGATGCCGTTGCCGTTGAGATCCCTGTCCGGGAACTGGGTGGAGCCAAAGGCCGCCTTGAGCAGGGCACCGTCCTGGGAGTCGACGACGCCGTTGTTATTGAGATCGGGGTCGCAGCGATTGCCATACCCGTCGCTGTTGGTATCCGTCTGGCTCGGGTTCGCCACGGTCGCGCAGTTGTCCACGCTGTCCGCTACCCCGTCGCCGTCCGTATCCGGCGCGGGCCGCACACCGTAGACGGGCAAAGGAGCGCCCCGCTCCCAGGCCCCCAGGTCCGGAGCGGCGCCAAGAAAGTCGTCGGTCACGTTGGGAATCGTCTGGCCACCATCCACGGCGGCGCTGCCAGTTGCCAGCAACGGGTTACGCGGCGCGCTCTGGGTCGCGTAGGTGGCACCCAGCACGATCGGCACGGCAAAGGGCTGGGCCTCCACGATCCGGCCGTTCGCCTCGTAGGGCGAGTTGCTGCTCAGGTCGGCCAGATTCGCCCAGGTGTTGAAGAAGACGAAGGGGCCATCGGGCCACCAGCCGTTGGCATCAATCTTCGCGTCGAACAGTTCCGTGGTCACAAAGGCCGGCGCGGAAACGCCGATGACCAGGTTATTGCGAAACTCGAAGTTCGCGGCGTAGGCCGGGTCCCCATCGGCCTGCAGGTAGCCCAGCGAGGGCCAGCCGTAGTCGAGATTGAGCACGAGCCCGAGGGTGCGCACCGACGTGTTGTTGAAGATGTAAAAGCCGGTGGGATCGTTGTTGAGCTTGTAGGGACTCCGGGCCATGTTCACCAGCACGTTCCGGAACACATAGATGGGACCACCCCAGGCGGGCTGCAGGCTGACGCCCATGGGCGCGTTCGTGATGCGATTGCCAAAGGCTCTGATGTTGCGATGGGAGTAGTCGAGCTCGAGGCCGTCATCACCGGTCCAGAGCACGTCATTGCCGTAGAAGTCGATCGCGGCGTTGATGATGCTGGTGTTCTGGTTCGTGCCCAGGGCATCACCAAAGCCGTAAATCCGGTTATGGCAGACGGTGTGACCCTGACCCGTCACCACGATGCCTTCCAGATCCTCAACCCCCGGTGCGAAGTCTGGCCACAGCCGGCGGCCCTCCAGGACGTTGTCGCAGATGTAGAGGTTGCGGGTCTGGCCACCGCGGCCGTCGATGCCCCTGTTCACATTGGTGAACCGCACGCCGCGCAGCACGACGCCGGTCGTGTTGCCAACTTTTGCCCCCCAGTCACTGCCCTTGACGGTGAGGTTCTCGAGCCGGGTGTGATTACCTGACAGTGTGGCGCCAATACTCCGGCCGGTGGCGTCCAGCGTGACGGCATCGCGCCCCAGGCTGCCGCCAGCACCGCGAACGACGATGGGGTTGGTGGCGGTGCCGGCACGGCTGACGGTGAACGCTCCCACGTAGACCCCAGGAGCCAGCTCGATAACGTCCCCAGGATTCGCAATGGCCAGCGCCGCAGTCAGCGCTGGCGCTGTGCTCACCGCCACGATCTGCGGCACAACCGGCTCTGCCGCCGGCACCGCCGCCGTTCTGACCTGGAGCGACTGGGTGCCGCCGCCCCCGTCGGGGTCGGTGACGGTGACCTCAACGTCGTAGAGGCGATCCGGATCGAGGCCGAAGATGCTGCCCGCGAACTGGGGGGTGGGCACCGGCAGACCATAGGCGCCCGGCGGCGATTCGCTGCTGATCTGGTCGGGCCGCACACGGAGCAGGGGGAGGCCCGTGCGCCAGGCCAGGACCCCAGCCTCCCGGTAACGGACCGTTGCCACCGCATCCCGATCATCGTCACCAGTGACAATCGGCAGATAGACACCGAGACAGCAGATAGTTGCCGGATCATTCGCCAGGATTCCCGGCTGAATACTGTTGGCAGCAGACGCTGCTGACGGCAGCAGGAGTGCCAGGAGTACAAAGACGACCAGCCCTACACCACCCCGGCCACTCTGGTGCGGGGTGTTTGGCATGGTCAACGTCCCGAGCGCTCCATCTCGAAACACCGGCCCGTCTCGGTCGGCCAGGCCTTGTCGACACCCAGACCCCGGTCGTAGGTGAGCCCCGTACCCAGGGCAGCGGCGGTGGACGCGGCCGCCCCCACCAGCAGCAGCCAGGCCAGCAGCAGCGGCCCCGGCGCCCGGTGGCGGGTGCGATAGACGGCGATACCGGCGATCAGCGAGGACCACCAGGTCACCGCACCGGAACGCCGGTGGATGATCGTGTCGGCGATCGTGGCCGCGTCGCACTGGGCAGCCTGGTAGTCGACAAAGCCACTGGCAATGGAGGCCAGGGCGAAGGCTGAGCCAAGCCAGAGGTTCCAGCGGGCCGCGCTGAGGACGGCGCTCGCCCAGGGTCGGGAGCCACCGGCTTTGCCAAGAAAAAACAGGACCACGCTGATCAACAGCAGCGCGACGGGAAAATGGACGACGTAGGGATGGAGCTGCGTGAGCATGGACTGCGGTGCCTCCGCGTCAGGGCGCCGGAGAGTTGAGTTCCGGGTAGGTCGGCCGCCACTCGAGGGCCAGCTTTTGCGCTTCAAGCACCTGCGCCGGGGTCATCTGCTTGGCGAGGATGTCCCGCTTCCGGGCCGCGTCAACCTCACCAGCGACCGTGGCAAGGTTGAACCACATATGCGCCAGCATGAGGTTCCGCGGGACGCCGCTGCCGGTGGCGTACAAGTCACCCAGGCCGTCCATGCCCAGGCCGTAACCCCGTTCGGCAGCCTGCCGGTACCAGCCCGCGGCTTCGGCGTAGTCCAGTTCAACGCCCGCGCCCCGGGCGTAGAGCGCCCCCAGGCGAGCCATCGCGAGGCCATAGCCCTGCTCGGCGGCCTGGCGATACCAGCCGGCGGCCTCGGCGTAATCCAGTGGCACGCCCTGGCCGTTGCCATACAGGGAGCCCATGCCCGCCTGTCCAGCGGAGTAGCCCTGGGCAGCGGCCAGCCGGTACCACTTCTCCGCTTCATCATAGTTAGCCGGGACACCCTGGCCGCTGGAGTAGAGGAAACCCAGCCCGGCCTGGGCCTGGGCGTTGCCCTGCGCGGCCGAGGCGGCGAACCAGCGCAACGCTTCCGGGTAGTCCAGAGGCACGCCCTGGCCGCGGCTCGCCATCACGCCGAGGTTGTACTGGGCCGCGGCGTCACCCTGCTCTGCCAGCGGCCGAAACAGGCTGGCCGCCCGGGAGTAATCGCCCTGGTTGAAGGCGGCAACAGCCTCGTCCCAGGGGCCGGCAACCGCGGCCGGGCCGGCCAGCAGCAGGCCAACCAGGCCGGCGCACAGGCCGGCGCTTAGGGCGGTTCTCAGTGGGTTGGTGCTGCTCATGCCTGAAGCATAGCGAATCCGGTGGCTCAGGCTGTGGCTGCCGTTCGCACCCGGCGGATCAAGAGCACCAGCCCGACCACCAGTGCGCCCACCAGAACCCCGGTCAGGCCATCCAGGGCCAGCGTGACGGCTGGCCCCCCCGCGATGCCCTCCAGCCAGTGATGCAGGGGGCCGATGCCATGGCTGATGATCCCGCCGCCCACGAGGAACATGGCGAGGGTCCCGGCGACGGACAGGCCCTTCATCAGCCAGGGCGCCACCCAGAGAATGGCGCCGCCCAGGTTGCGAAGAGCCCGCGGGCCCGGCCCGTTGCCCGTCCTGCGACTCAGGTAGAGGCCGCCGTCGTCGAGCTTCACGATGCCTGCGACCAGGCCGTACACGCCCACGGTCATCAGCAGGGCGATCCCGACGAGGACTGTCACCTGCTTGGGAAACGCCGCCGTCGCCACCGTGCCGAGCGTGATCACGATGATCTCTGCCGACAGGATGAAGTCCGTGCGCACGGCACCCTTGATCTTGTCCCGCTCCAGGGCGAGCAGGTCAATGGCCGGGTCCGCCAGCGCCCGGGCCAGCTCCTCCCGATGGGCCGCATCCTCGGCGCTGTGCGCGCCGGCGGCATGCAGGAGCTTCTCGAAACCTTCGTAGCAGAGGAACGCACCGCCCAGCATCAGCAGCGGGCTCACCAGCCAGGGCGCCACGGCACTGATCGCCAGCGCGCCGGGCACGAGGATCGCCTTATTGATCAGCGAGCCCTTCGCCACGGCCCAGACCACCGGCAACTCCCGATCTGCTGCCACGCCGGTGGCCTGCTGCGCGTTGAGTGCCAGGTCATCGCCGAGTACACCGGCAGTCTTCTTTGCCGCGACCTTGGTGAGCAGGGCCACGTCGTCCAGGAGCGTGGCGATGTCGTCAATGAGTGCCAGCAGGCTGGTCGCCAAGAGATTCCCCAAAAGCAGAAAACCCGCCGCAGCGGGTTTTCCGGTAGTCAGTTCAGAGCCGGAAGGCTACACGGACCCTTTCCGCCGCAGCCAGCCCATCATGCCAAGCGCAGAGCCGAACAGCCAGACAGCGGCGGGCACCGGGACGACGTTAATCCCCGGTCCGACCAGAAACTCCTGGACATCATACGAACTCTGGATGGCGGGATTGGGCGTGACCACGCGCATGACGCCGGTCCAGTCGAAGGCATCGTGGGTTGTGTCTGTGGCTGACGCGTACCAGGCCGCCGCACCACCACCCACCAGCACGTAGGCCGGGGTCATGATTTTCCAGATCGCTTCCTGGATGTCTGCCTGACCGTCGTAGTCCGTGGGCAGCAGCATACCGATCTGGCTGAAGAGCCAGCCGGCCTGGCTGTACTGGGCCAGCGAGGCCGGGGTTGAGGGGCTGTTGAACTTGCCGACGAGGCCAGCCTGGATGTCGGCGTAGGAACGGATATCGGCCGTCCAGGTATAGGGCGGAGCAACCACGCTATTGCGGGAGTCGCACATGCCCAGGATCGACTCAGTGTCGAGGGTGAGCGAGTAGAACCCGGCGGAGACGCCACCCCGGCCAACGGAGTTGGCGGCGTTGTTGAAGGTGACGGAGGCGGCCTGGGCAATGGTGCCCGCCAGGATGAGCGTGGCGGCGACGGCCAGGCGACCCAGACGGCTGTGCAGTGCTATCACGGAGGTGCCCCCTCTATTCGTTGTTGTGACCTGCCTGCGGCCCCGACGGTTCGCGCGGGCGGGTTTCTGTTTATTGCGATTTACCTTAGTGCAGTCCCCAGGGGAAAACATCACCCGAACGGGTGAGGGAATTGGACATAAGGGGGAAAGGGGGCAGGGAGGGGCTCAGACATCGCGATTTAGCAGCTCCATGTATCTTCGATACTCAAAGACGCGGTTCCGACGTCGACCCGTCACCTCGCGAACGATCCCGAGCTTCGCCAGAACATCCAGCGCCTTCAGGATGGTTGGTGGCGATCGGCGAGTTACCTTCTGCAGCCCGGAGACATTGCGCAGTGGTCTGGCTTGCATCGCCTCGTGCACCTGCAGTGCGGAGCCCGCTTCGCGACCGAGGGCCTGGATGCTCTCGCGGTCTGCCTTGAACAGGCCACCTAATTGCCTTGCCGTGTCGACAGCGCCCATCGCGGTCGTGCGCACGGCGTCGGCAAAGAACTCCAGCCACTCCTCCCAGTCGCCCTCCCGACGGACCTTGTCGAGCAGCTCGTAGTAGCGCTGCCGGTTGCGCTTGAAGTACAGGCTTAAGTACAGCAGCGGCTCGCTGAGTACACCCTCCGAGGTCAGCAGCAACGTGATCAGCAGTCGACCGATACGTCCGTTGCCGTCCAGGAACGGATGAATGGTCTCGAACTGCACGTGAGCCAACGCGGCCTTGACCAGGGTCGGCGTCGTGTGGGGCTGATTGTGGACGAAGCGCTCGAGGTCAGCGATGCAATCCGCGATGCGCGGCCAGGGTGGCGGGACGAACACGGCATCGGCCGGAGTCCGGCCGCCGATCCAGTTCTGGGTGCGACGGAACTCGCCGGGCTGCTTGCCGGCTCCCCGTCCGTCACGGAGCAATGCGCCATGCATCTCACGGATCAGGCGGGAAGATATCGGCAGGCCTTCCTTGATGCGCTGGAGACCGACTTCCAGTGCTGCCACGTAGTTCGAGACCTCCCGCACGTCGTCCATCGGCACGCCGGGTGCTTCGTCGAGCTCAAACAGCAGCAGGTCGGACAGCGAGGACTGCGTGCCTTCAATCTGGGAGGACAGCACCGCTTCCTTGCGAAGGTAGGTGTAGAGGAACAACCGGGCGTCCGGGAGCAGCGTCGACACGCTGTCGAGACGGCCCAAAGCGACCAGCGTGTCGTCCAGGGACTGGCGCAGCTTGCCCGTCAGATCGAGGGGCGGTGCGGGTGGCAGCGGATCGGGCACAAAGGCCTGAAACGGGCCGCTGCCGGTGACGGTGCCCGCCTCATACCGACCTGTAAGTCCTCGACGCATATAAGGTTTTCCCGGCTAGTAAAGCGACTTTGCCCAAGGCCTTCGCTAATTAAGCGAAGGAACATTGCCTTTATTAGTGGGTTTCGTCAACAGGGCTTTTGGGCATATATCGACAGGGTCGAGCTGTCGCGCGGGACATGCCTACGGATTGGCCTTTCATCGACATGTAGCTGGTTCCGGGTGGAGTGGTCAGCTGACATTGCCGGACCCGAATGGATCCGGTCAGACAGGGGTAAACAGGTAAATGGTGGCCAGGGGTGGAATTGAACCACCGACACGCGGATTTTCAGTCCGCTGCTCTACCAACTGAGCTACCTGGCCATTCTTCAGGAAGAAGAGGTCGCGCCTGAAGGCGCTCCTACGGGAGGACCCGTGGGGAGGGCATTTTACGCAGTTTGACGTCTGCCCGGTCAAGGGAGGCTGCGCTGGTTACGCCATTTCCATGGCGAATCACCAGAATCGCGGCTCGCTCCGGGGTCGCACCGAGGCTACCCTGCCCTGGAAACGTGGAGTGTCCCGGAGACATATTTATGTCTCCAGCGTATGCTTGTCTCGATGAGAACCACTGTGCGCCTGCGCGATGAATTGCTGAAGAGAGCCAGGGAACGGGCGGCCGCCGACGGGCGCACGCTGACGTCCCTGATTGAGGAAGGATTGGGAGTGGTCCTGGACCAGTCCCGGCCTGTTCGCGCCCAGAAGGTAAGGCTCCCTGTGTCCCGCGCCCGCGGGGGTCTGCTACCCGGCGTGGATCTCACGCGCTCGGGCGATCTGGAAGACCTGATGAATTCGAAGTGATTCTCGCCGACGTCAACGTGCTGGTTAATGCGTTTCGGGCCGACGCGGCCCACCATGAGGTCTGCCATACCTGGCTACTGGCGGTCGTCAATGGGGACAGCCGCTTTGGCTTATCTTCCCAGGTCCTCAGCAGCGTCGTGCGGATCGCGACCCATCCAAAGATCTTTCGCGCACCAAGCACCGCGCGCGAGGCGTTGCGCTTCTGTCAGTGCCTGATTGATGCGCCACTAGGGACGGTTGTCAGTCCCCGGGAGCGCCACTGGTCGATATTCGGCAGGCTCTGCCGGGAGACCAGGGCCCGGGGAAACCTGGTCAGCGATGCCTGGTTCGCAGCTCTTGCTATTGAGTCCGGCTGCGAATGGATCACCTTAGACGGGGACTATCGCCAGTTCCAGGGGCTCAAGTGGCGGCCACCCGGGTGAGGTGTCGCGCCTCACATCGCGCCTAAAGGCGCTCCTACGGGGGTGGGGTGCCCTTGAAGTCCGGCGGCGGTGCGGACCCGCCGCCGAAAAAGAACTTCTCCATCTCGGTCTCGAGGTACTTCCGGGCCTTGGGCTCGATGGGGCTCAGGCGGTACTCATTAATGAGCATGGTCTGGTGAGCCAGCCACTGCTGCCAGGCCTGTTTCGAGACGTTGTCGTAGACGCGCTTGCCCAGGTCGCCCGGGTAGGGCTGGTAGTCCAGGCCATCGGCGGGGATGCGGAGCAGGGCGCAGGTGACGGTACGGGTCATTTTGGGGTCGCGCCTTAAGGCGCTCCTACGGAGGACAAGAGTTTGGCGATGGGGGCGGGCAGGCCCACTTGGGCGGGTTCAGCGGTTTTATACCAGAGCCAGCGGTCGTCCTCCATCACCCGGTCCGGGGGCGAGTCCACGCGCAGCTCGACCGGCGTCATGTCCAGGTCGAAGTGACTGAAGCCGTGGGCCAGGACGGGCCGCACGGTCTGGCTTAAGGGGGCGGTACCCAGGGCGACCGTGCACCAACCGGCCGCCGACTCGATGGAGGCCGTTTCGGGCAGGCCCCAGAGGCCGCCCCAGATCCCGGCGTTGGGCCGGCGCTCCAGCAGGACAGCGCCGTCCGGGCGGACGCAGATCAGCACTACTGTCGCCTTCCGGGGCCGGGCCTTCGGCGGCTTGCGGGCCGGCAGCTGGTCCGCCACGCCATCCCGGTGGGCAATGCAGCCCTCCGCCAGGGGGCATTGGAGGCAGGCGGGCTTGCGGCGCGCGCAGAGCGAAGCACCGAGATCCATGATCGCCTGGGTGTAGTTCGCCACGCGCTCGGCGGGGGTGCACTCCTCGGCGAGGGACCAGAGCTGCTTCGCCACGGCCGTCTCGCCCGGGTAGCCCTCCACGCGGAAGACCCGGGCGAGCACCCGCTTCACGTTGCCATCCAGGATCGGGTGCCGCTGGTGCTCGGCGAGGGACAGGATCGCTCCCGCAGTGGAACGGCCAATGCCCGGCAGATTGGCCAGCTGGTCGAAGTTCGCCGGGATCTCACCGCCGTGTTCGTCCCGCACTACCTGCGCCGCCCGGTGCAGGTTGCGCGCCCGGGCGTAGTAGCCGAGACCGGACCAGCGGTGGAGCACGGCGTCGGGCTCCGCATTGGCCAGCGCCAGAACGTCGGGAAAGGCGGCAAGGAAGGCGGCGTAGTAGCGCAGTACCGTTGTTACCTGCGTCTGCTGCAGCATGATCTCCGAGACCCAGACCCGGTAGCGGCCCAGGTTGCCGGGTGGGTTCTGCTGCCAGGGCAGGTCCTTGCGGCCGTGCTGGTCCCACCAGGTGAGGAGTGCCGGGGCGAGTTGGGTGGCGGAAGCAGAGTGCATGACGGCTAGGGTACCGGTTCGCTTGCCGGCTGGCTGGGGGCAGGCGCAGAATGCGCGCGCCGCGGCTCCAAGTCGCGGCTAAAGCCGCTCCTACAGGCAAGAGTTAACAACCCCAAAAGCATGTCCAGTTCCCGACTCAGGGCAGCGACCGTGATCGGCGCCATCGGTGTCGTCTATGGCGACATCGGCACCAGCCCGCTCTACGCTTTTGGTGCTGCGATCAAGGCGGCGGATGGGGCGCCGCTGGCCCTCGCGATCTTCGGCTCGCTCTCGCTGATCTTCTGGAGCCTGATCGTCGTGATCAGCCTCAAGTATCTGGTCGTCGTGGTCCGCGCGGACAATGATGGTGAAGGCGGGATCCTTGCCCTGCTCGCGCTGCTTGAACAGTACTTCTTCCGGCTCGGAGGCTGGTCCCGCAACCTCCTGCTGGCTGGCGCACTCGGTGCCGCCCTCTTCTACTGTGACGCTGCAATCTCACCGGCTATTTCTGTGCTCAGCGCCGTCGAAGGTCTCGAGGTGCTGAACAAGCAGCTCGAGCATCTGGTACTGCCGATTACCTGTGGCATTCTCATCGGGCTGTTCCTCATCCAGCGATCCGGCACCGGCAGTGTCAGTCGCTATTTCGGCCCGGTGATGCTGGCCTGGTTCGGGGTCCTCGCCGTGCTCGGCCTGCGGTCCATCGTTGAGACCCCCGTCATTCTCCAGGCGATGAACCCGCTGTTCGCCGTGGGCCTGCTCATCCACGATCCGGGCCTTGCCCTGGTCATCCTCGGCGCCGTCTTTCTTGCGGTGACGGGCGGTGAAGCCCTGTACGCCGACATGGGGCATTTCGGGAAGCCGGCTATTCGCGCTGCCTGGTTTGGCCTCGTGTGGCCCGCACTGGTGCTGAACTACTTCGGCCAGGGCGCGCTCGTGCTCCGGGATACGACGAGTCTCGACAGCCCCTTCTTCCGGCTCGTGCCCGAGCCCCTGCTTTTCGGGATGATCCTGCTGGCCACGGCGGCCACCATCATCGCGTCACAAGCCACGATTTCCGGCGCCTTTTCCATTACGAAGCAGGCTGTCCAGCTCGACCTGATGCCCCGGGTAGAGATTATCCAGACCTCCGCACGGGAACGCGGGCAGATCTATGTCCCGGTCGCGAACTGGGTCATGCTCGTGCTCGTCATCATCATGGCCGTCGGTTTCGGCTCCTCGGCCTCACTCTCGTCTGCCTATGGTTCGGCAGTCGCCGGCACCATGTGGATCGACACGCTGCTCGCGGCGGTGCTGGCCCGGCTCGGCTGGAAGTGGTCCTGGCCGACGGTGGTCCTGGTGTTCGGCACTTTTTTCTTCGTCGACACGGTCTTCATCTTCGGCAACCTGACCAAGTTTGCGGCCGGTGCGTGGGTACCGCTTGTCATGGCCTCCGCCATCTTCCTGGTATTCACCGTCTGGCACGATGGCCGCGAGCGGCTTGGCGCCACGCTGGACGCTACCGCGGTGAAGCTGAAGGAACTGCCAGGACTTCTGGCCGGCGCCACGAAGGTGCCCGGCACCGCCATCTTCCTCGCCAGCCGGCCCGACTCAGTCCCCAGCGCCTTCCTGCGCAACCTGGAGCACAACCGGGTAGTGCATGAGAGCGTGGTGTTCCTGCACATCGATTTCCGCAGGGTTCCGACCGTCGCGGCGAGCGCGCGCCTGGAAATGGACACGCTGCAGCCCTCTGTCTATTCCCTCCGGGCGCACTATGGCTTCATGGAAGACCCGAACGTGATGGAGATCATGCAGCAGTGCAATCTCCAGGGCTTGCACATCTTTTCCCGGGACTTCACCTTGTTCTTGGGCCAGCACGTGGTGGTGCCGCTGGAGCAGCGCCGCAGCCAGCGCTGGCAGAGGCGGCTCTTCGCCTGGCTCCAGCGCCGCTCCGTCGGGGCGGCCGAGTTCTTCGGCATGCCGCTGCGGCGCGTGGTCATCCTGAGCACAGTCGTCGAGATCTGAGCGGTGCGGTAGGAGCGGCTTTAGCCGCGAGCGTCGCGACCGGTCGCGGCTAAAGCCGCTCCTACCGGAAAAGCCTGTCGAGGGCTTTCTTTACCGGGTCTTCCTTCTTACTCTCGGGCGACTGGGGCTCCTGCCCTTCAGACTCGCCAAGGCCCAGCTTTTTCCGCAGCTTGTCCTCGAGGGTTTCCCGCAGGGTCTCCTTCAGCGCCCCCTTCACCATCCTGCTGAGGTCAACCCGCACCTTCGGGCCGGCCACCGGTCCGCTCACGGTCAGGGGGATGCGCACGTTCAACAGGTCTTCCAGGCTGGTGTCGTCCGCAAAGACGGGCTTCTCGAAAACCAGCGCCGTCAGGTTGCTGTCCAGCGTGCTCTTCGGCAGATTCACCGTGGCATCGCCTGACACGCGCAGGAAGGGAATCTCGGCATTGAAGCGGTCCGTGCGCAACTCGCCATCGCTGAGCTTGCCGGCCAGATCGAGACTCCTAATGGGCGTTTCCTTGGGGCCGCTCCGGGCCGGCGGTGCCGTCCGCCGGAGCAGCGCTCGGGCCCGGCGAATCTCGTACCAGACGTCCAGGCCCTGGTAGACGCCATTCGCCAGCGAGAAGGTCAGATTGCCGTCCAGGTTCTCCAGTAGCTCGTCGTCCGTGGTGCCCACGGCCACGCCATCGAGCTTCAGGTTCATGGTGCCGGTGATGTTCCTGAGATCGGCGAGATCCGTGAGCAACGGACCAAAGTTCACATTGCTGAAGGCCTGGTCCAGGGCCACGCGGGTCTTCGGCCCCGTCGCGTCCAGGCGGACGGCGCCACGGAACGTTCCGCCGTAGAGGCTTGCGGCCAGTGGGTCCAGGCGCACACGGCCCGCCGCGGCGCTGGTGGTCACATCCACGTCCGCCAACTGCAGACTGTTGAGAGTGAGGCGCCCGATGCGCGCCCGGCCTTCCAGGTTCAGGGCGCGCAGCGTGTCGGCAGGGATCGCCGTGGGGGCTGCCTGCGGGCGCTCCCCGCTCTTGGGCTTAGGCCCCGGCGGGGTATCCGGGGCCAGGTACCGGTCGGCATTCAGCGCGTCCAGCGTCAGGTCGAAGCGTGTCCGGGGCGTAGCCTTGCTCCCGTCCGGCAGCAGCTCCCGGGCGAGGGAGCCCGTGACCTGCGTGTCATCCAGGACCAGGGCGAGATTTTCGAGGCCTGCTTCCTTGTTCTGCAGAAACCAGCTGGCAGACCCGGAGAGTTTCTTCAGGACCTCGGGATCAGCAGTGTCAGGCACCTTCTGCTGCAGTTTTGGCAGTACCTCCCGGGGCGAGAACGCCGGAAAGCGCAGGGTGCCCCGGAGAGCGTTGCTCGCGCCGAAGTTGCCTGCACCGTCCAGGTCCAGGGCAACGCCGGCGAGGGTCGTCTTGCCCGACAGGGCGGCAACGGTGCCGGCGCCCTCGTCCACCGCGTAGCGCAGGTTGGTCAGGGTGATGGCCAGCGGCGCGCTGCCACCCGGGACGTCGGCGCCGGCCAGCTGCAGATCGGCGGTCAGTCCGGGGGCACTCACCAGCGTATCGTCGGCCAGCCGGACTTCGATTGCCGGGGCCTGGACGCGGCCACTCAGGGTCTCGAGTCCGGCAAGGCCGTTGCCTTTCAGTTCGACATCGAGGCCCGCAAGACTGATCGTGGTGACGTCCTCCGCCACACCCATGGTCGTCCTGGCCTTCAGCTGTACCGCTGCGCCGGCGTTGTCGGCAAGATCGGTGAGGCGGAACGACGCGCTGAGGTCGAAGGGCTCGGTGTCCCGGACTGGCCCGATTGTCAGCTGCAGCTGCTCTACGCGGTACCGGCTGCCGTCGGCCTCGTCGCTGTAGCTCACGCTGGCGTCGCTGATGCGGATCCCTGCGACGTCAAGCCCGGTTACCCCGGGGGAACTGCTCGGGGCGGGACCCACCTCCGCGTCCGGTGCCTTCGACGCAAAGCTCCAGTTGTTGCTGCCATCCTTGCGCCCCAGCAGATTGGCCTGGAGACCGTCGATCGCTACGGTGCCAATCTCAACCTGGCGCCGGGCAAGCAGCGGCCACAGGCGGATCGCGAGCTGCGCCGATTCGATCTGCAGGAACGAGCCTGCCGGAAAGCCGGGTGGGTTGCCCAGCACTGCCTGCTTTAGTTCGATGGCACAGCAGGGCAGCAGCTTCAGCCCGACGTCGCCGTTGAGGCTTAGTGTGCGTCCGGTCGATGCCTGGACCGCGTCCACGACAGCGGCCCTGTACCGGGCAGGGTCTACCAGGGTAACCACCGCGATGAGAATCAGGACTCCGAGTATCAACAGGGCAGCAAGGCCGAGCAGAAATACCTTGAGCAGCGGCTTCATAAGAGGTACCGGGTTTGGCATAAGGGGATAGTTGCGGAAATATTGCAGTGGTTTGACAACGTGAGCGGGGGAGGGGGGCGGGCCCGGGGGGGGGGGGGGGTTGGCGGGGGGTGGGGGGCCGGGGGGGG
>JANNXJ010000001.1:0-176176 GCA_031409515.1 Gammaproteobacteria bacterium | reverse complement strand
GTTCAGCGATGCCGGCTACCTTTGTCAGCAGGGCGGTAACAGCTCGCCGGCCAACATTCTCTGCAGGCCCAGTAGTGCTCCGGGTGGCTTCACGACCACGGGCGGTTCACTCTCCTGGGGCTGGGAGGTGGACGGTGCGGCAAGCAACCTGGGTAACGTTGTTGCGGGCATCGACGTCCGAGACCAAAACAATGTGCTGATCACCACGCTGTCTGGCGTATTGGCCGATATGTCAATCGACGGGGCGGGCAACATCACCACCAACAGTGGTGAGATTCGTCGGGCTCTTGGTTCCGCGGCCGGTTGTGGTCAGGGCACTGATGTGAAGAACATCACCTACAACGCTGGCCTCAACACCATCACCTGCGGCACCCTTTCCGTCGCCAACCTGGTCATCTCAGGCTTCCCCTCCTGGGATCCTGATCCATTCACCTTTGTGGCCCAGGTCAATGTCCCCCTGTCCACTGTCATCACCTCCAACACGATCACGGTTACTGGAGCAAGCAGTACCAAGAACATCTCAGTAGCCAACGGCGAGTACGCCTTGGGCTGCACCGGGGCGTTCACCCAGGCACCCGGCACAATCGCTCCGGGTGGCACCGTGTGCGTGCGCCAGACCAGTTCCGCGCTGCCAGGCACCGCCACGACTACCACGCTCACCATCGGAGGATCCTCTGGACAGTTCAGGGTTACCACGATCCCCGCGGACACCACCCCAGACTCTTTCACGTTCCTTGACCAGGCGAACGTTGATCTCTCGACGGTCGTGATTTCGGCGTCAGCGACGATCACGGGCATTAACGCTCCTGCCCCGATCTCGGTCGCGGGCGGCGAGTACTCGATCGGCTGTAGCGGCACGTTTACTGCCGCACCGGGCACTATCAGCAACAACCAGTCGGTGTGCGTGCGCCAGACCAGCGCAGCGGCGCCAGCGACGTCTACTACTACGACTCTGACCATAGGAGGAGTCTCCGGCGGCTTTACGGTTACCACGTTCCCCGCCGACAACACACCGGAAGCTTTCGCCTTCATTGACCAGACGAACGTCGCCCTCGCGACTGCAACGACCTCGTCTCCCGTTACCATTACGGGCGTTAACACGGGAACGCCGATCTCGGCCTTTGCCGGTCAGTACTCGATCGGCTGCACCGGCACGTTTACCTCCGCACCAAGCACCATCAGCAACAACCAGACAGTGTGTGTCCGGCAGACCAGTTCGCCGGCGCCAGACACCACCACTGACACCGTGCTGACGATCGGCGGCGTCTCCGACACGTTCTCCGTGACCACAGTGCCGGCTGACACCACGCCTGATCCATTTACCTTCGTTGACCGGGTAGACGTGCAGGAGGGCACCGTGATCACCTCCGCTCCGGTGACCATCACGGGAATCAACACTCCGGCCCCGATCTCGGTACTGGGCGGCACCTACTCCATTGGCTGTGGAGCCACCTTCACCGGGGTGGCCGGTAGCATCCCCAATGGTGCGAGCGTGTGCGTACGGCATACCAGCGCCATCAGCCAGACCACCGAGACCAGCACCACGCTGACCATTGGCGGGGTGAGTGACACCTTCACCAGCACGACCGTCCTTACCTTTGCCACCCGGAATGACTCCGCGACGACACTCGTGAATACGCCAGTGCAGATCAACGTCCTTGGCAACGACGTTGGCTACTCCAACCCGGTGACCGTGAGCATTTCTACCCCACCAACTGGGGGTACAGCAGTCGTTACAGGATCGCCCGGCGTTCAGGCCGGAGTCCGCATTACCTATACGCCCGCCGTCGGCTTTCAGGGCATCGATTCCTTCGTCTATGCCGTTGAGGACAACGCGCTGTCGGGAACAGCCACAGTGACCGTGACGGTGACCAGCGACGCGGATGGGGATGGCATCCTGGATAGCGTGGATAACTGCCTGGGCGTGTCCAACGCCAACCAGCGCGACACCAACGGCGACGGCTACGGCAACATCTGCGACCCAGACTTCAACAACAACGGCATCGTGGACTCCCAGGACGGCGCCCTACTGAAGGCCCGGTTCGGCTCGACCACTCACCCGGACCAGGATCTCAATGGCAACGGGATCGTGGATTCCAACGACGGGGCGCGACTCAAGGCGAAGTTTGGCAAGGCGCCGGGGCCGTCGGGGTTGGCGCCCTGACCTTGGCTCGCCCCTGCTGGCAGCCAGTCCCCAATCCGCTGGGGGCCTGGGAGGTATAGTCTCGCCTAAGACCAACTCCCGCTGAGCGACCTTCCAATGGATTTACAAATGCATGCCCCCAAGTTCCTCCTGATTTCCCTGATTGGTGCGGCACCGTTCGCATGGGCCGTCGAACCCGCCATTGCGCCTGCCTATGTGGGCAGCGTAGTTCTCGAAAACCTTGGACCGCTACTAAGCAACCCGACACAACTGGCCTGGGGTCCAGCAGGCCTTCTGTATGTTCGGTCACTGACTGGAGTTCAGAGCTACACCTATGACCCAAAGGACGGGAAGATCAGCAGTCCTCGTCAGGCGGTCCAGGGATTCCCCGGTATAGGGTTAGCATTTCATTCGGCCCATATGTACCTGACGACTTTCGATGGAGCGATTCGCCGACTCGACGATCAGAACGGCAACGGGATCTGGGGCGAGCCTGGCGAGCTCAATGTCGCAATCGTCACTCGTATTCCAGTTGGTGCATGGGCGGGCGATCATCACCTCGATCAGCTCGCGATCGTCGGCGATACCCTGTACGTCGGGATCGGCCAACGTACCAACAACGGGCGCACTGGTATCTGGACCATGGGTAGCCACAGCGATGATCCGGTTGATTTTGGCTTCTGGGATGGCGGGACGGGCTGGAGCTGGGGGGAAACGGTCTATGGCGGCACGATTTCGTGGATCAGGCACCTGGATGCCGTCCCCAATGTAGAAGGTACCGCGAACACTTTTGCCAATACGGCGCTCACCCAAGCGCTTATTCAGACCGATGGCAGCCCTGTGAGCAGCGCATCGCGGAATGCCATCGACAAGCTAGTAGTTCACTCGGCGGGCACGCGCAATCCCTACGGCCTCTGCCTGGATGGCAACAACAATCTCTGGTTCACCAACAACTACAACCGCGCAGATACAAATGCGGATGGGACGGCTGGTTACTACATTCGCGATGCTGCGCAGCCGGATTTCTCGAAATCCGTTCATGACCAGCTTTTCCGGGCTATCGAGTTCGCAGACTACGGCTTTGCCAATGAGAACTGGCGTCCACTCAACCCGATGCTTGACCCAGACGCGGGGACTTACAATCGGGTTAACAGCCTCACGTTCGACAACCTCTACAACCCTGGCCCCTATCTACTACACAACCCGGCATTGCCAGACGGCCTGGGACCGAATAGCTCGGCAACCGGCTGCGGTGTTTTTTCTGCGCCTGGCTTGCCCACTGAACTGCAATCCAATGTTTTCATCACGCGCTACAACCCTTCGGTGACCGAAAGCGTCACTGCCGGAGATCCAGTCCAGAATACCCTGACCTACTCCGACGTAGTGGCCGTTGATCCTGGAACCGGCACGGTGCGTCGGGTGGCACAGGGCTTTGCGGAACCCATCGCGGTACTGGCTGATGGACCCAGGCGCCTCCTGGTAGCGGACTACGTTGGTGGAGCTAACGGTGGTCGTCTTTTTGCAATCACGAGCACAGATAACGATAACGACGGAGTGCTCGACACAGTGGACAACTGCCTGGGTTTATCGAACGCCGACCAGCGCGACACCAACGCAGACGGCTACGGCAACATCTGTGACCCGGACTTCAACAACAACGGCATCGTGGACTCCCAGGATGGGGCGCTGCTCAAGGCGGCGTTTGGCTCATCCGCCTTCCCGGACCGGGACCTGAACGGCAACGGGATCGTGGACTCCAATGACGGAGCGCGACTGAAGGCCAGGTTTGGCAAGGCACCGGGGCCGTCGGGTCTGCGACCGTAACCCTGAGGTCGACAGCCTACTCAGCCAGCCGGAAGCCGCGGTCGTTGGCCCGGAGTTCACCGTTGCTCCCGCCACGGTTGGCTACCCGCAGAAAGCCGGCAGGATAGGGCCAGGCGCTGCCGCGGATTGAGCGTTTCGCGCAGTCCGTAGTAACGCGCGCCGACCCATTGGCCGGGGCATCGGCATAGGACGGCAGGTAGCAGTCCTGCGTCCATTCCCAGACGTTGCCTGCCATGTCCTGGAGACTAAACGCATTGGGGGCAAAACTGCCGACCGGTGCGCTGTGATAGTACCCATCGGAGCAGTTGAGCCGCTGGTCCCAACGCTCGCCGTCCGGCCCGGGCGTGTCGTCAGCGCCGTTCGCATTTCTGCAGGCGTCTGCAAGGTCATCGCCCCAGACATACCTGGTGGCGGTACCGGCCCGGGCGGCGTACTCCCACTCGGCTTCCGTGGGCAGCCGGAACCGGCGCCCGGTCGCGCCGTTCAGCCAGCCGATGAACGCCTGAGTATCGCTCCAGCTCAGACACACCACAGGTTCGCGCTCTGCCTGGGCGAACCCGGGAGCCCGCCAGCTCAGGCCCTCCCGGTAGGTGGACTTGATGGGCTCCGCGCCCAGCGCAATGCAGCCCGACTTGCCGTTGGCGTTGCGCTCGGCATCCGTCCGGTAGCCGGTGGCGACAGCGAAGAGCGAAAACTGCGCTACCGTCACTTCATAGCGCCCGAGGGCGAATGGCCGGATGCTGACAGGATGCACCGGTCGCTCGTCAGGATCACCGTCGCCGGTGACATCCCCCATGCGAAAACTACCGCCCGGGATGGCGACCATGTCCAGGGACGCTACCTCCTGCCTGGCTGGCGGAGCGGACGCGGGCACCACGCCGCAGCCCGCCACCAGGGCAGCGATGCAGGGAGCGAGAAGAAGCGCTCGGCGGGTCATGGCGGGAAGAATACGCGGGGACGGCTCTGGATTGCAGGTGGCGTCCCCACCCTGGACCCGTCGACAGAAATGCGCCTACCGCTAGCGTGCTTGGTGCCCAGGGCCGGACTTGAACCGGCACGCCCTGTTAGGGGCAACGGATTTTAAGTCCGTAGCGTCTACCAGTTTCGCCACCCGGGCCAGGGGGCATTGTAGGGCGTAGTGCGGGGGTGGAGGCTAGGGTCGGAACCCCAGAGCGACAATTAACGCCAGTTTCTATAGGAGCTGAGGATTGTCGTGGCGATGGATCCCCCCATCCGTACCGTCAGCTGAAGCACCCCAGGCCCCTTCAGGGCGGCACTGGTCCGGGGTGAACGCAGGTGGCCCAGCGCGTCAAAGGCGCGCCGCGATTCTCCAGCTGCAGACTGGGGAATCACGAGAAAGTCTCCGGCACCACCTCAATCGATAACCGTCAGATAAAACTCCGCGGCCGGATTCGGCATGCCGTGCAGCCGTGAAAGCATGATCCGGCGGGAGCCGTCCGCTGTGTGGAAGACGAACAGTCCGCGCTGCCCGTAGTCCTTGCCCTGGACGTTCACCGGCGGAATTGAATACAGGTTGGTGCGATTCAGGAAGGTGCTCTCGTAAAGCGCCAGGTGCGTGTAGCAACCAGACGGGTTGCTGTAGAAGGCGCAGCCGAACGTGTCGACCTCGATAAGCGCAATCTCGTTGGCCGCGTCGGACTGGCTGAGGGATGCGATCTGAAAGCCGTACAACGCGCTGCCCAGGGCAAGCCGGCCGGAATAAATCATGTCCTGACCCCGGGTGGTTGACGCCCTGAATGTATTGCCACACTTCGTGTACAGGGTGATGCCGTCTTCCTTCATCCACACGTTGCCGCACATGCCGTAGTCACCGTGGTACGGCGAGTCGTAGAGTCCCTGGGCGACGCCTGTGCGGATGTCGTACTTGGCTATGTCGCTGGGTGACAGGCCGTTGTCGGCCGTATAAATGTAGTCACCAGACGGATGGAGCCTGCCGTGGGAGCCCGCACGCAGTAGCCCGGTCGAATTCAGAGTCTCCGTGTTGGTCGCGATATCCACCGAATGCATGTTTACCCACTGGTCAGCCGCAGGAAGAACGTACACGTGCCCGCGACCGTCCAGGACGATGTCGAAGACGCCGGTCGAGACATTGAGAAGTAATGTAAGGGGTGCCGTGGGCTCCCCCACGGTGGCAAGCTGCAGGTAGCTGATTAGTGCGTCATGACCGACCGCCGCCGACTGTCCGTCCGGCGCCACGGACACGGCAGTCGGCGCCTTCGCGAGTGGCGCCTCACGCTCAATACCGGTCGCAACGTCGTACACGTAGAGGGAGTTCCGCGGCCACGACGACACCATCACCACCGCATCCAGCGCCTTACTGAACTCGGCATCGATCACGTTATGGGCAAGCCCTAGCCGGCTCGCAAAGGGCACTGGATCGAGACCCGGTTCAGCGAGGGGATCGTCGGTCACGGTGTAGGTCACGCCAATAATAAACGGGCTGCCATCGACTTCCCTCTGGCAGTACACGTCGTAGCACAGCCGGACGGTGACGTTGTCAGTGTGGGTACCGATGGTCATCGAACTGCCAGGCCGGAGGTTGATGGCTACTTCCATTTCGGTCGCCGACAGACTGCTCGATGTGACCGACTGGACGAAGAATGATGAATAGGCCGGTGACACCGTGGGTAGATTCGCCCCGACACCGGTCAGCGTCACGGTCGCGTTCAGCGCCACCGGGGTCGATTCCAGGGTGTTGGACTGGGCCGACAACGCGGTCGTGCTGACTGTCCCGGAGGTGGGGCTGCTCACCGTGTAGGTTGCCGTGACCCGTAGCGGGCTACCCCTGACCTGCCGGGCACAACGGGAATCTTCGCAGATGGTCACCGTGATGGTGTCCGTGACCGAGCCCACGTCGACTTCAACGGGTGGCCGGAAGCTGACGGTGAACTCCGCCGAACCGCCGCTCGTTCCCACGAAATCGACGAACTGCACACCGTTCAGCCCGTGCGTGATGTCGACATAGAGCCCCCCAGATGGCAGGTTCTCGGCATCGACAGTAAAGGTGCGTGTGGGCGCCGCATCGGCGTAGGTCGCCGCGGCGGCTACTGACGACGTGCTCGTAGACACGGATACGGACGGTCCGCCAGCAGCACCATCGCCACCGCCACCGCCACCGCCGCAGGCGGACAACAGGGCAAGTACTGCGGCAGGTGCCAGGCGGCACCAGAAGGTCAGTACTCCGGGCAGCAGATTCTTGATGGTCATCGGTCCCCCTTTGGCCGGCTCGCGGAGCGCAGGGCGCCGGGCGGCTCGGTCTTTTCCTGAGTCTATCGCAAGTGGGGTAGCCGACGAATCATCCGAATGGGCGAGACGGCAATGCCGGAGTTGCGCGACCTCAAATGCCTGTTTTGCGAGCTTTACGGGGTTCCAGAACCGTTGACGGACGGTGCTGGATGGTCTTGGACGATGTAATGGAGGCTAGGGTCGGAATCGAACCGGCGTACACGGCTTTGCAGGCCGCTGCATGACCACTCTGCCACCTAGCCGCTGTATTGGCCTCGCTGGGCGACGTCCCGGGACGTCCGTGCGGAGGCAGAAACTGGAGCGGGAAAGCGGGCTCGAACCGCCGACCTGTACCTTGGCAAGGTACCGCTCTACCAACTGAGCTATTCCCGCTTGAAGAACTGCATATGCTACCGGCGAACGCTGCCGTGTCAAGAAAGGGGCGCACCTTCCGGTCGGTCCGGCCAGGCGGCGCGGACATAGCCAAACATCGACCAGAGCGTCAGACCGGCCGCAAAAACCAGGAAAACGACGCCAATTTCATAGATGGGCAGGGCCATCAGGGGTTCCGCATACAGCATGCAGGACAGGCCGGTCATCTGCATGATGGTCTTGAGCTTGCCGTAACCGGACACCGCCACCCGGTGGCGCGTCCCGAGGCCCGCCATCCACTCCCGCAGCGCCGAGACGGCTATTTCCCGGCCGATGATGATGGCCGCCAGTGCGGCGATGGGTACCCGGGGATCCGACTGGACGATCAGAATCAGGGCGGTGGACACGATCAGCTTGTCCGCGACCGGGTCGAGAAAGGCGCCAAACTGGGAGGTCTGCTGCAGGCGCCGGGCGACATAACCGTCCAGCCAGTCAGTGATTGCCGCGAGGATAAAGATCCCGGCTGCCGCGGGTCGGGCCCAGGGCGAAGACCAGTAGAAAGCGATGGCCACCAGCGGAATCGCTGCGATCCGAAACCAGGTGAGGGCCGTGGCAATGTTGAACTGGGGATACACCCGGTCATTCTAGCCGGTGAGCGCGCCCTCCGTCGGTGCCGGGGTCCACACCTCGGGGCTCATCTCGGCTCATCTAGGCTCAAGGCTGACCGCCATGGAGCTGGTCGTAGATGCGTTGGGCGAGCGCGCGACTGATGCCGTGGACCGTGGCCAGGTCTGCCACTCCCGCCTGCCGGATACCCTGCAGTCCGCCAAATTGCCGCAGAAGTGCCCGTCGCCTCTGCGGACCCAGACCGGCAATCGACTCCAGGCTTGAGGTAATGCCGGCCCGGGCGCGACGCTGCCGGTGGCCTGTAATGGCGAACCGGTGGGCCTCGTCCCGGATCTGCTGGATCAGCAGGAGTGCGGGCGAATCCGACGGCAGGGTGCGGACCGAGGACTCACCGGGAAACACCAGCTTCTCTTCGCCGGCCCGTCGGTCCCGGCCCTTGGAGACCCCGATCAGTGGCAGGTGGGCCAGCTGCAATTCCTCAAGGGCTGCCCGCGCCTTTTCGACCTGGCCCTGACCCCCATCGATGAGGATGAGATCCGGCAGTGGTGCTTCCCCGCGCTTGATCCGGGCAAACCGTCGCTCGACGACCTGACCGATGGCGGCGTAGTCGTCCCCGGGCTCAACGTCCCGGATATTGAAGCGCCGGTAGTCAGACTTTATCGGCCCGTCGGGCCCGAACACGACACAGGAGGCCACCGTTTCCCTGCCGCTGGTGTGGCTGATGTCGAAGCACTCGATGCGCTGGGGCACCTCATCCAGCGCCAGCGCTTCGGCCAGCTTGTCGAGTTGTACGCGCAGCGAGGCGCCGGCAGCCAGCCGGCTGGCGAGACCCTGGGAGGCGTTGGTGGCTGCCATTTCCAGCCAGCGCTTCCGGGTGCCCCTGACCTGTAGCCGGATCCGCACGGGACGGACGCCCCGCGTTGCCAGTGCGGCTTCCAGGATCAGGCTGTCCAGCGGCAGGACCGGCACGAGGATTTCGGCGGGTGGCTGCTCGTGCATGTAGTGCTGCCCGATGAATGCCGCCACGACTTCCTCTGGCTCCGTGGCGGCCGTCACGCGCGGGAACCAGGTGCGGCTGCCCAGCACCCGGCCACCGCGAATCAGGATGACGGCCACGCAGGCCTGACCCTCTTCCTGATGCACGCCGATCACATCCGCTTCCTCGATGCCCTTGCCCGCAATCACCTGCTCGGCCTGAATCCTGCGGATCAGGGTGATCTGGTCCCGGAGGATCGCCGCTCTTTCATAGTCCAGGTCACCGGAGGCTCGTTCCATCCGTCCCACGAGGCTGGACAACACGGCGGTGTTCCTGCCTTCCAGAAACAGGATTGCATCTCCAACGTCCCGCTGGTAATCCGCCGCCGTCACCAGTCCGACACAGGGGGCGGTGCAGCGCTTGATCTGGTACTGGAGACAGGGCCGGGTGCGATTGGCAAAGAAGGATTCGGAGCACTGGCGCACCCGAAACAGCTTCTGGAGTTGCGCGAGGCTTTCCCGCACGGCGCCGGCGTTTGGCCAGGGCCCGAGAAAGCGCCCCGCGACCTTCCTCGAGCCCCGATGAAACTCGAAGCGGGGAAACTCCTGCTGCGTGGAGACGTAGATCCAGGGGTAGCTCTTGTCGTCCCGCAGGACGACGTTGAAGCGCGGGTGATGTTCCTTGATGAGGTTGTACTCGAGCAGGAGAGCCTCCTGCTCGGTGCCGGTCACCGTGACCTCAACCCGTTCGGTCAGGGCCATCAGCGCCTGGGTCTTGGGGTGGTGGGCCTTGCTGCCGAAGTAGGTGGAGACCCGCTTGCGCAGATCCCGGGCCTTGCCGACGTAGAGAACCGTGTCCTTGCCCGCCAGCATCCGGTACACGCCGGGCCGGTGCGTCAGTGACGCCAGGAACGCCTTGCTGTCAAACGCCTCGCCCATGACCAGCGATCCGCAGGGCGACTTCCATCGCCTGCTCGTAATTCAGGCGGGGATCGACCTGGGTGCGATAGTCCCGCTCCAGGTCCGAGTCCGTGAGGCCTCGGGCGCCTCCGGTGCACTCCGTCACGTGCTCACCGGTCAGTTCGAGATGCACACCACCCAGATGGGAACCCGCTGCGCGGTGTACCTCGAACGCGGCATCCAGTTCGGCGAAAATGTTCTCCAGGCGCCGGGTCTTCAACCCGGAGGATGCCGTCTCCGTATTCCCGTGCATGGGGTCACAGATCCAGACCACATGGGCGCCAGCCTCGCTCACCGTGGCAATGAGCGCCGGCAGTACCTGCCGAATCCTTGCGGCGCCCAGCCTGTGAATCAGCGTGAGCCTGCCGGGACGATTCGCCGGGTTCAGGATTTCCAGCAAGCTGCGGAGGGCCGTCGGGCTGGTGTCAGGTCCGACCTTCAGGCCGATGGGATTGCTGATGCCGCGAAAGTACTCCACATGAGCACTGGCGAGCTGGCTGGTACGCACCCCGATCCAGGGGAAATGCGTGGTCAGGTCGTACCAGCCCTGGCGGCGCTCGATAAAGCGCGTCTGGGCCTGCTCATAGGGCAGGTGCAGTCCCTCGTGGCCCGTGAAGAAGTCGACCCGCCGGGCCTGATCGATGGACTTGCCGGTGAGACTTTCGAAGAAATCGAGGCCATCGGACACCGTCTGCACGAGCCGGTGGTACTGCTCAGCGAGGGGCGAATGCTGCACCCAGTCGAGATCCCAGTTTTCCGGGTGATGCAGGTCTGCGAAACCACCGTCGATCAGGGACCGCACGAAGTTCAGGGTCAGTGCCGAGCGTTCGTAGGCCCGCAGCATGAGTTCCGGATCCGGCTCCCGGTCCTGGGGGGTGAAGGCATTGCGATTGATGATGTCGCCCCGGTAGCTGGGCAGCGTCTCAGAACCCCGCGTTTCCGTGTCTGTGGAGCGTGGTTTGGCGTACTGCCCCGCCATGCGCCCCACCCGCACCACCGGCCGCTTCAGCCCGGAGACAATCACCACGCTCATCTGCAGGAGGATCTTGAGCTTGGTGACGATGGCATCGGAGCGACAATCGGCGAAGGACTCGGCGCAGTCCCCGCCCTGGAGGACAAAGGCCTTGCCTTCGCCTGCCAGGGCCAGCTGGTCCCGGAGAGCATCGACTTCCCAGGAGGTCACGAGGGGCGGCAGGCGGGCCAACTCCGCCATCACCGCCTCGGCGCGCTGCTGGTCTCTGTAGGCAGGAATCTGGCCCGCCGTGCGGTCCCGCCAGCTGGCGGGGTGCCAGCCGGCCTCTGCTTTTGAATCGATCATGCGCGGGGACTATGCCACAGGCCTTCCGGCGGGGTCATGCCGGGTCACGCTTGGCCACTTCCCACAGGGCGTCAAGCTGCTCCGGGCTCAGCGCTGGCCAGGCAAGGCCCTGTTGCCGGACTGCCTCTTCGACGCGCCGGAACCGGGCCTCGAATTTGCGGGTCGCCTGCCGCAGAGCCTGCTCCGGGTCCACGTGGCAATGCCGGGCGAGGCTCGTGCAGGCCAGGAGGAGGTCACCCACCTCCTCCTCGACCGCGGCCTGCTGGTTCAGGCGCAGGGCAGCGGTTACTTCGTCCAGTTCTTCCCGCACCTTCTCGACCACGCCCTGGGCATCTGGCCAGTCGAGACCGACTCGCGCGGCGCGCTTGCCGAGCTTCTCCGCCCGGATCAGGGCCGGCAGTGCCTGGCCGACACCCGCCATTGCGGACGTGTCCCCGCCGCGCCGCTCACGCTCCTCAGCCTTGTGCCCTTCCCAGGCATCCTTCTGGGCACTGGCTGAGGCGACGACTGCGGTGCCAAAGACGTGGGGATGCCGGCGGACCATCTTCTCGCTGATGGCCGCCACGACATCACCGAAGTCGAAGGCCTGGATCTCCTGCGCCATCCGGGCGTGAAAAACCACCTGGAGCAACAGATCACCCAGTTCATCCCGCAGGTCCGTCAGGTCGTCCCGGTCGATCGCATCCGCGACTTCATAGGCCTCTTCTATGGTGTAGGGCGCAATGGAACCGAAATCCTGCTCCCGGTCCCAGGGGCAGCCCCGGACCGGATCCCGCAGGGTCGCCATGATCTCCAGGAGAGTACCGACGTCCCGGCTACTGTTCTGCGTCATTCAGTGCTTCCCGCAGCGTGTTCAGGATGTGCGCCGTGGCGCCCCAGATATGGTGCGGACCGTACTGGATCGCGCAGACCGGCACCGTCAGGCCTCGCACCGTGCGCTCGCTCCAGATGAGATGCCTGGGGTCCCGCAGGTAACCCAGCGGCACGGCAAAGATCTCGGCCACCTCCACCGGGTCCGCCAGGAGCGAAAAGCCAGGCCGCAACAGCGCTACGACCGGGCTTACCGCGAAGCCGGTAACCACCGCGTGGGGGGGCAGATGGCCGACGACGTCGATAAAGACTGCCTCGATCCCCACCTCCTCCCGGGCTTCCCGCAGGGCGGCGGCGACCGTACCTCCGTCAGCGGTATCGATCCGCCCGCCCGGAAAGCTGATCTGCCCGGGATGATCCCGCAGGTGATTGGTGCGCCGGGTCAGGAGCACTTCCCACCCGGTGGGCCGTTCAACCAGCGCCACCAGCACGGCAGCGGGAATCAGCGGCTCCGGGAAGAGTTGTCGGGCGATGCCTGGTGGCAAGCGCGCCAGGGCCTCCGCCGGCAGGTCGTCCGGCGGGCGGGTGTTCCGGAGGCGGTCGATGAGCCGGTCGATCACCTGCCAGTGCTCGCTGGCGTTACGACTTGATCCCACCCTTCGTCAGACCCTTGGCATCCAGCAACCGGTCGATCTCCTTGCTGGAAAGATCCGTGAGCTCCGCCGCCACCTCGCGAATCGGCCGGCGTTCCGCGTAGGCCTTCTTGGCAATTGCCGCGCCCTTCTCGTAGCCAATGACGGGATTCATGGCAGTCACGAGGATGGGGTTGCGATCGAGAGCCTCGGCCAGTTTGTCGTGATTGACCTTGAAACCGGCGATGGCCTTGTCGCCGAGCAGCCGGCTGGCGTTGGCCAGCAGCTGAATGCTCTGGAGCAGATTGTAGGCCACCACGGGCAGCATGACGTTGAGCTGGAAGTTGCCGGACTGACCGGCGATGACGATGGTGGCGTCATTCCCGATGACCTGTGCCGCGACCATGGCCACGGCCTCGGGGATCACGGGATTCACCTTGCCCGGCATGATGCTGCTGCCGGGCTGGAGCCCGGGCAGTGCGATCTCCCCGAGGCCGGCCAGGGGACCGCTATTCATCCAGCGCAGGTCATTGGCAATCTTCAGCAGGGCAACTGCCAGCGTGCGGAGCTGGCCTGAGAGCTCGACTGCCGTGTCCTGGCAGCTCAGCGACTCAAACAGGTTGGGAGAGATCGTGAACTTCACCCCGGTGTTCTCCGTGAGCAGCACGGACACCTTCTTGCCGAACTTGGGATGGGCATTGATGCCGGTGCCCACAGCGGTGCCACCCTGGGCAAGTCGCGCGAGCCGCGGCAGGCAGTCACTGATCCGGTCTTCGGCGTTGGCGATCTGCTGCGCCCAGCCGCCCAGCTCCTGACTCATGCGCACTGGCATGGCATCCATGAGGTGCGTACGGCCCGTCTTCACGACAGCATCCGTCTCGCGGGCCTTCTTGGCGATCACCTCCCGCAGATGCTTCAGTGCCGGCAGCAGCGCCTCCGAGACCTCCAGAGCGGCACTGACATGGATGGCGGTGGGGACCACGTCATTACTGCTCTGCCCCATGTTGACATCATCGTTGGGGTGCACTTCAGCGCCCAGGCGTTTCGTCGCGAGCCGCGCGATGACCTCATTGGCATTCATGTTGGAACTCGTTCCAGAGCCCGTCTGGAAGACGTCGACGGGGAACTGCCCGTCGTGCTCACCCTCTGCCACTTGCAGGGCCGCAGTCTGGATGGCCATCGCCTTGCCGCTCTTGAGCAGCCCGAGTTCGGCGTTGGCGCCGGCTGCCGCCCACTTGATCAGCCCGAGCGCCCGGATGAATCCCCGGGGCATGGGCAGCCCGCTGACGGGAAAATTATCCACCGCGCGTTGCGTCTGGGCCCCCCAGAGCGCGTCATCGGGAACCCGCAGTTCGCCCATGCTGTCACGTTCGATTCGGTAACCCTTGCCGGCCATTCCTGCTCTCCTGATAGATGCAAAGAGACCAGCGAGGCGCGGGTGAGCCCACGCTGATCCTCCGTGTTGGTGTATGATTTCGCGCTGAATTATAGGGATTTTCCGCAAGAGCGATATGGACCGCGAACCACTTACCGCAATTTCGCCGCTCGACGGCCGTTACTCCGCCAAAGTGGAATCCCTGAGGGGTATCTTCAGCGAGTACGGGCTGATCCGTTTTCGGGTTCTGGCCGAGGTCCGCTGGGTCCAGTTCCTGGCTCAGGAGGCCGGTATCGAGGGCCTGGGACCACTCTCCCCGGTGGTCAATGACGTCCTCAATAACCTGGCCGAGCGCTTTGGTCCGGATGATGCTCGCCAGGTTAAGCAGATCGAACTGCGGACTAATCATGATGTAAAGGCCGTCGAGTACCTGATTGCCGAGCGCCTGGGCAATGGTGCAGACCTCGGCAGGATCCGTCCCTTTTTGCACTTTGCCTGCACTTCTGAAGACATCAACAACATCGCCTACGCCCTCATGCTGCGGCACGGCCGGGACGACGTGCTCCTGCCCCAGTTCCGCCAGCTGGTGGCCGTCGTCGACACGCTGGCGCGGAACCTTGCCGAAGTGCCGATGCTGGCCAGAACCCACGGTCAGCCCGCCAGCCCGACCACGATGGGCAAGGAACTCGCCAACAGCGCCTGGCGGCTCAAGCGCCAGTTGCAGCAACTGCGGGCGGTCGAGACCCTGGCGAAGATGAACGGCGCCGTGGGCAACTTCAATGCCCATCGAATTGCCTATCCCGATGTCGACTGGTCCAGCGTTTCCCGCCGCTTCGTCGAGTCTCTGGGACTGGTCTGGAACCCCTACACCACCCAGATCGAACCTCACGACTGGATTGCCGAGTACTGTCACTGCCTGATTCGCTGCAACGTCATCCTGCTGGACCTGGCCCGGGACTTGTGGGGCTACATTGCCATCGGGTACTTCCGCCAGCGTAAGGTGGACACGGAGGTGGGTTCGTCGACGATGCCCCACAAGGTCAATCCCATCGATTTCGAGAACGCTGAGGGCAATCTCGGTGTAGCCAATGCACTGCTGGCGCATTTCGCCGAGAAACTACCGGTCTCCCGCTGGCAGCGGGATCTGAGCGACTCGACCGTCCTGCGCAATCTCGGCGTTGCCATGGGGCACAGCACCCTTGCTGTCCAGTCGCTGCTGACGGGTTTGCGCAAGCTCGAAGCCGACGCCCCCCGCATGCGATCGGAACTGCAGGCAGCCTGGGAGGTCCTGGGCGAGGCCGTCCAGACCGTGATGCGCCGCCATGGACACGCCGACGCCTATGAGCAGCTCAAGGCCCTCACCCGCGGTTCGCCGATCAACCGGGAATCCCTCACGGCGTTCCTGCGTTCCGTCGATCTGCCCGGGAGCGAGCGCGACCGCCTGCTGGCGCTGGCCCCGGAGGACTACACGGGTGACGCGGCCGTTCTGGCCCGCAAGGCTGCCGAGTCAGAGCCCTGATACCCCGCCTGTGCGGCGCAGTCGTCGATAAACGTGATCCAGTTGGCACTTCCTGCTGGGGCCGGCTTCGTACAATTCAGCGTGGCCGAGATGACCCCCCCAGACGGATTGCCTACGGAGCGAACCCAGGGTCGCCGCTGGGTGCTGGCAGCGAAGGAAGACACGCTGGCGGCTGCCATCGAGATCGCCGAAGTTGCCCAGCGGGGCCTCGCCATACTCACGCCGGACCTGGAGCCCGGCGTCTACGATCACGAGCGCTTTCTCGAAATCGTCAAACGTCTGGTGCTGGCCAAGCGCTTCGCCAGGGTCCGGGTGCTGATTGCAGAGCCCCAGCGCACGATTCGCCTGGGCAATCGACTGGTGGGCCTCGGACGACGGCTGAATACCTACATCGAGTTTCGCAATGTTCACGAAGACTACCGGGAGCACCGTGAGGCATTTCTGCTCGCCGATGACGTCGCCCTGCTCTACCGCATCAACCATGCCCGGTGGGAAGGTATCGCCGATACCTATGAGCCCGCCGTTGCCCGCCGCTACCTCAACCTGTTTGAGGAAATCTGGACCGCTTCCGAAACCTCCCAGGAACTCCGCCAGCTGCGGATCTAGCCCAGGGGGTACCATCCCCTGGTGACTGCAATACCTCCAGAGCCCACCCTCGTACTCACAGTTGCCGCTGTGGTTGAGCGCGACGGCCTGTTCATGTTCGTCGAGGAGCGTATCGATGGCCGGCTGGTACTCAATCAGCCAGCAGGACATGTAGACCCGGGCGAAACGCTGCAGGTTGCGGTGATCCGGGAGACTCTCGAGGAATCCGCCTTCACCTTTGTTCCAGAGGCTGTACTCGGGGTCTACCTGTGGGGCCGCGAAGGGGCCGGCCTTCGCTACCTGCGGGTTACCTTCTGCGGTCGACTGACCGCTCACGACCCGCAGCGAACTCTCGATGAGGGCATAGAAAGGGTGTTGTGGCTGTCCCGTGCGGAGCTCGTCGCGGGCACCTGGCGGCTGCGGAGCCCGATGGTGCCCCGCGCTGTGGATGACTACCTGAGCGGCGTCCGGCAGCCCATCGACCGCTACGAAGCCATGACCCGGGATGAGCTCCTGCTCCAGGCTCTCAGGCTCTGAGTCTCTGAGGCTGCCCCGGGGAATCGCCAGCGGCTGCTAGACTTTGCGCCATGGCTGAGGCTCCCCAGAAAATGGTTGTCGTCGGGCTCTCTGGTGGTGTGGATTCTGCCGTGGCCGCACTGTGCCTCCTGCGGGCAGGTTACCGGGTACAGGGCCTGCACATGACTAACTGGGATGACGCCAATGAGTACTGCACGGCGGGCACTGATCTGGCTGATGCCAGGCGGGTAGCCGCAGACCTGGGCATTCACCTGCATGAAGCCAACTTCTCCCGCCAGTATCGCGCTGCGGTCTTCGAGGATTTCCTCCGGGAGCTCGCCGCGGGCCGCACACCGAATCCCGATGTCGCCTGTAACCGGCACATCAAGTTTGGCGTCTTCCTGGAACATGCCACGCGTCTCGGTGCCGACTTCATCGCCACCGGCCACTACGCCCGTGTGACCCATGACCCGGAACCCCACTTGTTCCGGGCCGCTGACCGGGACAAGGATCAGACCTACTTCCTCCACTCGATCGAGCGGGGGGCCCTGGCCAGGACCCTCTTCCCCCTGGGGTCCATCGAGAAGCATGAAGTACGCCGACTCGCCCGCGAGTACGGACTCGCCAATCACGCGAAAAAGGACAGTACCGGCATCTGCTTCGTCGGCGAGAGGCCGTTTCGCCAGTTCCTTTCCGAGCATGTGAACACGAAGCCGGGACCGATACTCAATCCGGCGGGCCAGCAGCTTGGCGAGCACATCGGTCTGCCCTTCTACACGCTGGGCCAGCGGGAAGGACTCAAGGTGGGAGGACGCAATGACAGCCTGCAGTCGCCCTGGTTTGTCGCCGCCAAGGACCTTGCCCGTAACGCGCTGATCGTTGTTCAGGGCCGGGATCACCCCTGGCTGCTGCGGCGGGAACTGCGCGCCGGCGAACTTCGCTGGCTGGCCGGTGAGCCGGCAGGCCTCGACAGCGGCCTCGAACTCCACGCCCGCATCCGGCATCGTCAGGTCCCGGCCCGCTGCCACGTCCGCTCGGTCCCGGTTGCCCAGGTCGAGGTGACATTCGACACTGCACAGCGGGCCCCAACTCCGGGTCAGTACCTGGTCCTGTATCGCGGCGCGGAATGCCTTGGCGGCGGTGTCATTCTGGAGTCGGGCGCGATGCTGGCTGCTCCCCTTCCGGCCAATCTGGCCACGGCGTAGCTGGAATCGATCCGCTATAATTTCCGTCTCGCGTCCGTCCTGATTCAGAGAGAAAACCATGGCGAAAATCCTCGATGCAAAGACCACCCTGTCCGTCAACGGCACGGACTACGACATTTATGGCCTCGCCGCCGTCAAGGAGGGTCACGTCAGTCGCCTCCCCTACTCCCTGAAGATCCTTCTGGAGAATCTGTTGCGCCATGCGGCCAGCGGCGATGTCCGGGCCGCAGATATCAGCGCCCTGGCGAACTGGGATCCCAAGTCAAAGGACGAACACGAGATAGCCTTCACGCCCGCGCGCGTCGTACTCCAGGACTTCACGGGCGTACCGGCCGTGGTCGATCTGGCCGCCATGCGCGATGCCGTGGTGAAGCTTGGCGGCAAGGCCGATGCGATCAATCCCCTGTCCCCCGCCGAACTGGTTATTGACCATTCGGTGCAGGTGGACAACTACGGCAGCCCGGGCGCCCTCGAAGCCAACACCGTCGTCGAGTTCTCCCGCAACCAGGAGCGCTATGGCTTCCTGCGCTGGGGGCAGGATGCCTTCCGCAATTTCAAGGTGGTCCCGCCCAACACGGGAATCGTTCACCAGGTCAACCTGGAATACCTGTCCCGAGTGGTGTTCAGTGTTGAGACCAAGGGGCGACGCGTTGCCTATCCGGACACGGTCGTGGGCACGGATTCCCACACGACCATGATCAATGGTCTCGGCATCCTGGGCTGGGGCGTCGGCGGTATTGAGGCTGAAGCGGCCATGCTGGGACAGCCGGTCACCATGCTCATCCCCGAGGTCATCGGCTTCCGGCTCACGGGTCAGCTGCGGGAGGGCACGACGGCCACTGACCTGGTGCTCACGGTGACAGAAATCCTGCGCAAGAAGGGCGTCGTCGGCAAGTTCGTCGAATTCTTCGGCGATGGCCTGTCGAACCTGCCGCTTGCCGACCGGGCCACCATCGGGAACATGTCGCCGGAGTTTGGCAGCACGGTCGCTATCTTCCCCATCGATGGGGAAACCATCCGTTACCTGGAACTGTCGGGGCGGCCAGCCCAGGAGATTGCGCTGATCGCTGCCTATGCCAAAGCGCAGGGACTCTGGCGGGAGGATGGCCAGGCCGAGCCACTCTTCACCGATGTTGTCTCCCTCGATCTCGCCACGGTCGAGCCCAGCATGGCGGGCCCGAGCCGGCCCCAGGATCGCATTGGTCTGCGGAGTGTGGCCTCTGCCTACCGCAAGGTCGAAGCCGAGCAGACCGCCGACGGCAAGACGGGCACAGCGCCGGTGCAGGTAACGACCAAGGGTCAGACCTTCGACCTGGCCAATGGCTCGGTGCTGATTGCGGCCATCACCAGCTGCACCAACACTTCGAATCCCTACGTGATGATGGCTGCAGGACTTCTCGCGCGGAACGCGATCCAGCGCGGCCTGAGCACCAAGCCCTGGGTGAAGACCAGTCTTGCACCCGGCTCCCGCGTGGTCAGCAGCTATCTCGACAAGTCGGGATTGATGCAGTCCCTCAATGCTCTTGGTTTCAATATCGTGGGCTTCGGCTGCACAACCTGCATCGGTAATTCCGGCCCTCTGGACCCGCCAATAGAGAAGGCCGTCCGGGAGGGCAAGCTGATTGGCTGCAGTGTCCTGTCGGGCAACCGGAACTTCGAAGGCCGCATACACCCGCTGGTCCGCAACAACTTCCTCGCTTCACCGCCGCTGGTGGTGGCCTACGCCCTGGCTGGCTCCCTGCATATCGACCTCGCCACGGAACCCCTGGGCACCGCGAAGGATGGCCAGCCCGTATACCTGAAGGACATCTGGCCGGGCCAGAAGGAAATCCAGGCAGCCGTCACCGGCAACCTCGACTCCGCCATGTTTCGGGCGAGCTACGCCAATGTGTTTGCTGGCGACAGCAACTGGAACTCGATCAAGGTGCCGAAGGGCGACCGGTTTGCCTGGGCGGACGACTCGACCTACGTGCGCAACCCGCCCTACTTTGAGGGCATCACTCGCCAGCCTGCAGCCGTGACCGATATCTCCGGTGCGCGGGTCCTCGCGCTGCTGGGGAACTCCGTGACCACGGACCATATCTCCCCGGCTGGCTCGATTGGTAAGGACACACCGGCAGGTAAGTATCTTTTGAGTAAAGGCGTCCAGGTATCTGATTTTAATCAGTATGGAGCCCGCCGCGGCAATCATGAAGTCATGATGCGCGGGACCTTTGCCAACCTCCGGCTGCGCAATCAGCTGGTTCCCGGTACGGAGGGCGGCCAGACCCTGCACCTGCCCAGTGGCGAGCCGCTGTCCATCTACGATGCCGCCATGCGCTACGCGGTCGACAAGGTTCCCCTCGTGATCCTGGCAGGCAAGGAGTATGGCAGCGGCTCGTCCCGCGACTGGGCCGCCAAGGGGACCAAATTGCTCGGTGTGCGCGCCGTGATTGCCGAGAGCTACGAGCGGATCCACCGCTCAAATCTGATCGGCATGGGGGTTCTGCCCCTCGAGTATCACCCCGGCGATAGCGCCGCCTCCCTTGGCCTTACTGGCCGCGAGGTCTTCGATGTCTCAGGACTGGATGGGGGCCGTGCCCGGGAAGTGACCGTGGTTGCTCACCGGGAAGACGGCACCCGGCAGACCTTCCAGGCGCGGGTGCGGATCGACACTCCCAAGGAGGGCGAGTACTTCGCTCACGGCGGCATCCTGCACTATGTTCTGCGGCAGCTGGCGGCGGCTGGCACGGCGGCCTAGTGGAGACGTGGCTGACCTGATTGACGTCGGAGCGAACCTCACCCACGACAGCTTCAGGGACGACCTTGCGGAGGTCATCGAACGGGCCGCGGGGAACGGGGTTCGACGCCTGATCGTGACCGGGACCAGCCTGGCGGCGTCTGCGGCCGCCGTGGCACTTTCCCGCTCGATGCCAGAAACACTCTGGGCTACGGCGGGTGTCCACCCCCACTCGGCAGCTGACTATGACGATGCTGTCGAGGATGAACTGAGACTGCTGCTCAGGGATCCCCGGGTCGTAGCGGCTGGCGAGTGCGGGCTGGACTACCACCGGGACTATGCCCCGCGAGACGTCCAGCGGCGGGCTTTCGCCAGACAGCTGGAACTGGCAGCGGCCAGCGGCAGGCCGCTGTTTCTGCATCAGCGCGCCGCCCACGCGGACTTCCTGGCCCTGCTCCGGGAGCAGGGCTCCCGCCTGCCGGGCGGTGTCGCTCACTGCTTCACCAACGGCCCGGCCGAGGTGGCTGACTACCTGAGTATTGGCCTCTACATCGGCATCACCGGCTGGATCTGTGACGAGCGGCGGGCCAGCGAGTTGCGCGCCGCTGTCGCCTGCATCCCCCTCGACCGGATCGTTGTCGAGACGGACTCCCCCTACCTGGTGCCGAGAACCCTGCGGCCATTACCCCGCAGCCGCCGGAACGAACCAGCAATGCTTCCCGAGGTTGTCCGGACGCTGGCGGGCTTTATGGGTCACAGCCCTGAGGCGGTAGCAGAGGCTACGACCCGCAATGCTGAAACACTCTTCGGGCTCAGCTCCGGCCTTCGGTAAGAAGGTTATCCATGCGAGCGGCGATCGCTGACTGGCGCAGCCGCTCCCAGGCCTGCTGATACGCGTCCGGGCTGGTCCCGGCGCCGGACGCCTCCTTCTCCAGTTCCTGCAGCAAGGGTTCCAGAAGAGTCACGCTCCGGGGCTGACCTTTGGTAAAGCGGGCCCGACCCGTAAAGCCGACGAAGCCGACTACCGGCACCTCCGGCGTAAGGCGCTTGACCGCGGCGACCCGGTCCCAGAGTCCGGGTTGGGGGTTCGCGAAGGTGAAGCGCCGGTTGTCCGCTATTACCGTCCAGTCCTGCATGCCTTCACTGCCAAAGACATGGCCTTCGACGTCCTTGATGTCGATGACCAGGATTCCCCGCGCCGTAAGCAGTGCGTACTGCAGCTGGATCTCCTCGCCATTGCCGTCAGGAATGATGAAGTTGGCGAGGACTCCACGGCTTGCATCCCGGAGGCGACGGTCGATGTCACGGCGCCGGCGCTGCAGCACCCGCCAGTACCAGCCGGCGGCAACCAGCGCCAACGCGACCAGGACAACCCCGAGCAGAAGCAATGGACCTTGGGTGAACGGCATTGCGCTGTCCAGCATGAGCTAAAGCCTGCCGGCCAGAGCATCGAGCTCTGGCGCAATCGTGTCGAAGTGAGCAGGCCTCGTGAGCAGCGCCATGAGCTCAGCGGGCGGGTCCACTGGAGCACCCAGCAATGGTTCAACGATAGTGTCGAACTTGGCGGCGTGAGCGGTGGCAACAACCGCCCAGTCCCGGCGGGTCCGCTCCACCTCTGGCAGCTCCCGGTACACGCGCAGGCCCGCAGCGGTGTGGGGGCACCAGGGCAGGCCGTGGCGGCGGAACTCGTCCACGATGGTCGTGCGGATCTCGGCATCCGACACCGGCACCGCCGAGACTTCCTGCCGGAGGGTATCGACATCGGTGCACAACGCCTGGAGACGCTCCATGTTACTCGGATTACCCACGTCCATCGCGGACGCCAGGGTCGGGACACTCGCCCGGGGCAGCCACTGCCCGGTGGCCAGATAGTCGGGAATCGTGGCGTTGGCATTGGTGGCGAGGACTATCCGGTCGATCGGCAGTCCGACCCGACGCGCCCAGACGCAGGCGAAGCCGTTACCGAGGTTGCCCGTAGGCACGATAAAACTTAAGGGCCGCCCCGTAGCCCGCCAGTGCAGGAGGCTGGCGAAGGCGTAGTAAGCGGCCTGGGGCAGTAGACGGCCCACGTTGATGCTGTTGGCGGAACAGAGCCGGTGGCGAGACCTGAGTCCGGCATCGGCAAAGGCCGCCTTGACCAGGCGCTGGCAATCGTCGAACTCGCCGCGGACGGCCAGCGAGACCACATTGCCGCCCCAGCAGGTGAGCTGGTGCTGCTGGCGGGGCGACACACGCCCTTCCGGAAACAGAACGACGACCCGCGTGCCCGGCCGGCGGTAATAGGCAGCCGCCACGGCACCGCCCGTGTCCCCGGAGGTCGCCACCAGAACGGTTACGGGCGCAGTCGCAAACACGCCCTCCCGGATGATGTGCTCCATGCAGTGGGCAAGGAAGCGCGCCCCTACATCCTTGAAGGCTGCTGTCGGCCCGTGGAACAACTCCAGGACCGAAAGAGCGCCGGGGGATGCTTCGAGTTGCCGCAGCGGCAACGGAAAGTTCAGTGCTGCCCGGCAGACTTCTCCAAGGGCGTTTGCCAGGGACGACCCGGCGAAGAAGGGCTTGAGGAAGGTCGTTGCCACGTCGGGAAAAGCATCCAGCGTGGAAAAATCTCCAGGGACAAAGCCGGGGAGCGCCTCGGGGACATAGAGCCCACCGTCAGCGGCCGTCCCGCCCATGATGGCGGTTTCTATACCGACGGCCGGGCCGCCACGGGTACTCACGTAGCGCATGGCGGAACCCTAGAGAGCCGCGCCGAGGTACGTTGAGAGTCGCAGGATGTCGGCGAAAACCCCGGCAGCGGTCACGGCAGGGCCGGCTCCAGGCCCCTGCACGACCAGCGGATTCTCGCTGTAGCGGGCTGAAGCGTACCGGACGATGTTGTCGGTGAGATTGATGTTGGCAAAGGAATGCCGGCGGCCCAGAGACTCGAGGCGTACGGTCGCCGTACCCGAACGGCGGTCAAGCCGGCCCACATAGCGCAATACCTGATCAGCCTCGTTGGCCCGGGACCAGCGCTCTGCCATCGCCTGGTCGTGGGCCTGCAGGGCGCCGAGGAAGTCGTCCGCACTCCCAGCCTCCAGACCCGCAGGAATCAGGCTCTCCACCGCCAGGTCACGCATCTCCAGCCGCATACCCATCTCACGCCCGAGAATGATCAGCTTGCGGGCCACGTCCAGTCCGGACAGGTCATCCCGCGGATCAGGTTCCGTGTAGCCGGCATCCCGTGCCTCGCGGACGATGGTGGAAAACGGCTTGGTGCCATCGAAGACATTGAACAGGTAGGCCAGCGTACCGGAGAAGATGCCCTCGATACTCCGGATCTCGTCGCCGGTTTCCCGGAGGTCGCGGAGCGTTCCAAGGATGGGCAGCGCGGCACCGACCGTGGTTTCGTACAGAAAACGGGTGTTGCTGCGCCGCCGGACCTCGTGCAGCTGGTCATACATACTCAGTGGGCCGCTGGGCGCCTTTTTGTTTGGCGTAACCACATGGACGCCGCCACCGAGCCACTCCACGTACCGTGCCGCCACGTCCTCGCTGGAACTGCAGTCAACGACTACTGCGTGGGGCAGATGCTCGGCGTGGACATGATGAGTGAACTGGGCCCAGTCGAGCGGCACGGAAGATTTCTCGAAGTCCTCACGCCACGTGGATAGATTGATCGCGCGATCGCTCAACAGCATCCGCCGGGAACCGGCGATGGCCCGCACCCGGAGGTCGAGATTGAACTGGGACTTGAGCCGCGGCAGTTCGGTGGCCATCTGCTTCAGCAGCACCTGCCCGACGTTCCCCGGCCCGATAAGGCCAATGGAGATGGTCTCAGCCGAAAGGTAGAAGCCTGAATGCACGGCGCGTAGCGCGCGGGTCGAGTCCTGCCGGGCAACAACGGCGGAGATGTTGCGCTCCGAAGAACCCTGGGCAATCGCCTTGACGTTGATGCCGGCACTGCCAAGAGTGCCGAGAAAGCGGCCGGCAACCCCGGGCATTCCCGCCATGCCATCACCAACCACGGCAATCACGCTGCAGGGATTCTTTATGGTGATGCTCTGGACGAGCCCCTGCTTCAACTCGGCAGCGAAAGCGCGCTGTACTACCCGCTCCGCCTCGGCAGCCATCCGGCTGGGAACGCCAATACAGATGGAGTGCTCGGAACTGGCCTGGGAAATGAGAATGACGGAAATACCCGCCTCCCGGAGCGCCCCGAACAGACGATCAGCAGTGCCGGGGACACCAATCATCCCCGCACCCTCGATATTCAGCAGGGCCACATCGTCAACGGCGGTCACGCCCTTGATCGGCTGGCTGGAATCCGAGTTCGGCCCGATGAGGGAGCCCGGAACAGCCGGGTTGAAGGTATTGCGTATCCAGATGGGAATCGACCGCTGGACGGCGGGCGACATCGTCTGGGGGTGTATGACTTTGGCCCCGAAGTACGCCAGCTCCATGGCTTCGCTGTAGGACAGGGAGCTGATGATGGCCGCCTCGGGAACGCGGTTGGGATCGGCGCTCATCACACCGTCCACATCGGTCCAGATTGTGATCTTCTCGGCGTCCAGCAAAGCCCCGACTATGGACGAGGAAAAGTCACTCCCATTTCTTCCCAGGGTCGTCGGCAGGCCGTTGCGCTCACTGGCTATGAACCCTGTGACCACGGCGATACCGATCGTAGTGTCAGTAAAGATCCGGCGCGCATTGGCCCTGGATTCATCCCACTGAACGGCTGGCCCCATCTCGCCCCGCTCGATGATGATGAGATCCCGCGCATCGACCCAGTGCACCGGACGGCCGGGAGCCTCGGACTGGGCGCGCTCAGCAAGGTAAGCGGCCAGCAGCCGCGAGGACCACAGTTCGCCATAACCGGCAATCAGGTCCCGGCTGCGTTCCCCCGCCTGGCGCACGAGAGCAATCGCCCGCAGAACGTCCCGCACGTCGGCCAGATCCGCGGCAAAGACCTTCAGGATGTCGTCAGCAGACTGCTTTTTCCTGAGCAGCGCTGCGACGGTCGTGCGATACCGGGTCGCAATGGCATCCATGCGGGAGGTGATGTCGGGCGCGGACTGCTCCGCCGCCGAGACGAGGCCCAGAAGCGCATCCGTAGTCTTGGCCATGGCCGAGACCACCACCGCCTGGCGGGAGACGGCCTCGTCCAGCAGGATGTCTGCTACGCGGCGAAAACAGTCCGCGTCGCCAAGGCTGGTGCCACCAAATTTGTGGACATGCCAGGCACCGGGATTGGTCGAGATATTCAACTTGGACACCATGGATAAGCCAGCAAGGGGTCAGGAAAAACGGCGGCCAATCATACCCGTTCTGACCTGCGGCTACAGCGACCAGACTACCGTCCGGGGGCGCGGGCTAGTATCTTCCCTCCATGGCCAGAATATTCATCGCCGCCATTGAGTCCCAGCGGGACCGGTCGGACCTGGAAAGGTCCGTCGCCGCCCCGATCGAGCGCCAGCTCATCATCCGCAGCTTCAGTGACGCGACCTACCCGGAACTCATCGATATCGAGCGGCGCGGCCACGGCTTCTATGCCTGGGGACTCCGGGGCACCCCGGAAAACATTGAGAACTGGTTCCAGATGAACGTCGGGGATTTCGTCCTTCTGGGCCAAAAGGACGCCTACCGGCACTACGCGAAGGTTCTGGGTCGCTACGAGAACGCCAAGGCGGCCCGGGCCATCTGGGGTACCGAGACCCCGGATGCCGAAGCGCGGGAGTACCTGTTCTTCCTCTCCGAACCCATTGCCCTGGGCCTGCCCTTCAGCGAGATGGCCGATTACCTTACGGTCGAGTTTACCGAGATAACCCAGGTTCCCGCAGAAGCCATGGAGCGGATCGAGGCGGATTTTGGGAGCGTCGAACGCTTCGCCCGTCAGCGACTGCTGAATACTGGCGTCGGAGGCCCGATCCTGGATATGAGCGGCATGATCCGGATTTCTGAACGGGACATGGCCCGCCTGCAGGCCAGCGAACCGCAGAACAGCAAGGACGGCCGCCAAGCCATCATCGATACCATCATCAAGAGGCGCGGCCATCCCCACTTTCGCAATGCACTGCTGCAGGCCTACGAATCCCGTTGCGCCATCACCAGCTTCAACGCGGTCGACGCGCTCGAGGCCGCCTGCATCGTGCCATTCCGGGGGAAATTCACTCACCACCCTTCCAATGGCCTGCTGCTGCGCTCGGACATACACGCCCTCTTCGACCTGGGAAAGATCGCGATCGACACGGGCAGCATGTCGGTGGTCCTCACAGATGACCTCATGCAGACCAGCTACCGGCTCCTGGCGGGCCGTCCCCTGCGCTACCCGAAGGAAGAAGAGCATCGGCCGAGCAACGAGGCGCTGGACCTGCACCGCCGACTAGCCGGACTTTGATCCCGGGCCGGTATACTGCCGTCTATGCTGAAGACACCTGCAGAGTTTCTCGCCTGGCCCAATCGGGCCATCACTCTCCTTGGCATGTCCGGAGTGGGCAAGACGACCCTGGCCAACAAGCTGCCCCGCTCCACCTGGTTCCATTACTCAGGCGACTACCGTATCGGCACCAAGTACCTCGAGGAGCCGATCCTCGACAACATCAAGCGGCAGGCCATGCAGGTGGAGTTCCTGCGGGGCCTGCTGCGCAGTGACTCCATCTACATCGCCAGCAACATTACGGTGAACAACCTGGAACCTGTCTCCACGTTCCTGGGCAAGATTGGCACCCCCAGCCGGGGCGGCATCTCGATGGAGACTTTCAAGCTCCACCAGCGCCTGCACGGTTCGGCGGAGGTCAGCGCCATGAAGGACGTCGCGGACTTTATCGTCAAGGCCAAGGACATCTACGGCTACGACCACTTTCTTAACGACGCGGGTGGCAGTCTCTGTGAGCTTGACGACCCCGAGATGCTCAAGGTGCTCACCGAGCACACGCTGATCCTGTACCTACGTGCTGGCGATGACATGGAACAGGAGCTTATCCGGCGGGCGGTTACCCATCCGAAGCCCCTCTACTACCGGGACGATTTCCTCGACCGGGAGATGAAGGTCTATCTGCAGGAAACGGGTGCGGGGGATCCGGATGAAATTGACCCGGACCATTTCGTGCGCTGGATCTTCCCCAGGCTGGTGCAGCACCGGCGCCCACGCTACGAGGCACTGGCCGGTCAGTACGGCTATACCGTAGAGGCCCGGGACATCCCGGACATTCGCGACGAACAGGACTTTCTGCAACTCGTGGTCGGCGCAATTAAGCGGCGCGGCAACCGGTGAACTTCTGCTCCAGCCAGGCGATACCCGCCTGATTACCCTCCATTTCATCGGTCAGGCCGTGGCAGAATAGTGCCAATAACTTCGGCCGCTTCAGCGAGTACTCCAGATGGAAACGACCAAGGGGCAGCGCCCCCTCGATGGCTACCGCGTCCTCGAAATGGGCCAGTTGCTCGCGGGCCCCTTCGCGGCGAGCATGCTTGCCTACTTCGGTGCGGAGGTCATCAAGATTGAGCCGCCCGGCGAGGGTGACCCGATCCGCACCTGGCGAGTCATGAAGGATGGCGTCTCCCTCTGGTGGCACAGCCTGGGTCGCAACAAGAAGTCGGTGACTCTGGACCTGCGCACGCCCAAGGGTCGCGCCATAGCCCGGGAGCTGGCCCTCAAGTCCGATGTACTGATCGAGAACTTTCGCCCCGGCACACTGGAGAAATGGGGCCTGGGCCCGGCAGATCTGTGGCCGGAGAATCCCGGCCTCGTCTACGGCCGGATTTCCGGCTACGGCCAGAATGGCCCCTACGCCACCAAGCCCGGCTTTGCCTCGGTCTGTGAAGGGGTCGGCGGGTTTCGGTACGTGAATGGCTTTCCAGGCGACGCGCCCGTCCGACCGAATCTGAGCATCGGGGACACCCTGGCGGGCATTCATTGCGTGATCGGCGTCCTGCTGGCCTGCATCCAGCGTTCGCGAGACCCGCAGAAGCGGGGCCAGGTCATTGACGCCGCCCTCTACGAATCCGTCTTTAACCTGATGGAAGGGGTCGTGCCGGAGTACTCCGGAGCGGGTGTGGTTCGGGAACCCTCAGGGTCAACACTGACGGGCATCGTTCCGACCAATACCTACCGCTGTAAGGACGGCAAGTTCGTGATCATCGGCGGGAATGGCGACTCGATCTACAAGCGCCTGATGCAGGCGATCAACCGCCCCGAGCTGGCCGATGATCCCCGGATGGCAAACAATGCGGGACGGGTTGTCCATGAAAAGGAACTCGATGAAGCGATTGGCCATTGGACCAGTTCCCTGACGGCTGCTGGCGTGCTCGAGATCCTGGGCAAGGCCGATGTGCCATCGGGCCCTATCTACAGCGTTGCGGACATGTTCACGGACCCTCACTTCAACGCCAGAGGCCTCTTCGAGGAAGTTCAGGTCAACGGCCAGCCCCTGAAGATTCCCGCCATGATGCCGTTCCTGAGCGGCACGCCAGGTCGCACGGACTGGCCGGGGCCCACCGTGGGGGCCCACAACGCCGAGGTGCTTGGCGATCTGCTTGGCTACAAACCGGACGAGATTACGACGCTGTCCAGGGACGGCGTCATCTGACGGGACCCCAGCAGCAGCTCCGGCAGGTACCGGAGATCGGCAAGCAGCCGGTGCGCACCTGCCGCCGACAGCAACGCAGAATCGCCAGCTCCGGTCAGGACGCCGACCGCATACAGTCCCGCAGCGTGACTGGCCCGCACATCCGCGACGGTATCGCCGATGTAGGCGCTTTCGGCGGCCCCCACCCCCATCCGGTGCAGACAGAGCAGCAGCCCTTCCGGGTCAGGTTTGCGATGGGCCACATCTTTCGCGGTAACCACCTGGTCGAAGAGGTCGAGGAGGCCGGACTGCTCGAGGGGCCGGAACGACTCGCCGTGGGATGCCGTGCAGATCCCCAGACGGACGCCGGCAGCCTTCAGGGCGGCCAGCATTGCACCGGTTTCCGGATACAACAGGACTGAGTCGGCGAGGATCGCCGGCCAGTGGGCCAGAGTGTCCCGGCGGAGTTTCGCGATGAGTTTCAGGTCACCGCGAGAGTCCGGGGGCACCACCAGATCCCAGAACTGCTCCCCGAAATTCATCGCTGCTCTGACCGCTTCCTGGGACACGGACCAGCCGTAAGGCTCGACCGCCCGCTGGGCCGCCAGCCGGTAGCCTGCGATGGAGTTGACCAGAGTTCCGTCCACATCGAACAGCACGGCGCGCAGGGTCGGGACGGGGACGGTGCGCAGCGTCACCGTGTCGCCATCAGCAACCCGGAGCGACTGCCGTAGCGGAACGGCGGCCAGGACTTCGATCTGGTCCGGGGCATAGCCCGGGACCTCGGGGATGAGGATTCCTGCCGTCACCGGGGTCTGGCCGGGCACGGACGCGAGCACGGGGTAGCACCGGGCTGCGCAGTCACCAGGCCGCTCCGGTGCAATGGCCAAACCGGGCTGTACGGTCAGCGCCTGCCAGTCGGCGAGTCCAGCGGGGTCCAGAAGGAGATTGAGCGTGCCCGGGAAGGGCTCCATGCCCAGAGTTGTCCGGAACTGCTGCTGCGCCCAGGGCAACGAGGTAAAGGCCGCCGCCTGGCCCAGGCCAGTCCTGACGACTCCAGCGACGCGACGACTCATGGTCCTGCGCTCCGTGCAGTGGTGGGCAGACCTCCGGCAAAGGCGCTATCCCTGCGGTGGCTGCTAGAATTACGTTTTACACGGGATGAGGGACTGAATGCCATGAAGATCGCAATCGTTGGTGCCGCCTACACGGGCATGGCTGCTGCACGCTACTTCAAGTCCCAGGGGCACGAGGTCCGGGTGACCACGACGCGAGCAGACCGGGCTGCGGAACTCGCCGCAGTGGCGCATCAGGTGGTGATCACCAAAGGCAGCGACGTGGCGGGAATGAAGACGCTGATAGACGGCGTCGACGCCGTTGTTCTGACCATGGCCGGTGGTCTCGGCTTCAAGGATGGCAAGCCTTTCATGGATCCCGTGGCCTACCGGGACTCCTATGTCGGCACTGCTGATGGCCTCATCGGCGCCCTCGCGTCTGCCCCCAAGCTGCGGCAGATCGTTTTCTGCAGCTCGCTGAACGCCTACGGCGATGCTCATGGTGTCACTCCAGTCCTCGAAACAACGCCTCCCAACGCGGCATCTCCGGCGGCGCAGGTGTTCATCGAGACCGAACAGAAGCTGGCAGCACTGGGCACCGACGCTCTGAGGATAGTCAATTTCCGCACCGGCACGATCTATGGTCCCGGCCGGGAACATCGCAACGAATTGCGCCATATTGCCGGAAAGCAGATTCCCTTCGACGGCAAATCAGACGCCATGCTCATTCACCGGGATGACGTTGTCCGCGGCATTGCGTTCGCCATTGAAAAACAGCTCTCAGGCCTGTTTAACCTGTTCAACGACATTCCGGAGAACAAGGAAGACTTTTTTGCCAGGGTCGCCAAGCGGGAAGGTCTGGAGCCGGTCATCTGGCTCGGCGTCGTCAAGGGCCCCAAAGGCGTCTCCAATGCGCGCATCAAGGGCACCGGGTTTACCTTCGCCGATCCGGTGGGTGCACGGGAGGGTGACGACCTGCTTGCTCCGTGAGGGTCCTGCCCGCCACGGCTGTCTTTGCGAGTCGTGACTTTGGCTTGTATCTGGCGGCGCGCTTTCTGTCCGCGCTTGCCATCCAGATGCAGAACGTGGCAATCGGCTGGTTGGTCTATGACCTGACCCGGGACCCCCTCGCTCTCGGCCTGGTCGGTCTGGCGTCGTTCCTGCCAGCGGTAGCACTGGCACTGGTTACCGGGCACGCCGCCGACCGGTATGACCGCCGGGCCATTCTGGTGGTCTGCTACGTCGTTACTCTGGGTACTGCGCTGGGTCTCCTGGCCATTGCAGTCGGAGGCTCAGGGCAGGTCCTGCTCATCTACGGACTGCTGCTCGTTTTTGGCATCAGCCGGGCCTTTGCGAATCCCGCCGGCCAGGCGCTGGTCCCCAATCTCGTGTCGCCAGAACAACTGGGGAACGCGATCGCCTGGAATTCAACAGCCTGGCAAACAGCGACGATCGCGGGTCCCGCGCTGGGGGGGTTGCTCTACTACTTCGGCGCCTCCGTGGCCTTCGGTGCGGCGGCACTCTGCTTTCTGGCCTGTTGCCTGCTCTTTGGCCTCATCCGCAGCCGACCCCAGCCGCCGCCCGGCGAGGTGTCCTGGGAAACACTACTGGCCGGCATTCGCTTTATCCGCTCACGGCCTGCCATCTTTGGTGCCATCTCCCTCGATCTCTTCGCTGTGCTGCTCGGCGGGGCCACTGCCCTGCTCCCGATCTATGCCCGGGACATCCTTGATGCGGGTCCCGGCGGCCTTGGGCTGATGCGCAGCATGCCGGCCGTGGGGGCCTTGCTGGTGGCACTCTGGCTGGCACAGCGACCGCTGCAATCCCGCAGCGGCCTGCGGATGTTTCAGGGCGTTGCCCTCTTCGGCATCGCCACCATTGGCTTCGGCCTCTCCGAGAGCCTGATCCTGTCCTGCGTGTGCCTGTTTGTGCTCGGAGCTGCTGACATGATCAGCGTTTACGTTCGCTCGACGCTGGTGCAGTTCGACACTCCGGATGCGATGCGCGGCCGGGTCGCAGCAGTCAATTCGGTGTTCATCGGGGCGTCGAACGAACTGGGGGAGTTCGAGTCGGGTGCCATGGCAGCGGCCATTGGCACGGTGCCGGCTGTCGTGGTCGGTGGGGTGGGAACTCTGGTGGTCTGCGGCCTCTGGATGCGCTGGTTCCCGGAGCTCCGCTACCGGGACCGCTTGACCAGCTGAGCCGCAAGGCCAAGCCCGGCCAGGAGCAACTTACCGCTGCGCCTGCGCCCGAGCAGCAGGGTGGCTAGCAGGCCGCCTGCCAGTAGCACGGGAGGGGTGGCAGCGCGGCGCAGAACGCTCAGCCCCCGATCCACTCGGGCAAACACGCCCTCAATCTCCTGCAGGCGTCCCTGCCACTCCAACCGCTCAATCCCGCTCCGCCGGCGCAGCGCCGCACGACGAAGCTCCAGCTGGTGGGCCTTGCGGCTCATGAAGAAGGATTCCGCAGCCGGCCTTCATCCTGCTCCAGCTCAGCAAGGGTCCCCTGGAGAAACGGGGGCCGTGACTGCAGGCGGGAACGCAGCTGAAAGGCGGCGACCATGGCCACGAGGAAGAACCCCCCGGTCACCAGCACAGACGCCAGAATCCGGTGGGTGTCCCAGAACGCGAAGATCACGGTGAGACCGGCAAAGAGCACGCCGGCACTGGCCGCCAGCACCGCAACGAGACCCAGCAGAAGCATGCTGGCGGTGCGGTGCACCTCCTCCTGGATCTCGACACTGAGCAACTCCAGGCGGGTACGCCCGGTTTCGATCGCCGTGGCGAGTAGCCCACGCAGTGAGGCCAGCAGCTGCGCTGCAGGTCCCCGGGACTGATCGGGGTTGCTGGTGCTCACCGGCGACTGAGCAGGAGACCCAGCAGCAGTCCCATGCCCGCGGCGACGCCGACGGCCTGCCACGGATTCTCGTGGACGTATTCATCGGCGGTCGCGGCCGCGGCTCGAACCTGCTCCAGGGCCTCGTCTTCCGCTTCGAGAAGCCGGGACTTGGCCTGCTTGAGGGACGCCTGGGCCCGGGCCCGGATACCGTCAACCCGTTCGCCGGTCTGCGCCGCAGTGGCCTGAAGCAACGCCTCGGCATCTTCAACCACCGTCTGCAGGTCCCGCATCAGCTTCTCGCTCGCCGTCTTCCTGGCCATACCTGAAACTCCTCCCTAGGGAATGTGAGTCGGAATCTTAGCAGGGGCCTGCCTTGCCAGACTGCAGCGCCGCCAAACTGTGAGCGGGGTCGCCTGCGGGTGAGCCGGGACAGGGGGCATAATGGGCTCTGGGGTCGCCAGGGGAGCGACGAGGGATCAGGCTATGGGAATCAAATGTGCCACCTGGGTAGCAGCGGCAGCGCTGCTCGCGGCTGCCGTCGCGCCTTCCGCCGAGGCCGGGAGCAGCAGTGTCCCAGGTACCTCTGCCCGCCTGATCATCCAGCTTCGGCCTGCGACCAGTACTCTCGCCACGAACCAGCGCGAGGCGCAATCCGCAAGCCAGGCAGAGGACGCCAGGGCTCCCGACCGGGTCCGGCGCCTGGCTGAGCGCTCGGCGCTGCGAGTGGGTGGTTTTCGGGAACTCGGTAACCGGATGGTTGCCGTATCCCTCCCGGAGGTAACCACCGGTGGCGGCCTGGAAAAAACGCTGGCCACGCTGCGCGCCGATCCGGATGTCGAGTTTGCGGAAGTCGATCAGCGCCGCTACATCCGCGCCGTGCCGAATGACCCGCTTTACGCCAGCCAGTGGTACCAGCAGGCCGTGGAACCCAGCGCCGCCAACTTCACCGCTGCCTGGGACATTACCACCGGGGACGCCGGCACGGTCATCGCCGTACTCGACACCGGCGTGCGCTTCGACCATCCGGATCTTGCCGACCGGGTGCTGGCGGGCTACGACTTCGTTTCGGGAGAATCCAGCAGCTCTTTTGTCAGCGCCAATGACGGTAACGACTGGGACGCGGACGCGTCGGATCCCGGTGACTGGGTGACCGGCGCCGAAAGCCTGAGCGGTCCCCTTGATGGCTGCGACGTCGAGCCGAGTTCCTGGCACGGCACGCGCGTGGCCGCCATGATCGGCGCAACCACCAATAATGGAGCGGGCCTTGCCGGTGGCACCTGGAGCGGCAACGTCCTGCCCGTGCGCGTCCTGGGCAAGTGCGGCGGCTTCGACTCCGACATCATCGCGGGCATGCGCTGGGCGGCTGGCTTACCCGTTGCCGGCGTGCCGACCAACCCCAACCCGGCGAAGATCCTCAATATGAGCCTTGGCGGCGGCGGCAACTGCAGTTCCGCCTACCTGAACGCCGTCACGGAAGTGACCGCGGCGGGCGGGCTGGTAGTGGCCGCGGCGGGCAATGGCAGCGGCCCCGTGGGCGCACCGGCCAACTGCCCCGGTGCGCTGGCCGTGGCTGGACTCCGTCACGTCGGCACCAAGGTTGGCTATAGCAGCTTTGGACCCGAGGTCGGAATCTCTGCCCCGGCGGGCAACTGCCCCAGCACACCCCTGCTCTGCGAGTACGCACTGATCACCGCCACCAATGCGGGACCAACCTTTCCAACCACTTCCACGTACACGACGACCACGGACAGCCAGCCCAGCATCGGCACCAGCTTCTCGGCGCCCATCGTCGCGGCCATCGCCGGACTGATGACTGCGGTGAATGGCGGGCTGACGCCGGAGGAACTGACAGCGCGCATCAAGAACGGCGCCCGCCCATTTCCAGTTCCTCAGGCGGGCCTGCCAACCTGCCCAAGCCTCGATAGCGCCACTGGCCAGTGCAACTGCACCACCAGCACCTGCGGCGCCGGCATGGCCGATGCCCCGGGAGCAGTGGCCGAAGCGCTGCGCCCGATGGCCCGCATTGCCGACCCAGCCGGCTCCGGCGCCGGCCAGAATGTCACGCTGGACGGCAGCGCCAGTGACGCCGTGTCGGGCCGGATCATCAGCGGTTATTCCTGGTCTGCGGTCAGCGGCAGCCCCGTGTTCCTGGGACCAACGACCGGCTCGACTACGGCTGTCGCTGTCCCCGCCTCCGGCCTGGTCACAGTGCGCCTGCAGGTAACTGACAGTGTCGGTGCAATTGATGCGCAGGACGTAACTCTGGGCCGTAGTGGTGGCGGTGGCGGTGGTGCGACTCACCCCCTGGTGCTGCTGACCCTGGGACTTCTGGCTACTCGGCGCCGGCGGCTTGCCGGGAAGCGTTGCTAGCGATAGCCCAGGGCCTGGAGATTGAAGAGTCGTGCGTATTCCGCGTTCGCCTGCAGTAACTCGGCATGGGTGCCGTACTCGATAATGCGGCCGTGCTCCAGAACCGCAATCCGGTCCGCCTGACGCACGGTGGAGAAGCGGTGGGAGATCAGGATCGAGATCCGCCCCACGGTGTGCTCCCGGAAGTAGGCAAACAATTCCGCCTCCGCCGCCGCATCCATGGACGCCGTGGGCTCATCCAGCACCAGCACATCCGCAGACGTCCGCATGAACGCCCGGGACAGTGCAACCTTCTGCCACTGCCCCGTCGAGAGTTCCTTGCCACCTTTGAACCAGCTGCCGAGCTGCGTGCCGAAGCCCCGCTCCAGCGTGCGGATGAAAGGCAGTGCCATGCCCTTGCGGGCGGATTCTTCCCAGCGACTCTCGTCGGCATACCCCTCAATGTCCCCGGCGCCGATGTTCTCCCCCACGGTGAACTGGTAGCGGTTGAAATCCTGGAAAATCACGGCGATCTGCCGCCGCAGGGCGTCCCGCTCCCACTCCCTGACATCCAGGCCGTGCAGGAGTATCCGCCCAGAGGTGGGCTGATAAAGTCCGCATAAGAGCTTGATAAGGGTCGATTTACCAGCCCCATTCTCCCCCACCAGGGCGAGACTCTCGCCCGGTCTGATATGCAGGTTGATCGCGCTGAGCGCGGGTTCGCGAGCGCCGGGGTAATTGAAAGACACCGCGTCGAAGCGCACGCCGTCCGCCGGGTTCGGACCCCGGGGCGCATCCCCGGACTGAAACGCCGGCGCCTGCTCCAGAAACTCATAGAGGTTGCTGAGGTAGAGATTGTCCTCGTACATGCCGCCGATGGATCCCAGACTCGCGGCGACCGCCGCCTGGCCCTGCTTGAAGAGCATGAGGTACATCGTCATCTCGCCCAGGGAGATGCCGCCCTTGACGGCGGTGACCGCTATCCAGCCGTAGGCCGAGTAAAGAGCGGCCGTGCTGAACAGGGTCAGTGACAGCCCCCAGGTCTCCCGCCGCATCGTCAGCGCACGATCCTCGCCGTAAATCTTGGCAAAGATCGCCTTGTAGCGGCCCAGCAGCATCGGTCCCAACTGAAACAGCTGCACCTCCTTGGCGTTGTCTTCCCGGGCCAGCACGGTTTCCAGGTAGAGCTGCAGGCGGGACTCCGGTGCCCGCATCCGGAACAGCCGGAACGCGTCACCGGAGAATTTGGTTTCCGCGACGAACGCCGGCAGGCCGGCCAGGACGAGCAGCGCCATAGCCCAGGGTGAGAATCCGGCCAGCAGTACCGAGAAGCTGAACAGCGCCACAAGCTGCTGGAACAGGGAGAAGTTGCGCATGACCAGGCTGAGCGGGCGGCTGGAGGCCTCCCGGCGGGCCCGCGTGAGTTTGTCGTAGAACTCCGCATCTTCGAACTGGGTGAGATCCAGGGTCAGCGCCTTCTCCAGGATCATCTCGTTGACCCGCTGGCCCAGCTGCGCCCGGAGCAGTGACTGACACGCCGCGATGCCCCGCTGGGCAGCGCCCAGGAGGCCGATAACCCCCGCCTCTACCACCACCAGTTCCAGCACGGGAACGTAATCCGGGGCACCACCCGCGGTGCCCACGGCCATCTGGGCCACGATGGCGTCGATCACCAGCTTGCCGATCCAGGCCGCGGCCGCGGGCAGCATGCCGGCCGCCAGGGTGAAAAAGGTCAGCAGCAGCGTCAGCTGACGATTGGTGGACCACACCAGGGTGAGCGCCCGACGGCTGAAACGGAGCACGCCGAAATTCAGGCCGAGCCGGCCAAGCAGTCCGGGCAACGGCCGGGCCGGGCTGGCCGGGGTTGCGGCAGGACGAGGAGCGTGGGGCTGGGGAGCGTTCAAGGGCCGTCAGTATAATCTGCCCTGATGTTCCAGCCCGAAACCACGCGGTTTGCACCGAGTCCCACCGGGCCCCTGCATCTGGGTCACGCCTACGCCGCTCTGCTTGCGCACAGAGCCGCCCGGGAAACCGGTGGCCGCTTTCTGGTGCGCATGGAGGATCTGGATCGGGGACGCTGCGAGGCGCGCCACGCCGTCGGGATCCTGGAAGATCTCATCTGGCTTGGCCTCCACTGGGATGGACCGGTCTGCCGTCAGTCAGAGCGCTCCACTCTATACAGTTCCGCACTGGACAGCCTGACGCGTCGTGGCCTGGTCTACCCGTGCTTCTGCACGCGAGGCGCCATCGCCAGGGAAATCACTGGGCTGGCCGCCGCACCTCAGGGGCCCGACGGACCCCTGTATCCCGGCACGTGCCGACAGCTGACCGCCAGCGACCGGGAGGCCCGCCTCGCCGCAGGCGCAGCCCACGCACTCCGGCTGGATATCGGCCTCGCGGTTCAGCGACTGCGCGCTGGTGAGCTGTATTTTGAGGAAACGGGTCAGGGGCCAGCGGGCGAGGCCGGGCTGATCGCCGCCCAGCCGGGCCTGCTGGGCGATCTGGTGCTTGGCCGCAAGGATCTGGGAGTGAGCTATCACCTGGCGGTGGTGGTGGACGACGCGGATCAGGGCGTCTCGCTGGTGACCCGGGGCCATGATCTGTATTCCGCAGCCCACCCGCAGCGCCTTCTGCAGGCCCTGCTCGGCCTGCCTGTGCCCCGCTATCGGCACCACCCCCTGATCCGGAACGCGGCAGGTCAGCGCCTGGCCAAGCGGGATCATGCCCAGACCCTGGCTGCGCTCCGGGAGGCCGGAATGACCCCGGAACAGATTCGCCACCAGTTAGGACTGGGATAGCATGCCAGGCATGGAAACCTCGAATCTGACGCCACGCCAGTACTGGACCCAGGTCCGGGAGAACCCCGCCCGGGCCCGGTTCGGCTTTGGCAAGAAGGCCGCACTGATCAATATCGATCTCCAGCGGGCCTACACTGATGTGGACGCATTCTCCACGGCCTACCAGACGGACCCGCGCCAGCTGGAGTACATCAATACCCTCGCCATGCTTACCCGCCAGCGCAGCTGGCCCGTCATCTGGACCTACATCGCGTACCTGCCGGACGGGTCAGATGCAGGTGTCTGGGGCACGCGGACCAACACGGTCGATTCCCTGCAGAACATCAAGGAGGGTTCTGACCGGGCAGCCCTGGATCCCCGGCTGGTCATCGACAGGCAGCGGGATGCCGTGTTCAACAAACGCATGGCCAGCGTGTTTCACGAGACGCCGGTGTCCTCCCTGCTCAACTGGCACCGGGTGGACACAGTCATCCTGACCGGTGGCAGCACCTCCGGCTGCGTGCGGGCGAGTGCGGTGGATGCGCTGTCCCGCAGTTTCCGCGTGATCGTTCCAGAGGAGTGCGTAGCCGACAAACACGAGATTCCGCATTTCGCGAATCTTTGCGACCTCATGCTCAAGTACGCCGATGTGGAGCCCTGGACGGTAGTGAGGGACTGGCTGGCGGGGTAACCCTCAGCGGGGATCGGGCTTCAGTGCGCTGAACCCCGTGCGCCAGGCGTCCCGGGGCGCCTTGCTGTTCTCGAAGACCTCAAAGGTCCTGCCCAGTGCGTCCGGGTTGTCCAGGGTCGCGATCATCACGGCCGCCACGTCGGCCCGGGTGATACGCCCCGAGCCTGCATCACCCTGCTGCAGGACAAGCCCGGTCTGGCCGCCCGGGTCGTCCGTGAGCCCGCCCGGGCGAACGATGGTGTAGGGGATGCCACTGGCCCTGAGGTGCGCCTCCCCTTTGGCCTTCCATTTCAGGGCATCGCCCGAAAGCAGATTGAGCATCATGCCGAGCAGTCCCCCGCCGCTGCCGACGCCCATGGACGACTCCAGCACGAACTGGCGCACGCCGGCACTGCGGGCGGCATCAGTCAGATTCTTCACGCCGCCGTAGTCGACGAACTCGGGGCTGTTGGGTCCGGACCGCTCAGTGCCGCCAATCGCCACGAGCACGAGACTGACGCCCCTCAGTGCGGGCGCCAGCGTCTCCGGGCGGGTCACGTCGCCCGCCACCCAGAGGTAGTCCTTGCTGACGTTCCTGCGGGCAGCCTCCACATCCCTGGCCATGGGCCGCAGGGCAAAGCGGGGATCCTTGCGCAGTTGCTCCAGGAGGAGCCGGCCGGTTCTCCCGGTCGCGCCCGCGACCAGGACCACAGCAGGGCCACTGGCCTCGGGCTTCGTCAGTTCGCCGGTCAGGGTGTGCCCGGAGGGCACTGGCTGTGCCAGGGCGATTGATCCCAGCGCCGTGAATAACGCCAGCGTCGTTACGCGCAGCACCTGTTGCCAGCCCGTCATTTGCGCGGCTCCCCTTTACCCGTCAGATGGCCCAGCATACGGGCAAACCGCAGCTGGTCGAAGTTCGTGTCGTCATCCAGCACCGCAAAGAGTGCAGCGATGTCTGCTGCCTGACGGGGGCCTGTGCCCGCGTCCCCAAGGAGCACAACAGCCGCCATCGCCGCCTGCTCCGCCGTGGCGTAGTCGGGATACGCCCCGTTACCCGAGGCCTTGAGGATCGCTGCCACCATGGCCTGCTTGTCCTCGGCCCGGATTGGGGACTGTGCAAGCAGAGGGACGAGGGAAACAAGCTGCTTCCGCAAGGCAGCTGCTGCCCCTGGCACCGCGCCCCGGTCTTCATTGGCGGCCCGCTGGAGTGCTGCCAGTTGCCCCGCCAGGGCCGTCGCCTCTCCGGAATACCGCACGCGAAGTGCCGTGACCAGCAGACGCAACGCGCTGTCATTCAGTCGTAGCGCCCCCGGCGCCCCACCCGAAGCGACAGCATTCGGCAGCGGCTCGGACCTGTCTCCATCCAGACGCCCCATGCTCCGGTGACAGGAATAGCAGTTGAAGGCAGAGAACTCGGGGAGGGCAGCGCCGCCGACGCCCGCCTGCAGCTGGTCCACACTGGCCAGGCTTGCCACGGCCAGCCCGGTCAGCCAGACCTGCGTTGCTCCAGCCCCAACCCTTCGGGCATTGTCTTCCGCAGAGCGTCGGTAGTGCTCCCGGCCACCACTAGTGCGCCACAATTCGGTGAAGGTATCCAGTTCGAAGCTCAGGCGGGGATGGCCAGCCGCCAGCATGGCGTGGTTCGCAAGGCGATCCCCGCTCCCCACATGGCAGCCAATACACCGGGCCCCGCGCTCTGCAGGGTCGTTCAGCGCCCGCAGTCCGGCGCGGAGGCTTTGCTCGTGGGCGGCGGGGGTGCCGTCATCGTGGGTAGCCAGCCAGCCGCTGGCAGGGCCGTGGCAGGCCTCGCAGCCAATCCCGTCATCCTGCTGGAAGCGCGCCCCGCGCGCGTTGGCTGGGACGACTTCCGAATGGCAGGCCAGGCAGGCCGGAACCCGCTCCGCCGGGCCCAGCCCCAGCCGCCGCACGATGGCGGCGGAGCGCTCGTTCTGCAACGTGCGGAACGCTCCGGCGTGGGGATCGAACTCGGACCAGGTGACGTACTCGTTCTGCAACACGGGAGTGCCGGCGAGAGGCCGGGCGGCGCCATGGCAGGTCGTCGAGGCGCAGGTGGCGACACCTTCATGGCGGGACCCGGATGGGTTCGCGGCCGTAACGGAATTCCAGGGCGCGAGCAGTGCCAGTGCTAGCGCAGGCAGCAGACACCGGTGCGGACGGGCGATGCGGGTCATCCGCCCAGTATAGCTGCGGCTCCTAGCGGAAGACTGCGAGGTGGTCGCGAATGAACTGCTCCAGGCTGAGCGGTGGCCGGCCCAGGAGGCGGGCAATGGTGCCGGTGGTGTGATCGATCACCCCCGCGGCAATGGCTTCGAACTCCCTGCAGACCCCGTCGATGCGCCATGGTGCCAGGTTGATGGCGGCCAGGCGTGCCCGGAGCTCCGCCTGCGGCTGGTCGACGTAACTAATCTCCCGACCGAGCACGAGAGAGAAACGCGCAGCGATCTGGTCCAGAGTCAGGAGTTCGGGGCCGGTCAGGTCATAGCTCTGATTCTCGTGTCCCGGTTCAGTCAGTACCCGCAGAATCACGGCGCCCACGTCCCGCAGGTCAGTCGGGGCGATGGTGCCCTTCCCCGCCGGCATGGAGATAATGTGTTGCTCCCGGATTCTGGCCCCCGAGGTCAGGAAGGTCTGGGTGAAGAACGTCGGGCGAATCATGGTCCAGCTCATGCCCGAGTCGCGGATGTACTGTTCCGACGCCAGATGCACCTGCGTGAAGGGCGTCGTGGACCCTGGAACCGACTCCAGGGACGACAGCTTGATCAGGTGCTGAACCCCCGCCCGCGCCGCGTGGCCCGTAAAGCGCTGCTCCAGTTGCAGCTGGTCCTGGCCATTCGGCATCACCAGCAGCGCCCGCTCCACACCCTGCAGGGCCTGCGCCAGCACAGCGTCATCAGCCACATCGCCAATGATTGTTTCGGCAGGCCTGACCTGCAGTGCGTCCGCCTTGGCCTGGTTACGGATCAGCGCGCGAAAGGGCACGCCCGCCGCAGCGAGCTGTCGGGCAACTTCTCCACCAGTCTTGCCGGTGACGCCAGTAACCAGAATCATTTACCAGGGCTTTCGGGTCAGTTGGGCGGGCCATTTCGCCAGGATCCGGCTCGTGATGTCGTCGCTCGCCGCCTGGTCAAACAGGTTCCGGTTCAGGGCGGGAAACTCTTTGGGACCGCCCTCCTCAGGCCACTGCATCGTCGCGTCGATGGCGATCTTGCTGGTGACCTTGCCGTCCGGTGAGCTGGGCTCGAAAAACGATGCGGGCTTGGACGCGTAGATCTCGCTGGCCTTCGCGGGCTGCCAGCGGCTGCCCAGGGCCAGCAGCATCTCGGACTGATTCATGATGTCCAGATCGTCGTCCACGACCACCACGATCTTGGCGATCAATGAACGCTCAACGATGGCCTTGGCGATCTCAAGGCCCTGACCCGGACGATCCTTCTTGATGCTGACGAAGGTAATGCCCTTGGTGTCGTCGTGATAGAACAAGCCGGTGATCTGCGGGTAGCGCTGCTTCCACAGCACATCCGAGTAAGCGTCCATGGGCGCCCGGACGAAGCCACCGCCAATACTCGTGAAGGAGTTCATCAGAATCGGGTTCTTCCGGTGGGTCACCCGGAGCACGTTGAAGAGAAAACGGTCTGTGTTCCGGTCGCCCAGATAGCCGTAGGTCTCGTGATACGGCCCCTCGGGCACGAGCTGGGTCAGATCGATTTCGCCCTCGATGACCATCTCCGACCAGGCAGGGATCAGCAGGTCGCTGAGGTCGCACTTCACCACCTCCAGAGGCTTGCCCCGCAGGCCACCGATATAAGCCAGCTCGTCCACGGGCTTCCGCGGTGTAATCGGCACCCGGGAGCCGCTGACCATCCAGGTTACCGGGTCCTGCCCCAGGATCAGGGCAATACGCATGGTCTTCTCGCCCCGCTCCTTCGCGCGAAGAAACATCCGGTTGCCGGTCTGGTTGGGCTCCGAATTCAGGTGAATCAGGCGCGGCCCGAGGATCTGGCACCGGTAAGTGCCGATATTCTGCTTCCACTCCGGGTCGGCCGAGACCGTCGAGGCGGTGTTGATGTAGCGCCCGGCATCTCCGGGATTGCCCTGAATGAAGGGAAACGATTCCAGGTCTATGGCGTCGCCCTCGAGAACGACTTCCTTGCAAGCGGCTTTGTCTCTCGGCACTTCAATGGGGGCAATCTGGGGATAGTCTCCCTTGTTGGCCTCGAGCAGCTTCACCATGTGCCGCAGGCCGATCCGATAGGAGTTTCTGGGCTCGACCAGATCCGGTTCCAGACCCCACACGATGGCTTCCTGGTGATAGTGACTCTGGTAGTTGCCGACTACTGTTCCCTTCGTCCATTTGCCATTGATCCGCAGGTTCTCGAACAGCACCACCGGGGCACCGTAGAGGCCGAACTGGTCAGTGAGGTGGTACATGATCGCGGTGGCTTCCCAGGCGTCCTGGTCCACGTCCTTGAAGCGCGTGAGCAGGCCCCAGTCGTCCATGGCAGCGAGGTAGTCGCGAATGCTGTCAAAGGGGGGCACCGCCGCGGGACGCTTCGGCCGCTCGATGCCAGTCGGCCGATCGATGCTGGCCTGCGCCGTCGGCGCCAGAACAAGGCCGGCGGCTGCCACGACACCCGCTGTGGCCAGAATCTCCCGGCGGGACAGCGCTGGAGTCGACTGCCCGGATTCGTCCTTCGTCATGTCATTAATCCACGGTAAGCCTGATATCAGGAGTTTAGCGTATGGGCCCGACTTAACGCATGTTGTAGTCCCGCCAGACAGCGATCTTCTCGTTGCGGACGATAAACATGCCCGCGATATGCGGATGATTATCAAACTTGCTGTTGTGGGCGTAGAAGTGGTCGATGCGCTCGTTGATGACCATGGGGCCGATCACCTGGGACCTGACCACCACCCAGTCGACGGCCTTCAGCTTCGTGAGAAAAGGCCCCATCTGCTCGATGAAGGCCTCGTTGGTGGTAATCACTGGCCCCCCTTCCCACACCATGTACTCGAAGGGCTGGGCAAAATAAGTCGTCAGCAGCGCCGCATCCCTCTTGGCCCAGTCCTGGCAGAAGCGGTTGACGAGGTCTTCGTTGGCTTGTTCATCGGGGGTCGGTGGCACGTTAGCTCCTTCCAGGAGGGCGACAGGTTTGGATGCGTATCAGTGTAGTGGACTTGGCGGCCCCTAGATCCAGCCCCGACATTGCGCTGCACCGCATTGACAGGGCAACTGACCGTCGTGGTGACTCAGGCCATAGTCCACCGTCAGCTCCTCTCCAGCCCGAATTCTGCGCAGCGCGTAGAACTCCGCCCGGTCGCCCGTCAGGCGGGTAAAAGTGTTGGGGGAGCAGGAGTGATTGATGTACCGGAATCCCCGTCGGGTGGTCGAGGCATCGATAGCCTTGCCGTCGAGCTCGATGATGGCTACCACTTTGCGGCCCCTGGCCCGGCGGCGCGCTTCCCGGAGGGTGATCACCTCGCCCTCGAACTCACCAAGTTTCGCCCGGGCGGGGATGGCAGATCCGGCAAACAGGCCACGGCCGGTGATCGCGCTCGTTCCCACGCTGAGCTTGTCGTAGATCGGGGATGAATAGATGATGTGCGCCACTACTGTGCATGCTAGTTGAGGTCCGGGTGTGGAGTCGATGATTTCGGTAAAGGGGCTGACCAAGACCTACGCCTCCGGCTTCCAGGCTCTCAGGAACATTGACCTGGATATCCATCGCGGCGAGATCTTCGCTCTCCTCGGCCCAAACGGCGCGGGCAAGACCACACTCATCAACATCATCTGCGGCATCGTCCGGCCAACGGCCGGGATAATCCTCGCCGACGGGCATGACGTAGTCAGGGACTTCCGTGCCGCCCGTAGCAGGATCGGGCTCGTCCCCCAGGAACTCTCCACCGACATGTTCGAAAAAGTCGGGGCAACCGTGAGTTTCAGTCGCGGCCTCTTTGGCAAGCCACCGGACGCGGCCAGGATCGAGCAGGTCCTGCGAGCCGTGTCGCTCTGGGACAAGCGCGACGCGAAGATCATGACCCTGTCCGGCGGCATGAAGCGCCGGGTAATGATTGCCAAGGCCCTTGCCCATGACCCCGACATACTCTTTCTGGATGAACCGACGGCCGGCGTGGACGTGGAGCTGCGCCGGGACATGTGGGCCATGGTGCGCGGCCTGCGTGCCAGTGGCGTAACCATCATCCTCACGACCCACTACATCGAGGAGGCCGAGGAGATGGCAGATCGGGTCGGAGTGATCAACAAGGGGGAGATCATTCTGGTGGAGGACAAAGCGACCCTGATGCGGAAGCTGGGCAAGAAACAGTTACGGATCCAGCTTCTCACTCCCCTGTCCGCGATACCCGCGGGGCTGGCCAGGTATCCGCTGGAGCTCGGCGGAAACGGCTGCGAACTGGTCTACACCTTCGATACCCAGGGTGAGGGCAGCGGCATTGCCGCGCTACTGCGCCAGCTGAACGAGGCGGGCATCGACTTCCGGGACCTGCACTCCAGTGAGAGCTCACTGGAGGATATCTTCGTCAGCCTGGTGAGCGCGCGAGCATGAACCTGCACGCCATCCGCGCCATCTACGGTTTTGAGCTGTCACGCTGGTTCCGTACGCTGGGCCAGAGCATCATTTCCCCCGTCATCTCGACCTCCCTGTATTTCGTCGTCTTCGGCGCGGCCATCGGCTCCCGGATGGGCAGCATCGACGGGGTCAGCTACGGGGCGTTCATCATTCCGGGTCTGGTCATGCTGAACCTGCTGAACGAGAGCATTTCCAATGCTTCCTTCGGCATCTACATGCCGAAGTTCTCGGGAACCATCTACGAGGTACTGTCTGCGCCGGTTTCTGCAGCAGAAGTGGTCCTTGGCTACGTGGGCGCCGCCGCCACCAAATCAGTGCTGCTCGGACTGCTGATCCTCGTCACAGCCCGACTATTTGTGCCCTACGAGATCGCCCACCCGCTCATGATGTTCGGGTTCCTGGTGCTGACGGCGGTTACGTTCAGCCTGTTCGGCTTCATCATCGGCATCTGGGCGGACGGCTTCGAGAAGCTCCAGATCATTCCACTCATGATCGTCACGCCGCTCACATTTCTTGGCGGCAGCTTCTACTCGATCAGCATGCTGCCTCCCGTCTGGCAGACCATCGCGCTCTTCAACCCGGTCGTGTACCTGATTAGCGGCTTTCGCTGGAGCTTCTACGGGGTGGCCGACAACGGCGCCGGGGTCAGCCTGGCCATGATCCTGGTCTTTCTGAGCCTCTGCCTGGCGGTAGTCTGGTGGATCTTCAGGACGGGCTATCGGCTGAAGAGCTGAGCAGCTGCGCCCGCACCAGGGTGAAGATCTGGCGATAGGCGCGCCCCTGGCGTTGCCCACCACTTGCGGGCTCTGCCCCGGACTGCCTGCCTATCGTCGCTTCCTTGCGGGCCTGACGGACGAGGGCACGGAGCTGCTGGGCGTCGGTAGCGGGGAACTCCTGGAGCCAGGAGCCGAGCTTATCGTCATCGTCGATGAGGGCATCACGCCACCGCTCGGCCCGGTGGAGAATCGCGGTGTCCTGGGCAGACTGGCTGTGCTGGAGCCGGAGAGCCGCAGCCACGGCCTCGAGGGCGTCGGCATCCAGGCGGTGCATCAGCTTCCCGATGTACTGTTTCTGGCGGCGCTTGCCCTCAAAATTGGTAATGCGCTTGGCGAGGAGAATGGCGTCCTGCAGCGTCTCGGGCAGCGGCAGGGCAACAAACAGATCCTCCCGCAGCGTCAGCAGGTCTTCTCCGAGTTTTTGTAACGCTCCGCTGGCGGTTTTCCGCTCGGTCCGGCTGGGAGCATCGGTGCCTTTCTGTTCGGTCCGGAACTGCTGGTCCAGCTCGCTGCCTGCAGAGACAAACTCACCCTCGACGTAATAGCCCTTGCGGGACTTCCGGGACATGAATTCCTTCTAGCGGCCACCAAAGTAGGCGCGGATGTTCGCGCCATAGAGTTTGGTATTGCCACTGAATGAACCGCTGACACCGACGGCCAGCCAGTCCGTTACGCTATAGAGAGTTCCAACCCGGACGGCAAGGTTCTTGTCGTTCTCCGAACCATCACCACCAGATCCTCCAGCATCGCGGAACTGGAGGGTACCCACGTCTACGTAGCTAAGGCCACCGTTGACTTCAATCGACGGAGTTGCCATACCGCGTACGCCCGCTTCGAGGCGATAACCCCCATCACTCGATGAGCCGCCGCCGTCGACGTCGGCCTCGGTATCCACATAAGCAGCCCGCGCCACCACGTCGATAACGTCTGTCACGGCGTAGTTGATGCCAGCACCAACTTCCAGCTGGCTGAGATCCACATCCGTATTGAGAATACCCGGGTCACTACTCTGCAGGTCGAAAGTGGCGGCGCCGTAGCTTGCGAATACGTGGAACAGGTCGGTAATGGCATAGGACCCACCGCCAGTGAAGCCGTCAGCGTCAGGATTCTCATCGCCGGGAATGCCAGTCCCCGTCAGTGCAATGTGCTGCCAGCCACCCTCAACATAGGTGTAGCGGGGACCGCCATCGGCGAGTGCGGCCTGACCACTGATGATGCCAGCGGCCGCAAGCAGAGAAAGGCAGGCAAGAGTCTTTTGCGCAGTCATCAGAACCCCCGGGGACGATTTAGGACAATGCAACGTCGCGAAGAGTAATCCACGACCCTGTGACTATTCTAGTCCGCCTTCCGGCCCCGCACCATCAGCCGGGACCGGCATCCTTCTCCAGCCACTTCCTGACCTGCACGGCCGGAGCCAGGGGCGCCTCGATGTAGTGGAGGATCTTCCAGCCTTCTGGCCGCTGCGCGAAGATCACGGACACCCGCACGTGGCCGCCGATGGGCCGGGTCCAGTGGGGGTGGGCGTCAAATTCGATACGCCAGTGCATCGGGTAGTGGGCAAGGATAACGTCCGGCGTGAGCGTGCTTAGCTGCAGCACACCTGCGGTCACTCTCACCTTCAACCCATCGAGAGCCGCCCAGTAGGCTTCGATGGCTGACCAGCCGGACAGGGCCTCCTGCTCTTCTGCCACGTACACGGGCTCAGGGTGCTGGAGATCCCAGAAGCGCCGAAGTCCGGAGACCCTCCCGGAATTCCAGGTCTCGATATAGCCCTCCAGCGCCTGCCTGACCTGCTCGATGTCCTCGTCTGCATTGAGAGCGCTGGTCACGGGCTGGCGCGGTCAGGGTCCGGGACACGGCAGGGCCGCATCCCCGGTGCAGGCGACCCGGTCTGCGCGCCGGCCCTTGCGGAAGCTGAAGATGTGGATCTGCCGCGCCTCGAAGACCGGGATATAGAGCTCAGCCATGCCGGTACTGTCAGGGCGGTCATAGCGCCACGCGAGGCCACCAATGGTGGAAATCACCTCACCCTTGGGATCCCGGGCAATGGTCTGCGTGGTGTTGGGACCATAGTGGTCATTGATATCAAAGATGGTCACCGACTCGTAGCGCCAGTCGTCCTTTTTCTGGCTCACCGGCCTGAGGACCCAGACCCGGGCGGCTTCGTCACCCCCCACCACGATCCAGGGTTTGGCCTTAGCCTCCAGACGTCGTTCCGGCCAGAAGGCAATGGCGCGATTCGGCGCCAGCCGGCCCGGTCCTCGTACCGGCTTGGGGAAGGTGGGATTCGGCCGGATGTTGTCCTTGAGCACGTGGGTGGTCCAGTCGTCGTCGAACAACCTCCCGCTGGCGGGTTGTTGCAGGGCAATCACCCGACCGGGAATCGCATCCCGGGTGACGTCGAAGCAACCGTCACCCTGGTGATTGCTGGTGAGGATCTCAAGGCGCCCGTCGCCATTCAGATCCTCCGGTTCAACGGCAAAGGGCCGGCCCTGGCCGGTCATGATCGTCTTGCGCCGGAGCGGGCGGCGCTCCGCATCCACGTCTTGCCACTGCCCGCCTGCTGGCGCACCGAACACCGTGATGTGGTCGCTGTTGAAGAAGTGGGAGGCGATGATCTCGGGAACGCCATCTCCGTCGAGGTCGGCCAGCGCCATATTGACTTCGGGGCCGCTGGTCTCCAGCGGTAATCCGACAAGGACCCGGACTTCCCAGGGCACATCGGCCTTGAGCGCCGCCCCGGGATTGCGGAAGTAGACCAACTCACCGACGGGGGGGCACTGATACTTGAAGGGCATCAGGCTGGCCCGGGCGGTGATGAGGTCCTTCCGCCCGTCCCCGTCCATGTCATGGAAAAGGGCGTAGTGGTAGAACCAGTGGTCATTGCGAATCTTGTCGGCGGTCTTGCCCGCCGAGCAGTCCGGGGTGCCCGTCCCCGACTCCACCACCACATACTCCCCGCGCTTCGGATCATCCAGATTGACGAGCGTGATCCGACCCGGCCTCGGCGTGGCCAGGAAACCTCCTGGCACTACCACTGCCTCAAACGGCACCACCCCCTCCGGCACACGGTCGGATTCGTTGGGCCAGACGTGCCTGAAAGGCTCACCAGCCCGGTCCGTGAGGATCTCGACGTCCGTGCGTGGATCGAACGTCGCCGGATTCAGCGCCGGAAGGTCCGGAATCCAGGCGGCGAGGTCCCGTTCGAAGACGCGGGTGATCTTGTCACCGGCGTCATCCCGCTCCACGTTGAAGAAACTGGACATCAGCAGCGCATCACGGCTGTTCTTGCCCTTGTCCGTGGGGAACGCGGCCACATGCAGGAAGGCAGGATTGAACGGCAGCGTGATGACCCCCTTGCGGTAGAGGGTTACGCAGGCCTCCGCACTTGTCGCCACGTCGGCGGTGGGCAGCACGGTGGTGAGGGCGATGGCAACGGTTGCAGGGGCGCTGAAGAGTCGCCGCCGGCTGGGGGATGGCTGCACTGTAACTCTCCGCGCTTGAGCAAAACGTAAGTCTAGGGCGTGGCCGGGGTGCTCGGGCTATGTTCTCTACATCCGTTCACGGTGTGCTCCGGCAGCCGGATCTAGGGCCAGACCGGCTTACGGCCCGTAGCCCGATCCCGCAGACGGTTCGCGGCCAGGGCGATGCCCCGGGGAAAACCCAGCAGGTGCTCCCCGAGAAAACGGACGGCGTTCGTGTGATTGACGATGCGCACGTTCCAGGTCACTCCCGCCTCCAGCACCTCCGTGACATGCCACCAGTTCGCCGGCAGGAACAGTCCCTGTCCGGGCCCCACGTCGATGACCTGCGGCTTTGCCTGGCGGGCGTCCGGCCAGCGCGCCTCCCAGTCCGGCTGAAACAGCCGCACTGCCGAGTTCCGCCGCTGATAAGGAAACTGGATGCCCCGCCATGTGTAGAGGTAACGCCCGTCGCTGGGCGGGAACACCGTGAAGCGCTTGCGGCCAGACAGCTGGACGAAACCGACGTGCACGCTGCAGTGATCCACGTGGAGTCCGGCAAAATAGCAGCCGCGACGGCCCACATAGATCTCTGGTCCACTCCAGCGGTCATAGCGGGGCTGGTCCACCCAGTTCGGACCGAACTCAGGCGGCGGCACCAGGTAGCCCTTCAGGGCCGGCAGGTTGCGATGGACGGACACATGGGCAAGGTAGGGCAAAGGCTGCGGATCATCCTGCAGAAAGCGGTCGATGTACTCGCCCAGTGTGGTGAGGCCCGCACGCCGGAACTGGTCGCGATTGGCGGGGCGGATCGTCCAGCTGTAGGTGCCGCCAAGACTCTCCAGGAGCAGATGGCCATAGGTCTGGCGAACCACCTCGAGAAAGGGCTGGGGATGCTGCCAGGCGCTGGCCGCCTCGAAGACGCCAGGTGCGTCCGGCGCGCGCCAGCGCAGCCCCGCGTCAGGCACGCGCCGCCCCGGCCCGGCGCCGGGGCCACACTACCGCCAGCCATGCCGCCCAGATAAGCACCGTGTAGAGGTAGACGGGAATGTAGGCCACTGCCATCAGCAGGCCGCAGGCGCCGGAGACGAAGCTGAAGCCGATGAAACTGCGCGGCAGTTCGCCGGTCTTGCGGCCGCACCAGGCGAGTTGCACCGCAAACCAGCCGAGCCCGATCTGGGCGAGTGCGTTTACCCAGATGCGGACCACCGTCGCCGCGGTGTAGGCCACATCCCGCAGGGCGCTGGAGTTGGCGTCCGCCAGCAGGAACAGCGTCTGCCGGCCAATGACATGGGAGATGCCCACCAGCAGGAACCCGGTACCGGCGAGGAGCGCCGCAGCCATCGCCACCAGCGCCGCCTCGGGCAGTCGTGCCTGGTACCGGCGCCACGTCGCGAGCCCCAGGATGACCACCGCAAAGCCACTGGCGACATGGCCGATACCTGACAGCAGCCAGGGCCAGGCCCGGCTGGCGGCCTGGAGTTTGGCGAGGTCCGCGTAGTCCGCGTAGCTGCCAAAACCCAGGTAGCGCGGCTCGATCCAGGCCCCGTTCAGGTTGTGCATGGCGAAGGCCGCCGCAATCACGGCAGCGGCCCAGGGTGCGAGTCGGTCGAGAGTCATGGCGCGGAGCTTAGCGCACCGGCCCTCAGTCGCGGACCACCCAGGGCAGCAGCTGGTCGTTGAGATACAGCCGCTGCATCTCGCCGGCCTGGAACGGCCGGGAACCCCGGCGGCCAAACACCGCCACCTGACCCCCGCTTTCGTCCACCGCCCGGTCCCGCTCCAGGGGCCGGGACAGCGCCAGCGCGGGGGACCTCGTCATGCGTCGGGCGATGACTCGGGGTTTCGGCTCGGGGCTGAAGCCGTAGAAGTTTGGCTGGGTATCCGGCGCGGTCAGCTGCAGGACCTTAAGGCCCTCTGCGCCGTCGGCAACATAGGCAAACAGCGAGGCGTTGGTCGAGGCGACCACCACATCCCGGGCATCCCGCAGGTCGCCATCAGCGTTAAACAACTGATAGAGCCTCGGTGCTTCCGGTCTTTCCACATCGATGATCGCCAGACCCTCGGCTCCGGCTGCCACGAAAGCATAGGTGCGGGAGACGAAGATCTTGTGCGCGTCTTTCAGGGGTACAACGGCGGCGGTCACGAGCCGCGCCTGGGCGGGGCGCGTAATGTCGATGACCTTCATGCCCTCACCATCCGTGACAAACAGATAGCGGAACTGCTGCATGCTCGCTCGCGCATCCGGCAACGGCACGACCGTCAGCAACTTCGGCTGCAGTGCCGTGGTCACGTCCACTACGGCGATACCAGCGGGCGTGGTGACATACAGGGTGCTGCCCGCCACCGTCACGTGCCGGGCACCCCGCAGTGCCCCGTTCGCATCCCAGGTCAGCGCGCGGCGCAGAAAGTTGTTGCGGAACTCACCGTCTGCCAGCGTATTGATGTCGACCAGGATCAGACCCTCGACGCTGTCGGTGATCACTGCGTAGTTGTAGATCGAGGCAAAGGGCTGCTCCAGATTGTCGTTCCGCATCACGTCGCCCTCATTGCGGGGCGGATGCACGGGCTGGGTAGTGGCCAGTGCTACACAGGTGGCATTGGACGTGGCCACGTGGGTGTCCTGCCCGAGGGGCCCAAAGGGTGCCGTCAGAATCTTCTGGCTGATGCCCTTGTTGGCAATCCCGGCCACGTCGTAGACGCGAAAACCCTTGCTGCCTTCCGCCACGTAGAGATACTCACCGCGCAGCTGCAGGCACTCCGCAGTGCCGGACCGACGGGACTCCATGACGGGTAGCACCAGGCCCCGCTTCTCATGCGCCTTAAAGAAGTCAGGGTAGGCGTAGCGCTGCAGGTAGCTGCCAATCACTGCCTGGGGCTCGTCCCACTCGGTGACTTGCACCGCGGTGACCGCCCGCTCCTCGCCGACCCAGGCGTTGAGCCCGAGGAAGTTGATGAACTGGGTCCCCTGCCCCAGCGTCTGGGCGAGGATCGCGTTGTTGTCTCCCGCAGCACTCAGGTGGCAGTCGGAGCACGCCTTGGTCTCCGTCTTCCGCTCCGTGTGGGGGTAGTGGGGATTCATGGCCTGGGAGCTGTAGCCCGCGGCGGAGACCGGCGGCTGCTGCACGTAGATACGCTCACGGTTGGCGTTGGTGGAGGACAGCACCAGAGCGGAGGACGAGCGCACGGGAGAAATCTTGTTGCCCTCGGCGGGACCGCGACGACCCAGCATGAAGATCTCCTCCCGGGCGACCTGGGGGTTGTAGGTTGCATAGTTGCGGGACGTGCCCCCTTCGGGCCGGTGACGCTCGGTCTTCCAGTTGGCCTCGATGGGCAGGTGGCAGCCGCCGCAACTGGTAGTCCAGGAAGTGTGACAGGTGTAGCACTCCAGTTCGTCGTCGTTGTGGGCCAGCTGGTCCCAGGCCACATCGGTACCGTAATGCTGGGTCTGCGTATCGCGCGACATCAGCTTCGCGCGCGCCGCTTTCTCGTTGTAGCCCGCGTTGCCGGGAGTGACCGACGCCTTTACGAGGGAGACCTGCCACTCGAGTTGCGGATCAACGGCTGAGCGCTGGATCAGGACTTCACCCCGCCACTCGAAGCGCTTGCGGCCGTCCGGATTCCGCAGGGTACTGAGGTCGGTGCCAGTGGGTGGCGCCGCAGGGCCGGATGTGCGCAGCGTCGGGTAGGCGCGGGTCGTGCCGTGGCAATCCTTGCAGTCGATCTCCACGGCCTGAGCCACCTCGGCCATGAGGTGTCCCGTACCGTGGGCGTCCTGTGCATAGTGGCAATCCACACACTGCATACCGGCATCCACGTGCACGGACTGCATGTGTACCGCCTTGCCCCACTTCTGCGGATCGTCAGGGGTGACAAGGGCACCGTCCTTGTCCAGCAGATTGCCCTTCCGGTCCCGCTTGAAGACCCCGCGGAAGTTCCAGCCGTGCCCGTGATAGTCGGCGAACTGGGTGTCCTTCAGTTGCGGATTCAGCTCCGAGACGCGGGCGAGGAAGTCCTCGTCGGCCCATTTACCCCGGGGCGCAGCCCCCTCCGGATTCCTGTCCAGCACCTTGCGCATCTGCTCCGCGTCCGGGTACTGCTGCTCGGCAGGCCACATGGCCGGCGCGTCGGACTCGTAGTCCCACATCGTGTACCCGAGGAAGGAGTTCATGAACATGTTGGGCTGGTGCATGTGGCAGGTCATGCACTGACTGGTGGGAATGGACCGGGAGAAGGCGTGCCGGATCGGGTGGCCGCTCTGGTCCTGGGGAATGGTCGGATCTGTAGTCTGGGTAAGACCCCGATGGCCTGCAGCTGCGTAGACACTGGCCGAAAACGGATTGCGGTCGTTCGCGTACACCACGTGACAGCTGGAGCAGCCCGACGACCGGTAGTCGCCCGGCTGGTCGTTAGTCCCGAGATACCACATCAACGGGTCGTTCAGCCGGGTCTTGTGGATGTTGAGGACCGGCACGGCGATGCGCGCGCCAGTGCCAGGACCACGGCTGGACTGCTTCACATCCGGACGGCCCGGCTCCTCGAGACGCTGCAGCTGGCCGAGTGCGTTGGGAATGCCGGTTTCGGGGAATGTGTTGAGCACATTGCGCCCGCCGTCCTCGAAGACGCGGAAGACATCGGCTGGCTGCAGGTTTTCCCAGCGGGGTAGCGGGTAGAGCCGGGTCAGCACGCCCCGGTCCCGCGCCTGCTCCGGCGTGAGACCCAGCGTGTCCAGAGGAGCGCTGCTCAGGATGGCTGGTTGCCCCTCCCGGGTGTAGCCCTCGCCGAGGACATAGTTCTTAAGGGGCAGGATCCCGTTGTTATAGGCCGCACCCCCCCAGAACATCGCGTTCGTCGCCATCAGGCTGCGCTCTGCTGCCTCGATCACTGACAGGTGGCAGCTGCCGCAGGACTCCCGGGCGACCCGGTAGTCGCCGGGGTTGATGAAGCGGATGAACTCGGGGGCTTCCCGGTTCAGCAGCGTGTAACTGCGGATCGGGTTGGCGCTGCCCTGCTTTGCCCAGGCCTCCGGGTAGCGCGGCAGGATGTGAGCCTGCCTTAGCAAAGCCTCATAAGGCTCTGTCTTATAGAGGATTACTGATGACCGTCGGACGGCAGCGTCACCGCCATGACAGTCGGCACAGCCCAGCACTACCGCAGGGCTCGCGTGCATCGTCGGCTGGTCCGTCCGGGTGTGACAGTCGAGGCAACCTGCACTCTTGAGGTCCGCGGCTGCAGCGGGCTGGGATTCCGGCGCCGCCGGCGCGCTTGTCCAGCCGCGTTCAACGGCCGGCTCTTCCGGCGACGCCTGCGCCACGGTCGCGAGCACTACCAGTAGGAGCGGCTTCAGCCGCGATACCATCCTCATACTCAGTACGTCAGCACCAGGTTGCCCAGAATCGAATACGCTGTTTCATCGCCATACAGCTGCTCGTAACCCTTGCCCGGAATTAACGCCGCCGCGGATAACCGCAACACGATGTTCTGAATGGCCAGCGGCCGCCAGGTCAGCGCCAGAGACAAGTCGAGCCCGAGGTGCTCGTCAATCCCACCCTGATTCCGCACCACTTCCACGGTGGTGGTATCGGCAAACCAGAGCTCATTGGCGTTGCCACTCAGGCGCAATTGCGGCGACAGGTCGAGGTCGGTGCCGAGTCCCAGGAGTACCGTGCCCGGATTGCTGAAGTTGGACTGCCCGAATTCCTTGGAGGACCGCAGGGAGTTGAGTACCCCGTTGCGCCCCGACAAGCCCACGCGCCCACCGCCAATCAGCGGCACGGGCTGACGAATCCAGAAGCTGGTGTCGGCGCCAGCAAACAGAGGATTCTCAAAGATCGCGTCAAACCCCTCGGCGGTGCCGTCGAAGGGATCGTCATCGCCGCTGGCATAGAGTGCTGACAGCCGTGGGCGGATCCAGTCGAAGTCCCTGGACACTTCCGCGGCGAGAAAGAAGGCCCGGATGTCGCCACCGGCGGTCGTGAAGGTGCTGCGCGTCTCATCCCCAACCGCCCCATAGGCCGAGATGCTCAGGTTGAACTCGTCGAAATGACCATCACCGTTGTAGCCCAGATAGAGGACATCGTAGTCCCTGCCCAGCTCGATCCCGATCGAAGCTGGCCGCTGAATGAAACCGTTGTCATCGTACTGCACATCATCGGACTCCCGGTTACGGTTATAGGCCGCAATCACCTGGGACGTGAAGCCGGGTACCGGCAGATCCTGGGCATACAGGTTGGCCACGAAGACGTCGTCACTGCGGATACTCGGTAGCCCGTCCTCAAGAATCGCATTGAGTCCGCTGTTGGTGTCCTTGTCGAGGCGCCGGAACCAGGCCAGGTTGTACTGGTAGCGGTTGTTCCGCCGGTTCCCGAAGAGCCGGACGCCGACGGGACTGTCGAGGAACAGAAAGCCGCGAAAGTCCGCCGTGAACGGCTGGATGCCCACGCGCAGGGAATCGAAATCGTAGTGCGCTGAAACATCCCGGAGATGGCGGTCAACGAAAAGACCCTGCAGGGCAACGGTAGCATCCCGCCGCGTCGTATCCGCATCGGCGGGCGCCTGCAGGAAGCCCCGCTCTTCGGCCCGGGCGTAATTGACGTTGAAGGCCGGAATGATCCGGACCTCCCACTCGGGCGGCATGAAGACGGTGTCCCCTTTGTAAAGGACTCCCTCCAGAAGAATTGTTTCCGCCAGTACCAACTGCTGACCTTCACCGAGGACATCAAGACTGCCGGGATCTGCAGTGACCGGGCCGCCGACCGGTACGGGAAAGCGCCGCGGCTCCACCACGGTATCGGATATGCCCGTGAGACTCACAAACCAGTCCTTGCCAAAAGCCGGACGGTCGCCTTTCAGCCAGTTGTTTCCCCGGTAGGGATTCCACAGGTTATTGGGATAGCCCAGCACATCGACCAGGCGCCAGCGATCGGGGTAGGCGGTGTAGTCCGGCGGCACAGCCTCCGGGAGCAGCGGGAGAGCGGCAGGATTGCACGGGGTCGGGACAAAGGGTGGCACCTCTTCGCCAGGGCGGAGCCGGCCCGGATCGACAGGCGTCTCGGTCGGGCAGGGCTCCCCTGCCCCACCCGCGCCCGCCAGGCACGTCCCGGACAACAGGAAACTGAAAAGGAGAAACCTAGAGCCCGCCACAGGCGCTCTGCTCTGTGGAGTCCAGAAACGGGGCCTGGGGACAGTTCACATAGCGCAGCCGCGCACCAGACGGCACGAGCGTGTCCGAGCGGATGGCCCGGGGTGCATTGCCAGGCGCGCCCGAGCCACCGAGTGCAACCGCGGCCTCGGCCACTCCGAGAAACGCGATCATGTCGTCCTGATCAACGCCGTCCCCGGAGACCCCCACAGCCCCCACCAGAGCTGCACCACGATATACCGGCACCCCGCCAGGAAAGATCTGCAGACCATTGGCCAGCCCAGTAATGGGAGATATCACGGCGAATCCCGTGTTGAAGCCGCTGATGCCGGTGCAGTTGGGCGGCACGTCCGGTGCGCTGCCGAGCACGAACGCCACGTGCTGAATCACGGCGTTGTAGGCCAGATCCAGTTGGAGGCCCGTCGAAAACGGACTCCAGGCACTGAGGGGCTTGCTGAATGGGCCGGGTCCCTGCCCGTCGACCCCGTCCGGGTAAAAGGGCCGGGACAGATTGCCGATTGAACGCGCGGAGAAGGCCAGTGCGCCGTCCGTAAAGGCGTCAGGCAGACCGAGAAACGCCTGTGCGGCTGTGAGGTAGGCCGACGGCGAACTGCTCGCCAGCACCACCAGTCCGCCGTCCAGATACACCGCGTCGGGCACCGCCGTCACCGCCGCGTCAGCTGCAGCGGAGGAAAGGAAGGCAGCGCTGCGGGCCTTCTGCAGGGCGACGTCGGTGCCAAAGACCGGCGCGTCACGGCTGCGCACGATGCCGAGAACGTTACCCGCCGAATCCACCACACTGATCGTGACCCGTGCGGCGGTTTCAAGAGGCCGGCGAATCTGCGCCCGGGCTCGGTTCGCTACGCTGAGGGCACTGCTCAGGAGCTCCCGGACCTCGGCGGCGGTGAGTGCCCCCATCGCCTCGCTGCCAGCCACCGGCGGATAGCGGGGCTGACCCGCATCATCCACCAGCACGAATGCATCCAGGCCCGGAAAGCCTGCCGGGTCGGCCTGCACGCCTGAGTTCGGCTGACCGAAGGCTACGCCAGCCTGGACCGTCGCGGCGGCATAGCCGGGCACGGCGAGAAGTATTCCATCCACCCCGTTGATGGCGCCGAAGGCGGGAGCGCTGGCGGGCGCGGTGAGCAGATCGTTGAATCCCGCATCGCTGAAGCGGAAGGTCTTGCCGTCGGCGCTGATCCGGTCGCCACGCCGGTCGCTGGGAGCTGCAAACCCGAAGGTGGCCGCCAGAGCAACCAGTTCGTCCACATCCGAGTCCTGATCGCTGATGCTCAGATCAAGGCCATAGATGGCGTCTGCGATCACGCCAACGCCGCCGACGGGGGTGCCAGCCTGGTACAGGGGAAAGCCACCGGGGTCGGCCGCCAGCCCCAGTGGCGAGCGCTTCGGTCCCGCATCAGCAGGCCCGCCGATAAAGCGGGCAGCCAGATCAGAGCAGGGCAACTGGCTGAACTGCACGCCGGACAGAGGCCCACTGGGCGCCAGCAGCTCACCCGGATTGAAATGCTGCTGCACGATCTGACTGGCAGTGCGGGTGCTGAAGGCGTTGCCTTCGCTGGAGAGGTATGCGCCGGTAATGGCCTTGGCGATGGCGGCCAGGCTGGCGGGCACGATACTCACACCCTCAAGTCCACCGGTTACGCCGGTGCCCGTCGTGATCGTCACGCTCGTGGGCGCACCCGTCATCTGGAAGACGCCCAGCACGTTCCCCACCCGGTCCACCACCGCAATGGTCGACGGCTGGCCCCGGGCGGCAGCCTCAGCGACGGCCTGACTGAACACCCGCTCCACGTCGGCGCTGGAGAGCAGGCTGCCCGCTGTTGCGCAACTGCCGGCACAGGGCGCCGGACCTGGCGCCTCGGCACCAGCGGGGGCACCGCCCCCTCCTCCCCCACAACCGGTCAGCGCCACAGCGATGATCAGAAATCTGGCCAGAGTTTTCATCTGGCCGTCGACCTCGCCTGCCACAACGGGTTCTCCTCGCCATGAAAGCCGTGACAAAGATTGCAGGTGCTGGTGAGACGGTCCGGAGGAGTAGCGTGGGCGTCACCACCCGCGTGACACTCCCGGCAGGTGGCGATGTCCGGCAGCAGAACATCGGATGCCGCTTTTGAATCGACCGCCCCGTGGCAGGTTTCACAGCTGGTGAGCGCCGTCGAATGGGCAGCATGGTTGAAGGTGGCACCCTTGAGCCACGCGCTCCTGAGTTTGACGGCCTTGACTTGCCATTCGTCCGGCACCTTGGAGATATCCCGAGTCACGTCGTGGCATTGGGCACAGCTGCGGCGCTCAAACAGATCCCGCGTCACCATCGCCGACTGTTCCCGGGCCGTGCGCAGGAGCCGCTCCCGCTCTGGTGCAGTCAGCTTCGGCCCGGTGCGTCGGGCGGCGCCCGCAACAGCCAGGGGGTCCGCGTAGGCCTCCAGATAGCGGCGGCTGTAGTAGTCCACCAGAAACCCGGAAATCAATTTGGCGTCGCCGTGGGGCACGGTGCGCTCCGGGTATGCGGGATCGAAATCCAGCAGGTGGCACCCACCGCAGTCGCGCTGCATCTGCACCGGACGAAAGCGTGCGCCGCCGGGCTCGAGGGCGTGGCAGTCCTTGCACCCGAGTACCGTATCGCCCACTGGTGAGCGGATACCGTCCTTCGCCAGGTGGACGTCGTGAGGAAACTTGAGGCCCGAATCGTCCGCAACTGGCACATCGAAGCCAGGGTGGTCAGCGGCAAAATCCGTGACCCGCGCCGCAATAAGGGTAGCAGGCGTAAGGGCCTTCAGGTCCCGGTGACAGTTGACGCACACAGCCGGATCCTGGCGCACCAGGGTGGCGGGCTCATGATGCTCCGCGTGACAGCTGGCGCAGCGCATTTCTGGCGCGGCCGCACCAATCCCGGGCTGCGGCCAGTGCTGATGCAGATTGCTGGCGTGACAGGTGAGGCACGCGTCATTCCGGACCCGCTCGAACGGCTTCTGATGACAGGCGTCACAGCGGGTGCCCAGGGCTTCATGCACCCGACTGAGCGGCCCGGGCGACCACCAGTGGTCATCCGGCAACAGACTCGCCCGCAAGCTGTCCTGGATTTGCGGACTGCGCAACCCGGCGGACGGAATGGCCAGGGCCAGCAGCAAGACGCCAAGAAACAGCGCCCAGGACCAGCGCCGCTTTCGAAAGCCCACCTCAGCCAGACGGAGCCTGGGCAAGTCCAGCGCCACGCTCTGCGGCCGGGCGTCCGGGTCCAGCTCGAAGCTGAAGGCCAGCTCGCAGCCGGCCGGGGGCGGCAGGATCCGCAGTACATTGGCGCCCAGGGTGACCACATCGCCAGCCCGCAGCCGCGCCTCGCGCTGGAGGGTACCGTTGACCAGCACACCGCCTGGCACGCGGCTGATCAGGACCGGGTGCCCGTTGCGCAGGATGATCTGGGCATGGGCGAGCGCGACGCGCCGGTCCTTCAGCTGCACAACCTGATCAGTGGCGCGCCCCAGCGTTACCGACTCGCCGTCGTAGAGCTTGTCCTTCTGCTCGACGGCCCCAGCAGGGCCGGCGCGGAGAAAGCGGATCAGGACACGCACAGGCAACTACCAGTAGATGAAGACTGAGAAGACATGGGCAATCAGCGCAGCCAGCAGCCCGAAGGACAAGGGCACGTGCACATAGAGCCAGACTTCGAGCCAGGCCTTGAGCTGCGCGTCCCGCCGGAGCCGGCTGAGCAGCGTTCGCCGGGCGCCCACCAGGCTGAGCAATTCCTGCAACTGCCGCGACACCCCCCCATCGCTACTGGCGGCGAGGCGCTGACCTAGCCAGTCCAGCAGCGCCGACTGGTCCGGGTTGGGCAAGGCCTGGTAGAGGACAGTGGCGCCGCCCACTACCGGCAGCAGAATCTGCGAACGATCCTGGCCGGCCAGCAGGGCAAAGGCTGTACCCCCAAGCAGCGTCCGGTCCCGGTTGGCCAGCAGTGCTTCCCCGAACTCGGTCGGCATCCCGGCCGTCACGCGGAGGCAGCGCGTGTCCAGATCGGCCAGATCACTGAGGAGCTGATCCTTGGTCCGGGAGCCGCGGTTGCTGCTCAGCAAGCGGGGATAACGCAGATAGACCAGGACCCCGATAATTCCGCTGGCAACCACGATCCACAGGAGCACGTAGGCCAGGGTGTGGACGTTCCAGCCCACCTGGAATCCGGTATGCAGCGTCACCACCACCAGCAGGCTGACGCCAAGATAGATATGCGCAGAGAGCCACCCCTGCACAGTCCCCGCCCGGGACGCATAGGCACGCTTGCGGATGCCGAAGGCCATGAGCCACAGGATCAGGCCTGCGCCGAGGGTGCCCAGCGTGTAGCCGAGCCAGGTGCCGCCGTTCGGTGGGACCCCTGGTGAATCCAGCGCGTAGGCCGCGAGCGCCGCAGCGCAGACTGTCAGAGCCACCCACAGGTACCGGGATCTGCCGTAGGCCAGAACAGACTGGTGCATGGGTCAGCGCGTCGTGTCGTGGATCAGCTGGACGAATTTCTCGGGGGAGATACGGATCGCGGCGCCGGTCGGACAGGCCCGCACACAGGCAGGCCCGCCACCGAGGTCCCGGCACATGTCGCACTTGACGGCCTTTTTGGGACCCTTGTCGCCCTTGGCAGCCTGCTCCGGTGCCTGGCCGGGACCCGGGCCCGCACCAAACAGCAGCCAGTTGAAGAGCCCAGGCTTCTCAGGTGCAGCCGTGGCCATCTGAATGACTCCGTAGGGACAGTTGCGCTCGCAGTTGCCGCAGCCGATACAGTTGTCACGGATGTAGACCTCGCCATTGGGTGCGCGCCCGATCGCGTCCGGTGGGCAGTCCGTCATGCAGTGGGGATCCTCGCAGTGCCGGCAGGAGGTCGGTACGTGAATATTGGCGAAGGTCGGCCCGGCCTCCCGATCAAGCCGGGAGGTGCCGGCGTGGGTTTCGGCGCAGGCTCGCTCGCAGTTGTCACAGCCGATGCAGAGCGTCTCGTCGATCAGCAGGACGTCAGTGGCCTCGCCGAGGCCCTGCTGCATAAGAAACGAGATGAGATCGCCGCTCTGGGGCTGCCCCGCCATGCGGGTGTTCTCCCCGAGGCGGCGGCGCACCGTGGCCTGCACCTGCTCGCGCAGGCCCGGGTTCTTCTCCAGCAACTGCTCAAAGCTCGCGGCATCCAGGCTGACGGTTTCGGTAGAGACTGTCGCCCGGACCGTCGCACTCCTGGCCGTGCGGCTCACGAGGCCCATTTCCCCCACATAGTTGCCGGCAGCCACGTAGGAAGTGACGACGTCTCGCCCACCAAGGTCGCGGGCTACGGCCACCGAACCGCTGCGGATCAGGTGCAGGCTGTCAGCTTCGTCCCCCTCGGCAAAGATCACTTCATCAGGCTTGTAGCGACGCAGCCTGGCGCTGGCTGCTATGGCTTTAAGATCGTCGTAGCTGGCATCCGGCGCAAAGCTGGTCTGGATGGCCCGGGCAATAAAGTGCTCGTCAATGACCCGGCGCACGCCTTCCACCGAACTGATCAGGCGGTTGATCTCCCGCCGGGGCGCTTCGATCAGCACGCAACCGGCGCCGGCCCGGGTCGTCGCCGAGCGCCGGCGGCCAGACAGCAAACTCATCTCGCCAAAGAACTGGCCCGGCCCGAGCGTGAGCCGGCTCTTGCGCTCCTCGCCCACCTCGATCTCCACAGTGCCGGCCAGGATGGTGAAGAAGGTGTTTGTGTAATCGTTCTTGAGGAAGATCACCTCACCCGCCTCAGGGGCGATGATGCGGCTGCTGAGAATCAGCTCCCGGAAGTTCAGCGCATTGATCGCCGAGTACACCGGTATCCTGGCCTGCATCAGCGCCAGCGCGTCATCCACACCCAGGCCGAAAGGCAGGACCTGGAACTTGGCGGCCAGCAACGGCTCATCGGCCGGCTCGATGGTGCGGCCCAGGGCGTACTCAACCGCCTCGTAGCCCTGGTTCATCGCCTGCTTGATCAGCGGATAGCCCCCCAGGGCCCCGATGACATAGAGCCCGGGCACGCTGGATTCGTAGCGGGAGGACAGCACCGGCAGGGCGGCCGGCTCCGGGCCTGGAAAAGCGATACCACAACTCTCCACGAACCGGCGGGGCGGCGTGGCGCCAATGCGCGCGATGATCCGGTCGCACTCAATGCGGGACTCACCCTGATCGCCGGCCAGCGTCAGGATGTAGCGCTGGCCGTCGGGAGCAGGTTCGATAAGGGCGCAGGACGCCTTGTAGGCGCACTCCAGGCGCTTATCCTCGATTGCCTTCATGACCAGGTTGAGGTTGCCCTCCTTTACCCGGTTGAACTCATCGCTGCGATTGACGATCAGCACCCGGTTATGGCGAGCCAGCGCCACTGCGTTCTCAATGGCCGCGTCGCCGGCGCCGACCACCACAATGGTCTCGTCCCGGTACTCATCGGGATCGTCCAGCGTGTACTGCACCACCGGCAGGTCCTCACCCGGGATGCCGATGCGGCGGGGATTACCCTGCACGCCAATCGCCAGAATGACCTGCTCCGCCGAGATTGCGGTGCCGTCCTTAAGAGTAATGGAGAAATCCGGTGCGGCACCCTGGATGCCGACAACTTCGGCAGCGTAGCGCACGTTGATTTCCTGCCGGGCCAGACCCTTTTCCCAGGCCTCCAGGATGGCTTCCCGGGTGCCGGCATCGAAATCCAGATCGCTGCGCAGGGGCAGCGCAGCCGGCTCGGCCATGACGTGCTTGCCCTTCTGGTAGCGCTGGATCGTGTTGGCGTGGGCAGAGCTTGCTTCAAGCAGCACGTGGGCGACGCCCAGCCGGGCGGCGTGAGCGGCAGCACTGAGGCCACCGGGTCCGCTGCCAATAATGGCAATTCTGTAGCGGGTTCCCGTCATGGGGCGACGAATGCCGCCACGCCGTTGACCTGAATCAGTCCCAGATCGTCATTGAGGTTGAAGGACAGGCCCGCACCTGCCGGGGCACCGCCCGGCCCGGTCGCCGGGCCGCTGAAGAAGCCACTGAAAGAACCGGTGCCCGTACCCTGGATGGGATTGATCTGGACGCTGTTGTAGACGCCCTCGAACTGGTGCGCGGGCAGGCCCGCCTGGGTGCCAATCGGACCAAGGCCCGAGGCGACCCAGTTGTTGCCGGCCACGGTTACATCCAGTGTGGTGGCCACCAGATTGTTGGTGAAATCTGCGGTCAGACTGGCACTGCCGAGTGTGCCCGCGTTGCCGACACCATCCGTCGGGCTGGTTCCCCCCACCAGCGTGTAGGTCACGCTACCCGTAATGGGCAGCACCGGCGCCACGTCCGCGTTGCCGCTGAGTATCCAGTGGAGGCTCTGCTGGGTGAGGCTGGTAGCCCCGGGAGTCCCGTTCACCGTCACACTCATGTCACCACCAGACCAGCGGCCCCAGCGAAGCACGGCCGCCGGACTTGCCAAGCTTTCCAGGCCAGCGGCAGTGCCGATAGCATAGGAGGCCGTCAGAGGCACGGACCCCGTGGGATACGCGCCGTTGAAACCCAGGAGATTCCCGCTGGCGTCCACGGTGTAGGCGCCGGGGAGCAAAACCTCGCCTGAGGCAACGCCCGCCGGTGCCAAAGCGAGACTGGCCACCGACCAGGCGAGATCCCGACGCTCCGCGGTCTGGGGCTGGCGGGGTCCGACACCGCCCGGGGTCAGGTCAATGGTCTCGCCGTCGAACGTGCCCAGGATCGGCTGGTCAACGCCCGGTTCACCGGTCGCCGGCTCGGCGTCCTTGCCGGGATCGTTCTGGCTCGCCGGGCCGCGGCGCTCATTCACGCCAGGCAACTGGACGTCATCCGCCTTGCCGGTGACCACGCCACCAGCAAGTTCAAATGTTCCAGCCCCATCCCGACCAAACCACGCCGGCGGCAAAGCCAGGGGCTCCGGTTCGCCACCGTCAGCGGGGATAAACAGATTCTGGCCGGCGGTGAGACGAAACTCACGGGGACCGGACTGGAACACCACCGCGCCATCCTCCACGCCCAGGTACAGACCGTCCCGAATCACGTCTCCGGGCTTAAGCCCCGGAACGTCGCGGCAGTCACCGGCACACCAGACCGCAACGTAGCGCGTGCCACGGATGCCCAGGGTGCCCACCGGGGTCCGCACCGCGTAAGCAGCGGGGTCGTTCTTGCCAATGACTCCCGACGTGGTGCGAAAGCCACCCTTCAGCAGGCTCGATACCGTCCTCCCGGCGGCATTGGCTGTGGTGGCCTGCACGGGAGCACTGACGGCAGCTGGCAGGGAAAACTCGTCAATCCGAAAGCGCGAACCGCTGCGCAGCGCGATGCGGGCGCCGTCATTCATCAGCAGTTGCGCCCGGGCTTTGTCACCAGTGGCAATGACATCGCCCTGCTCAACAGCATCACCCGCCTTGGCAGCAGACACCGTCGTCCGTTCGATGCTCACGGGTCCGGACACGAACAGCAGCTTGCCTGCCGAAGCGAACGTCGGGCTTGCAGCAACGAGGGACAACAGGATGACAGCGACGAATTGCATGGCAAGGACCTCCTTCAGCGCCGCGACCGGCGGAGAAATACGCCGAGCTCGAGGCGATCGTATTCGTACAGGGATACCGTGGAGTCGGTGTTGGTGAAGCGCAGCGTCGGCACCAGGCTGTAGCCCCGGGCCGGCCAGTCCCGGTACTCCGTGCTCAGGGCCGCCGTCCACTGCCGGTCTTTACGGTTCTCGCCAAAGAAATCCGGGGGGCTGTCATAGTCAGTGACGAGGTAGCCCGCATCAAGGAACAGGCTGCTGCGGCTGCCCAGCGGCCAGCCGGCGAAGAACCGGCCGCCGAGGCGGTCATTGCCGTAAGGCGAGTCGTTCTCCGTCGCCGAGTCGGTGCCGAAGAGAGCCGACACTCCCATCCGTCCACCGCCAGTGCCCAGGCCAGCGCGGACGACTGACAGGGTTCCGAGGTAGCGGTCGACGTCAAGAATCTTGAGATCGTCCTGCTGGTACCGGAGGCCCCCAACCCGCGCCACGGACGCCAGCTCCCAGTTCGGGCCCAGCTGGCGGGCGAGGCCCAGGTCTACTCCGGCGCTCAATGCCTGGGGGCTGCCGTCGAGCCAGCTGTAGTAACCGCTCGCCCCCAGGGTTGCGCGCGTCTGGCCCCAGCTTTTCTGGCCCGCAGTGCCCAGCGAGACCAGGGCCTGGTCGACGAAACGGGCATCGGGATTCAGCCGGTAGCTCGCCCGGCCGGCGGAGATCACCACCCCATCCGGCTCGGTGACCAGCCCGTGCTGAAAGCCGCCGGCCAGTTCCACGAAGGTCGAGTCCGTCTCCACATTGTTGGAGTCGAGAACGACGGGGCCAAACGTATTGCTGTCTGTCGAGGCATTCGCGTTACTGTCCCAACCCGTGCCGATCTCGACGTAGGGCAGGAAGCGGCTACGGGCGCTGGCTGTCGGCACGAAGCCCTCATCCATTGCGAGCAGGTAGCGGTCGATGACCGCGCGGGTGGCGGGTGGTGGTGACTGGGTCAGCAGGTACGCAAACTGGACCCGTGCCGCAGGGTAGTCGGCCAGCTCGAAGCGGGCCCGCGCCAGCTCCATCCGGGCCCCGGCAAAGTCGGGCTCCCGGGCCAGCACTCGTTCCAGAGCAGGAATCGCGTCTGCCTGCCTGCCGGTATCCAGCGCCGCAAGGCCATAGAGATAGTCAAAGTACGGACTACCCCCGGCCTCCAGCTCGAGGGGCGCAAGCAGTGTCCAGGCGTCCCGGGCCCGGCCGGCGGACAGCAGGGTCTGCGCTTGCTGGAGCGTTCCAACGAGGTCGGTCCCGGCGGACCTGGCAGGCAGCCCCGCGAGGCCGAGCACCAGGAAGACCAGGACACCCAGAAGTCCCGGTGTACATCGGCCCCTGATCTCCGGTCGAGAACCGCACCCTGCCCGTCGTTCCATCGCGCCCCCAGCGGCAGCCTGACTGGCCAGCCCAGACTATGTTAAGCCAGAAGAGTGCCCGGGTTGTCCCGGCGGAGCCGAGAACTGCTTCTCAATCTACTGGGTCAGGCTACTTGGTCAGGAAGACAAAGACCCCGTCCCAGTCGAGGGGCGGCGGATCCCCCCCGAAGTGGGCGATGCGGTCCAGATACAGGTCATAGAGGGCCAGGGGTTGCACCGCCTTCAGCTGCTCTAGTGCCGCCCCGGCTGCGGCCCACTGCCTCCCCCGGTACAGCGCGAGCACGGCGGAGAAGGCGGTCACCTCGGCCCGTAGCGCCTCCGGCACCTCGGCCAGGGGTCCCAGGGGTTCGTAGATGGCAACCGGTGCCTTCTTGCCCTTGACCCGCACGAGATCCAGTTCCCGGAAGAGGTGGTCAGGCACCGCTGCCGCTGTGGCAGCGCTCACAATGATGTCTACACCATACTGCTTGGTGAGGCCCTCGAGCCGGGAACCCAGGTTCACGGTGTCGCCAAGCACCGTGTAGGCCATGCGAAAGCGGGAGCCCATGTTGCCCACGTTCATATCGCCGCTGGAAATACCCACGCCAATGTTCAGCTCCGGCCAGCCCCGCGCGCGGAACTGGGGATGCAGCGCGCGCATGGCCAGCACCATGGCCCGGGCGGACTCCACCGCATGGCGCGCGTGCCCGGGGTCGCTGAGCGGCGCGCCCCAGAAGGCCATCACCGCATCGCCCATGTACTTGTCGATGGTGCCCCCGTGCTCCTGGATCACGGCGGTGATCGGCGTGAGGAACTCGTTCATCAGCTGCGTGAGCTCCCGCGCAGTAAGGCCTTCGGAGATGGTGGTGAAGCCGCGCACGTCCGAGAACAGCACCGACATCTGCCGCGTCTCCCCCTCCAGAGACACCTCCGCCTCGCTCGCATCCAGATCACTGACGACTTCCGGCGGGACATACTGACTGAACAACCGGGACAAACGGCGCTTGCGCCGGGTCTCGGCGAAGTAGCCGTAGGTCAGCTGCAGCAGCGCGGCCACCACCGTGTAGAGCGCGAGGCCACCCACGGGAATCACGATGCCGGCCCGGACCCAGGCCAGGAAGCCCGCACCGACAGCGAGTCCAGCCAGGGTCAGAGCCAGGGCGAGTCCTGCCGGTGGCGAGAGAACGGGTACCAGCAGCGCGGTCAGGACCGCGAGGACCAGGAGCCCGGCAACCTCCAGCAGGGCCGCGTTGTCGGGCCGGTAGGGAAACGACCCGTCCAGCAGGCCGGCGATCACATTGGCATGGGTCTCTACGCCGATGTATTCCTGACCCACCGGCGTCGGCCGGATATCCAGCAACCCGGGTGCGCTGGTGCCAATCAGCACGATTGCTCCGGAGAGCATTGCGGCGGGGGCCGTGCCATCCAGCACGTCCACCGCGGACACGTAGGGGAAACTGCCGACGGGGCCGCGGAACGGAATCAGCACGGCACCGTTCCGGTCGACGGGGGCCCGGCTCGTGCCGAGCTCCACGTGGGTCAGCAGCTCCGGGCTCTCGGCAGCAAAGATAAAGCGCACGGGGGCGTCCGGCCGAGCAAGCCGCGCTACCGCGAGGGCCAGGGACGGGTAGAGCTTCCCCTGGTAGCTCTGGAACAGCGGGCTGCGCCGCACGATGCCATCCGCGTCCACGAGCGCCGTGTCGAAGAAACCCCCGGCGGTGGCGGCCTGCTGCAGCCCCGGCAGGTTGCCGGTGTAGCCAGCGGGCCGCACCCAGTGCACTGCCAGGACGCGGGGATCTGCCACCGCAAAGTCTGGGGGCAAATCACCCATCACCGCGGGCTGGTCCGGCGCTACCCGCTGCTTGAACACCAGGCCAAGGGCGACGTCCCGGGCGATCAGACTCTCGGCGAACGCCTTATCTCCATCCAGCCGGTCGGCGGCCGCGGCGAGTTCCCTGACGACGGCCGGATCAGCCCCGAGCGGCGACTGGCGCAAGTCCTCGAAAACACCGGCGACCTCGGCGCCCCCGGGCTCCGGGAACACCACATCGAAACCCAGGACCCGGACGCCGTAGTCGTCGAACAACCGGTCCACCAGCGTGGCCACCTGGCCCCGGGGCCAAGGCCACTGACCCACGCGACCAAGGCTCGTCTCGTCGATGTCCACGATGACGATGCGGGGATCGACCGCCCGCGTCAGCGTGGCCCGCACCCGCCAGTCATACAGATAGCTCTCGATCCGGGTGAGCAGCTCGAGCGGGCGCGTGCCCAGTGCGTGGGGAATGAACACGGCCAACGGCAGGGCGCTGAGGATCAGGCGCACGGCCCACCGCTGCCAACTCCGGCCTGACGATTTCCTGACTGCTGCCGGCATAGTGGGGATTACAGCACGGGCCGAACCTGGCCCGGTGGGCGACGGGTCACCTAATTTCCACGCACAGGGTGCACAGGGCGCACAGGCTGAATAAAGCCCCTCCCGACCGTTTACGCGTTGAGGCTCTCCATGGACTACCTTTGCCCGCTGTATGATGCCCTCATCAGCATCCACGTCCCCACCGACAAGGCACGGACCATCCAACTGAATCTCAGTAACGGCAGTAGCCCACTGGCAGCGTAACGGGACCAACCCCGAACGTGGAATTCCAGCAGGTTACCTTTCTGCTTATCCTGGGCGCGGGCCTTGTCCTGTTCGTCACGGAAAGGTTTCGTGTCGACGTGACCGCCATGCTGATTCTCGCGGCGCTGACGCTCACGGGAATTCTCACGGCCGATGAAGCGCTCTCCGGCTTCAGCAGTGAACCGGCCATCATCGTGGCCTCGGTCTTCGTGCTGTCCGGCGGGCTGGCAGCCACCGGCCTGACCGAGCGTATCGGCGCCCTGATCGGGCGGGCAGCGGGCGGCAGCGAGTGGCGCACCATCGCCGTTGTCATGCCCGCAGTGGCTGCGCTGGCGGCGTTTTCCCATCACCTGATGGTCACCGCCATGATGTTGCCGATCCTCATGCGGATTGCCAGGGAGAAGGGCCTGCCACCCTCCCGTGTGCTGATGCCCATGTCACTGGCTGCGTCCCTCGGAACAACGCTTACGGTCATCAGCGCGCCAGCCTTCCTCCTGGCTAGCAACCTGCTCCAGCGCGAAGGTGGCACCGGTCTGAGTCTCTTTTCGATCACGCCTATCGGGGCAGCGCTCGTCTTGCTGGGGCTTGTCTACATGTTGCTGGGGCGATGGTTGCTGCCAAAGCGCGGCGCCGCCGGGGCCGAAGCGGACTACCTTCGGCTGGATCAGTACTACATCGAACTCGTCATCGAAACCGACTCCCCGTGGACTGGCAAGACCCTGCAGGAGTTCGAGAGCAAGTTCGAGGACCGCCTCCAGGTGATTGAGTGGTTACGGCAGGGCGGTACGCGCAATACCCCCTCACGAGAGGGCACCCTGAACGCCCACGACGTGCTGCTCGTCCGGGCGTCGCCCGACGAGATAGCCTCGGTGCAGAATGAACCCGGCCTGGCGCTGCACGCGGTGGCCAAGTATGGCGACAGCAAGGACGACGGCCGCGTTGGGGAACAACTGGTTCAGGCCCTGGTTGCGCCCCACTCCGAGTTCATCGGGCGCACGGTTGGCGAAGTTGATTTCCGGCGTTCGCTCGGCGTGGTCGTGGTGGGCTTGTGGCGCAAGGAAGGCTGGATCCGCGAAGAACTGTCAGCCGTGCGGCTGCAGCAGGGCGATGTGCTGGTGCTGTGGGGCAGCCCGGACAAGTTCCTCGAACTCTCGGAACACCGGGGCTTCCTGATGATGGTGCCCTTCGCGGGAGACGAGAAACCCCGGCACCGCTGGCCCCTGGCGCTGGGCATCATGGTCGCGTCCATCACCGCAGCGGCCACTGATCTGGTGCCCGCGGAGATTGCCTTCTTGACTGGCGCCGTCGCCATGGTCGCCACCCGGTGCCTGACCGTGGCCCACGCCTATCGGGAAATCGACGTGCGCATCTTCGTGATGATCGCCGGCGTGATTCCTCTGGGTATAGCGATGGCCAAGACGGGCACGGCGGGGGTCTTTGCGAATCTGCTGCTGACCTACACGGCCGGCTGGACACCGTTCGAGGTGCTGCTCGTGATGTTCGGTGCGGCAGCCCTGCTGACCCAGATACTGTCTGATTCCGCGACAGTGGTGCTGCTGGGCCCGGTAGCGATCTCGGTGGCCATCGCCCTCGGCCTGCCCCTGCCACCCTTCGTGGTGTGTACGGCGCTCGGTGCCGTCGCCTCTTTCCTGACACCCATCGGCCACCACGGCAACCTGCTGATCCTCAATCCGGGTCAATACCGTTTTGGTGACTTCCTGCGCGTGGGCGTGCCACTGACTATTTTTCTGGGCCTGACAAGTGCCTGGCTGGCCCAGTGGCTGTGGCTGGGAGGTCCTCTGGTTCCTGATCTCGATCCTGAGATGTTTCCCTGGTTGAAGATCCCCTGAGATGCACCTCCTGCTGGGGAATGGGCATGACGATGCCTTCCCGTTCGAAGATCCGGTAGATCGAGCAATTCAATTCGTGCAGCACGAGGCCGCGATTGGCGGGCTGATCGATCCAGCACAGCATCTCGAACTCCAGGCCCGAGTCGCCAAAGTTGCGCAGGCGCATCCTGGGTTCCGGTACGTCACACACCTGGGCGTGCGCTGCGGCCGTAGCCAGCATCAGCGCCATGACCTGGTCGATGTCTGATCCGTAACTGACCCGCACCGGCACACGCAACCGATACTTCCGTACGGGGCTGCCGGATTCATTCACGATCTTGGCCCGGCCCATGACGCCGTTTGGAATGCTCACTTCCACGTCGTCCCGCGTCAGCAGGCGCGTGCTCCGCAGGCCGATGGCAGTGACAGCACCCCGCTCACCCGTGTCGAGCACGATGTAGTCACCAATGCGATAGGGCTTGTCGGTCAGGATCGCGATCCCCGCCACGAGGTTGCTCAGCGTGTCCTGGGCGGCCAGAGAGAGGGCCAGGCCGAGAATACCCGCCGACGCGACGAGGCCGGTAACATTGACTTCCCAGGCAATCAGAACCGCGTAAAGACTGGCCAGGCCGAGAATGACCGTGAACGCGTTGCGCACCAGCGTGGCCGTGGTGGGCTGGGCGATGGGTGGCGGCACGGGCCGGCGGCCCAGTGCGTCAAGCAGGATGCGGATGATCCTGACGCTGAAGAACAACCAGGCAACAATCACCAGCGTCTTGCTGACCGCCAGTGCAACGGCTTCCGGGCGGGCGGCCAGTTCGACAGACCCAATGACCCACATGACGCCCAGCAATACGACCGTGGAGAAGACGGCCTGACGGGCGAGGTGTCCAAGACGTTCAATGGACCACTCCGGCCACTGGCCCGCGGAGCGCCGGAGAGCGGTCCGTACGACCCAGTCGGCCAGCAACGCCAGCACGATGCAGGCGAGTACGCCTGCCACCGCCTGGAAATGGGGCCGGTCATCCAGATAGGCCAGCGTATCAGCCAGCCTGTCCACGCTCCCGGTGTCTGGTTCGTTCATGGACCCGATTCTGCCGCCCTAACCCTCAGTTCTTGCTCTTGTCCACGATCTTGTTGGCCGCGATCCAGGGCATCATCGTCCGCAGTTCCGCCCCGACCGTCTCTATGGGGTGAGCCGCATTGGCGGCCCGGGCCTTCGTCATCTCCGGGTAGCCGGCGGCACCCTCGGCGACAAAGCGCTTCGCGTAGGAGCCGTTCTGGATATTGGTCAGCGCCTCACGCATTGCCTTGCGGGACTCGGCGTTGATGATCTTCGGGCCCGTGACGTACTCACCGAACTCCGCGTTGTTGGAGATCGAGTAGTTCATGTCGGCGATGCCGCCCTGGTACATGAGGTCCACGATCAGTTTCAGTTCGTGCAGGCATTCAAAGTACGCCATCTCGGCCGGGTAGCCCGCCTCCACCAGCGTCTCGAAACCCGCCTTTACCAGCTCGACGCAACCGCCGCAAAGCACCGACTGTTCGCCGAAGAGGTCCGTCTCGCACTCGTCCTTGAAGGTGGTGCCGATGATGCCCGTGCGGCCACCGCCGATGGCAGACGCATAGGAGAGCGCGGTGGCGAGCGCCTTCCCGGAGGCATCCTGGGCCACGGCGACGAGATCGGGGATGCCCCGGCCCGCCTGGAACTCGGAGCGCACCGTGTGTCCCGGGGCCTTCGGCGCGATCATGATCACATCGAGATCGGCCCGGGGCTTGATGGTCTCGAAGTGAATGGAGAAGCCGTGGGCAAAGGCGAGCGTGGCGCCCTTGCGGATATTAGGTTCGATCTCGTTGGTGTAGAGCGCCGCCTGGAACTCGTCGGGCGTGAGGATCATGACGACGTCAGCATCCTTCACGGCAGCGGGCACATCGGCCACCTTGATGCCGTGGGCCTCGACCTTGCGTCGGGACGGCGAGCCGGGCTTCATGCCGACAGTGACTGCCACGCCGGAATCCTGCAGGTTGCCTGCGTGGGCATGACCCTGGGAGCCGTAGCCAATGATCGCGACCTTGCGGCCGCGGATGATCGAGATATCGCAATCCTTGTCGTAGTAGACCTTCATGGCAGGACCTCCGGTTATGAGGGGGCTACTCTAGTCCCGGCGGCACGTTGCGTAAATCGATATAAATGCAACGTCATATGCCACTTTGTGCAACACTATCGGAATGGACATCCGGCAACTGCGCCAGTTTATGCACCTCGCCGAAGGCCTCCACTTTGGGCGGGCCAGTGCAGCCGGCAACATCAGCCCGTCAGCTCTCAGCCGCAGCATCCGGCAGCTGGAGAAAGACGTCGGTGCCGTGCTCTTCGACCGGGACAACCGCTCCGTCGCCCTGACCCGGCAGGGCGAAACCTTCCTCGCCTGGGCCCGGGACGTGCTCACCGGCTGGGACGTGGTCCGGCACACGGTGCAGGAGCAGTCGGGCGACCTGCAGGGTGAGGTCAGCCTCTACTGCTCGGTGACCGCGAGCTACAGCTTCCTCTTCGAACTACTGGGCAAACTGCGTCGCGATCATCCCCGCATCGAACTGAAGCTGCACACCGGCGATCCGGAGCACGCTATCGCCCGGGTCATGGCGGGCAGTGAGGACATAGCCATCGGTGCGCGACCCGATGTACTGCCCGCCGGGCTTGCCTTCAGGCCCATCGCCCGCTCGCGGCTCGTGTTTATCGCGGAGGCCGGCAAACCGCGGCCCAACCCCCGGGAATGGGCCACGACACCGATGGTGCTGCCGGAGAGCGGCCTGGCCCGACAACGCACCGACCACTGGTTCCGGGAACGTGGCGTGCAGCCCCGGATCTACGCCCAGGTGGCAGGTAATGAGGCCATCGTCAGCATGGTCAGCCTGGGGTTCGGTGTCGGAGTCGTACCGGAGATCGTGCTGGAGGCCAGCCCGCTGGCGGGGAAGGTGCGTCAGTTGCAGGTGCGGCCGGCCCTGGCGCCCTACGAGGTGGGTCTGTTCACGCTGGAGAAGAAGCTCCGCAGTCCCCTGATACGGGCCTTCTGGGCAGCACGAATCTAGATTTTCTAGCGCCGGTAACCAGACCGCAGGTCACAGGGGTTGAAGCCCCCAGGAGGGTGGATCCCGACCTGCGGACACCAGGCCGCAAGGACTGACGGCACGCCACCCCAGCGGCTTACAATGCGACGCATACCGCATTCGCAGGAGACCCCCCCGTGCTGGATTTCAGAGGCCTGGTAAAGATTCTTGAGGAGCGCGGCGAACTGTATCGCATCAGCCGCGCCGTCGAGCCCAAGTTCGAGATGCCGGCCGTCATGGAGCAGATCGAGAAGCAGCGCAAGGCCTTCATCTTCGAGAACGTGAAGGGCGCGAAGTTTCCGGTGATCGGCGGCGTGCTCAACCGGATCGAGTGCTACGGCTGGGCTCTCGGTATCAGGCCGGGCGACCCCTTTACCGCCAAGGACATGGACGCCCGCTTCGAGAAGGCCAAGGCCAGCCGCATTGCCCCCAGGGTAGTAGCCACCGGCCCCGTGAAGGATGTGGTGCGCACCGGCAGCGAGATCAACCTGGCGGATATTCCTGTACCCACGGTCTTCGAACTGGACAGCGGCGCCTTCATCACGGCGGCCTGCGGCTTTTCGCGCAACCCCCACACCGGACACCTGAATGTCGGCGTCTATCGCACCCTGATTCTGGGCAAGAACATCGTCGCCGTGAACGCCAGCTCCCTGTCCGACCTCCGGACCTTCTATCAGCATGCCGAGAACAACGGCACCTCCATGCCCATCGCCCTGGCAATTGGTGTGGAGCCTGCCCTGCAGATGGCGGCTGCCTGCAAGCTACCCGCTGACCAGTCGGAACTGGACGTCGCCGGCGCCCTCCAGGGCAAGGCCATTGATCTCGTGAAATGTGAAACCAGCGACCTGCTGGTCCCCGCGAACGCCGAGATGATCATCGAGGGTCGGGTAGACTTCTCCCGGAAGATCGTGAACACGCTGGGCGAATTTGCCGGGCAGTACGGCCCCGAGACCGCGCCCGTCACCGAGATCACCGCTATCACTCACCGCAAGGACGCCATGTTCTACTCGATCCTGGCGGGCAAGAACCCGGAGCACAACACGCTGGGCTCGATGGCGATCTTCTCGATCCAGCGGGGCCTGGCTGGCGCGCTGCGCAGGCAGTTGCCCCAGATCCGTGACATCAACGTGTACCTGGACCCGAAGTTTGGCTCCATGGCACATATCGTCTTTTCCATCGCGAAGAAGAGCGACGCTGAGCCCGGGGAGATGATCGATGCGGCTTTCAGGATGGCCGGCGGCTTCTTCCCCGTGAGCCACATTACCAAGCGCATCGTCGTGGTCGACGACGACGTGAACGTTCATGACCTCGAAGACGTCGAGTGGGCCATCTGGACCCGGATCGGCGACGCCAACAAGTTCCGGGTGATCCCCGACGTTGAAAGCTGGGAGCTTGAGCGGTGCGCCAAGGAGGGCCGCGGATCCATGCGGGTCGGCGTGGACGCCACGATGGATATGGAAGACCGGGACAAGCTACTCCGGCCTGTCATCCCCGGGGCTGGCAAGGTCCAGCTCGCTGATTACCTCAACAAGAAGTCCGCGGCCTGATGATCGATCCCTATATCGCCGTTGCCCTGCAGACCACCGTGCGCCACTGCGCGAAGCGCAGTGAGGTGGAGAAAAACCTCAACCACATCGGGAACATGGTGGACCTGGTGTGCCACATCTGCTCCCTGGAGCTGCCCGTACGCCTCATCGCTCTGGGCGAAGGCTGCATCCAGGGCTTCGCGGACGAGATCCTGCACCTCTCCTCCGCCGAGTACACGGCAACCATGGCTGCCGAGATTCCGGGCTGGGAAACCGAGTTTCTCGGCAACAAGGCAAAGCAGCACGGCATTTACCTGATCGGCCAGCTGAAGGAGAAGCTGCCGGAGTACCCGGACCGCTTTTTCAACACGGTCTTCATTCTCAACCCTGCGGGCAAGATCATCTACAAGCACCGCAAGAATGTGGTGCTGTTCGTCGAACACTCCACGACGCCCCATGACGTGTACGACCAGTGGGTGAAGACCCACGGTGATACGCTGGATGCCTTCTTCCCGGTGGCCAAGACGGAGATCGGCAACATCGGCGGCAGCGTCGGCGTGGAAGGCTCGTTTCCGGAGAGCTACCGGGGCTTTGCCATGAACGGCGCCGAGATCCTCTACCGGGCTTCCCTCCCCGAGCCCTGGGTATCCCGGGAGATCTGGGACGTGCAGAACCGGGCCCGGGCGGTGGATAACACGGCCTATATGGTTGCTCCCAACTGCGGTTCACTGATCATGCCCGGCAACCCGCCAACCGTGATTGGCGGGGCCCTGGGCGGCAAGTCCATGATCGTCGGGTACAAGGGGGAAGTGCTGGCCCAGAGCAGCGTGGTGGACGACTGCTACGTCGCCAGCGAGATCAACATCGAGGCACTCCGCAACTATCGCGAGAAGGCCCGTTTCCAGAACTGGCTGCCATACCTGCGCACCGAGATCTACCGGAAAATCTACGACCAGACGATCTGGCCGAAGAACCTGCCGATAATGGATGATGCAGGTACCGAAAAGGTGTTTGAAGATTCGGTAAAGGAACTGATCGCCCGCGGGTCATTCACGCCAAAATCCCGGTAGGAGCGGCTTTAGCCGCGACCCCGCCATGCCACCCCGCTCCGAATTCACCCTCGGCTGGAAAGTCCTCGTCGCCGCCATGGTCGGCGTTGCCTGCGGCGCGTCGCCGATCCCCTACAACTCCATCGGCTTCCTGCTCGGGCCGCTCCACCAGGAGTTCGGCTGGTCGTTCCGGGACATCAGCCTGGGTCTGACCATCTGCGGAATTGCCGGATCACTGCTGGTGCCGCTGTACGGCTCGCTGAGCGACCGGCTCGGCGTCCGGCCCGTGGCGCTGTTCTCGCTGCTGGCTTTCGGCATCTCCTTCGCGGCGCTGGCGCTGACACCCGCCTCGCTGACGGGCTACTGGCTCCTGTGGCTGGTGGTCGGCATCGTGGGCTTCGGTTCCACGCCGGTCACCTGGACCCGGGGTGTCAATCTCTGGTTCTTCCGCCGGCGCGGGCTGGCGCTGGGCATCACGCTGGTGGGCACGAGCCTTACTGCCATCCTCGTGCCACCGCTGGCTGCCTACAGCGTGGAGAATTTCGGCTGGCGCCTGACCTTCCCCATCCTCGCTGTACTGCCCCTGTTCCTCGCCCTCCCCATCGGCCTGCTCCTGTTCCGCGAACCCCGTCCTGAGCAATGCCCCCCGGAACTGACGGTGGATGGTGTGCTGCCCGGCGTGACACTCCGCCAGGCCGTCGGCGGGTATCGCTTCTGGCTGATCTGGCTCTCGATCCTGTGCGTGGCCTTCGCCTATGGGGGCGTTTTCGTCCATCTGGCCCAGATGCTGATCGGGCACGGATTCACGGTGACGGCCGCCGCTGCGATCGTCAGCACTCAGGGCCTCGCCATCCTCGTCGGCCGCGTGGGCACTGGCTACTTGCTGGACCGCTTCTGGGCACCCCTGGTCACCTTGCCCTTACTGAGTGCGCCAGCAATTGCCTGCTGGCTGCTCGCGGGCGACGGCCTGACCCCGGTTCTCGCCGTGGGGTCCGCGGTCATCCTCGGCGTCGCAACGGGCGCGGAGACTGATCTCATCGCGTTTCTCGCCGGCCGCTACTTCGGCATGGCCCACTACGGAAAGATTTACGGAATGCTCTACCTGCCCTTCGGGCTGGCATCAGCGGTGTCGCCCGCCGTGTACGGCTGGGTCCGGGATACCACGGGGACTTACGACGCGATGCTCTACGTGGCCATCGGGCTGTTTGTCGCCGGGGCCATGCTGCTGCTGGGACTGGGAAGGTATCCGGATTTTCAGGCAGGGCGACGGCTGGCTTGATCAGGCACCCTGTTCCCGCAGCGTCTTCATGTCGATCACGAAGCGGTACTTCACGTCGCCACGCTCGACGCGCTCGTAAGCCTGGTTGATGTTGCGGATGTCGAGCATCTCAATATCGCAGGCGATGCCGTGCTCGGCGCAGAAGTCGAGCATCTCCTGGGTCTCGGGCAGGCCACCGATGAGAGAGCCGGCCAGAATCCGGCGCCTGAACACCAGCGCCATGGCGCTAAGCGGCGGCAGGATGGGTTCAAGCAGGCCGACCAGAATCAGCGTGCCGTCGCAGGTGAGTGTTTCCAGGTAGGGATTGAGATCGTGCTGCCTGGGCACGGTATCGAGGATGAAGTCGAACCGGCTGGCCGAGGCAGCCATCTGCCCGGAATCAGTGGAGACCACGACGTGGTGCGCACCCTGTTTGGCGGCTTCAGCCGCCTTGCTGGCGGAACGCGTGAAGACCGTCACCTCAGCACCAAGTGCGCGAGCGAACTTCACACCCATGTGGCCGAGGCCCCCCATGCCCACCACGCCTACCCTGTGCCCTGACTGCACCCCGAAGCGCTTCAGCGGCGAATAGGTGGTGATTCCGGCGCAGAGCAGCGGCGCCGCAGCAGCGGGGTCCAGCGCTGCGGGGATCCGCACCACGAACCGTTCGCTGGCCACGATGGCTTCAGAGTAGCCACCACAGGTAACCGTTCCATCGTGGCGATCCTGACCGTTGTAGGTCATCACCATTCCCTTCTCGCAATACTGCTCAAGGCCACGCTCGCAGGCCGAACAGGTGCGGCAGGAATCGACCAGGCAACCCACGCCCACCCGGTCGCCCACCTGGAAGCGCGTGACGGCGCTCCCTACAGCAGTTACCCGACCGACGATCTCGTGACCCGGCACGACCGGATAGACCGTCATACCCCAGTCGTTGTGCGCGAAGTGCAGATCCGTGTGGCAGACGCCGCAAAAGTCGATCGCAATTACGACGTCGTCGGGCCGCGGCGCACGTCGGTCGATGGTGTGCGGGGCAAGAACGGTAGCGGCGGAGTGGGCGGCGTAAGCCCTGGTGGCGGTCATGGCACTGGTTCCTGCGGTTGGCTGCGGCGGGGCAAGAAAAAGGGCCGGCCCTTTCGAATGGAAAAGGCCGGCCCTTTCAATTTTGCGATCGCGCCTAAAGGCGCTCCTACTTCGTCTCGCGCTCCATCAACTTCTCGACCAGGCCCGCCGACACCTCGGCGTAGTGACCAAACTCCATCGTGAAGGTGCCGCGGCCGCTCGTGGCCGACCTCAGGAAGTTGATGTAGCCGAACATTTCCGCCAGCGGAATGAAGCCCTGCACGAAAGCGGACGGGCCCTTCTGGCCCTGCTCCGTTACCGAACCGCGGCGCCGGTTGAAGTCGCCGATGATCTCGCCGAGGTAATCCGCATCGAGGACGACCTCCACGCGCATGATCGGTTCCAGCAGCTTCGGTCTGCTGGCCTTATGAGCCTCACGGAACATGGCTCGCCCGGCAATCTCGAAGGCCAGCGCGGAACTGTCCACGTCGTGATACTTGCCATCGATCAGACGGGCATTGAAGTCCACCACTTCGTAACCGGCAATCTGGCCACGCTTGCACTCGGTGCGGATTGCGTATTCGACGGAGGGAATGAACTCCCGGGGAATGCGTCCGCCAACCACTTCGTCGGAGAACTGCACGCCGCTGCCTGGCAGGCCGGGCTCGAAGATCATCTTGATCTCGGCGTACTGACCGGAACCGCCGGACTGCTTCTTGTGAGTGTAGACGCGCTCCAGGGTCGTACCAAAGGCTTCCCGGAAGCTCACCCGGGGCTTGCCCATGTTGGCTTCCACGCCCAGCTCGGTACGCATACGGTCGATAGTCACTTCCAGATGGAGCTCGCCCATCCCCTTGAGGATGGTCTGACCCGTGTCGTGGTCCACTTCAAGGCGCAGGGAAGGATCCGCCTTCACCATCTTGTAGATCGCGGTCGACATCTTGTCCACGTCGGCCCGGGTCTTGGGTTCCACCGAGACGCTGATGACCGGATCCGGGAAACGCATGCGCTCGAGCAGGGCGGGATGCGCCGGATCGCTGAGGGAGTCACCGGTTTCCGTGTCCTTCATCGAGACAAAGGCGCAGATGTCGCCGGCGCGGGCTTCGTCAATGTCCTTGGTGGCATTTGCCTGCACTTCGACGATACGTCCGACCTTCTCCTTCTTGCCCCGCGTGACGTTCAGGAGGGTATCGCCCTTCTTGATCGTCCCCGAGTAGATGCGCGCGAAGGTGAGGGTGCCAAACTGGTCGTTGATGACCTTGAAGGCGAGGGCGCGGGCCGGGGCCTCGTCGCTCACTTCCTGCGTGCCAATTGACTTGCCGTCCTCGTCCACCAGGGCAATACCGCCGGTCTCGCCCGGGTACGGGAGGTAATCCACGACGGCGTCCAGCAACTGCTGCACACCCTTGTTCTTGAAGGACGAACCGCAGAAGACGGGCACCAGCTGGCCGGCGACGGTGCCCTTGCGGATACAGGCCTTGAGGACGGCGGGATCGAACTTTCCGTTCTCGACAAATTCCATGAACGCCTCGTCGTCGAAGGCCAGTGCCGTCTCGAGCGCGTCCTGACGGAGCTTGGGAATGTCGTCGATCCAGACGTTGTCCCGGCTCGTCGCAAAGTTGAAGCGGCCCTTCAGCTGGTCGAGGGGGACGGTTTCCCACTCGCTGTCCTTGTCGTCGGACGCCCAGATGTAGGCCACGCCGGCGATGAGGTCTGCCATGCCGGTGAACTCAGTGTCGCTGCCGAGGGGGACGTGACAGAGCACGATGTTGGCACCGAGGCGCTCGCGAATGCCCTTGACGCAATGGCCGAAGTTCGCACCCATGCGGTCCATCTTGTTGACGTAGCACATGCGGGGCACGTTGTACTGGTTGGCGAGGCGCCAGTTCGTTTCCGTCTGGGGCTCGACACCAGCGACGCCGTCAAAGACGACTACGGCGCCGTCGAGAACCCGCAGACTGCGGTTCACTTCGATGGTGAAGTCCACGTGGCCGGGGGTGTCGATGACGTTGATCTGGTGACCCTTCCACTCCGTCGAGACGGCGGCGCTCTGGATCGTGATCCCGCGCTTGCGCTCCTGCTCGAGGTAGTCGGTGGTCGTACTGCCCTTGCCGTCCTTGGTGTCATGCACCTCGACGATCTGGTGCTTCCGGCCGGTGTAGTAAAGAACACGCTCGGTAGTCGTGGTCTTACCCGCGTCGATGTGCGCCACGATGCCGATGTTGCGATAGAGGGAAAGGTCTTTCTTTCTAGCCATGATCTCGTCTTTTGTGGTGTGATTGGTTAATCCGCCATTCTAGCCTGTCAGGGGATACCGATGGAAACTCCAAGACCCCTCCTCCGCCGCTCCCGGAAGAACAAGATGCTGGGTGGCGTTTGCGGCGGGATTGCCGAGTGGCTGGGCTGGGACCCGACGGCCGTCCGGCTGGCCTATATCCTGCTGTCCATCCTTAGTGCCGCCTTCCCGGGCCTCCTGGTCTACCTGATCCTGTGGCTGGTGACACCCCCGGCGGCGGACTGATGCCCTAGGGGCTGGGGGCGCCCCGCCCCGGGGCCTGCCCTGGTGCCGCACTGTGACCGCCGACCGCGCCCCACCCCCCGGGACTCGGGGAGAATTCAGGCCGTTAATGACGCGCAAGCTCTGGCGGGAGGACCGCGGCGATGAATGGCATTCTTTGGGCAATCCTGGGCACCAGCATCGGGCTCGCAGCACCGTTCCTTTATCGCCTCTGGCGCCAGAGGGCGCTGGACGCCGCTGATTCCCTGCCCACCGCTCGGGCGCCCGCCCGAACCCGAACTGCGCCCGCTGTAGCCCCGCAAGTCCAGCCGGCGGGGCGCGGACCCGGGAGTCTGAAACACAAGCTGGCACGGCGCTTTCATGGCATTTCCCTGAAGCCGGGCAGGCATGCCTGTCCGGCCATCCAGGGCTTGACCGGCCAGCGCTACCTGCCGGAGGAGGCCCCCTCGCTGCCCCTGTCGGGCTGCGACCAGCAAAAATGCCAGTGTGCCTACAGCCACCATGGCGACCGGCGGGACCAGGAGGAGCGGCGGACCGCCTGGGGAACCTTCGGTGGCTTTACACCCACGCTGAGCGAAGGTAACCGACGGGGTAAAGGCCGGGACCGGCGGGCCCGGGTCGTGACGGATCAGCCCGCCTCGAGCTGACCGTAAAGGTCCAGCCACTGGGCCTCCAACACCTCGTGGCTCTTTTGCACTGCCGCATGGCGGCCGGCTAGCCCGGCCAGCGCCTGGGGCTCTGCGGCGTAGAGGCCCGGGTCCGCCAGCTGCCCTTCAAGAACCAATAGTTCCGCCGCGCTGACCTGCAGCCTGGCTTCCAGTTTCGCCAGCTGCTGCTGACGTCGGCTGGTGCTCTGGTCCGGCTTCGCCTTCTGGTTCCCCTTAGGCTTCGGGTTGCCCACGGACTTGGCCGCAACCACGGCACCACCGGACTCGCTGGCGGCGGGAACGCCGGGCACCCGGCCGGGCTCGGCACCGGCAGCGGACTTGTTAGCCCGGGCACCGAGCCAGGTGGCGTACTCGTCCAGATCGCCGTCAAAGGGCTCCACCCGGCCATCGGCCACCCGCCAGAAGGTATCGCAGACCAGCCCGATCAGGTGGCGGTCGTGGGACACGAGCACGATCGCGCCATCGAAATCCGACAGGGCTTCGGCGAGGGCCTCCCGCATGTCCAGATCCAGGTGGTTGGTGGGCTCGTCGAGGAGCAGCACGTTGGGTTTGCGCCACGCAATCAGGGACAGGGCCAGTCGGGCCCGCTCCCCGCCGGAAAAAACGTCGACTGACTGAAAGGCCCGCTGACCCGAGAAGTACCAGCGGCCCAGAAAGCTGCGCATGTCCTGGGTGGACGCCTCCGGGGCGATGTCCCGGAGATGGTCCATCGGCGTTGCCCCGGCCCGCAGGCTTTCGACGGTGTGCTGGGCGAAGTAGCCAATGCGCAGGTCACCGTGCACGTTGCGTTCGCCACCGAGCAGGGGCAGTTCGCCCGTGAGGGTTTTAACGAGGGTGGATTTGCCGGCGCCGTTGGGGCCGAGCAGCGCGACGCGATCTCCGGCCTCGAGGCCGAAACCCACATTGCGCAGGATGGTGACTTCACTCCCGGCCGAGCTCAGTTCCCCCGGCAGGTGCTCGTCCACTTCCCGGGGTGCCGCCGCCCGGTAACCCGCCTCCAGGTGGTTCAGGCGAATCAGCGAGAAAGGCAGCTTCGGCGGCGCGTCAAAACTGATGTGCAGGGCATGCTCGGCCCGCACCGCTTCGGTGCCCGCCAGCTTGGCCAGGCGCTTCATCCGTGACTGGGCCTGCTTGGCCTTGCTCGCCTTGGCCTTGAAGCGCGCAATGAATTTCTGCAGGTGCTCCCGTTCCGCCTGCTCCTTCTCAAACGCGATCTGCTGCAGTCGCAGGTGCTCCGAGCGCTGGCGCTCAAAGGAGGTGTAGTTGCCCGTGTAGAGCTTCGCCCGGGCGTCATGCAGGTGCAGCGTGTGGCTGGTGACGCCGTCGAGAAACTCCCGGTCGTGGGAAATGATCAGGAGCGTGCCCGGGTAATTGAGCAACCAGTCCTCGAGCCACAGGACAGCATCCAGGTCCAGATGGTTGGTGGGCTCGTCGAGAAGAAGGAGATCCGACGGTGTCATCAGCGCGCGGGCCAGGTTCAGACGAACGCGCCAGCCGCCGGAGAACTCACCCACAGGCTTGTCGTGGGTGACCGCCGGAAACCCGAGGCCGTGGAGCAGCCGGGCCGCCCGGGCCTCCGCATCGTAGGCCTGGAGTTCGGCCAGCCGCTGGTGGGCCACAGCCACCGCCTCGTAGTCCTCGGCAGCCATGGCGTCCCGCTCAGCCTTGATCGCCGCCCAGACCAGCGCGTCGCCCGACATGACGAAGTCGACGGCGGGATCCGGCAGGTGCGGGGTTTCCTGGGCGACGCTGGCGATCCGGACGCGGCCCGACAGCTCCATGTCGCCCCGGTCCGGGTCCAGGTCGCCCTGGACCACGGCAAAGAGGCTCGTCTTGCCGCAGCCATTCCGCCCCACGACGCCCACGCGGACGCCCGCGTGGAGGGAGAGGTCCACATCAGACAGCAGCAGCTGCTCGCCGCGCCGCAGGGCAAGGTTCCGGAAGGTCAGCATGAGGGCGCGGAGTTTAGCCGGTTTTTTTGGGCTCGCGGCTAAAGCCGCTCCTACAGTTTGCCGGCTTTGTTAACCCGGTCAGTGACTTCTGGCTTTACAGCGTAGCGCTCCCAGTCCCTGGGCGGCGTGAACACGCCCCAGTCCACCATCTTGTTGATCTGGTGCTTCACCAGCTCCAGCTGGTCGCCCTCGGTCAGGGGCGGGTCTTCCATACAGAGATTCCTGGGATAAATGCCGCCCCGGGCCATCGCAGCGTCGTAGATGGTCTTGTACTCCTCCACCCGCATGTCTTTGATCAGGTTCTGCCACTGGGCCCGCACGCGAAAGTCCCGGAGGCCATCGATGTCCAGGACCGAGCTCACCAGGGTCTCCCCACCACCCAGGTACTCGGAGATGATGTTGCCCCGGTAGTCGATGATCTGGCTTTTGCCACAGCTCATCTGGTGCTCGCCACCCGGAAAATAGATCGCGCCAATGTTCGGCGCGAGAACGTAGCAATTGTTAAAGACCGCGTGGGCCCGGTTCTGGATCTCGGCGATGCCGTTACCCATCCAGGGCTCGGGATACTGGGTACGCCAGATGATCTCCGCGCCATTCATCGCGAGGCCCCGCGCCGCCTCCGGGTAACTGCCCTCCGCGCAGATCAGCGTACCGATGTTGCCAATCTCCGTCTTCGCCACCGGAAAGACTGCCTTGAAGAGCTTCACCGGGTCGTCGCCGTACTTCTTCAGGTACACATTCCAGATGTCACTGGGCGCCACGTTGGGCTCCCGCTGGTAGAACGCCGTCTTGTAGTGCTTGTGGATCACCTCCCCCTGGGGGTCGATGATGAAGGCAATATTGAAAACCCGGTCTTCCATCAGCTCCGGATCCTTCGCCACCATCTGCGCGATGATGTAGACGCCGAGCTCTTTGGCCAGGTCGCCGAGATAATGGGTCTCCCTGCCCGGGATCTCCGGCGCCACCTCCCGGCAGATGCGCAGGTGCTCCTCCCCGCCGCCCAGACACCACCCGCCGATGCCACCCTCCGACACCGCGATCAGCTTCACGGGAAGGTCGAGGCTGCAGTTCCAGACGGCGTAGCGCATCGAGAGCGCCAGGTTCTCGATATCCTTCATGTAGTCATCACGGGTCACGGCCATCCGGGACACGTTCTGGATGCCGACGGCGGTGTACTGCAGGCGCATGGGCAGGCTCCCTGAGAGTGAACGCAAAGTATGGCCCCTGCCCGCCGTTCGGAAAAGCTAAAACGGTCATCCGCTGCAGGGCTGTTCCCCGGGGAGAAAAAAACCGGTTACGCTCGGAGCTGGCAACCGAGGTACTGACCATGTGGATCCGCAAGAGCGACAGGGACAGGCAGACGGGTCGCGGCACCCCCGTTCCGACGCAGATCGTCGGCAATGAGGAGTTCGACCCGATGCCCCAGACCGAGGATCAGAAGCGCGTCGAGCAGCGCATCTTCGAGCTGGCAGACCAGTACAGCCGCAAACTCGGGATGTCCCGGCGGGACTTTCTGCGCACGAGCGGCGGCATGGCGGTGTCGTTCATGGCTATGAACGAAGTGTTCGGTCCCGCCTTCCTGGTCAACGAAGCGGAAGCCGCCGAACCGGCAGCCACCAGGGAGATGTGGCCCAAGAAAGAATTCATCCTCGACGGGCAGACGCATCACGTCAATGACTCCATGGCCGGGCCACTGATGTTCCGGACCCAGACTGCCAAGCTCGGCCTGAACCCGGCCCTGGGCAGCGCGCCGCCCGACAAGGACAGCCTGCACCGGGCTAACTACATCAAGGAGGTCTTCTTCGACAGTGACACGGTGATGGCCTGCATCACCGGCGCTGCCATCGGCCCGCCAAAGGCCTACGTGCTGACCTCCGAGCAGATGGTTGAGACCCGTAACGTGATCAACGAAATGGCGGGCTCACGCCGGATGCTAAGCCACGGCATCAGCACTCCGACCAACCCCAACTGGGTTGATGACGCGGAACAGCTGGTCAAGGAACTCAAGATTGACGCCTGGAAGTTCTATACCGGTGATCCTGCCGGCCCCTGGCGCCACGATGACGAAAAGGTCGCCTACCCGTTTTACGAACGCACGTTGAAGCTGGGCGTCAGAAACATCTGCACCCACAAGGGCTTGCCCATTCCTGGGCGCGGCAAGGAATTCTTCCGGCCCGATGACATGATCAAGGCCGCGAAGGACTGGCCAGATATCAACTGGATCGTCTTCCATTCGGGCATGAAGCACATGATGACCCAGGTGCCAGCCGGCGAGAGTGGCATTGATGCCGATGGCAACATTCCCTGGACCACGGAGTTTTGCCAGCAGATCAAGGCATCGGGAGTGAAGAACATCTACCTGGAACTCGGTGCTGTATTCGGCCACTCGGTCGTTACTCACCCGGAAGTCTGCGGCCACCTGCTCGGCCAGGTCATAGCCGCCGTTGGCGCGGATCACGTGATCTGGGGCACTGACTCCATCTGGTGGGGCTCGCCACAGTGGCAGATTGAGGCCTTCCGGCGCTTCCAGATCCCGGCAACGCTCCAGGAGAAGTTCGGCTACCGGGCCATCTCGCCGGAGGACCGGGCGCTGATCTTTGGCCTGAACGGCGCGCGCCTGTTCAATGTCGATGTGAACGCCGCCCGGTCGGCCATACCTGCCGACGGTCTCAGCAAGCTGAAGGCTGCTTATCAGGCCGACGGCCCGGAGCCCAGCCTTACCCAGTACGGCTGGGTGGCGGCGGGGTGAGCCTGCGCCACGCCAGCGCGGCGGTTGGGGTGCTGCTGGCCTGGCTTGCTGCGCCGTGCTTTGCCGCCGAACCGGCGCTGGCAGATGCCAGCTGTGTGCCTGCCGGGCAGCTCCGGGGTGACGCCGCAAATGGGGCAGTGCTCCACAGACAGTACTGTGCCGAGTGCCACGGGGCCAGCGGCAAGGGCGATGTCATCGTCATGCACATGGACACCCCGCCGAAGGACCAGAGCGACCCAGCCTACATGAAGACTCTGCCGGACTCCTTTCTCTACCTGGCCATCTGCAAGGGCGGTGAAGCCGTAGGCAGGAGCTTCATCATGCCGGCCTGGGGCGACCTGCTGTCAGACCAGGACGTCAAGGACCTGGTGGCCCGGATCCGGGCGTTCTCAGGCACATGAGCAAGCAGGGCAGCAGCCGGCCGGAGCAGGGAATCTGGGCCTCATTGCTCGCGGTCCCGGGTCACACCTATCGGGTGTTTCTCATCTGCCTCGTTGGCGTGACTTTCGCGAATCTCGATCACTCGCTCTTTACCTTCGTCCTTACCGAAATCTCCGCGGAATTCGGCTGGTCAGACCTGGACCGGGGCATGTATATCGCGATCACGTTCGTGGTGTCCGGAATTCTCATTACCCAGATCGGCGCACTCGCTGACCGGATCGGCCGGCGTGCGGTCCTGCTGGGCGCCACACTGCTGACGCCTGTCTTCGTGACCGCCCTCGCCTTTGCCCCCACCACAGCGGCCCTGCTCATCGCGCGGACCCTGGGCTTCACAGCGGCAGGCGTGCAGTCGCCCGTGACCGGCACGCTGGTCATGGAGGAGTCCCCACCCCACCTCCGGGGACTCTTCACCGGGGTCCTGCAAATTGGCTTCCCGCTGGGCTTTTTCCTGGCCTCACTCCTGGTTCCTTTTATTTATGAAACATGGGGTTGGAAGTATATCTTCTTCTTGAGTCTGCTCTTTCTGCCCTACGCCTGGGTCATCTGGCGCTACCTGAAGGACTCCGCAGCCTGGCAGCGCAGCCGGGCCCAGCGGGTGGCGAACCGGACGCCACCGCCTGCCGTCCGGGAACTCTTCAAACCCGCCTATCGACGCAAGACCATCCTCCTGTTCCTCGGCACATTCCTCTACGTCTTTGCCTATGGGGCCACGATCATGCTGACGCCCTACTTCCGCGAGTCCCGCGGCTGGGACGCGCGGGAGGCCATCGAGCTGGTTGGACTGTCTTTCCTGATCGGCACCTTCGGTTACATTCTCGCCGCCTGGTTCGGTGAGTTCCTGATCAGCCGGCGCAACACCATCGTGGCCTGGTGCTGGCTGGGCGGGCTCGCCTTTGCGGTGATGATCTGGTTCACCAAGGACTGGTGGTCTACCTTCCTCGCCTTCAGCACGATGACGTTTTTCTTCTACGGCGCCTACGCCGTAATGTTTACCTTCATTGCCGAAAACTTTCCGGCAGACCTGCGGGCTACCGCGGCGAGCTTTGCCAGCTCTTTTGCGGTGGAACTGGGCCTCGGGCTTGGACCCTTTGCTTTGGCCTGGGCCATTGGCCGCGTGGGCTGGGAGATGGCCTTCACCTGGTGTGCAGTCGTGCCCGTGCTGCTGGCCGGGGCGACGTTTCTGCTACTCAAGCCCGTGCCGCGGGAGGCGGTGCTTTGAGACGAGTACTGATCGGCGGACTGGCGTGTGCCTGCCTGGGCTTAGGGCAACTGTCCACAGCACTCGCATCAGCCACCAACAACTGGGGTGCCCTGGAGATCCTGGGACGCAGCGTCGCCCCGGGCGAAACGGTGCGGATGCCATTCCTCCTGGGCCCCTCCTTCGTTGGCAGCTTCCTCGATACGCTGGTGGTGGTCGTTCGCAGTTCCCGACCTGGACCGACCCTGTGCATCACCGGTGGCATTCACGGCGATGAGATTAACGGCGTCGAGATTGCCCATCGGATCTATGCCGGCGGCACTACCCAACCGGTGGCAGGCACGCTCCTCGTCATTCCGGCCGTCAATGTCCACGGCTTTCGCACGGGCTCCCGCTACCTGGCCGACCGCCGGGACCTCAACCGCTCATTTCCCGGTTCCGCGACGGGCAGCCACGCCGACCTGATCGCGCACGCACTGTTCACTGAACTGCGCAAGCACTGCGACGCGCTGCTGGACCTGCACACCGGCGCAAACTCCCGGACCAACCTGCCCCAGATCCGGACCGACCTGGGCAACCCGCGCGCCCTTGATCTCGCCCGCGCCTTTGGCGTGGGCGTAGTGCTGGATGGGAAGGGTCCGGTCGGCAACCTGCGACGGGCCGCTCTCGACGTCGGCATACCGGCAGTGCTGTTCGAAGCAGGGGAACCCCTGCGCTTTGACGAGACTGACATCCGGATGGGCGTGACGGGCGTCCGCAACGTGATGGCGCATCTCGGCATGTTGCCGCCATCAACTACAGCAGTCCCGCCATCGCGAGTCGTCCGCCGGACAACCTGGGTCCGCGCCCGGGGGGCCGGGGGCATCTTCCTGTCAGACCGGAAACCCGGCGACAACGTCCGCTCCGGCGAGACGCTGGGAACGGTGACCGATCCGATTACCGAGACGACCGAAGTCATCCGGGCGCCGCAGGACGGGTTGTTGATCGGTATGGCAGTGCCTCAGGTCGTCCTCACCGGTTACGCTCTGTTTCATATTGGCAGCTAGCCGGGGAACGACCAGCACTATGGACACCAGCTCACCGCTCATCGATATCGGCCATGTGATCCAGCTGTCCGTGGCACCGGTGTTCCTGCTGTCCGGCATAGGCATCATCCTTACCGTACTCACCAATCGTCTCGCCAGGGTGGTGGACCGCGCGCGGCGGCTGGAAGAGGCGGCCCGCTCCAGCACGGGGGAGGCACTGGAAGAGCGCCGCCAGGAACTCCGGGTGATGGCCTGGCGTGCACGACTGATGAACCGGGCAATCACGCTCAGCACCTGCTCTGCCCTGCTGGTGGCCCTCGTCGTGGTGCTGCTTTTTCTCGGGGCTTTCCTGGACTTCAACGCCACGCTGCCCGTGGCTGGTCTCTTCATCCTGGCGATGCTGGCGCTGATCGCCGCCCTGCTGCTGTTCCTCAGGGAGGTTTTCGTGGCGATAGCGGCACTGAGGATCGGCGTGTAGGAGCGCCTTTAGGCGCGATCGATCACGAATCGCGCCTAAAGGCGCTCCTACCGGCGGTCTACGAAGCTTTGGCCTCCGTGTACCGCTCGAAGTCACAGGTGAAATCCTGGAACGTCGAGTTCGGCTCGAAGGCAAGAGGCCGGTAGGTGATGTGCCCATAGCCACTGACCAGTGCCGTAGGCTTGATGAGGGCTGAACTGGCGACGACGGCACTGAAGTTGTTCCGCCCCCCGCGGAACAGCATGGGATCCCAGCCGTGATACATGTAGACCATCCCCGGCTGCATGCTCGAGGTCACGTGGGCCATGGCCACGAAGGACCCCATCGAATTGAACACGCGGATCAGCTGCCCATCCTCAACGCCGCGAGCCTGCGCATCCACCGGTCCCACGTAGATATCGGGCTCGCCACGCCGCAGGCTGAGCAGCAGGGAATCGTCAGCCCACATGGTATGAATACCGTGGCGCAGATGCCCCATCAGCATCTGCAGCGGATACCCCTCCAGCTTCATCGGCGCCTTGTGCCCTGGCAGTTGCTCGTCTTCAGCGAGAAACCAGGCATGATCCACATAGAACTGCTGACGCCCGGTCAGCGTGGGATAAGGCTCCCGGTACTCCACGCCCCGGAGCATGACTGAGCCGTAGGGGGCATTTCTCCCGTAGATGACCCGCTCAGTGTCGCCGTTGCGCATGAGTCCCTTGCTGCGCATCTCGTCGAAGGACACTTTGGGCACCCCCGGGTCCTTGTCGATGAGGAACTGGATGACGTCCTTCGTCTCCCTGATCTGGCCACCCATGGTGAAAAGCTGGTGGTAAAGGGTGAAGTCCCTGGGAACAGGCTGACCGAAGAAACTGTCCTGGATCGGCGCAATACCGCGGATCTTCGCGCGCTCCGCGATCGCCGCGGCGAGCCGATTGAGCGCGCCCCAGTCGTCCACGGCTTCGCCCAGCGGCGGGACAGCAGCATCCAGCACCTGCACATAGGGAGTACGCGCCTCCAGCATGTAATCCTGGCGCTCGTAGTGGTGGGCGATGGGCAGGACGTAGTCGGAGTACATGGCCGTAATACCCATGTCCGGGGCCAGCGTGACGATCGTGCCAAGCTTGTCGAAGGTCGTATCCCGCCAGCGGCCACCACCAGCGCGCCAATTAGCCGTGTTGCTGCCAGCAAAGATCCCCATTTTCCAGGGGGTCGCGGAGTAATCCGGCCAGGCGCCAGACCGCGTGGACTCCTGGAAGTAGCGATCGACCTTGTCGGCAACTGCCTTGCCGTAGATCTTCTCGTTCAGCCCCTTGCCGTCGGAATGCACATAGTCCCAGCGCGCGAGGGTCGCGATGCGCAGCGTCGGCGGCAGTCCGGCCAGCATGAACATGATCTGGCTCGCCGTGCTGCCAAGGTTCTCGAGCTGGAAGCCGCCCCCTGCCTTCCCCAGATTCCCGGTGAGGGAAAGCATCAACATGAAAGCCCGCTGCAGCAGGTCGCCCTGCAGCCACTTGCACATGCGGTAGCCGGTGAAAATCATCGCCGGCTTCGCCCGCCCAAAGATGCGAGCGACCTGGCTGATATTGTCCGGGTGCACGCCGCAAATGGCGGCAGCCTTCACTGGCGTGTAGTCCTGCGCGCGTTTCTTGACCAGTTCAAATACTGTCGTAACCTGGACCCGGCCCCCGCGGGTCTTGACCGTCCAGGAACCCTCCAGTGCGGGCTGCAGGTCGCCCAGGGCGAGTGTGCCGGCGGGGATGACGGGGACCGGCGAGCCTGGTGGTGGTGGCGGCCCGCCAGTGCCCGGAGCTGCTTGCGCCTTCCGGGTCTTCTCGTCCCAGACATAGAACAGGTTATCCCGGGCGGAGTCGCCCGCCAGGAAGTCACTTTCCCTCAGGAACCTGCCGTTATCGACCCGCACCAGGAACGGCAGGTCGGTTTGTTCGCGGATGTAATCCCGGTCAATCAGGTCGTCTGCAAGCAGCACCTGGATCATGCCCATTGCCAGCGCAATATCCGTACCCGGCTTTGGATTGACCCACTTGCTCGCGTGCATTGCGCTCGGGGTGAACTCGGGTGAGATGGCGATCACCTCGGTGCCGTTGTACCTGGCTTCCCAGAAGAAGTGGGCGTCAGGAATGCGGGTGACGGCTGGATTGCAGAACCACACCAGGCAGCAGCGGGACTTGTAAACCGCCGCCATGGTGTCGCCCAGCAGCGGCTCGCCCACTGTCATCTGCACACCGGTAGGGAGGTCGCCGACACCGGCAAACGCCTCCGGCAGCTCGATGCCGCTGATGGTGGCGAAGCGACCAAGCGCCGCAAAGGACGCGCGCTTGAGCACCATCTGGGTCCCGAGGTCGAAGCTTATGGAGCGCGGCCCGAACTCCACCGAGTAATCGATGAAACGGTCGGCGATCTCACCCAGAGCCTGGTCCCAGGTCACGCGCTCCCACTTGCCTTCGCCCCGCTCCCCAACCCTCTTCATCGGGTAGAGAATCCGCTGCTTGCCATACATGTACTTGGCGTGCCGGAGGCCTTTCTGGCAGCCCCGTGGGCCGTAGTCCGGCGCATCTTCAGACCGGCCGTACTCGCCCTGCTGCTCCTCGCGCCAGACGATGCCGTTCTTGACGTAGACGTTGAACGCGCAGGTGCCCGTGCAGTTGGTCCCGTGGGTCCCATGGGCGACCCGATCCCAGGTCCACTTCCTGCGCATGAGGTCCTCCCAGGCGCCGTAGGGGGGCTGATCGGTTGCCACGCTGGCCACCGAGCTCGGTGCATAGTTCAGGCTCAACGACAGAGCCAGCGAGCCGGAGCCGGCGAGAAACCTGCGGCGGGAAGTGCCGACGCTACCAATGGCTGATTCAGACATGTCTCAAGCTCCGTGTGCTCCGGGAAGTACCAGCCGCATGTCACCTTGCCGGGCCAGCGCGGCCTCGACGAGCGGCAGACGATCATTGCCAAAATACAGGTCGTCGCCGACCAGCAGTGTGGGAGTGCCAAAGCCGCCCCGGGCGAGCAGATCGCTCCCGTTGGCCTCCACCTGGGTGAGCGTCGCCCCGTCATCGATCCCCGCCGCAAACGCCTTGGGGTCAAGACCGGCCTCTGCGGCCACGGCTTCGACCACGGTTCGCTGGTCTATGCGGCGATTGGCCCCAAACAGAGCCGCGAACATGGCGATCAGGTAAGTGAACGCCTGGTCGCTGGCGGCCGCCACGACGGCGCCACGCTGGGCCCACTCGGCGCGCAGAGGCCAGGGTTCCGGGCGGCGCAGCGTCAGACCACAATAGCGCGCCCAGTCCGCCAGATCCTTGGCCTGGTAACGGGCCCGCACGGGTAGTGGGTCAGTGCGATCGGCAGGCGATTCCGGGTTCACGCGGCGCAGCAGGTCGTCCACCAGAACCGGGCGGTACACGATCCGGGCACCGGTCCGGAGTGCCGCATCCCGCAGCCGCTCCAGGGCCAGATAACTCCAGGGGCAGGAGCTGTCGAAAAAGTACTCCACCGCGGGCTTGTCCTCCACAACCGGCACCATCCGCAATCAGCTCCGCGCCCGCAGCACAGTCTTCAGTACCTTGCCATTGGCGTTGCGCGGAATCTGGTCGATGAACTCCACGTGCCTGGGCAGCTTCATCCGGGCAATGCGCGGCTCCAGGAACGTCAGCAGTGCTTCCGCGCTGCAGTCGCCGCCGGGGCGCCGCACGATGAACGCCTTCAGCACTTCACCCCACTTTTCGTCCGGCACGCCGATAACGGCGGCCTCCTGCACCCCGGGGTGCTGCGCCAGAATCTCCTCCACTTCCCGGGGATAGATATTCACACCACCCGAAATGATCATGTCCTTGAGACGATCCACAATATAGACATAACCTTCGGCGTCCCGCCGGGCAAGGTCGCCCACCGAGACCCAGCCGTCCCGGAAAGCCTCGGCGGTCTCCCGGGGCCGTGCCCAGTAGCCGTTAAACAGATAGGGGCTGCGGGAAAAGAGTTCCCCCACCTCGTCCGGCTCACACACCGTGCCGTCCGGTTGCCGGAGTTCGATTTCCGTACACGGAAAAGGCTGACCAACACACTGCTGCTTCCTGAGCTGGTCGGGTGGCCGCAGGTTCGAGACGATGCCAGCCTCGGTGGACCCGTAGGTCTCATGCAGGAGACCTGACCCGAAGTGGGCTACGAGCCGTTCCTTCATCGCCTGAGGCAGCGCCGCCGCATTCGAGATCACCGTCTTGAGCGTGGTGCTGCGACTGGCCGCCAGTTGCGCTGAGGTTCCCGCCAGCAAGGCATGGAAGTGGGTAGGTACGCCGAAGAACCCCGTGAAGTGCCCGCTACCGAGCTTCGCGAGAACAGACTCTGGCTCGAACCTGTCGATAATCTCGGCATAGCCCCCGAAGAAGACCGGCGCCAGGGAAAAGATCATGCCGGCGCCGTGACACATCGGCGCGATGGCCAGAAAGCGGTCATCCGGCGCGTAGCAGCCGTACTCTACGGCCATACCGAAGAGGGTCAGGATGCGCGAGCGATGCGGTACCAGCACCCCCTTGGGCTTGCCGGTCGTGCCGGACGTGTAGGGAATTGTGAAGTTGTCCCACTCCCGCACCAGAGGCGGCGACGATATGGGGCTGGCCTTGGCCAGCCAGGCCTCAAAATCAGGGCCAATAGCGATAATGACCGGCCGCATCTCAAGCGTGACATCCCCCAGCGCCGCTGCCACCTCGGGATCTGCGAAAACCACCCGGGCCCCGGCATCAGCACAGATCGCAACGATCTCTGGCAGGGACAACCGGGGGTTTACCGTGGCGAGAGCTACGCCAGCCTGGGATGCACCAAGAACGATCTCCATGTACTCGATGGAATTCTTGCCGATGATGGCACCGTGGTCACCAGGCTGGAGCCCCAGCCCCACCGTCAGGGCCGTGGTCACCCTGTCAACCCGATTAAGTAGTGCACTGTAGGTCCGGGTCCGTTCGCCATGGCGATAGGCAACTTTCTCCGGCGCCCGGTGCATGGCTGCACGAACGCCGCCCACCAGCGACAGATGGTGGAATGTTGCCGGGGGCAGCACTGCGTCGAAAACCGGATCAGGCGCCATGGGCCGGAATGGCCCGCTCAGGCGGGCAGCTTGAAAATGCGCAGGGCATTTTCGCGCATCAGGAGACGCTTGGCTTCCGGGCGGAAGTTGAGTTCATCGATCTCGCGAACCGCCCGCTCAGGATCAATAACCGGCCAGTCCGTACCGAACAGAACCTTCTCTTTGCCATAGGTGTTGGCATAGTGCACAAAAGCCTGAGGCCAGTGCTTCGGAGCATAGGCATCGCCCGCGACGAACACGTTCTCATGCTTCCAGCACATGGAGATCATTTCGTCTGTCCAGGGAACCCCGATGTGGATGCCAATAAGCCGGAGCTCCGGGAAATCGATGGCGACCTGATCCAGGCAAATGGGGCGGCCGACGGACGGCAGGCGCCGCTCCCGGGAATACACGAGGTTGTGGCCAACCTGCATCATCATGGGCACATCCAGTTCGCAGCACTTGGCGTAATACGGGTAGTACTTGGCATGATCGGGAGCGAGCCCGCACCAGTGTGGATACAGGTGCGCACCGACAAAGCCATACTCACGCACTGCCTGGTCGAGATCCCTCAGGCCCTGCATACCGCGAAACGGATCGATCCCGGCCAGGCCGGAGAACCTTGTGGGGTGCTGCTGGCAGACGTCACGCACGCGCTCGTAGGGCAACTCGAAGCCGCCCTTCACATTGATGTCGCCGGCCCGAACGGCGATCAGCAGGGAGCGTTCGATCCCGGCCCGGTCCATGCGCTCAATGTAGTTGTCGACCGTCACACCACCGCGAATCTCCGGTGGCATCCGGACCTGGGCCTTGAAAGCCTCGTCGAGGCCGGTGTGTCCATCCGCAACTGCCTCGGGCGTGAACAGGTTGCAGACAATATCGATCGAGCCATTCATTGACTGCCTACTGGCCGTCCCTGTCCCACTCGCCAGTGGATCGCGACCGCACCGGGATCCCGGCCATGACCGGCCCCTGGGTGCGGGGGTCATAGTTCAGGGGCGTGCCTTCAACGGTTACCTTCTCGTTGATGGTGATCCAGTTGATGATGGAACCATCCATGCGAAAGATGCCGGTGAAGCCCTTTTCTTCGCCGGAGATAAAGTGCCCGTGCTTGACGCGGGAGGGCCGGAAAAAATACGTGCCCGCATCCAGTCGCCCAAAGTTGTAGTCCAGGTGGCCGTCCAGGGTGTAGGCCTCCTCGAAGACCGGGTGGTGGACCAGCCGGCTGTCCGACCAGCCCGGCGGAGCCCAGCACATCATGGTCACAAACCCCTTCTCGGGATTGTCCTTCGGCGCGGGATCGTGAAACAGCAACTTGAGCTTCAGGAAGCGCTGCTGGTCACCCTCATAGATGTTGGGCATCCATTCCATGCGGGTCGTATCAACCAGAGTGAGCACTCCGGCCTCGCTGGAGGCGGTGTTGAGGCCCCGGGCAACAAATCCCGGCCGGTCCTTGGCAGACGTCGTGAAGCCCCAGTCCTGCAGCTCGCGGAACAACAGCACCTCCGTGCCTTCCTTGACCGCCAGGGCGGGAACCCGCAGCCCGGCGGGAGCCCGGAAGTAAGCACCCTTGCGGAGCACCTGCGACCCGAAGCGAACCTCACCGGCCAGCACGTACCATTCGGTATCGGCGTGGTGATAGCCGGCCGGACGATGCCAGCTGGAGTCAAAAACGAGCTTGGTGGACGCTCCCCCATTCTCCTCGTCGTAGGACATGTTGCGCTGGCGAACCTTCCCCTCGCCCCTGGGCAATTCCGCGGCGTGCCAGCACAAGTCAGCCTGCTGTATGAGTTCTACGTGTGGTCGCACCCTGTTCTCCTTGCCAGCTCCTCAGGATGGTCAGAATACCAAGGAACCCCTTGGCCACCTACTGGCCGGCACTCCGCCTTGCGGACACCTGCTGCGATTGAGGTAAAGTCCCGCACACGTTTACCAGGGAGAGTCTCAAGCCATGACTGAATACGCCGCGTGGCTCTACGCGCACACTCTGATGTTCGTTTTCTGGGTAGGCACGGACATGGGCGTCTACCTGGCCGCCCGGAAGTCCACGGATCCCAGCCTGAGCTTCATGACCCGGGTGACCCTGCTCCACATGGCCCTGCGCATTGAACTGCTGCCCCGGACCATGTGGAAAGCCGCGCTGCCCTTCGGTGTCATGCTGTCCCGGGAACTGGGCTTCCTGCCCATTTCCGACCTGGCCGTAGCCCTCGTGTGGCTCTTCAGCATCGTCTGGTGGGCCATCAGCATGGCGGGCGCCTACTGGTACGACAAGCCGATGGGGCACCGCCTGGCCGGGATCACCAACTGGCTCACCGGCTTCGTCGGCGTCACCGTGATCGCCCTCTGCATCTCATCCTGGCTGGGCAATGGGCCCTTCGTCCAGGACGTCCCCTGGCTGCACCTGAAGGTGGCCCTTTATGGGGTCATTAACCTGATGGTGATCTGGATGATCATCGCCTTCGACCCTCTCGGCGCGGCCTTCGGCCGACTCGCCGTCGAAGGCTCCAGGCCTGAGATCGAGGCAATCATCAGTGGCACGATGGCCAAGTCGACAGTGATCATCTGGTCGACCTACGCACTGATTTGTATCGTGGGCTTCATCGGCACGACGAAGGTGCTTGGCTAGGGCCAGCGCCTCACGGGTTAGAACCCCGCACTCAGAATTTGGCAGCCGGAAACAACGACGCCCCGGGGACTTGCGTCCCCGGGGCGTCTTTTCTTGCGTCGCAGAGATGAACTGAAAGGGCCCGCCAAGGCGGTGTTAGCGGCCCTCTCCGAACCGGTAGGTGGCGCGAACCCCGATAACCCGGGGGTCCGGCAGCGTGGCGAAATAGTGGGTGGTGCCGAAGCCGGCCGTGAAGCCGAGCTGGGTGACCTGCTCGCCAAAGTCCGGACCGCTGCCGCCCGTGATGAAGGTATCGTCGTCGAAGACGTTATTCATGTAGGCAATGACGTCCCACTTGTCGGAAGTCAGGCCGAGCAGCATGTCCAGCCGGGCGTAGTCAGCCAGCTTCACCACGTTTTCCGGGTCTGCATACCGTTCGTCCTGCCAGCTGCCGTTCAGCTCGACGAGGTACTCGAAGGGCGTGTCGAGGAACGGCCTCTGGAGAACCAGCGACGACGAGTAAGACTGCTTGGGCGAGCGCTCCAGCTGGTTGCCGTTGTAATTCAGCCGGCAGAAGGCGACCGGCTGGCCATCGCTAATGTTCACCGCGCCGTCGTTGTTGGTGTCAACGATGGTAAAAGCCGCTGGGTCTGTGGATTCCTGGTCGCCCAGCTTGTAGATGACCGGGCAAGAACCGTAGACCGCGGCCCGCACAAGATTCCGCGTGTCATCCACAAAGTCGGTGTACTTGGCATCCAGCAGTGTCCCGGAAAGGCCCAGCCTGAGTCCCTCCATGAAGCCCGGCTGCCAGAGAACTTCAAACTCGAAGCCCCAGACCTGCGTGCCACCCACGTTGATGATCCGGGGCTGGGAAATGCCTTCCGAAGACACGACCTGAATACCAACCTGCTTCGCCGAGTAATCCTGCAGGAAGATGGAGCTGTTGACATTCCAGAACCCGCCCGCCTCAAAGTTGGTCTTTATGCCCAGCTCCCAGGACTGCAGTTCCTCGGCGTCAAAACGCTGGTCCTCAATGCTGGGGGGGGCCGCACCGCCGCCGCCGGCCAGCTGGTTGATGCCTTCGGGCTTCTTGGCCTGGCCATAGGAGAAAAAGAGGTTGGTGCTGTCCGTCGCCTTCCAGGCCAGCGTGACCTTGGGCGTGTTGTAGTTGGAGTAGCTGGAGCCCTCCTGGTACCGCTGGGTCAGGGTGCCGTTGGCCGGATCGAGAATCGTCCCTGGCTGGAGATTGAACACGATGCGCTCGATATCGCAATAGGTGCGCGCCTCTATGGGCCAGCCAGCGGTCGGGTTGCTGCCCGTGGCAAAGGCCGACTCGGTGCAGCTGGAGTTTCCCGGGGTGCTCAGGCTGAATGACTCGTTGACCCACCGGTCTTCGAGACTCAGGCTGAAGTCTTCCGTCATCTGCCAGTCAAGGCGACCGTAGAAGGACACGTCCCGGGTGCGAGCATCCCACACTGCGGCGTACTGGGGGTCCGAGACCTGGCGCCGGTAGTCCTGCCAGCTGGTGTTCGTATTGTTATTGCCATCGCAGACGCCCGCAGCCTTGGCGAGGCTACCGGTCGTTGCGTTCAATACGGGCACCAATGGCGGCAATGGCTCACCAGGTCTGGGGACCGACGCATACTTCAAAACAACGTTGCCCGCGGAGTCTGTGAGAGCCGAGGCACCAACCCGCCCATAGGGCGCGCAGAAGGTAATGTTGTTTCTGTCGTAGAGCTTCCGGATGTCCTGCCACAGGAGCGCGCCGGCGGTGAGCTGGACGGGACCGTCCCACTGGGTGGCGAACCGGAACTCCTGGGAGTACTGGCGGGTGCTGGTCTCCTGATTGGATTCGTTCTGCCCCATCAGTGTATCGGTGCGGCCGCCGGTCACCTTGCCGTTGGCGTCGTAGGTGTAGGGCACCGAGCCGTTGCCATTGAAGTCGAGCTTCGTGCTGGCCTGGTAGTCCTGGTCGTAGGAATCAGCGGCGTCGAAGTCTGTCCACCCGGTGTAGGACGAAATCGTGCCATAACCCAGGTCGATGCTGGCGATCAGACTGCCAAAGAACGTCGTGGTGTTGGTCCCAAAGAAATCCTTGCCGGTGTTTTCATCCTCGCTCAACGCGACCTTGACCCCGCCGGCGTTCTTGAGTTCTTTCGGCAGGCAAAAGGCGGGAGGGCCCTGAGGATTGGTGGGATCAAAGCCAAATTTGGGACAGAAAGTGCCGAAATTGAACAGGTTGGTGGCACTGGAACCGGCCCTCTGCGTTGCAGGATCACCGGTAATGAAGGGCTGCTGTATCACCACCGCATTGGGGGGAAGTTCGTAGGGCGTATCACCCTGCAGGTTGACCACAGCCCGCACGTCGTAGTTTTCTTCGCTGTATTCCAGGCGCGTCCGCACGCGGACGGCGTCTGTCGGCCGCCAGAGCATGGTCAGGGCTGCGCCATAACCGTCGGAGCCCCCCACATTCTCTCCCGAGATGCTGTTCTGGTAGTAGCCGTCCTCGTTGAACTGCACACCGGTAATACGGACGCCGAAGGTGTCGGACAACGGGCCGCCGACCACGCCAGTGACCGTCCGCCGGCCGTAGTCGCCGATATCGAAGCCGACGCTGCCATTGAATTCGTCACCGGGATCCCGGGTGATGTAGCTGATGGCGCCGGCAAAGGCAGCGCGGCCGTAGAGTGCGCTCTGGGGGCCCTTGACGACCTCGATGCGCTCCACGTCATTCAGCAGGCGGCGATTGGCGATCAGGCCGGATCCGGCGTTAATCAGGTTCTCCGTCGTGACGTCGATACCGTCCACCAGGAAAGCCACGCTGGACCGGCCTCGGGTGTTGGACAAGCCACGAATGGTGATCCGGTTGTCGGAGGGACCGAAGGACTGGTCGAACTGCACACTGGGCTGGTTGGCCACCACGTCCTTCAGATCAGTGATGCCCTGGCGCTGGATCTGCTCGGCCGTGATCGCCGACACGGCGATGGGCACATCCTGGAGGCTTTCTTCCTTGCGGCGGGTGCTGACTATGATTTCCTCGATCTGCGCGCTGGCAACCATCGGCAGCGCCTGAACCACGGCACAAGCGAGCCAGACGAAAGCCGTGCGGCCGCTGACATTCCTAGACATAGTCATTCCGAATCCCCCGCGAAAGTTGCGGAGGCATAATACCAAATGGTCGCTCCAACGCTACACCCGGCAACGGCGGGCAGCGGTCCTGCCCAACTAGCAGTCGTCGCGGGCGAAGCACCCCGCCGGCAGAGGCGCGCTATAGCCAGTCTGGAGCCGATTCGCTATAGTCTTTTCGACTTTGCGGATCCGCGCTGTAATCTGGGGGAACGTCCTAATGAATTCGAGACTTGTCCGGTCGAAGTTTGCCCGGTATCTGAGCGTTGCGCTTCTGCCACTCGCAGCAGCAGGCGGGATTAGCGCGGCCGCAGCAGAGGAGGACACGGGTGGGCCCCGTTACTCTTATTTTGATGCCGGCTATGAGTGGACTGACGTGCTCTATGCCGTGGAGCAGCCGGGCGGCACCCACGAGGGGATCCTGCTGAACGGCTCGGTGGGTCTGGCCAAGGTCGGTCCGGTGGGAATCCAGGTTTTCGGCCAGTTCTTCGACGGCAACTTCAACGGCTCGACCGTGGAGTGCGACGACGGCGAAGGCGGCACTATCACCTCCAAGGACAACCGGGATTCCCAGGCGGTCGCAGGGGGCCTTGGTGCCTACCTGCCGATCGCGGAAAAGACCAACTTCGAGCTGCGCGCGGGTTACATCGACATCACCAAGTTCCAGACCCCCAACAATCTTTGCCAGCTGGTCTCCGCCGACGACACGGGTTATTTCGGCGAGGCCATGATCCGCAGTGTGATGTCAGAAAACGTGGAGCTGGAGGTTGGCTTTCGATACTCGGAGCTGAGCGATTCGAACATCTCCAATAATGACGTACTGCTGGGGCTCGGTTACAACGTCACCGACTACCTCACTCTCCGGGCCACGGGCATCGTGTTCGACACGGATACGGGTTTCGAACTCAGCGCCCGGTTGTACTTCGGCGAGTTCCTGGGGCGAGACACAATCTTCTGATCTCTCGAAATTGAGTCCTGCAGAGCCTCATAGATACATAAGTCAAACAGAATAGTTTCGGGAGCCGGGGAATGACCAATAGACTGACCGTACTGATGGCAATGGTTCTTGCAGGACCTGGGCTGGCCTTGCCGACCGCGGTATTCGCGGGCGGCTACGTGGGCATCGGCATCGGCGCTGCAGGGACTGAGTCGAGCCTGAAGCAGCTCAACCTTGTACCCGACAGGCCCGCAGACGTTGCCGCCATTGGCAGCGATCCGGGGTTCGACAGCACCGAGGTCAGCGTGAATGCCACTTTGGGCTGGATGTTCACCAAGAATTTCGGCGTCGAGGTGGGCTACACGGACTTTGGCGAGGCCGTGCAGAACTACGAGCTACCCCTAGCCTGCAATACCTTTGGCTGTCAGAGCCGTGAGTGGACCACCCAGATGTCGACCTCCGGCATCCAGGCCTACCTCGTCGGCAGCACGCCGATCGGCGCGAGCCTGGACGCTTACCTCAAGGTGGGCGCCATCAACTGGGAAGCTGAATACGCCGGCTTCGAGCGCCAGGTAGGCACCACGCCCGGCCCGCCGATTGCCCAGCGTAACGAATCGGTGAACTATGACAAAAGCGGCACGGACCTGACCGCCGCCATGGGCCTGAACCTGAAGACCGATTCACCCATCAGCGTGCGGGTAGAACTGAGCTACTACGACATCGACACGACGGACCTCATCTGGGTGGCCCAGCTCATGGGGATCTATACCTTCTGATCAGCCGCCAGCGCAGCTGACACCATGCGGATTCTCATGGTCTCGGCGGAGTACGCCCCGTTCGCCAAGACCGGGGGCCTGGCCGACATGGTCACCGGCCTTAGCAAGGCACTGGTAAACGCTGGCCATGACGTTCGCGTGGTCTTGCCCCACTACCCGGGACTGGCAGTGGACAATCGGGACCGCCTGATCGGAACCCCGATAGTTCTGGACGGACTGGAGGTTTCGCCGGTTGCCCTGGGCGGAGTCCACCCGGCTTACGCCTTCCGGCAGGTGGCCGGCACCAGCGGTCGGGAGCCCCTGCTCTACCAGATTGACGCCCCGGGATTCTTCGGCTCCGGCGCGATTTACGGGGGTGGCGAACTGGAGGCGCGGCGCTTCGCCCTCCTCGCCCATGCCGCGTTACGGCTCTGTAGGGTGCTGGATTGGTCCCCGGAGATCATTCACTGCCATGACTGGCACGCCGCGTTGCTGCCCGTGCTGCTGAACAACGGCTATGGCCGGACCCGACACCTGCGGGACGCCAGCTCGGTTCTGACCATTCACAACATCGGCTACCAGGGGGTCTTCGCGGGCACCCTGGCTGCCGACCTGGGTCTCCTGTCGAAACCCTCCCCGGCACCGAATGCCCCGGGCCTGAGCCCTCAGCCAGTCGATGACCTCAACTTCCTGCGGGACGGCATCACTGCCGCCGATGCCCTCACCACGGTGAGTCCCACTCATGGGCTGGAGATCCTGACGCCGGAGTACGGCAAGGGTCTCGATCCGCTGCTGCGGCAGCGGCGCAATCGCCTGGTCGGGATCTTGAACGGCGTCGATTACAGCGCCTGGGACCCGGCCACGGATGCCCGGCTCCCCGCGCACTACCAGTCACGGGACCTGACCGGTAAAGCACTCTGCCGCCAAGCGCTCATCGCGCAGGCAGGACTGCTACCCGGACAGACGGTGCCCCTGCTGGGGATGGTCACCCGGCTGGCCGAGCAGAAAGGCCTCGAACTCGTGATCGAAGCCCTGCCGCCACTGCTTCGCCAGCGGCAGGTTCAGATGGTGGTTGTCGGCCAGGGCGAAGAGCGCTATGCAAGCCAGCTCCAGCAGGTCGCGCAGACGTTCCCGGACCTCTTCCGCTATTTTGAGGTGCAGGATGAGTCGCTAGCCCGGCTGGTCTTCGCGGGGTCCGACTGCTTCCTGGTGCCCTCCATCTACGAGCCCTGCGGGCTGACCCAGATGTACGCGCTGCGCTACGGCGCCGTACCGATCGTGCGGGAAACTGGCGGGCTGAAGGATACGGTCCGCCACTTTGAAACGGCGAGCGGTACAGGTACGGGTGCCGTCTTCAAGCATGCCGATGGTGCCGGATTGTCCTGGGCGATCGGTGAGGCCATCAGCTGGTTTCATCAGCCAGCGCTCTGGGGTCGGGTCCAGCAAAATGGAATGGCTGAGGACTACTCCTGGCGCCACCAGGCTCCCCACTACGAGGCGCTCTACGCGCGACTCGCAGGCCTTACAGCCTAGAGCGGCCCGATTCTGCACCCTGGCGGCGGCACTCAGCAGCGAGACCGGCAGGGACCTGCTCCCAGGAGAAGCGCCAGCCCCAGTTCCCGCTGACCGTTCCCGGCGTGTTCATCCGGGCCTCAGAGCCGAGATTCAGAAGATCCTGCAGCGGAAACATGGCGATCTGGGCCGGGGACTGCCACACCGAGCGCAGGAGCGCGCCGGGCATGTCGCCAGGGCCGCAGCCCAGGGTCCGGTGAACAGTGTCCCGGCCCCCTTCATCCAGGCCCCGGTACCAGCCGAGCGCGGTGTCGTTATCGTGGGTTCCGGAGTAGATGACGGCAGACTCGACCTGATTGGCGGGAAGGTAGGGATTGTCTGCGGAACCGTCAAAGGCAAACTGGGCAATCAGCATGCCCGGCAATCGGAACTGTTGCCGGAGCGCATGGACGTCGGCCGTGATCGTCCCCAGGTCTTCGGCCAGGAACGGCTGACCGCCTGCCGCGTCCCCGAGGGCCCGCAGCAGTTCTGCGCCCGGTGCCAGCTGCCACCGCCCTTCCCGGGCGCTGGCAGCAGCTGCGGGGACTTCCCAGTAAGCCTGCAGGCCCCGGAAGTGATCAATCCGCAGATAGTCGAAACGCCGCAACTGGGAGCGGACCCGCTCCACCCACCACCTGAAACCGTCGGCACGCATTGCCTCCCAGTCGTAGAGTGGATTACCCCACTTCTGTCCCTCGGCACTGAAGTAGTCCGGCGGGACCCCCGCGACGACTGCCGGCTGGCCCTGGGCATCCACACGAAAGAGCCGGCGGTGCCACCACACATCGGCGCTGTCGAGATCGGCGTAGATGGGCAGATCACCAATGAGTTCTATCCCGCGCTCCCGGGCCTGATGGCGCAGCGCAGTCCATTGACGGTCGAACACCCACTGTTCGAAGGCTGTCTCGCGGATCTCAGGCGCAGCATCCTGCAGCAGGCGGCCCGTGGCAGCAGGGGTGCGGGTCCGGATAGCCTCGGGCCAGGTCCACCACCCCCCGTCGCCGTGGCGGCTGCGTGCTGCCCGAAACAGGGCGAAGGGCAGCAGCCAGTGGCGCTCCGCCTGCCAGTAAGTGCTGAACGCCTGCCGCTCCTCGGGGTTCGCACGCGCCTGAAAGCCCAACCAGGCCTCGTGCAGCAGTGCCCTGCGCTCGTCCCAGGTACCGCCGCTGGTAGCCGCCCCGGACGCCAACCAGCCAGAAGCTCGCAGGGCTTCGGGATCGATCAACCGTGGGTTGCCTGCAAAGGCGGAGCTCAACTGGTACGGCGAGAGGGACGAGCCGACCGGGCCCACAGGCAACATCTGCCACAAACGGAAGCCGCCCTCCCGGAGCCAGTCCAGAAAGCGGGACGCAGCGCTGCCCATCACGCCGGCCTCCCAGGGTCCTGGCAATGAGGTGGGATGCAGCAGCAAGCCAGCGCGTCGCTGGCCCGTCAGCAGGGAATTCGCCACCCCGATCCCGATCCGGCTAGGGAGCCACGGCGGGAGCGGCTGGGGAGGCAGCAGCGCTGAGCATGTCCTGGGTCACGAGCACCACGCCCTGCTCCGACACATGGAAGCGCTGCCGGTCCGTGGCCGGATCCTCACCGATCACCGTACCGTCCGGGATTACGCAACCTTCATCGATGATGGCGCGGGATATCCGGCAGCCCCGCCCCACCGCCACATGGGGCAGAACCACGGAACGGAAGATCTCCGTCCGCTCGTCCACCGTCACATTGAAGAACAGCAGGGACTCGCGAACACTGGCACCGGAAATGATGCAGCCCCCGGCCACCATCGAGTTGATGGCCATGCCCCGGCGTCCAGCCTCGTCGAGAACGAACTTGGCGCAGGGCATCTGCTCCTGATAGGTCCAGATCGGCCACTCGGAATCATACAGATTGAGCTCCGGACTCACGTAGATCAGCTCCATGTTGGCGCTGTAGAACGCATCGACCGTGCCGACATCACGCCAGTAGGCCTGGGCCTCGGTTTCGACGCTCTGGAAGGCATAGGCATAGACCCCACCACCCCCGATCGCCTTCGGAATGATGTTCTTGCCAAAATCATGCGCCGTATCGGGATCAACGGCGTTCGTCGTCAGCGCCTCCCGCAGATAGTCCCGCCCGAAAACGTAGATGCCCATCGACGCCAGTGCGACGTCATTGCGCCCGGGCATGGGCTCTGCATTCCGGGGCTTCTCGCTGAAACGGGTGATCCGGTGGTCGGCATCCACCGTCGCAATACCAAACTCGTGCGCCGTCGCGAGGGGTACCTGGACCATGCCGATCGTGATGTCCGCCTGCCGCTCCACGTGAAAGGCGATCATGGGGCCGTAGTCCATCTTGTAGACGTGGTCGCCCGCCAGGACCAGCACGAGCTCAGGGGCGTGGGCGTCGATGATGTCCAGGTTCTGAAAGACGGAGTCAGCTGTGCCCCGGTACCAGAACTCACCCAACTTTTGCTGGGGAGGCACAAGCTGGACAAACTCACCCAGCTCGCCGCGCAAGTAACCCCAGCCACGCTGAACATGCTGGATAAGGGAGTGGGATTTGTACTGGGTAAGCACCAGAATCTGACGGATCCCGGAATTGACACAGTTCGAGAGGCTGAAATCGATAATCCGATACTTGCCGCCGAAGGGCGTGGCAGGCTTGGCGCGGTGCAGAGTTAGCTGACGCAGCCGCTCGCCCCGCCCTCCCGCCATAATCAGGGCCATGGTGCTCTTCGTCAGCTGGCTGACGAACCGGCCGGAACGGGCGGGTTTGGCGCTGCTGCCCGGATAGAAGATGCTCACCGCAGTGTCCGCGCCTGATCTGTCACACTGCTGAGGAATGTAACACCATCGGTCCTAAGGGAGCCATGCCGCCTTTGCTGCCGCCGGAACTCAATTCCCTGCTGGAAGCCCGCTATCACGACCCGTTCCGCTGGTTGGGTCGCCACCCGTTGACGGGTGGTCGGGTCGTTGTCCGGGCGCTCCTTCCCGATACGGCCAGTGTGGAGATCGTGGAGGCCAAAGCGGCCATGTCCCGGGTCGGTCAGACCGACCTCTTTGAGTGGCAGGGCCCTGAACTTTCGGTCCCGGTCCACTACCAGTTGCGGGCGTTGGCTGGCAGCGGCCAGGTCAGCCAGGCCTTTGATCCGTACTGCTTCGGCCCCCAGCTGGAGGAAGGGCAGATCGGCGCCTTCAACGGCGGCCACCACAACGCCGCCTACCAGTTTCTGGGCGCCCATGCCTGGGAGGCGGACGGCATCATCGGCATGCGTTTCGCCGTCTGGGCCCCCAACGCCGGTCGGGTCAGTGTGGTCGGAGACTTTAATCGCTGGGACGGGCGCAGCCACCCGATGCGCGTCCGGGGGCAGTCCGGCGTCTGGGAGCTGTTCATACCCGGCCTGACGGAGGGGCTCTACAAGTACGAGATCCGCAACCGCCATTCCGGAGACCTGAACCTGAAGACCGACCCCTTCGCCCGGGAGTTCGAGCTCAGGCCTGCCACCGCCTCCAGGTTCCGCCCGGCCGGCCCTTTCCCGTGGCAGGACGAGGCGTGGCTGCAGGAGCGGCGCGGCCGGGACTGGTTGCGGGCGCCAATGTCGATCTACGAGGTGCACTTCGGGTCCTGGCGTCGCCACCCGGACGGCCGCTCCCTCACCTACCGGGAAGCTGCCGATGCCCTCGTTCCCTACGTCAAGGCCCTGGGCTTTACCCACGTCGAATTCCTGCCTCTTACCGAGTTTCCCCTGGATGAGTCCTGGGGTTATCAGCCCGTGGGTTACTTTGCCCCCACCAGCCGCTACGGCAGCCCGGATGACCTGCGCTACCTCATCGATGTGTGTCATCGCGGCGGGCTTGGTGTGATCCTGGACTGGGTGCCCGGCCACTTTCCCCGGGACAGCCACGGCCTTGCCAACTTCGACGGCTCGCCGCTCTTCGAGTACGGGGACCCGCAAAAGGGCAGCCATCCGGACTGGGGTACGCTCATCTTCAATTTCGACCGGCAGGAAGTTCGCAGCTTTCTGCTCTCGAGTGCGCGCTTCTGGCTGGATGAATTTCATGTCGACGGCCTGCGGGTGGATGCCGTCGCCTCCATGCTCTACCTGGACTACTCCCGGAAACCAGGCCAGTGGTACCCCAACGTGCACGGGGGCAACGAGAACCTGGAGGCTGTGCTTTTCCTGAGGGAACTGAACACCATGACCCACCGGGACTTTCCCGGCACGGTCACGATCGCGGAGGAATCCACCGCCTGGCCCGGGGTGAGCCGCCCCGTTGATACCGGAGGGCTGGGCTTCAGCATGAAGTGGAACATGGGCTGGATGCATGACACCCTCAAGTACCTGCAAATGGACCCCGTCCATCGCAAGCACCACCAAGATCTCATGACCTTTGGCACTGTGTATTCCTTCAGCGAGAACTTCCTGCTGCCCTTGTCCCATGATGAAGTGGTACACCTCAAGGGCTCACTGCTCGGGAAGATGCCGGGCGATGACTGGCAGCGGTACGCCAACCTGCGCCTTGCCTATGTTTTCCAGTGGACGTATCCGGGACGCAAGTTGCTGTTCATGGGCGGTGAACTGGCCCAGCCCTGGGAGTGGAATCATCGGGAGTCGCTGCCCTGGCACCTGCTTGCTGATCGCCGCCACGGAGGGGTGCACCGGCTGGTATGCGATCTCAACAGCCTCTACGCTGCGACCCCTGCCCTGCACCAGATGGACTTCGACGGCCGTGGCTTCCACTGGCTGCGCTGGGACGATGCGGAGAACTCAACCCTGAGCTTCGTGCGGCGGGCAGACGATGCGGCCGTTGTCGTGGCGCTCAACTTCACGCCGGTGCCGCGGCCCGGATACCGCCTGGGCGTTCCCCAGGCGGGACTCTGGCGGGAAGTACTCAATTCCGACTCACGGTTCTACAGTGGCAGCGATCTGGGCAACCCTGGCCTGCACGAGTCAGAGGCGGTGCCCGCCATGGGGCAGCCCTGGTCCATCGTGGTCACGCTGCCACCCCTGGCGGGAGTGGTACTGGCACCTGCTGCCTAGGCACAGCGCATTCAGATCCAGCGCATCAGGCCCAGTTCGTAGGGGTGGGACAGCTGCGGATGCGACGGAGCACCCCGGACCTGGAAATGCAGGGCTCCGCACCAGGGGGGCCGCAGTTCCACTCGATAGCGCTGCACGCCCTCCGCATCAGCCCGGCCGACGGCAGCAAAGTCCTGCACATAGACGTGGTCCTCACCGACCAGGCGCAGGCCGGGTTCAGCCATGCCCCGATCCGCAAACTGTCGAACAGGTACTGTGAGATCGGAACAGATTTCCCGGGACACGATGCACTCAAGACGAATATCAGCGGCGCTAAGCCCGTTCAGTGTGACGTCGACTTCGACGCTGACACTGCTGTTGAAGTCAATCCGGTTGGCCACGGAACTGGCCAGACGCAGAGCAACACCGGCCCAGGCCGCCCGCACCTTCTGCTTCCAGACAGCGAGACTTCGGGCCGCCGCATAGCCATCCATGGCCAGCTCCCGGCCGCGTCGCGCCGCTGGACCGTAGAACAGGACCGAGTAATCGTGCACGGTCCGGTTCATGTTGAAGTGGGGAAGGATGGTAGACATCGAGCGCTTGCACTTGCGAACCCAGCCCGGGGAGTAGCCGAGGCGTTCATCCCTCGCGTAATAGAGAGGAATGATCTCGTCCTGCAGAATCTCATAGAGAGTCCGCGAATCGTGGCGGTCCCGCTCGGCCGGGTCGTTGATCTGGGTAGACGGTGGAATAGCCCAGCCGTTTTCGCCGTCGTAGGCTTCAGCCCACCAGCCGTCAAGCACGCTGCAGTTAACGGTGCCATTGATGGCGGCCTTCATGCCGGAGGTGCCACTGGCTTCCATAGGGTGGACCGGAGTGTTCAGCCACACGTCCACACCAGATGTGAGCAGACGACCCAGGCCCATGTCGTAGCCCTCGACCAGCAGCAGTTTTCCCGAGAACTCGGGCAGGCAGCTGACCCGGTGCAACTCCTGCATCAGGAGCTGCGCCGGACGGTCCGCCGGGTGGGCCTTGCCGGCAAAAATGAACACCACCGGCCGCTCATCCTTGTCGATGATGTCTTTCAGCCAGCCGAGGTCCTGCAGTAACAGCGTGGCCCGCTTGTAGGTGGCGAAGCGCCGGCCGAAACCGACGGTCAGCACATCCGGTCGATCGGGATCCAGATACTTGAGCAAGCGGTGGGCGTGGGCTTCGGAGAGCTGGTTCCGCGCGTGCTGCCGGCGCAACCGGTCGCGGAGGCCGGTGAGCATGGCCGCCTTGACTTGCTGTCCCACGTACCAGAAGCGGCCATCGGGAATCTCCTGGATCTGCCGCATCAGGTCCCGATCCATGAGCTGATAGCGCCAGGACGGGCCAATGCTTTGCTCGAGCAGATCAGCCCATTCCGATTGCATGAACGTCGGAACGTGCACGCCGTTAGTGACAAAACCGATGGGATTCTCGGCCGCCCCGACCTCCGGCCAGTTCGACGAGCAGATCGCGGCTGTCGCGTGGCGATGGATTCGACTGACGCCGTTGACGTTGCGTGCACCGGTCAGGGCCAGCCGGGTCATGTTGAATCCGGAGTGTCCACCGCCATCAGCGCCCAGATTCAGGAAGCCCTGCTCCCCGATTCCCAGCTCACCGATCAGGTTACGGAAGTAACTGGCAACAACATCCCGGTCAAACACGTCGTGGCCCGCAGAGACTGGCGTGTGGGTGGTGAAGACCGTGCAAGCGGCAACGGCCTCCACGGCAGCGTCAAAGTTCAGGCCGCCGGTTACCAGCTCCCGGATGCGCTCGACAATCTGGAAGGCCGCGTGCCCCTCATTGATATGCCAGACCCGCGGGACGATACCGGCAGCCCGGAGTGCCCGGACGCCCGCAATGCCTAGAATGATTTCCTGCTGTAATCGAGTCTGGTCGTCACCCCCGTACAACTGCCGGGTGATCTGCCGGTCGGCGGGATCGTTCTGGGGCAGGTCCGTATCCAGCAGCAGCACGGGGATGCGGCCGACGTCGGCCTGCCACGCCTTGACGGCGACCTGCCGCCCCGCCAGATCACAGTTCACCACAACCTCGTTGCCTGCCGGGTCCAGAGCAGGCCGGACCGGCGCATCCTCCGCCTGGATGTAGCTGTACTCCGCGATCTGCTGGCCGTGCTCATTGATGCGCTGGTTGAAGTAGCCCTGGCGGTAGAGGAGACCCACAGCGACGAAGGGCAAACCCATGTCGCTGGCCGTCTTGCAGTGATCGCCGGCCAGGATGCCGAGGCCACCGGAATAGATGGGAAAGCTCTCGTGGTAACCGAACTCCGCGCAGAAGTAGGCAACGAGGTCATCTGCCGCAAGGCCCGCCGGCTTGTAGCCCGCGGTGCGCTGCTCCAGGTAGGAGTCGTACTCCGCCAGCGCCCGCCGGTAGGCGGCCACAAAGGTGTCATTACTGGCGGCGATCTCCAGCACCGACTGGTCGACGCAGCGGAGAAACACCCGAGGATTCCGGCCCGTCCGCCACCAGAGCTCCCGGTCGAGGAGCTCGAAGAGGTGGCGCGTGGGACGATGCCAGCTGAACCAGAGATTGGCCGCCAGGTCGTTCAACCGGGCAATGCGCTCCGGAAGACGGGGCTGGACGTGAAGGGAGAATTGCTGACCTGTCATATGGTGGGCCGTGATGGATTTGAACCATCGACCAACGGATTAAAAGTCCGATTTCCAGGCCCTAGCACTGGTTCTCTCTCGCTTACATTTCGATTAAACAAGTCGGAAATCCTTTGACAGTATAGGTTTCAGAGACTACCTTAATCCGGGTGTCGTCGGAAGTCGGTTGAAGCCGACTGCTTACATAGCGCTTACACGGCCTACGGGCCTCCGGAGGGTAGATGGCCGGCAACCTCACCAAGACCGCAGTAGAGCGCCTGAGTGCCCCTCAGAGCGGCTATCTTCTCATATGGGACCCGGAGCTAAAGGGGTTCGGACTTCGCGTTACAGCAGGTGGTGCGAAGTCCTGGGTTCTGCAAACCCGGATTAGAGGCCGGTCCCACCGACTCACCATTGGCAAGTTCCCCGGCGTTACCCCTGAGGTTGCCCGGAAGACGGCCACCAAGCTGATCGGCCAGGTGGCAAATGACGGCGATCCGGTTGCCGACAGGAGCCGGGCGAAGGTCGCCAGCATCACCCTGGAACGGGCTTTCACCGAGTACACCGAGACGCGGCGGCGCAAGAAGGACGGCAAGTCCCTGAAGCCACGTACCCGTAGCGACATGCTCAGTGCCCTGGACGAATCGTTCGAGGACTGGAAGAAGCGGCCGATCGCCAGCATTACCCGCGATATGGTGCAGAGGCGCTACCAGCTTCGGGTACAGGTCTCCGTGGCCCGGACCAATGTCGCGTTCCGGTATCTGCGGGCCGTCTTGAACTACGCGATGGCGGCCTATCGCGATTCCGAGGGTCGCCCGGTGATGATGGACAACCCAGTGCGGGTGCTGTCGGAGGCCAGCAAGTGGCACGGTGTCGAGGCCAGGACTTCGGTGTTGTCACCGGACGATCTGAAAACGTGGGTGCCCGCCGTGCTGGCGCTGGCCGAGACCCCCGACCGTCCCCCCGGCAAGGGCAAGGAGATTCCCCGACTGCGACATGGCGAGGTCTTCCGCGACCTCCTACTGTTTCTGGCGTTGACCGGGTGCCGTCGTGGCGAGGCCCTACAACTCCGGATTCAGGACGTAGACCTCGATGGCGGGACTGTCACATTTCCTGACACCAAGAACCGCCGGGACCACCGCCTGCCCCTTACGCCCTATCTCCGCAAGCTGCTGGAACTGCGCATCCGCCAAGCTCAGGGCAAGGCACTGGTGTTCTCCTCCCCTTTCGACGGCGCCCCGACAAGGAACCTACGCCACGCCCTGGCGCGGGTAAAAACGGCGACCGGACTGGCGTTCTCCCCCCACGATCTGCGACGGCTGACGGCAAGTTCGCTGGAGCGGCTCGCGGTCCCCGTTTACACGATCAAGGCCGTACTCAATCACCTGCCCGGTGCGAATGACGTAACCGGCGGCTATGTGCAGGTTGACGAGGCCATGAAGCTCGACGCGCTTACCAAACTGGAGGGATTCATTCTCAGGTCTGAAATCTCGTCTCCGAAAGTTGTGCCGCTAAAGGCTTTCCGAGCATGAATCGAAAACAGAAGCCTATCGACATGTCAGAGACCATCGCCTCCCAGCTAGCTGCGGCAACACCAACCATTCTTGATGAGGAACGTGGCGGCCTGGGCGAGGCGCCTGATGGCGGCGATGGCTGGAACGAGGGTGAGGCGCGGTCGGCTCTCGAAACCTTCGTAGCAAATCACTTCGCCGGCAATCAGGATTATCGGAATGAAGAGAAAGTGGTCAAGGTAATCGAGCGGGTGTTAGCCGTCGACATGCAGCTACCATCAAATCGAAAGGGAGCCCTCCCCCAGGCCCTTGGACTCGTTTCTCCGTCCGATTCGAGCACGCGTGCTCGGCACCGAGCGATCTACCGCCTCATGGAGTTAGCCGAACAGCAGGGCGACGCGACGATTGAGGAGCGGGCTGCAGGTGTTTCAATGGCGCTGAAGCAGGCCGGCACTATGATCGACGAAGGCACCGTGAAGAAAATCTACCAGCGGCATCGCCCCAGGCAATAGCCCGCCCGAAAAGACACCCGGTTACTGGCTGTCCCTGACACGGATTCCGAAAAATACAATTATTCCTCAGCGGTTCGGTGTCCGAATCAATTGAGGTCAAGTTGATGCAGTCTAAACTCACGCTCGCTGATCTTCAGACTGATCCCGAGCGGCTTCTGGACGATACCGAGGCTGCCCTGTTCCGCGGCGGCTCCACTGCTACCCTGGCCCGCGACCGCTGGGCGAATACCGGAATCCCGTTCCTTAAGCTGGGCCGAAAGGTCGCCTACCGTGCGGGCGACGTCCTGGCGTGGATCGAGGCCCGGCGCGTCCAAACGTACCAGCAGGTGCCGTGATGAATGGCAATGCCTTTCGCCGGTCCCTGCGGACTGGCGATCACCGGGCAGCGTTTCGACAAGCCATCTGGGGCGCAGGACTATCCCCGCCCGATTCCGTCGAAGCCGACGGCAAGCTGCATCGGTTCTCCAGCAACGGCAGGCCCGGTGATGACGCCGGCTGGTACTGCCTGCACCTTGATGGTGTCGCGGCTGGCGCGTTCGGATGCTGGCGCACTGGGCTATCCAGGAGCTGGCGCACCAATCTAGGGCGCCACCTCTCGCCCAGCGAGGAAGATGCACACCAGGCGCGAGTCGAAGCGATGCGCCAGCAACGCGAGACCGAGGACACCAAGCGCAGAGCCGCTGCTCGCGAGACCGCTGCCGCGATTTGGGACGCCGCCAAGCCCGCACTAGCGGATCACCCGTACTTGCTGGCCAAGTCGATTGCCCCTAACGGTTCGCGGGTGCATGACACTCGACTGATCGTCCCCATGCGCAGTGGTGGTGAGCTGTACAGCCTGCAATTCATCGACGCGGACGCGGAAAAGCGGTTTCTCACGGGCGGGCGCGTATCCGGCTGTTACTTCGGTATCGGCAAGCCCAGCGGCGTACTGCACGTCTGCGAGGGATTCGCGACCGGTGCCAGCGTTCACGAGGCCACGGGTGGCGCGGTCGCCATTGCCTTTACAGCCGGGAATCTGCTGGCTGTCGCCACGGCACTCAGAGCCAAATATCCCGACCTACAGCAGATTCTCTGCGCCGATGACGACGCCGGTACACCCGGCAATCCCGGACTAACGAAAGCCCGTGAAGCGGCTTCGGCCGTCGGTGGTCTGGTGGCACTTCCCGACTTCGGCGACAACCGACCGGGCAACGCAACGGACTTCAACGATCTGCACCGGCACGCGGGACTTGGAGCTGTAAGCGCCGCTGTCGCCAGTGCAGTGCCGGCGAGTTCTCGATGGCTCGACGCCGTCGCGGAGGGCGCAAATTGATACCGCTTGAGCCCACCAGGATGCCGACCAAGCTCGATCAATTTGACCACGCACCGCGCCTGAATGGACGGCTACGAGCGATCCCACAAGCGCCACGGCCATCGTTGCCAGCACGTCGCCCTCTGGGGCAGCTGGTGTGGCTGTCGGACATTAGCCCGGTGCTATCGCAAGCCTACGTAGTCAAGGACCTGATCCTGTCCGATAGCCTGGTGCTCTTCTACGGCGGACCCAACGTTGGCAAGTCAATTCTGGTGCTATGGCTGGGCCTACACGTCTCGGGCGGGCAGCAATGGTGGGGCCATAGCGTAAGGCCTGGACTCGTTATCTACGTTGCTTGCGAGGGTGGGTCAGGGATACGAAACCGGCTCGCTGCCTGTAAGCAGGAAGCCCCGTGGACCCGCGGGGCACCGTTCGCAGTCCTTCCACAGACGGTGGACCTACTGGACCCCAATGCCGACACCGGCCTGCTGATCGACAAGATTCGGGACGCCGAGGAAGTTGCCGGGACGAAAGTGGCCGTCGTCGTCCTCGATACGCTTGCCCGCGTCATGGTTGGTGGGGACGAGAACGACGGCAGAGAAATGTCGGGGTTCATCGCCAATGTGGACCGAATCAGAGCGGAAACTGGGGCCGCCGTCATCATCATTCACCACTGTGGGAAAGACGCCACCAAGGGCGCACGAGGGCACTCAAGCCTTAAGGCTGCGGTAGACACCGAAATCCTCGTGGAAGGGCAGGAGGGGATTCGTACCGCGACTGTGACGAAGCAGCGTGACCTCCCGAGCGGGAAGGTTTACGGGTTCGAGCTGGTGCCCGTGGAAATCGGCACAGACCCGGAGGACGGACTCCCCGTGACGTCCTGCGTCGTGCGGGAGGCAGAGGCCACCAGCAGGAAGAAACGCCCTGGAGGCAAGAACCAGGACGCGCTGCTAGCGGGACTCAAGGAGTGGCAGCGGACCCACCCCGGCATTGATGTGATCTATTCGATTGACCTCACCGAGGTGGCGAAAGGCCAGGGCTTAAAGGCCAGGAATCGGCGGCAGGAAGCCATCAAGGGTCTTGAGGATCGGGAGTTCCTATTCCCGGCGGTCGGAGGACATCGCCTTGCGTTGTAACCCCTACCGTCCGAAATGTCCGAACGCGTCCGAATCGGACGAAATCGGACCCGGTACCCAAGCGTCCGAAGTGTCCGAGAGTCCTATAGGACTCGGACATTCGGACGGTACCCCGGACGGTCTCTGTTCTTCTCGCGTTCACCTGACCATGGAGGGTCAAACAGTGGAAAACTTCTCAAAATTCAGCAGGTGGCTCATCAAGCAGGCCGATAGGGGCGATCCGGTTGGTGACTTGGGACTGGACTATGCTGAAGACTTCAAGTCACGACGCACTAGGGGCGATGAGCCAATCAGTTCTCTGCGTCAACTTCGCCACCTCGTTAATCGGGGAGGTGGTTCGGCCGGCGAGGACGACTTGGCCGAAGCGCTGCTAGAATTCTTGACGAGTCCGCCATGATGCAAGTGAGCGTCATCCTGGCGCAGCTGTCTTGGATCCGGAACGCTCTGGACCGAATGCCGCAGATCAGCTTAGCGCAAGGCCAGGCTTTACTAGCTGAGGTACGGGAAATGGAAAGGACGCTGGCAGCCGCCAAGCAGGCTGAATCCGAGGCTAAGGAGGCGCGCATAAAGGATTTGGCTAGGGCAGGTCTGGCCGCCGAGACAAGCCGAGTCGTGGCGGCGAACGAGGCCGGATGTGGGTCCCCTTTTGAGGAACCCAGGCGACCCGGGCAAACGAGGCCGGACGGGTCCCCTCTCGCGGATGGGGGCCACCCGGGCCCAGGAGGTGTCGCCCTATCCCCCGTTACCTGCACGCAATTGGACGCTGCAGCCCATGAGTAGCAACGAAACTGTCGCCCCCCATCCCCTGCGACCTGCTGAGGTTCGCGTGGGCTCCCTGGATAGCGCTGGCAAGGTGCGTGTTGAACTCGGAAGGCTGTATCGCGCTGCCCGTCGAGCGGCTGGCCCGTCGCCGGATGCGCAGTCTGCGGGCCGGTTGGCTTACATACTTCAGATACTTGCACGGTCGATAGAGGCAACCGACCTGGAGCGACGGATACAAGCCCTGGAAGAGACCCAATTGGCGGCAGGATCTAGTAGCGGGCGTCTGCGGTCATGAGCAAGGACAGCAGAATCAAAAGACTTGAGGCCGCCGCGAGTCCGAGCATGTTCTACGGGTGGCTAGAAATTGTGCGCGGAACGTACGATGGTGGTTATCGAGAAGAGCTGGCGCGGCTTCAGTCTGAAGGGCTGGCTAAACCCTCTGCCAGCCTCCGGCGATGCTACCAGTCGCTGTTTCAGGGCAAGGTCTCTCCGCAGGTAGTCGCAGATGTGCCGCAGAAGAATTCTCGGGGCGAGGAGGATGCATGACTGTGGAGCTATTTCGGAAAGTCACGGCGTTCGTTGTTGCAGACTTTACGGTATCGCGAGAAGACCGCCGGTTTACCTTCAAAATTCTGATCTTCGTGATGCCTGCGGGCGGGCTGGGCTTTGGAATGATCGGTGCTTTCAGGCACGCAGATAGTGCCCTTGACTACTTCTGGTACCCACTCGCCGGTATCCTTCTGGGCACAGTGAGTTCCCTGATGTTTGCCGCGTTTGCCTTGTCGGTAGTCATAGGTGCGATTGTGTTTCTTTTCTTGCGTCACTACTGGCGAGACAAGATGACGCCTCAAGCTGTAAGCCGCTATGACTTTACTTTCGACATGAGCGCCAACTGGTTCGGCGCAGCATTCTTTGGCCTTATCGTTGGATCATTACCCTTAATCGCGTTCGTGCTGCTTCAGGGTGCTGTGCTTCATAAGATCCCGGAGATTAGCTGGCGCGCTGAACAGATATGGGGCGATGGATCCGAAGAGGACTATGTGCCGATGCAATGAGTCAATCAGAACTCCCGCCGCACTTAAGTCAGGCGGCGTCCTTGGGGGGCAGTAACTGGTGGACTCGCCACAGAACTGCGAGCGTAGCAAAGTTAACTATGATCCAGATTTGCTTCTGCCCGAGGTAGACGGGAATCAGCGGGTTGTAGAGCACTGCCAAGGCGAGCAGTACCCAGAACAAGCCGCTCGCGCGGTTCGACTGCAGGAAGGCCGCATAAGCCGCCACGGCACACAGTACAGTCCGCAGGAGCATGTAGTAGCCGTATGGCATCGGGAGAAGACCGATCAGAACGGCAGCAACGGCAAATCCCAGAGCTACAGAAAACGGCTTGGTTTTCATATCGGCATCACAGAAGGACCGCCGGGGCGGGTGGGGATAGCACCTTCCCCAGAAGTGTTACCCATCGGCTTTGAGCATGTTACTCATTATCGAAATAGACAGCATCCCTGCAAAGCCGAGTGGGAAAGCTGCGAAAGGCCACCACAGGGAACCACCGAGAAAAAGCACATAAACGGGGATGCCAATGACCGCCATGCCTTGCATCAGGAAGCCCAAAAGTCCGAAAGCATAGGCGACCATTTTTTTCACATTATCGTCCTCGGATGCCCCGCGCCGCCCTCTTCTAAGCCTAACGGCGCCGCATCCACCCCATCAGGCCGAGGGCGGAGCCGAGGAGCCAGACCGCGATTTCACTTCGGCAGTGCATTCCGCCACTGCGTCAAGAACGGGATCAGTTTCGCGAACCGAGCCGGATGCGGAGCAAGTATCTTGTGCAGCATATTTCCTACCGGATATGAGCCACGATTCGTATCGACGCCAAGACTTGAGAATACTTCGAGCGTTTGCTTGGACTGGGTTGTCGGGGTGTCGAGAGACCACTCGGGACTATGCTTCCAGTGATTGGCAGCAGCATTTATCAGCTCGGTCATGGGTCGCCCCGTCCTATGCTTTGGACCTAGCATCAAAGCCTCACGCTTCTTGCCCCTCAGCTTGCTCCCACTCACCGCTGCCGTGGCATACGCTTGGCAAGCTACAAAACCAAAGCCAGTGATGTATTCCATCTCGTCGAAGATTCCGAACTGATCCGGGTCAGGACTGGCGTTAGCCCTTCTATCTAGACGCTCAAGGCTCGCATCTACCAAAGCCACTGCCTGCCGGAGAAAGTCCATATCGAAGTCGTTAAAGTTCATGATCTGCTTTCGTGCCGAATTGGTCGCAGTTGATGAGGCTTTGCCGCTATTGGCGAGACAATGCTCGCATGAGGTACCGGCTCTCTGGGTGATACGGAATCTGCATCAGGTTACTAGATACTCCGCTAGCTCAGGTGCCGCCCTGGCCCCAGAAACAAGAAACCCGCCGAAGCGGGTCCCCTGGCGCAGTCTGCGGGTAGCCGTTAGCTGCTGATCTTCCTGCGCATCACGGCCATCAGGCCCAGAGCAGAGCTGAAGAGCCAGCGTGAGAGTCAGGTCCCCAATGGCGTCTCAGAACCTCTTGGTTTTGAGAGCGCGGTGACGCTCTGAGAGATGTCGACAGTCCTAGCCTACTCGGGGCTTAAGTTAAGTCGCTGTGGCGTCGTCCGTTCGGGTGATGGCAGTTATACCCCCTCCCGTGTATGTTGCTTGGCAGCGGGTAGCTCGTGCGTGAGCAACCAGACTTGAGCTGGCCTCTCCCAAATAACAAGAAGCGTTTCTCGCGAGGACTGTTTCATGAAGTGTCATCTAGCCCGGACTCTCGGGATCGCAGTGGTCGGTATTGGTCTCTTTGCAATGGCGCCAGAGATGGCTCAAGCCACCACCGTCACCTACAGTGTGCTCAACTCGTCTGACACTACCTGGCAGTACGACTACACGGTGACGAACGACACGCTGGGCTCCGCCTTGCGAGAGTTCACGGTGTTCTTCGACCGGACCCAGTACGCCAATCTGGTGGTCAATGGTTCACCGGTCGACTGGGACTCGCTCGTCGCGCAGCCCGACAATAACCTTCCCGATGACGGCTACTTTGACTCGCTCAACACTGCTACCGGATTGGCAATCGGCGCTAGCCAGTCTGGCTTCTTGGTGCAGTTTGATTTTCTCGGAACCGGCAGCCCCGGCTCCCAAGCCTTTAACATTGTCGACCCGGACACGTTCGACGTCCTTGATTCGGGGTCGACGTCAGCGGTACCGCTTCCCGCAACCTTTTGGCTGCTGATCACGGCCTTCGGCTCGCTCATTGGCAGAAGGGGCATCAGCGCCCGGCTTAGAAACGAATCGATGCGATGAAGGGACTTCAGAAGATGCGCACCATAGCTCTTGGCTGGCTGGTGACTGCGGCGCTGTTCCCACTTTCTGTGCAGGCAGCGCCGACCGTTGAGGGCTTCGACCTCGTCTCCACCACTCGCACTGGACGTACTGCGTATGACTACACCTACAGGCTGCGCGTCCGGGGTGACATGCAGTCGTACAAGATGGCATCGTTTACTGTATCGAGTGCCGTGGCAACGACGAAAGTAGTTGATGCGGCAGTCACCGTCGAGGGCATAGATGCCGGTGCGTTTATTCGCCCTAGCGACACATTTACGATCCGACAGGATCGGTTGGTTGCCTTTGACTCGAAGGCGCTGACGTTCTCCTTTTTCGGTCAACCGATGGGTCTAGGGACGGGGGTAGATGCGCCGCGCATCGGTCCACTGACTTTTCTCGAGGACGGTGGCCGTCCCGAGCACGAGGGCTCGTTTCCAATCCAGGGCGAAAGCCCCCTGGGCGGCATCAATATAGTGATGCGGATGAATATTTACGGCAACGTTGGCGCCGCAAGCTATCGATTTCTGAGCGCCAGCAGCGCGGTGCTTGCGGAGGCCGCCCTGATTCGCGCATACCCTCAAGACGCGGAGTCCACAGAGTTTATCGCCGGCGTCACGACACCGCTTGAACCGTTCACTGTGGAAATTGTTGCGATCGGCGAAGCCGACTCGCAGCAGGTGGTGTGGCGGTCAGCCCGCCTGTACAGGCCGCCGGCGCTAGCCCTCAGGATTCTTCCCGCCCATGCCCGGTTGGCACGGGGCGAGGAAGTTGATGTAACCCTGCGGATCACGCCAGCTACGGGAATAAGGGGCGACTATAAGGTGTTGCTGTCGCTTCCCGCTGAACTGTCGGGACAGAAGGGGCCGTGGGTAGTGAGCCTGCGAACCGGTCTTGTTACCGAAGTCACTACGCGATTGACGGCCTCCACGCTTCCCGAGACCTTCGGGCCCTATACGATTGCGATGGAAGCGGTTTCCGTGGCCAATCCTGCTGAAGTTGCAACGGCGACGTTGCAGATGTTTGTGGAGTGATGCCGATGACATCTTGTGCCTTCAGAAATAGAACTATTGCAAGGACTGGGGTATTGCTCACAACGCAGATCGAAGCACTGCAGGAGGTCGCTCGAAAGTTACTACGGGCGTTACTGGTTGCTGGGATTTTCGGAGTGGCGGCCCTTATGGCGTCCGGTCCCGTCGTTGCGTTCACGGTTGAGAAGGTGGTCTTCGCTTTCGTTCCCCTTCCCGGGGAGGCCAACCATGAGGAGATTACCAGAACTGCGCTGACAAGCGGCGCGAATGGCACGCAGGTACAAGGCATGGTAAGTGGTGCACCGGTCACGTTTTCTGATAAAGCCATTAGCGAAATTGAGGCCGCCGATCGCAACACCGATACGGAGTTCATGGACGACTCCGAAGTTCACTTTGATCGGGACACATTCACCGCGGGGAACACGAGGTTAATAAATCTTCGCAAGGAGATCGTCGTACTCTCCAGGCTCGCAGCACGCGGATCGTATCCCCAAGGGTTTGCTGGCTTGAGAACAACGCTGGGTCAGGCGCTGCACAGCGTGCAGGATTTCTATGCGCATTCGACCTGGGTTGAGCGCGGTGAATCGGGGCTTGCTCCCCTCGGCAAGGCTGACACCTATGGATTTCAGAGTGACGTGGAAATTGGCGAGACCTGCAATCTTTTCGGTCTGATTTCTTACTCCACGCCTTTAACGAGCGGATATTTCAGCAAGACTCAGGTCACTGACAATATCGACTGGAAATATACCTGGGAGCCACCGTCGGGACCGGACGTTAATAAATGCAAGCATGGGTCTTCGACATCGGCGCCGGGCGTATTCGCGGGCGCAGGCCTCAATAAGGATTCGAGCGTCCGAGAGAACTACATTAACGCCAGATTTCTTGCTCTTAGGGCGACCGTCCAGTACGTCAATGACATTCTGGGAGATCTTCAAGGTAACGACAATGCGATCTACGGCCTTATGGACGTTGCACCACCGTTACCTCCATTCGTGGTCAACACTCTCGGGAATGGTCAGTTTTGCACCTTCAACGGATCGGGGGCCAACCGGAGTATTAGCTGCTCCGGTCCCGAAATTGGGCGCATAAGGGGATTTTTTGGGCCGGACAGACAAAACGGCATGGTGTCCGTGGCGATTGACGTTCCTACGGGCGGTGCCTATGCATTGACTGAACTCGAACTTCCAATTTATAACGAAAATGGCTTGGCTGGCAGGACTAATAGGGGCGTCATCGTTTCCGTCATATCAGATACTGGCGGAACTCCATCGCAACTCCAGCGGGACAAGTGGATAAGTTTGACTGCGGCCAATCTTAAGAATATTCAGGATTTCTTCATTGATCCAAGTTTTCCGACACTCAGTTGGACCTGGAATACTTCTACTACCCCTATTTCTATCTCGAATGGAGGGCGATTCTGGATTCGCGTCCAGGCGGATGACCCGGCAACAGCAGATACCTACCTTTGGCCTTTCAGCACAATCGTCCTGAATGGGGCACTTTCGAATCAGTCGGGAATCACAACATTCCAAGTCCAGACGTATTCCTCGGCAAATCTGCCTGCATTCCGGGTCGTAATGACGCCGTTGTAGCGCTCGCGCAAGATTTCTTAGTAATGCCGCCCGCCCGCTTCACGGGTCGCCGTCCGTATTCGCGTTTTCGATATCCCCACCCCCGCCCCGTTTAATAATGAAAACATCTTTTTTCACGACCCCCCGACTGCCCTCCGCTTATCCCCGCCGATCTATTGCTAACATATTTTTTCAGGATAGCCGGGTTGCCACGGCGGACAGTGGGCACCCAGCCCTCGAAAGCCCGACCCGCCACCCCAGCAAGGGCCCAGCGAGATCGTAGCTCTTTGCCCTTACGGCGGCAGGTCTGGCGCGATGCTGAGAGCTGACCCTGGCAGTGGGTCGGGGTCAGCCCGCCTTTGTCCTGAGCGACTCAAGGCTGCGCCTTTGTTTTTGTGGCAGCGGCGGATGGAGGGTGTAGCCGAATCGGACGGGAAGGGATTTGCCCCTGCCGGGGGGTGCCAAAAGGGACCCATGGCAGTGCTCGCGGCGAAAGCCTGCGAGGCTGAACGGGTGAACTAGTTCGCTCTGATCATTCGATTGCCAAATGCACAGTGGAAACCCCTTGGTTTGGGTCAGCCTGCTTACACTGTGCTTACACGCCGGAAAAGCGAAATCCTGCCCACCGCGTAACTAATTGAAAATAATGGTGGGCCGTGATGGATTTGAACCATCGACCAACGGATTAAAAGTCCGCTGCTCTACCAACTGAGCTAACGGCCCCATGTGAATACCGGATCCCTGCCTGTGGAGGATGTGGAGTGGAGAGACGATGCGCCGCATCTTAGCGATAGCGCGTGGGATCCGCCACGCCGGCCGCAGCAAATCCGGCCGCTCTCAGGCGGCAGGCATCACAGTTTCCGCAGGCTTCCCCTGCCTCCGTGGCCTGGTAACAGGAGACGGTGGCGCCGAAGTCCACCCCCAGCCCCTGGCCGGTCCGGACGATGTCCGCCTTGCTCATCAGCAACAAAGGCGTATGCACCACAATGGGCCGGCCCTCCACTCCTCGCCGCGTGGCCAGGTCGGCCAGCCGCTGGAACGCCTCCAGATACGCGGGCCTGCAGTCCGGGTAGCCCGAGTAATCGATGGCATTCATCCCCGCGTAGATGCGGTCGGCATCCAGCACCTCGGCGAGGCCCAGCGCAAAGGCCAGAAAGACCGTGTTGCGGGCCGGGACGTAGGTGATGGGGATGCCGGAACCGGCAACCGTGGGGACCGCAAGCTGCTGATCGGTCAGGGCGGAGCCGCCAAAGTCCCCCAGCCCAATCGTCAGGGTCCGGTGTTCCACAGCACCCAGCGTCAGGGCCATCCGCTTCGCGGCGTCCAGCTCGGCCCGGTGGCGCTGGCCGTAGTCAAAACTCAGGGCGTGGCACTCGCAGCCAGCCTGCCGGGCCAAGGCCAGACAGGTGGCAGAATCCATGCCCCCTGACAGGAGAACTACCGCCCGCGTGGCCATCGTCAATGGCCCGGCCCATCGCCCCAGAGGTACTTGTGCAGCTGGATCTGCAGGCGCACCGGCAACCGGTCCTCGAGAATCCAGTCTGCCAGATCCCGCGCTGACTGCTGCTCCCAGGCCGGGGAAAACAGGACCTCGCACCGGGCCGGCAGGTCCTGCTCGCGCAGCTGGTCCCGGGCCCACTCATAGTCGGGCCGATCGCAGATCACGAACTTGATCTGGTCCTCCGGCTTCAGCAGCGGCAGGTTGGACCACAGGTTGCGCTCACACTCCCCGGAAGCCGGCGTCTTGAGATCAAGGACCACCGCCACCCGCTGGTCGACGGCGGCTATATCCAGGGCGCCACTGGTTTCCAGGGAGACCCGGTAACCCGCAGCGCAGAGGGCCGACAGCAGCCCGAGACAGGCCGGCTGGGCCAGCGGCTCACCCCCGGTAACGCACACGTACCTGACCTGAAACTCGGCGACCCGGGCCAGAATGGTCGCCACGTCCATGCGCTGCCCGCCGTGAAAGGCGTAGGCCGTGTCGCAATACCCGCACCGGAGGGGGCAACCCGTGAGGCGCACGAAGGCCGTGGGATACCCGACGGGACGGGATTCGCCCTGGAGTGAATGAAAAATTTCGGTGATGCGCAGGGCAGACACGGGGAGGTTCTTAGGCAGGAGTATCGGGGCCGAAGGCGACCGGGCTAGAGCCCCTCGGCGGTCATCCGCTCGAGGCGCTGGCCGGCGAGCCGGGCCGCCGTGGTTTCGGGAAAGTTCGCCACGACGGTCTGCAGGGCTTTACGTGACGCGTCGAAGCGCTTCAGCTCGTAGTTGCAGTAGCCGATCTTGAGGAGTGCATCGGGTATCTTGCGGGACTTGGGGTACTTGTCGACAACTACGGAGAACTCGGGCAAGGCCTTGTCGTAGCTCTGGCTGACGTAATGGGTTTCGGCCAGCCAGTACTGGGCGTTGTCCAGCAGGGAACTCTCCGGGAAGGCAATCATGAACTGCTTCAGGGCAGCACTGGCCTCCTTGTAACGGCCCTGTTTCAGCAACTCGAAAGCGGCCTGGTAGTTGGCCCGGTCCGTACCCCCGGGGACGGGGAGCTGGCCGGGACGCAGTTCACCCCCGTCGAGCACGCTGCGCCCATCGGGGCTCGCGGTCGTGCGTTCCCCCAGGGATTTCTCCAGGCTCTGGAGGCGTTGATCCACGTCGACGTACTGCTGCTTCTGGGCCGCACCGGTCTGGTCCAGCTTGAACTGGAGCTGGTCGATCTGCTCCCGCAGAGCCTTTGCGTCCGCCTGCAGCTGCTCAACCTGCTTCAGCAGATTGACGAGTCCATCGCTGTCAATGACGCGCTCAACCCGGTTGACCCGCGTGTCCAGGGCCGCCAGCTTGATGTTCGTCGGGTCTTCCTCGGGGGGGACCAGGAGCGCACAGCCGGAGACCAGTGCCGCCGCCAGGGCCGCACCGAGAACCGTTAAACGCAGACCGGCAGCGAGGTGGCTCATGGCGCCTATTGCCCGTAGACGATCTCAACCCGGCGGTTCAGGGACCAGGCTTCTTCGTCGCTGCCAATGACAGCCGGACGCTCCTCGCCAAAACTGACCGTGGCGATCTGGTCGGACACCGCGCCCTGAAGCAGCAGGACGTTGCGAACGGACTGGGCGCGCTTCTCTCCGAGGCCAATGTTGTATTCCCGACTGCCACGCTCGTCGGCATGACCTTCGAGGCGCACCCGCGCTGCCGGATTGGCTGACAGGTACTTGCCGTGGGCCTGGAGAATGACGTCGTACTCAGGCTTGACGGCAAATTCGTCATACCCGAAGTAGATGATCCGGTTTTCCTGGGAAGCTCCCGGGCCGCCCAGGGCACTGCCGCCTGTGGCGCCACCCATGGCTCCACCAGCGCCCGTCCCGCCCGCGCCAACGCCGGACGACGCTGCTCCGTCGGCTCCGGCAGCGCCCGCAGCACCCTCGTCGACGGTGGATTTGGAGGGTCCCGAGCACGCCGTCACCAGCGTGACGATGAGCAGAGCGGCAATGGTCTTGAACTTCGTCATGGTCATAAACTCCTGAAACTGATCTTCTACAAGCAATAAGGCTGGCTCTAGTTGTCCGCAAAGGGCGACCAGGCGGGCTCCCGCACGTCGCCATCGAGTTCCGGGATCCGGGTCTTGATCCGGCCGTTGGCACTGACCGTGGCCAGGACCCCGCGCGTTCCCTCCCGGGTCGCGTAAATCAGCATTTCACCATTGGGAGCAAAGCTCGGCGACTCATCGAGGCGCCCGTCCGACAGGACCTGCGTGGTGGATCGCGCCAGATCGACCAGCGCAATTCTATAGTTGCCACGGTCGTTATGCACTACAGCCAGCTCCTTGCCATCCGGCGCCATGCGCGGCCTGGCGTTGTAGGACCCCTCGAAAGTCACCCGCCTGGCGCTGCCGCCTTCGGCCGGCACCCGGTAAACCTGCGGACCACCCGCGGCGTCGGACGTAAAGTAGATCTGCTGACCGTCCAGCGACCAGGTTGGCTCGGTATCAATCGCTGAGCCGCTCGTCAGCCGGGTCAGGACCTGCGTGGTGAGGTCCAGCGTGTAGATGTCGAGATTGCCATCCTGCCGGGAAAGGGCCACTGCCAGGCGCTGGCCATCGGGCGACCAGGCGGGCGCGCCATTGACGCCGGGCCGCGCTGAGACCCGCTTGCGGGAGCCTGAGCGCAGATCCTGCACATAAATCTCCGACCGGTTGGCCTCGAAGGACACGTAGGCGATCTTCCGCCCGTCCGGGGACCAGGCCGGTGACATGATGGGCTGCCGGGACTCCACCATGATCCGGACGTTCTGGCCATCCGCATCCGCCACGACCAGCCGGTAGTTGCTATTGACCTGACCCTGGGCCTGGCTCCGGGACACGGTTACGTAAGCAATCCGGGTGGAGAACACACCGCGAATGCCGGTCAGCTTCTCATAGATCACATCCGCCACCCGGTGGCAGCTGCGGCGGAAATCTGCCGCGGTTGCGGGCTGGCGATAACTCAGCAGCTGCTCGCCCCGGAGCACGTCGAACACCTGAAACTGGATCTCGTACTGGCCCGGGACTAACTGGACGACCCGCCCGATAATCAGGAAGTCAGTCGACTGCATGCGCCAGTCACCAAAATCGACGTCCGCTCCCGTAGTGGGCCGCTGCAGCATGTCTTTGCGGTCCAGCGGATCGAAACGCCCCGACCGCGCCAGATCGGCAGCCACCACGCTGGCGACATCAACAGGCGCCGCAGCACCCGTGCCCTGCCAGCCAAAAGGCACGACAGCAATCGGCAGCGCCTTGTCCACGCCCTCGGTGATCTGAATCTGCAACTCGGCCTGACCCGGGGGGGCGGCCAGCATCAGAATTGCAGCAAGCACGGGGATGAGCTTATGCATAGGTAGGGTCTTCCTTGGCCCGGCAGCCCGGACGGCGGCTATTGTTCCGGTTTAAACGTAAAGCGCAAGCGGCGGTCAAAGAGGCTGGGATCGTCCGGCAGCGGCAGTGGCGATGCCTTGAGCACAGCGGCCTCGATGGAACGGCGGACCACCGCGTCCCCGTTGCAGCTCTCGATCTGGACGCCAGTGACCTCACCACCGGGAATCTGCGTCACGGCTACGACGCACTCGATGCCCGGTGCGGCACTCGCTGGTCGAATCCAGTTCCGCGTCACCTTCTGGGTGATCAGACCCTGATAGTCCGCCAGCGCACCCGACTCAGTAGCCCGCAGCAGGCGCTCCTCCGCTTCGAGCTGCTGCGCAATCTCCCGCTGCGCGGCCTCCTCCCTGGCGCGCGTTGCCTTGAGCTTTTCTGCCTCGAGCTTCTCCGCGACTGCCTTTTCCCGGTCCAGCTTCTCCTGCTTCTCCTGCTTCTCCTTCGCCGCCGCCTGCTCGCGCTGGGCCTGCTTCTCGGCGGCCTGCTGGGCCTTGATCTGGTCGGAGCGCTGCTTCTCCAGCAGTGCCTGCTCGCGCTGCGCTTTCTGCTGGCGGTCCTGCTGCTCTGCCCGCGGGACCTCAGGCTTCGGTTCGGGCTTCGGTTCGGGCTCAGGGTCCGCCCTCGGCTCTGGCTTCGGTTCGGGCCGGACTACGGGGGTGGGTTTGGGCGCTGGGCGCGGCGCTGCCCCCGACGGACGAGCCGCGTTGGGATCAACCACGGTGGCCTTTATCGCCAACTGGGTTGGCGGCGGGGACCGGGGCAGGGTCAAGCCACCCACCAGGATCAGAAGCAGCAGCGCCCCGTGGCCCGCCAGGGACCAGGTGATGGCGCGGTCCGGTGCGAGGGCGTCCAGGTCAAGGCCCTCCCGTCGGGGCGGGTCGAGCCGTTTCAGTCATCCTTGACCGCTCCATTCAGAAAGACCTGTTAACTGCGTCGCCGGGGACTGGCCGGGGCCTCAGTGAGAAAGCCGACGTTGGCAGCACCGGCCTGCTGCAGCAGGACCATCGCCTGAACCACGGCACCATAGGCAACTCGCTGGTCTGCCTTCAGCAGCACGGGCGTCTTCGGGTTCCTCCGCAGCACCGCCGCCGCCAGTTCAACGACCCGCTCCGCGGCGAGGGGCGCGTCCTCATTGTCCCCGACACTGAGGTACAGGGCTCCGTCGGCATCAATGGACAGTACCAGTGGCTCCTGATTTTGCGGCGAAACGATCGGATCCGCTGCGGCCTGGGGCAACTGCACGTCAACACCCTGCGTCAGCAACGGCGCCGTGACCATGAAGATCACGAGCAGCACCAGCATCACGTCGATGTAGGGAACGACGTTGATCTCCGCCATGAGTCTGCGCTTGCGCGACTTACGCACGGCTTAACGGGCTCTGCCGGATGCCACGCCCTGCTGGGTCGGTGACGGCTGGCCTGGCGGTTGTGGGGACTGGGGGTAGGACCGGGCGTGAGCGTGCCGCTCAAGCACGCTGAAAAACTCCTCGATGAAGCTGTCGTAGCGCACCTCGAGGCGACTCACCTTGTCGGCGTACCGATTGTAGGCAATGACGGCCGGAATCGCCGCGAACAGGCCGATAGCCGTGGCAATCAGTGCCTCTGAGATACCCGGGGCCACCGCCGCCAGCGTGGCGGACTGGACATTGCCCAGCCCGCGAAAGGAATTCATGATTCCCCACACCGTGCCGAAGAGGCCGACGTAGGGACTGGTCGAACCAATCGTGGCCAGGGTGGACAGACTCTCCTCCAGCCGATCCATCTCCCGCATCTGTGCCACGTGCATGGCGCGTCGCACGCCGTCCAGGATCTGGTCAGCCGACATGCCAGGCTGCTCAGACAGGCGCCGGAACTCCCTAAAGCCCGCCTCAAACAGCCCGGCCATGTCGGCTGCCTGCTGCCCGCCCCGGGTCACGTCCTTGTAGATCGCCGACAGGTCCCCTCCGGACCAGAAGCTTGTTTCGAAATCATCAGAACCCAGAGCCGCCTCCCGGAGTACCCGCCGTTTCCGGACAATGATGGCCCAGGACGTAACTGACGCCGCCAGGAGCAGCAGCATGACCAGCTGAACGACGATGCTGGCCGACAGGATCAGGTCAAGTATCGAGGGATTCGCCGTCATCTCAGGATTCCTCAGCGTCGAACAGGTTGCTCCCGGCATCCGCCAGGCCTCGGGGTTGCTGCAAACCAAAGTGCTGGTAAGCCCGCCGGGTGGCAACGCGGCCGCGAGCCGTGCGGCTCATGAAGCCCTGCTGGATAAGAAAGGGCTCCAGGACGTCCTCAATGGTGCCCCGCTCCTCACCCAGGGCTGCGGCCAGGGACTCGACCCCCACCGGCCCGCCATCGAAGCGCTCGATAATGAGCATCAGCAGGCGCCGGTCCAGCAGATCGAAGCCGTTGGGGTCCACATCCAGCAGATTCATCGCCGAGCAGGCAGTCGCTTCGTCGATGCTGCCGTTGCCTTCTACCTGGGCAAAATCCCGCACCCGACGCAGCAGGCGGTTGGCGATACGCGGGGTCCCGCGGGACCGGTCCGCCAGCTGCCAGGCGCCCCCATCATCCAGAGCCACGCCGAGAATACGGGCTGACCGCAGGAGAATCTGGTGCAACTCCTCCCGCCCGTAAAACTCCAGGCGCTGGACGATGCCGAAGCGGTCGCGCAGAGGAGACGTCAGCAGTCCGGCTCGGGTTGTCGCACCAACCAGCGTGAATGGGGGTAGATCGAGCTTGATGGAGCGCGCCGCAGGACCCTCGCCAATCATGATGTCCAGCTGAAAGTCTTCCATGGCCGGATAGAGCACTTCCTCAACCACGGGACTCAGCCTGTGAATCTCGTCGACGAAGAGCACGTCCCGCGGCTCCAGGTTGGTCAGCATGGCGGCGAGATCCCCCGGGCGCTCCAGGACGGGGCCAGAGGTGTGGCGCAGGTTGACCCCCAGTTCGTTGGCCAGAATGTTCGCCAGCGTCGTCTTCCCCAGCCCGGGAGGCCCAAAGATCAGGGTGTGGTCCAGAGCCTCGCCCCGCTGGCGGGCTGCCGTCACAAAGACCTGCAGCTGGCGCTTGACCGCGGCCTGGCCCACGTAGTCAGCGAGACGCTGGGGCCGGATCGAGCGGTCAGCCTCGTCATCGCCGAGCGCCCCTGTCGTGATCAGGCGTTCACCTGTGCCCATGTTCAGCTCATTGCGCCGGCGGCCGAACGGAGCACGGCCCGCAGCAGTTCTTCAACCGAGGTCACAGACTCGGGGACCCTGTCCAGCATCCGCCGGGCTTCCGGCGGCTTGTAGCCAAGAGCAACCAGTGCATCCAGAGCCTCTGCCCGGGGCTCTGCGGGCGCAGCAGGACGTCCGTCGGTGACTACCGCCAGGCCAGGGACCCGGTCGCGCATTTCGATAATGAGGCGCTCGGCGGTTTTGCGCCCGATGCCCGGGAGCCGGACGAGAGACCCGACATCGTCAGCCTCCACTGCCCGCACAAAGGCCTCGACCGTCATGCCCGAAAGAACCCCCAAAGCGGTCTTGGCGCCAACCCCACTCACCCTCAACAGATCACGAAACAGGCGGCGCTCCGTTTCCGTCGAGAAGCCGAAGAGGGTGTGCTGATCTTCGCGAACCAGCAAGTGGGTGCGCAGAAAGACTGCCTGCCCTACATCCGGCAGGCGAAAACAGGTGGAGAGCGGCGCCATGACCTCGTAGCCGATACCCCCCACCTCCACCACCAGGAATGGCGGCTCCTTGTGGTCCAGAACGCCACGCAGGAAGCCAATCACCGGCGCAATCCCCGGCCTGGTTCCCGTCTGCGCTGCGGGAGCACTGCCCCGGGCCGAGCCGGCGCCAGGGCTGGCGACAGTCGGGCCAGTCGGGCGAGCAACGGGCGGGTGTGGGCATGACACAGAGCGACAGCCAGAGCATCGGCTGCATCCACCTGGAGCGGATCGCGGTGATTCAGCAGCACCGCGACCATATGACTGACCTGCGCCTTGTCGGCCTGACCTAGGCCCACGATAGCCTGCTTGACCGCCCGGGCCGCGTACTCAAACACCTCGGCACTCGGAACGCCCTGGGCAAACGTGCCACAGATGGCCGCCGCGCGGGCCTGGCCGAGCTTGAGTGCAGAGTCCGCATTGCGTGCCAGGAACACCTGCTCGACGGCGACCGCCGCGGGCCGGTAGCGGGTCATGAGCTCCTGCACAGCGGCGTAGATGACCTGCAGACGGGCCGGCAACGGGCCATCAGCCGTACGAATGCAGCCGCTGGCGACGTGCACGGAGCGGCGCCCGTCCGAATCGATGATGCCGAAGCCCGTAATCCGGGAGCCGGGGTCGATGCCGAGTATCCGGATGGGGCCGCTCAACACACCCTAACCTGTACCCGCAGCCTGCATCAGAAGCGCAGGTTGAAGCCGATGTTCAGCCCGGTGTCGAAGTGGGTTGCCGGACGGTTGTCGTAATCAGCCCGCACGTACCGGGCACCCACGTAGACATCCGCCTGGCGCGTGATGCTGAAACCCGCCCGCACCGTGCCGTCCAGGTACTCGTCAGCGTCGCCGCCGCAGAGGACCTCAGGCGCCCAGTAGCCTTCAGCGGACAGCGCCACGCGGTCGTAGCGGGGCAAAACCCAGCGCACGCTGCCACCCAGACCGAGGGCATAGCCGTCGCGCTGACTGCCGTCGCCGTCCAGGTAGGCAAGCCGTCCGCCGATGCCGGCCACGAGCTTCTGATTGCCGACGGAGGGGTCGCCAACAGCCTGAACACCGGCACTGAAAACATCGCCGGCGTCGCTATTGTGCAGCACGCCACCCTCGAACCGCGCACTGGCGCCGAGGGCGGTGGCGTAGACCGTGCGGAAGGCGTCCGCGTTAACGCTGAGATCGATTTCGTGGGCGCCCGCCCCGGCCGGCAGGCAGGCCAGGATCAGGAGCGCCGGGCCTAGCTGATTCCGCATGGCTGATTCCGCATGGCTCATTCCTCGCAACAACGCGGGCATGATAACCGAATTGGAATCAGCGATTGATGGCGTGCAGGGCCCGACGGTCGACGGACAAGGCCGCTTCGTGGAGTGCTTCCGCCAGAGACGGGTGCGCATGAATGGTGCGCTGGAGGTCCTCAGCAGTGGCCTGGAATTCCATGGCCACGACGGCCTCGCCAATCAGTTCACCGGCCATGGGCCCAACAATGTGCACGCCGAGAATCCTGTCATCGGCGGTGCTGGCCAGAACCTTGACCAGTCCCGCTGACTGCTCCATGGCCCGGGCCCGGCCGCTGGCTGCAAAGTTGAAGGTGCCCACTTTGTAGTCAATGCGGGCCTCCTTGAGCTGCTCTTCAGTCTGGCCAACCCAGGCAATCTCCGGGGCGGTGTAGATGACGCTGGGGATCACGGCATAGTTCACATGACCGTAACGGCCGGCAATGAGATCCGCCACCATGACGCCCTCCTCCGAACCCTTGTGCGCCAGCATGGGGCCCCGGACCACGTCCCCCACGGCCCAGACGTTCGGTGCGGAAGCCCGGCACTCGCCGTCAACCTCGATGAAGCCCCGCTCGGAAAGCTTCACGCCAGCGAGGGGATCCAGCAGTCCCTCGGTGTTCGGCCGGCGGCCGACCGCGACGATCAGGCGATCAACCTCAAGGGTGTGCCGGCCCCGCTGGTCCTCATACGTGAGGGCCACTCCGCTGGGCCCTTGCTCTGCCGAAGTGACCTTGGCGCCCAGCCGGATATCCAGACCCTGCTTCTTGAGCTGTCGCTGGGCATCCTTCGCAATCTGCCCGTCAACCATGAACAGAAAACGCTCCATGGCTTCCAGCACCGTCACCTGCGCTCCGAGCCGGCTCCAGACGCTGCCCAGCTCCAGCCCGATGACCCCGCCGCCAATCACGCCGAGGCGACCAGGCACAGCGGTCAGATCCAGTCCGCCCCAGGAATCAACGATCGCTGCACCATCGAAGCGCGCAAAGGGCAGCTCGATGGGGGTGGAACCTGTGGCCAGCACCACATGTTCCGCCTCCAGTAATTCTGGTTGGCCTCCCCGGGGCGTGTAGCGAACCTTGTTCCCGGGCAACAGATGGCCCCGCCCGAACAGGCCGGTCACACCATTGGCCTTGAAGAGTTCCTGAATCCCGCCGCTGAACTGGCTGACGATACGGGCCTTGCGCGCCTGCATGGCGGCCAGATCAAGTTCCGGGGGATTCACGCGGATACCATGCAGCGCAAATTCACTGCCTGCCCGGTGAAACAGCTCTGAAGACTCAAGCAGTGCCTTGGAAGGAATGCAGCCCGCATTGAGACAGGTACCGCCGAAGGCTGGCTGACCGTCCCGGTTCTCCCAGGCGTCAATGCAGGCGACACGCAGGCCGTTCTGTGCGGCGCGGATGGCGCCGACATAGCCGGCGGGCCCGCCGCCGATAACCACGACGTCGTACTTGCCGCCCCCCACTGTTCCGGATTTGCTCACGGTCAGACGCCAAGCAGGAGTCGGGCAGGATCCTCAAGGGTGTTTTTCATCGCCACCAGGAATTGCACGGCATCCCGGCCATCAATAATGCGGTGGTCATAGGTCAATGCGACGTACATCATCGGCCGCGCCACGACCTGGCCATCAACGACCACCGGTCGCTCCTGGATCTTGTGCATCCCGAGGATGCCGCTCTGGGGGGGGTTAAGGATCGGCGTGGAGAGCAGTGAGCCAAAGACACCGCCATTGGTGATGGTAAACGTCCCACCCGTCAGGTCTTCCATGCTGAGAGAGCCTTCCCGCGCCCTGCGGCCGAAGTCGGCGATGGCGCTCTCGATGCCAGGAAACGTAAAGCGGTCCGCATCCCTCAGCACGGGAACGATGAGGCCCCTGTCGGTGGAGACGGCAATGCCCACGTCGTAGTAGTCGTGATAGACGATGTCGTTGGCTTCAACGGAAGCATTCACGACGGGATAACGCTGCAGCGCTTCGATGGCGGCCTTGACGAAGAAACCCATGAAGCCCAGCTTGACGCCGTGCTGCTTCTCGAAGGTGTCCTTGTAACGGGTCCGGAGCGCCATTACCGCTGACAGGTCAACTTCGTTGAAGGTCGTCAGCATGGCTGCGTTCTGTTGGGCCTCCACCATGCGCTGCGCGATGCGCGTGCGCAGCCGGGACATCGCCACGCGGCGCTCCGTTCGCCCTCCCGGAGCAGCCACCCCTGGAACCGGGGCCTGCGCCGCGGGCACCGGGCGCAGGTTGGGCCCGGAGGGGTCGTGTTTCAGGACATCGGCTTTTACTATCCGGCCGTCGGGCCCGGAACCCTGAACCGTCGCGGGATCGATGCCCTTTTCCTGAAGAACGCGTCGGGCAGCCGGACCGGTCTTCCCGGCGCTCCTGCCTGCCATGGCAGCGACTGGAGCAGCGACGGGGAGAACAACCGCCACCGGCGGGACGACGGCACTAGCCGCCGGGACGGGACGGGCCGAGGCGACCTCAGCAGCCGGGTCAAGGATGGCGAGCAACTGCCCGCTGGTAACAGTGGTGCCGGCGGGAACGCGCAGCTCCCGGAGCACGCCCCGGGCAGGGGCGGGCAGCTCAAGGACCACCTTGTCGGTCTCGAGATCAGCAAGGTTCTCGTCGCGCTCCACCGTGTCGCCCGCCGCTTTGTGCCATGTCACCAGGGTGGCATCGGCCACAGATTCCGGCAGGCTTGGGACCTTGACTTCTATGCTCATGGATTTACTACTTCGTGGCTTTCTGCAACTACTGAACCTGGGCCGAGAGCGCAGTCTCAACGAGAGACTGCTGCTGCTGGACGTGCAACTGGAAGATGCCGGGTGCCGGCGCGGCAGCGCCCCGCCTGCCAGCATAGAACACCTGCTGGCCCGGCTGAAGGGGCCGTTGCAGCTGATGACGGATCTGGTACCAGGCACCCTGGTTCTGGGGTTCCTCCTGGCACCAGACCACCTCCCGGGCAGCCGGATAGCTCGCGAGGATCGCCGCGTACTCAGCGGTGGGGAATGGGTACAACTGCTCGATGCGCACCAGCGCCACGTCGGTGGACCCCTTCGCACGGCGAGCCTCCAGCAGGTCGAAGTAGACCTTGCCGCTGCAGAACACGACCCGCTGCACCCCGGCCGTCTCGAGGGGATCAACCTCCGGAATGACCAGCTGAAAACGGCCGGACCCGAGCTCGGCCAGCGGGGAACTGGACAGCCGGTGCCGGAGAAGGCTCTTCGGCGTCATCACGATCAGGGGCTTCCGCAAAGGGCGGAGCATCTGCCGGCGGAGCATGTGAAACATCTGACCCGGAGTGGACGGGATACAGACCTGCATATTCAGCTCGGCACAGAGCTGCAGGAACCGCTCCAGCCGGGCGGAGGAATGCTCCGGCCCCTGCCCTTCCTGACCGTGAGGAAGAAACAGGGTCAGGCCGCAGAGCCGCCCCCACTTGGCCTCGCCCGAACTGATGAACTGGTCGATGACTACCTGGGCGCCATTGCAGAAATCGCCGAACTGCGCCTCCCAGATCACCAGGGAGTCCGGGTCGGTGGTGGAGAAGCCGTATTCGAAGCCCAGGACAGCCTCTTCGGACAGCAGCGAATCCGTGACCGTAAATGCCCCGCGGATCGTCGTCGCGAGATTGTCGAGTGGCGTAAAGGTCTGGTCAGTAAGTTGATCATGCAGGACACAGTGGCGATGAAAGAACGTGCCCCGGCCGCTGTCCTGCCCCGTCAGCCGGATCCGTGATCCCTGCCTGATCAGGCTGCCGTAAGCCATGAGCTCCGCAAATCCCCAGTCCATCGGGATCTCGCCTGCCGCCATGCGATCGCGATCGGCAACTATCTTTGCCACGCGGGGATGCAGGCTGAAGCTCCCTGGCACGCGATTCATTTCGCGGGCCAGTTCGGCGATCTCCTCCGCAGGAATACCGGTACTGTGCAGTTCGTCCCAGTCGCCCTTCTCGTAGCGGGTCCAGTCAACCGTGTACTCATTGCCGATCATGCCCAGAGCCGCCTGGGGGAGTGGCTGGCCGGCTTCTACCCGGCGGCGATAGTCCTCATTCAGGCGCTCGGCTTCGGGCGCATCGACCACGCCCTTTTCCATCAGTCTGCGCGCATAGATCTGGCGGGTTGTCGGGTGCTTGCGGATCACCTGGTACATCTGGGGCTGGGTCGCCGCCGGCTCGTCCGCCTCGTTGTGCCCGTGCCGCCGGTAGCAGACCAGATCGATGACAACATCCTTGTGGAAGGTCTGGCGGTACTCCAGTGCCAGCCGGGTGACAAACACCACCGCCTCCGGATCATCGCCATTCACGTGGAACACCGGAGCCTCGATCATCCGGGCAATGTCACTGCAGTAAGGTGTAGACCGGGCATCCCGCGGGTCACTGATCGTGAAACCCACCTGGTTGTTGATGACGATGTGGACCGTACCACCCGTCTTGAAGCCCCGGGCCTGGGAAAGCTGAAAGGTTTCAGCCACGACGCCCTGGCCGGCGAAGGCTGCGTCACCATGAATCAGGATGGGGAGGATCTCGCCGCCGTCCTCATCCCCCCGACGTTCCTGGCGCGCCCGTACCGAGCCCTGCACCACGGGATCCACGATTTCCAGGTGGGAGGGATTGAAGGCCAGTACCACGTGCACGTTGCCACCCGGCGTCCGCAGATCCGCTGAGAACCCCTTGTGGTACTTGACGTCTCCGGAGCCCTTCACGCGGGCGGGGTCGTAAGCGCCCTCAAATTCGGAAAACAGTTCCTGCGGTGCCTTGCCCAGCACATTCACCAGGACGTTGATGCGGCCCCGGTGGGCCATGCCCAGCACGATTTCCCGAATCCCGCCGGCACCGCCCTGCTGGATCAGGTCGTCCAGCAGCGGCAGCAGGCTGTCGCCGCCTTCAAGGGAGAAACGCTTCTGCCCCACATAACGGGTGTGGAGGTAGCGCTCGATACCCTCGGCCGCCGTCAGCTGCACGAGGATGTGACGCCGCTCATCGTCGGTCAGGGGATTTGCAAGCATGCCCCGCTCAAGGCGCTCCCGGATCCAGACCCGCTCCCGGCCGCGGGACAGATGAGCGAAGTCGGCCCCCACCTTGCCGCCGTAGACGGTCTTGAGGGTCACGAGCAGGTCCCTCAGGCGCATGCGCACATCGGTCTGCCCGGCCAAATTCCCCACGTAGAACTCGGTATCGAGGTCGGCCTCCGTCAGGCCTGCGTAGTCGAGGCGCATGACGTTGGGCATGGGCCGCTCCTGTATGCCGAGGGGGTCCAGGTCTGCAATCTGGTGGCCGCGCAGGCTGTACACCTGGATAAGCCGGGAGACTTCGGCCTGCTTCTCGGTCAGCGGGCCGCCATCGTCGGCACTCCCGCCTGAAAACCGGACGCGCTCCGGACCGGCCGCCGGGGTGGCGGCGGTGCGCTGGGATCCAGCCCCGACCGGACTCGCTGGCGTTGGCTGCCTCGGCAGCTGGGGACCCGGCGGCGCCTGTTCAGCAAAGAACTGCCGCCAGCGGGCCGGCACCGAGGCGGGATCCTGAAGCCAGCTGGCATACAGGTCTTCCACATAGGCGGCATTACCGCCAAACAGCGGCGACGAGGCATACATCTGGCGCAAGTTCTGGTTCATGGGGGTCCCGTGCTCTCCGGAGCCGCCACTATAAGTATGTAGCGTCCGGGATCAAGGAAAAATTCCCGGAAGGGCGCCAGACCCAACCCGGCGGTTGGGCCTAGTCCGACCAGGGACGCCAGTGAAAGGGCAAGGCGGCAATGTAGACCGAGAACATCCAGAGTTCCCACAGAATGAGCACCGCATAGCCGGCACAGAACAACTGCAGGACCCGAATCACCGGAATCATGCCCATGAACTGCCTACGCGCGGCGACGGCGAGCAGCACAACGCTGGCACAGGTCACCCCGATCTTCATCACCAGGAAGCGCTCTACGTCGTGGGCGATCAGGGCGCCCATCAGGACATTCATCTCCTCGGCACCAATGGCCATGAGGTTGAGGGTGAAGAGCGCGTCGGCACAGCACATCAGCACGATGCCAAGGACCAGATAAAGGACCCGGGGTTCGTGCCAGTCCAGGAAGATCCGCTCGTGATCGCCGTCCCGGCGACCCAGGCGCCGTCGGGGCCGAAAACTGCCATAGGTGAACGACCACACGGAACTGCTGCGTCGCTCGCTGTCCCGGCGCTCCGGAACGGCAGGTGCGGTCAGACCCCCGTCCCCCGTAATGCGTGCGAGCCAGTCGCGCCAGGGGCTGCGGGCCGGCTTGCCGGATTTTTTGTCCCCCACGGAAATGACTCTGCGAACCAAAGGGTCATGATAGGAGGGCGGCGGTTGGCAGCGCCGGACTCAGGTCGCATTTACGCCGGGCGCAGCACTCGCTGGCCGCCCAGGATCACCAGAGACAGGACGAAGACTCCGCCCAGCAGCGTCAGGGGAATGCCAACGATTTCAGGGACTCGCTGCCACCCATGGCCCGCGTAGAGGACGCCGACACCCGCCAGATAGCCAAGGCCGATAAACCACCGGGCCCGACGACTCAGGCCGAGACCGTGCATCTGGGTGATGATGAACGTGGCGAGCCCGCCCAGGAGAAACATGCGCCAGCCGTGTCCCGCGAGGTAAGCCACCATGCCACCGTGGAAGGCAAAGGACACCTCCAGAAGCACAGTCCACTTGCGGTTCACGTGGGCGCGAGTGAAGAAGAGGCTGCCCTGCAACATCAGAAGGAACATGTACAGAAAGCCAAAAAGGTGCCCCCAGGTGTCTTCCATGGGGTGATACCAGAAGGTGTAAATGATCGCCCAGGAAAAGTAGTACCCGTGGTAGCGCCGCAGGAATGGCCCTGCTCTCTCCACCCAGGTGGACCCGGCTCCGAACAGCAGGCCGCGCCGCTTGTTCTCCATGATCAGGACGACGATGAGCAGCAGGATCACTGACCACTGGGCAGTGCCTTCGTGCACGTCCTGAGCAAGCCCGTCGTACCAGATCTGGGTCTGCACGAAATGCAGAGCAATGCCCAGGGCATTGACGCCGAGAGCGAGCACATTGAAACGGTGGAGGCCCCCTGTATAGCCCGGCCGCTCCTTCTGGGCGGCCCAGATCAGCCACCACATCGCCACCTGATGCGCCAGATAGCCTGCCCAGGCCGTCGCCCGCGTCCAGACGGTGGGCTCGACCAGCTGCCACTCGTACCAGAACCCCGGCCGGTCGGGAGTCAACGCTCCATGTACCAGCCAATGCCCCCCGGCGTACCAGATCAGGGCCGTGAAACCGAAACTGAAAAGGATTCCGCCCCAGAGTGCCCGACTGCTTGCGGTGGACTGATTCACGGGGGGCATCATCGGCTGTTCGTAGCAGGTAGCAACCCGGATCTTTACCCGGCGCCACAATGCGGCCACTGGCCGGAGCTACCAGGCGATGGTGGCGCCGTTGTACCGGGTGAAACTGCCGGTGCGCAGGATGTCGAGGCCAGCAATCACCTGGCGAAGCCCCGTAATGCTCTCCTCCACTCCCAGCAGTGCCGCATCACCACCGAGGCGGGTCTTGACGTAACCGGGGCACACCGCAGCACAGACGATCCCCCGGGTTTTCAGCGCGATAGCCAGCATGGTCACCACCTTGTTGAGAGCGGCTTTGCTCGAGCAGTAGCCGAAAGTGGCGTAGAGGCCCTCCACGTTGGACCCCGTGGTACTGGAGACAAAGATCATCTGCCTCCGCTGACTGGCTGCCACGTGCTCGACGAAAGCCTCGGCCATCTTGAGCGGGGCGATGCTGTTGATCTCGAGTACGCGGCGCCACTCGGGGTAGTTCATCGTTCCAAACTGCTGCTCATGCAACCGTGTGCGGTTCGGGTCCCGGGGACCAATGTCACCCGCGTTGTTGATGAGGATATCGATTGGTTGCCCCCGGTACCGGGCGGCCAGGGCGTCAATGGCGGTGTGCTCAATGACATCCAGTGCTTCGACCTGAATCGCAGCCGGGTTCCGGTCGGCCAGGGCCGCGAGCTCCGGCGACTGCGCCGGGTTGCGACAGGTGGCGATCACCCGGGCGCCTTCTGCGGCGTACTGCCTGGCCAGTTCCAGGCCGAGGCCCCGGCTGGCGCCAGTGATCAGCACAGTCGTCATGGCCAGACACCTCCAATGATGAGCCCAATCCCCAGCAGGTAGAGCAGATAGCAGAGGCCGTTGATGGAGAGATGCCGAATCTGCAAGCCGCCATGGTGGATGTGCCAGCGCAACCAGAGCGTGGCCAACATCGTGAGCGACATGGCAACCACCACCGGCGGATCGGGCTGCCACGGGGTACTGAGCAGGCCCAGCGCCGGCAACAGGGTGCCCTGAAAGACCATGGCACCCGTCAGGTTACCCACGGCGAGGGTGTCCTTGCGACGGCGGATCCAGAGAATACTGTTGACCTTCTCAGGCAGCTCGGTGGCCACGGGAATAATGAGGAGCGAAAGAATCAGCGGCGAGATGGCCAGCATCATGGACAGCTGCTCGACTGAATGGATGAAGGCCTTCGCGCCACCCACCAGCAGCCCAAAGCCGAACAGGAGCTGGGCCACCACAGTGAGCATCCGGTCTGGCAGGCCCAGCCGGCACAGGAACATCGGGTCATCCGCAGCTGTGCCATGCCCCTCCTCGACCAGCTGCGCTGAGCTGCGCAGTGTCAGGACGACGTAGTACAGGTACAGCAGCACGAGGACTAGGGCCAGGCTGCCGCGCACCAGACCGCCATAGGCCCAGTCAGCCGCCGGCAGGAGTCCCAGGCCAGCTAGCAGGAAGGCGACGAGAAAAAAGTCCAGATCGCGCCTGGTGCCCGAGGGCTCCGGCGCAATGGGTCCGTGCATGCCGCGGGCCCGGAGTGCCGCAGCCCCCATCAGGAAGAAGGCCAGCGTGGCGAGCATCAGGGGCGCGCCGACGATGGCACCAACACCAATGGCGTGATTCACCGCCATGTCATCGGTGCCGGCGACTATCGCCAGCACCGGCACCATGGTTTCGGGCATGGCCGTGCCGACGGCGGCGAACAGCGAGCCGGTGACGCCCTCGGAAATCCTCAGCCGCTGGCCAAGGTGCTCGAGGGAGTTGGTGAAAACTTCAGCGGCGATCAGGATCGCAACCAGGGAGCCCAGAAGGAGGAGCCAGATCATCTAGTCAGCATCAGGTGCGGCAAGCCGCTGTACGCGCCAGTTTACCGGAACAGAATTTCGGCTAAAGTCCGGACTGGTACCCGGAGTCCCGTGTATGCAGACCGCCCCACCTCAGAACGAGCCGGCCGACCCTACGTTTCCCTTCAAGCCCTGGTGGGGCCTGCTGGGCTGCGCCGCGTTCATGGCCGTTATCGTCCTCATGGCTCCCTACAGCGCCGACATCAATTTCAGGCCCGACAAATCCGGGACCTGGTGGTACTACTGGCAACTCCCTGACGCGACGGTGTGGACGCGCCTTGCGGCCTGGGTTCCCTACAGCCTGCACCAGATTGCCATCTGGTACCTCATCGCCAGTGCGCAGCGGGCTCGCCCCCGCTATGTCTTTGGCCTCCACCTGTTCAATGTGCAGGCGCTGGCCATCAATGCTTTCTTCGTGCTCCTGCATATCCTCCAGACCAAGCTCAGCTATGACGGACTCGCTCAGGACATGCACGAAGCGACCTCCATGGGGTCCGTCACCCTGATGTTGTTCCTGATCTTCCTCATGGAGAACCGCCGGCGGGGATTGTTCCTGGGCCAGCCGGTCAAGGCCCTGTACGGGGTGGGCGATGCGGTGCGTCGCTACCACGGCTACTACTTTTCCTGGGCCATCATCTACACCTTCTGGTACCACCCGGTAGAAATGACCTCCGGGCACCTGGCTGGCTTTGCCTATATGAGCCTGCTGATCCTGCAGAGCAGTCTCTTCTTCACCCGCTACCACACGAATCGCTGGTGGACGGTTTTTCTGGAGTGCCTGTTTGTCATTCACGGCGCCGTCGTCGCGCACACCATCATGAATCAGGCCGGGCGCTCGCCCTGGTCCGCATTCCTGTTCGGTGGGGTAACGACCTTCCTCATCATCCAGATGCATGGGCTCGGGCTCTCGACGCGGGCGAAAATCGCTGTCGCGGCACCCGCCCTGTTGCTCATGGCCGTCTTCTACGCCAACTCCAGCGAGAGCATCCTGGGCGCACCAAGGCTGACGATGATCATGTATGCCGGCACTCTCCTGACCGCGCTGACGGTCTGGATACTGATGCTCATTGCCCGGCAGATGGGTGTGCCGCAGGCCAAACTGGCGCCAGGATCATGAAACTCAAGGACAAGACCATCTGGATCACCGGGGCTTCCTCCGGCGTCGGTGAGGGAATGGCCACAGTGTTCCACCGGGAGGGCGCCCACCTGATCCTCTCGGCGCGGCGCCAGACTGAACTGGAGCGGGTGAAAGCCCTGTGCACCACGGGCCCGGGCCGTGTGCAGGTCCTGCCCTTCGACATGGTCGATGCCAGCCAGAGGGAGGCCGCAGCCCGCACCGTGCTCGCCGACTGCGCGCGGCTGGATATCCTCGTCAACAACGCCGGTATCGGCCAGCGTTCGGCAGCGAAAGACACCCTGCAGGACGTTGAACGCCGCATCATGGAAGTGGACTTCTTCGCACCAGTAGCCCTCGCGAAGCTCGTGCTGCCCCGGATGATCGACCAGAAGAGCGGGCATCTGGTCGTCACCTCATCAGTCGCTGGCAAGCACGCCGTCCCCCATCACAGCGCCTACTGCGCGGCCAAGCACGCCCTCCACGGCTACTTCGACACGCTCCGGGTCGAGCATCTGGCCGACAACATCGATGTCACCCTGCTGGTCATCGCGGGCATACGCAGCAATGTTTACGAGCATGCGCTGAAGGCCGATGGTTCCGAGTACGGGCCCAGCCGCGACCCGGTTATGACCGGGATGAGCGCCGAAGACTGTGCGGAACAGGTCGTCGATGGCCTGCTGCGCCGGGACTACGAGATGGTGATTGGCATCGAGACCGCACTACAGGCTCTGCAGATCAAGGACTCGGACCCGAAAGCTTTCGTCAAGCGCATGGCGGGCATGCTGAAGTGGCTGGAGCAGTCCTGAAATGCGCCCCGACCAGGATTCGAACCTGGGACCTCTCGCTTAGGAGGCGAGCGCTCTATCCCCTGAGCTACCGGGGCACGGCGCCGGGATTCTAACTCAACGCGGCGCTGTCCCTGCGGCGAATGTCGCATAGGATTGCGCCTTCTACAGCGGAACACTCGGTAACCACGGCATGACGCCCGAACGCTTTCGCACGATGAAGGCCGCCCTGGCGCGCCGTCAACCCGACCTGACGGTGCTGGCGGACGACGTCCACAAGCCCCACAACATCGCCGCCCTGCTGCGGACCTGCGATGCCGTAGGCATCTTCGAGATTCACGCGGTCGGGTCCCATAGTGGCTTCAAGCGGGCCCGGGGCATTTCCGGGGGCACTGCACCCCGCGTCGGCGCCCGGATGCATGGGGCCCTCATACCCGCCATGGAGGCACTTAAAGCCTCTGGATTTCAGATGGTTGCAGCCCATTTGACAGGTGACGCCGTCGACTACCGCGACGTGGACTACACCCGTCCCACCGTGCTGCTCCTGGGCTCCGAACTGCGCGGTGTTTCGGCAGAGGCTGCTGCCCTGGCCGACCACCACGCCAGCCTGCCTATGCGCGGGCTGGCAACGTCGCTGAACGTCTCGGTAGCCGCAGCCCTGTTTCTTTATGAAGCGGCCCGGCAGCGGGAGGCCGCCGGCCTCTATGCCACCTGTCGCCTCAGTGCTGAGGTGTTTGCCCGGACTCTGTTTGAGTGGTGCCACCCGGACATCGCGGCCCGCTGCCGGGTGCGCGGGCTACCCTACCCGCCCCTCACCGCAGACGGTGACATGGCCGTCAATCCGTTCGGTCCACCGAGCCTGCAGTAACCAGAGCCGGTCAGGTTGCTGGTGGCGAAGCAGTCGCCAGCGGTACAGGGCGAGAACCGTAGCGCACACGCAGAGTCTTGACCCTCCCGTACCAGGGAATGCTGACGACATAGAGATTGTCGTACTCCCCGTCTGCAATATCGGGAACCCGCTTGCTGCCCTGGAACTCGGGGATCAGGGTGGGAATGGTCATGGCGCCTGCGACCACGAGCACGATCTCGCCCTTGTACTTCTTGAGAATCCATTTCGCGAGAGCGTCGGGATCGGTGATGTCCACTTCCTGCACCGGCAGGTTGATACGGCGCGCCAGTGGCTCCGCCGTCTCCCGGTAGGCTTTCCCGGGAGCAACGAGAATGGCCTTGAGGGGCCGGTCAACGTCCACCTCGACGAGGACCCGGGCCAGTTCCTCGGCGCGAATCGCCCCTGGCGGGCTGAGATCGGGATCTTCGCCCAGGGCAGCCACGACATCCGCGTGCCGGACCACAATCACGGTGGTCGTAGCCTGGGACTCGAAGAAAAAGGCCAGACCCAGGGCCAGCACCATGAAGGCTGACACTGCGCCTGCCCGCCTCTGGCGTCGCCGGCGACGCTTGGGATCCATGGCCACAGAGACTATCGGGCCCCGTTGCTCATTGGCCGGAGACTGGCTGGCCAGCGGCTTCCGCGGCGGGACCCGCTCGAAACTCAGCCTGAGTGAGCTGTCGCACTGTGGCCGCCGGAATGCTGACCCAGGCCCCGGAGCTGGAGTCCCGGAACTCCACGACGCCCTTCTTTTCCCGGGACAGGTTGTCACTGTAGTAGACCCGGCCGGAAGCATTGTCGGTAATGGCGTAGTAAGGACCCAGTCCCACGAACTGGGGCAACGCGCAGCCCCCCAGCACGAGCGGGGCGCAACAGACAAGACTGGCCAGAAACCGGCGGAGGAAGATCATGATCTCGGTACGCTCCTCAAGGGGACGCTGGCGGAGAGGGAGGGATTCGAACCCCCGGAACCTTGCGGTTCAACGGTTTTCAAGACCGCCGCATTCGACCGCTCTGCCACCTCTCCGATGGAAGTGGCGAATTGTCACCACCCGGGGACCCACATTCAAGCGCCGCGGAGCGTCAGAAGCGGGTCTGGAGTGGAAACTTTGGCCCGGCCCAGTGGTCTGATACCGTGACCACACCTAAACCCAAGGAGTACGTGCATGGCAGCAGACCGTAACTTGAGTGTCCTCCCGGCAGCCCGGGGAGGCGCCACCGCAGACCGCCCCTCTGAGCTCACGACCAACCGGGTGCTCCGGAACACCTACCTGCTGCTGTCGGCCACCCTGCTGTTCAGCGCGGCCATGGCCGGGCTCGCTATGGCTATGGGCATGCCCTCCCTGGGGCCGGTCGTGACCCTCGTCGGGTACTTCGGCTTGCTCTTTCTGACCTACAAGCTCAAGAACTCGGCCGCCGGCATCGGAGCCGTATTCGGGCTGACCGGCTTCATGGGACTCACCCTTGGGCCGATGCTCAGTGCCTACCTGCAGTCGGTGCCCAACGGTGGCGAGCTGGTGATGACCAGCCTCGGCATCACGGGCGCACTGTTTGCCGGCCTGAGTGCCTACGTCGTCAAGTCACGCCGCGACATGAGCTTCATGGGCACCTTTCTGACCGTAGGTCTGATCGGGCTGCTGGGCGTCATTGTCGTGGGTCTCTTCGTCGACCTGTCCGCGTTCCAGATGGTGATCTCCACCGCGGTGATCCTGTTGATGGCGGGCTGCATCCTTTACGAAACCAGCGCCATCATCAACGGCGGGCAGACCAACTACATTCTGGCGACCGTGAGCCTGTACGTGAGCCTCTTCAATATCTTCGTCAACCTGCTGGCGATCCTCGGCATCGGGCGGGACGAATGAGGGGGAATCGCGCCTGAAGGCGCTCCTACGGAGACAAAAAAGGCGCCCCTCGGGGCGCCTTTTCTTTGGGCAACTTAACGGTATCGAATGCCTGGCTAGGCTTTCCGCCTGCGCAATGCGACTGCACTTGCCAGCGCCGACGCAAAGAGCCAGGCGGCTGCAGGCACCGGAATGACCGCCGGCGTCGACGCCACGATGCCGCCATCCACCATGATGCGTCCGTAGTCCACGGAGCTGCAGCTGGCATTCAGGCAGGTGCCATCGAAGGACGAGGTGCTGGGGAAGAAGGGGTTAATGAGGTACAGCGTGCCGCCTGCGTTGCTGAGCGGCAACTGGAAGTAGAGCAGTTGCAGGAACGGCTGGCCGGTCTGGTCGCCAGCACCCGGCGTGAACGCGCCATCCGTTGCCGAACCCGCCAGGAGGGACGTAAAGGTTGCCAGGGGCAGCAGCCCCGCAGTGGTCGTGGTTATGGAAATATTCGAGTAGGTGGACGTGTCCGCATCGAACATGAATGAACCGGTGGCCGTACCGCCGTCGTCAAACAGAACATCGGTCAGCGTCCACTGAATCGGGATGGCCTGTACATTAGACATCCAGCCGAGCAGCAGGACGACGCCAGCAAGTTTCCGCACCGAGTATTCCCCTTTGATCAGGCACCCCCGCTTTTTGTTCGACCGCAGGGCTTGGGGGCCATCCTAGTCGTCGCAGTCCAGGGATGTAAACCGTTTTGTCATAAGCGCGGTCCGCCAGCCCCAACCCAGCCGCATTGACACAGCCGGAACCGCTCACATAGCATCAGCTCAAGTGTGGGGCTCAACCCACCCGTCTGTCACTGGGGATCCTCCAAATGCCACGAATCTACAAGTCATTGCTATCAGCAGCTTGCGCCACACTTGCCCTGGGTGCGGCACTTGCCCCAGCGACTGGTCAGGCAGCAGTCAGCGCCCGCTCCATGCTGTATTCGGTGGGCGCCACGGATCGCTTCTGCTCCAAGGCCCAGCAGATCATCTCGAGCATCGATTTCGACTCCAATAACGTCGTTCACACGGATTTTACGGCGTTCGCGAATTCCTCAGCGGCTCCCTATGAAGGGCCCAATCTGGGCTCCTACGGCGGCACTCTGGTGCTCTACCCCACGGGCAATGTCATGCCGGTAACGACCCAGCAGTATGTCTCCCAGCGGGAACTGGGGACCACCGGGTGGGAGTACCCCATTGTCATCTCCTGCAAGATGAAGAATGCGGAGGCCATCAATTACCACTACGCCGCCTACGGCCTGACGCCGGCGGGCGTGCAGAAGACCTGCAAGGAAGTGAACCAGCAGACAGTGGCCGAGGTCTACGCGTCGCTGACTGCCATTGAACAGCGCACGCTGCGCTGGCCCCAGAGTGAAATCATTTATCAGAATGACGTCCTCTCTCCGTCCGGACCGTCTTGGTTGTACCCACTGCCCTACCTGCCCCAGGTCGCCATTCTGACCGTAGCTGGCAAGCTCCGGCTGCGCGGCCTGACGATCCAGGTTCCCCGGATATTGGCCGGTGGCGGGGTCGGGGAGGACAAGAAGGGCAGTGTGTACTGCCATCTGCCCTCCCCCGAATACGTCCGGGCGATGATTACCGGCCAGACTGACCCGATTGTCGAGACCCCTCCCTAATAAAGCAGTCGCGATGGCAGGGCTTGGTTACAGGCCCGTCGCAGCGGCGACGAAGGTCCACTGGTCGGCGTACTCGTTGACGGTCTTGGACAGCGACGCGCCAGCCCCGTGACCGCTCCGCGTCTCCACCCGGATGAGCGTCGGGCGCCGGCAATTCCGCACGGCTCCCTGAACCGCCTGCAAAGCCGCAGCGTACTTGTAGCTGTGCCAGGCAACCACCCGGTCATCCTCCGCGTCAGCCTGGACGAGCACGGCGGGATAGCACACCCCGGACCGGAGGTTGTGGTACGGGGAGTACGCCCGTAGCGCGCTGAACTCTGCCGGGTCCTCGCTGAGCCCATAGTCGCTGGACCATTTGCGCGCGTTCAGGCTTGCCGTCTGGTACCGCAACATATCCAGCACGCCGACCGACGGTACGGCTGCGGCAAACAGCTCGGGCCGCTGGTTGAGCACAGCCCCCACCAGCAGGCCGCCATTGCTGCCACCCCAGATCGCCAGATGCTCCGGGGACGTGACCCCGTTGCCAATCAGCCATTCGGCCGCCGCAATAAAGTCGTCAAAGACCTTTTGCTTGTTCAGGCGCGTACCCGCCAGATGCCACGCCTCGCCGTACTCGCCGCCCCCACGAAGGTTGGCCTGGGCATAGACCCCGCCCGCCTCGATCCAGGCCATGCGCGATGCCGAGTACGTGGGCAGCAGGGCGACATTGAAGCCACCGTAACCGTAAAGCACGGTGGGTGTGCGCCCATCGGGCCGCACGTCCCGGCGCCGGACAATCGTCATGGGCACCTGGGTGCCATCGGCGCTTGCGTAGAAGATCTGTTCGCTCACGTACCTGCTGGAATCGACGCTCCTGCCCGCAGCACCCGTGGCCGTGAGTGTCCCGGACCCCATATCCAGGCGATAGACGCGCCGCGGAGTGGTGAAGTCGGTGTAGGTCAGGAAGGCCTCAGGATTGGCGGGGACCCCGAACAGGCCATCGACCGAACCCTGACCGGGCAGCTGAACGTCGGCACTGACTGCGCCATCCAGCGTGTAGAGGCGGAGCCGGGAATGCACGGCGTGGACGTGCTCCACCACAACGCGACCGCCAACCAGGGCTGCTGCTTCGATGGGATCGGGGCCCTGCGGCACGACTTCACGCCAGCGTTTCGGCTCGGGCGCGGCCAGGTCAACGGCAATCACCCTGCCGCGGGGTGCGGCGTTCGTCGTCAGAAAGTAAAACGTCTCCCCTACTGCGCCCAGGAACTCGTAACGCGCATCCCAGGCGTTCAGCAGTCGCACCACCGGCGCGGCATCACCGGCTGCGCCCAGTCGCTGGTAGTAGATCCCGTTGGTGACATAGCCATCCTCGATGCTCAGCACGAGGAACCGGCCGTCAGGAGTCACGGTGCCATAGGGCTCCCGGGCAGGGTGATCCGTAACGGCGTAGATCAGCGGGTCATCCGCCTGGGACGTTCCGGGCACATGGAAATAGACAGCCACCTGGCGCCGATCGTCGTAGCCACTCTTGGGGTCACCCGGATAGCGACTGTAGTAAAACCCCCGCCCGTCCCGGGACCAGCTGACCGAGGTGAACTTCGTGCCCGTCAGCACTTCCGGCACATCAGCCGACGTGGCCAGATCCCGGACAAACCAGCGCTGCCAGTCGCTGCCGCCATCGGACAGACCGTAAGCAAGACGCGAGCCGTCCGGGCTCAGCTTGAAGCCGGCTATCGACACCGTCCCGTCGGCGCGGACGGCGAGCGGATCGACCAGCAGGCTGCCGGGCTCGGCCAGATCCCGGGTGACCCGGAGCACGTCCTGCTCTGCGTTGCCTGGATTCCAGCGATAGACATACACGCCGCTCTCCCGGTCCGGGACTCCGCGCCGCTCGTAGTTGAGCAGCGCCTGCAGGCGGCCCGCGAACCGGGACCGACCGGGCAGACGGCCAATGTAGCGCTCCGTCAGCTGGTTCTGCTCCAAGACCCACTGTCTGGTGGACGGAGAGTCGGTTGCCTCGAGCCAGCGCCAGGGATCAGCGACCCGGGTGCCGTGATAGTCGTCCGAGACCGTTCCCTGGGGCGCGGCCGGGTAGTTGGTCACTGGCTCAGGCAGCCCGGGGCTCGGGGCCACCAGAGTCGACACGAGCGCACCAAGGATCGCACCCCAGAGCAACAGCCCCAGAGAGCCCGCAAGCCCTGCGCCCGGGGCGCCGGCCCTCATCCGGCTGCAGGACCTGCCGGCAGGCTCTTGACCCCGCCCATGTAAGACTCCAGCGCGGCTGGCACGGTAATCGTGCCATCGGCGTTCTGGTAATTCTCCATCACCGCAATCAGCGCTCGTCCGGCGGCCACGCCAGAGCCATTCAGTGTGTGCACGAGCTCCGGCTTGCCCGTCGCTGGATTCCGCCAGCGGGCAACCATGCGGCGCGCCTGGAAGTCCGTGCAATTGCTGCAGGATGAAATCTCGCGGAAGCGCTGCTGGCCTGGCAGCCAGACCTCCAGGTCATAGGTCTTCGCGGCGGCAAACCCAACGTCACCGGCACACAGGGCCATCACGCGATAGGGCAGGCCCAGCTTCTGCAGCACCGCTTCCGCATGGCCAGTGAGGGCTTCCAGGGCAGCAACCGAGTCTTCCGGACGAACGATATGGACGAGTTCCACCTTCTCGAACTGATGCTGACGCAGCATGCCCCGGGTGTCCTTGCCGTAGGAACCCGCCTCTGAGCGGAAACAGGGTGTATGGGCGACGTAGCGGGTCGGCAGCGCGGTGGCTTCAAGAATGCAGTCGCGGACCAGATTGGTGACCGGCACCTCAGCCGTCGGAATCAGGAGCAGGTCAGACTCACCGCCCACACCAAACAGGTCCGCTGCAAACTTGGGCAACTGCCCCGTGCCCCGCAGGCTGTCCCTGTTCACCAGATACGGAACATAGACCTCCGTGTAGCCGTGCTCACCCACATGCAGGTCGAGCATGAACTGGATCAGGGCGCGGTGCAGCCGGGCCAGGGAGCCCCGGAGCACAGTAAAGCGGGCGCCCGCGATCTTGCCGGCGGCATCGATATCCAGCAGGCCACTCCCACTCCCCAGATCCACGTGGTCCCGTGGCGTGAAGCCGAACTGGCGCGGGGCTCCCCAGCGGCGGACTTCGACATTCGCTGCTTCGTCGCGGCCCTCCGGGATATCGTCCTGGAGCAGGTTGGGAAGACCCAGCTGGATATCCTGCAAGACGTTCTGCAGGGTGACCATCTGCGCTTCCAGGTCGGTCTGCTCATCGCCGATCAGCTTGACGGCCGCCATCAGGGCCGCGGTGTCCTCGCCCACAGCCTTCTGCTTGCCGATCTCCCGGGAGCGGGCATTGCGCTCACCACGCAACTCCTCGACCCGGACCTGGACGCCCTTGCGACGGTCTTCCAGAACCTGGAAGCCCGCTGTGTCGAGGACAAAGCCCCGACGTGCGAGATTGGCCCGCACGCCGTCGAGATCAGCGCGGAGCAGTCGGGGATCAAGCATGGTCTGGTTCCGGAAATGCGGGCAAGCCGAATGCGCCGCAGTTTACACCGGCGGCTTCGTCTGCCGGGCAGACTGATTGCGGGCCCGGAAGTCTGCGAGCTTGTCGGCAATCCGCTGTTCGAGGCCCCGGGGTACCGGCTCGTAATACGTCCGCTGCCCCAGTTCAGCGGGAAAGTAGCTGGCCCCCGCCGCAAAGGCATCGGGCTCGTCGTGGGCGTAGCGATAGCCCGCGCCATGGCCGAGGCTGCGTGCCAGGCCCGTAGAGGCAGGGCGCAGTGGTGCCGGAACAGGCAAGGTGCCGTGGGCCTGCACATCGGCCTGGGCCGCCTGCCAGGCCAGGTAAGTCGCATTGCTCTTGGCCGCACAGGCCATAAACACCACGGCCTGGGCCAGCGCCAACTCCCCCTCCGGTGTGCCCAGACGCTCCCACGCCTGCCAGGCTTCGAGCGCGAGGGTCAGCGCGCGGGGGTCCGCATTGCCAATGTCCTCCGAGGCCATGCGGACGATCCGCCGGGCCACGTAGGCCGGGTCGCAGCCGCCATCCAGCATGCGCGCGAGCCAGTACAGGGCAGCGTCGGGATCAGAACCGCGCACGGACTTGTGCAGTGCGGAGATCTGCTCGTAGAACACATCACCCTGGGAGTCGAAGCGGCGATAACTCCCGGTAAGCACGGTGGCAACGATGGCGGGCGTCAGAGTGGCCTCGTCACCCACCAGTCCTGCGGCGACCTCGAGCAGGTTCAGTGCCCGCCGCGCATCGCCATCCGCGCCTCTGGCCAGATCCAGCAGTTCCGCATGCCCGGCCAGGAGCGGTCGGGCACCGAGGCCACGCACCGGATCCGTCAGGGCAGCAGACAGAATAGCCACCAGCTCAGAATCAGCCAGGGACTTCAGCACATACACTCGCGCCCTGGACAGCAGGGCGTTGTTCAGCGCGAAGGCCGGATTCTCCGTGGTCGCACCCACAAAGATCAGCGTCCCATCCTCAACGTAGGGCAGGAACGCGTCCTGCTGGGCCTTGTTGAAGCGGTGGACCTCGTCCAGGAACAAGAGCGTCGGCTGTTCCGGGTTGGCCTGGGCATAGGCGACTGCTTCCCGCACTTCCTTGACCCCGGCCAGGACTGCCGAAAGGGCCACGAAGTGCGCACCGACCGTGGCAGCGAGGAGTCGCGCCAGCGTCGTCTTCCCGGATCCCGGAGGACCCCAGAGAATGGCCGAATGCAGCTCACCCTTCAGCAGCCGGAGGAGCGGTTGGCCGGACGCCAGAAGATGTCCCTGGCCTGCCACCTCGCTGAGAGTCGTTGGGCGCATCCGGTCCGCCAGCGGGCGCCAGGCGGGCTGCGCTGCTTCTGCGCCAGGGGGCAGTTCGCTCAGGACTTTTGGGGGACGAGCCATGACTCCAGTGTTGCACACCAGCGGGAGAAGCCAGCCCTGCTCAGCGCCCAGCCAACCAGTATCCCGGCGAGGTCCGCGACGACGTCCAGGAATTCCGCCTGGCGCGTTGGGGTGAAGCTCTGCAGTACCTCAATGAGAATACCGTAGGACGCCAGACCCACAACCAGGAACGGTGCAAACCGGACCTGGAAGACGCCGCCAAACCAGAGCATGAAGAACAGGAAACCCAGGGCATGCACGACCTTGTCATTCATGCTCACGGGGACCAGCGACTGCACCGGGGACAGCGCTGACAGAAGGCCAATAACCAGAAGTACTGCTCCAGCAAACAGCCACGCCCGGCCATACCGCAGTGCCTGCATCCCGAACTCAGAGCTCGCTGTCGTCGATCACGTCAGCCCCAGCTGGTATCTGGAAGCGGAACACCTCTGGGGACACGCCCGGATTGGTCCGGACTTCCGTGAGATCAATGCGGGTCTGCTGACCCAGGCGGTCGTCGAGGAGGAGACGTCGCAATTCGGCGCCGTCAAAGCCCAGCGTGACGCCCGCAAAGTCCGCGTCGGCCGCCCGGGGCACCAGACGCACCAGCGCCAGACCCTCTTCCATCCAGGACTTCTCAACCGTGAAGCGCTCCAGGACGGATTCCTTGCCCGTCAGAAGGGCAGCGGGCGTATCGCCAATCCCAGCCGTCAGGCGCCGAATGGTGACCTGTTGCAGATCGGCCTCATAGAGCCAGACCCTCTCCCCGTCCGCGACGATCACCCGTTCGAACGGCTTCTCGTAGTTCCAGCGGAAGCGGCCGGGCCTCTGCATGACGACGGAGCCAGACGCGTCTTCAAGGACCTGCTGGCGCGAGTCGATGACCTGCTGCCGGAACCTGGCTTCCAGTACCTGAACATTTGCCAGGAAAGCGCGCAGCCGCACCACACCGGTCTCGGGACCCGCCGCTGACGCCCCGGTAGCGGTCAGCGCTAGAAGAACGACAAAGAGGCGCAACGAGCGAGCCATGAACGGAAGAATGGACTCAGTCGTTTTCGGGCGGCGGCGGGGCGAGGACTTCCCGGAAGCCATTGGACTGGAGTTGGCCTACCAGTCCGGCTGCCTCCATGCTCTCGACGAGCCGGGCGGCACGGTTGTAGCCGATCTTTAGGCGACGCTGGATGCCGGACACTGAGGCCCGCCGGGTTTCGCAGACGATCTTGACCGCCTGGTCGTAGAGGGCGTCCTCCTCACCATCAGCCTCACCGCCCTGGGGTGTTTCGCCCGGCATCCCCGGAAAGCCAAGCGCCGGCCCCTCGGTGATCTCGTCGAGATACACCGGCGGGCCGCTCCCCTTGAGATGAGCCACAACGCGATGGACTTCCTGGTCGGAGACAAACGCACCGTGGACGCGCAGTGGCATGCTGGTCCCCGGCGGCAAGAACAGCATGTCGCCGTGACCCAGGAGGCTTTCAGCACCACTCTGGTCGAGGATCGTGCGGGAGTCGACCTTCGCGGACACCTGAAACGCAATGCGGGTGGGGATATTGGCCTTGATCAGCCCGGTGATGACGTCCACGGAAGGCCGCTGGGTAGCAATAATCAGGTGGATTCCCGAGGCCCTCGCCTTCTGCGCGAGCCGGGTGATCAGCTCTTCGACCTTCTTGCCGACAATCATCATCATGTCAGCCAGCTCATCGATGATCACCACGATGTGCGGCAGCGTCGTCAGGGTGGGCACGGAGCCGTCCACCCTGGGCTTCGGCGCGTACTCCGTACCTACCAGCGGATCAGGAATGGGCTCGCCCTTGTCGAGGGCAATCTTGACCTTGCGATTAAAGCCGCTGAGATTGCGGACGCCCAGCGCGGCCATGAGACGGTAGCGACGCTCCATTTCCGCTACGCACCACCGCAATGCGTTGGCGGACTCCTTCATGTCGGTCACGACGGGTGCGAGGAGGTGCGGGATGCCCTCGTAGACCGATAGCTCAAGCATCTTCGGATCGATCATGATCATCCGCACGTCTTCAGCGGTCGCCTTGAACAGCAGGCTGAGAACCATGGCGTTGATGCCAACCGACTTACCAGAACCGGTAGTGCCGGCAATCATGAGATGCGGCATGCGCTGGAGATCCGCCACTACGGACTTGCCGCCGATGTCCTTGCCCAGGGCCAGCGTCAGGGGTGAGGGCATTTCCTCATAGGCATTGGAGCGAAGAATCTCCCCGAGGGTCACCATCTCCCGGGTTTCATTCGGAATCTCGAGACCCACAGTAGGCTTGCCTGGAATCACTTCAACGACCCGCACACTGATGGCGGACAGCGAACGGGCGAGGTCCTTCGAGAGGTTGCTGATCTGACTCACTTTGACGCCCGGCGCCGGGGCCAGTTCGAAGCGCGTAACGATGGGGCCAGGCTGCACCGCCACCACTTCAACCTCGACGCCGAAATCCCGCAGCTTGAGCTCGACGAGGCGGGATATGGCTTCCAGCGATTCCTTGGAATATCCCGGAGGGCGCTCCGGCGGATCGTCCAGCAGCGACAGGGGTGGCAACTCACCGGGCAGAACCGGACCATTGAACAACTGGACCTGCCGCTCCTTCTCGACCCTCTGGCTGGGCTCCGGCGCGGCAAGTACGGGGTAGATCTGCGGCGGCGCCTTCTTCTCGACCTTCTTGCGCTCCTTCCGGACGACCTCCTGCCGCTCTTCCTGGACGCGCCGGCCTGCTGTGCGGGACTGGAACTCGGAGAACAGGGTCCGGGCCCGGTCCGCACCATCGAGAACGTAGTGCCCTACCCGGTCCATGACGGCCAGCCAGGAGAGGCCCGTGAACAGGGAGACGCCCGCGAGCCAGGACGCCAGGAGGAGCAAGGTTGCACCGAGCAGCCCGAGCCCCCCAGCGAGACCGTTGCCCAGAAGTTCACCAAAGGCGCCACCGGCAGTCTGGGGGAGGCCATGGGGGCCAAAATGCAGCGTGGCCAGTGCGCAGCTGGTGGCCAGAGTCAGCGCAAAGCCTGACAGCCGGGTGATGAGAACCTGCCGGTCAACGGGCCCGGGACTTAAGCGCGCGGCGAAGAAGATCCAGCCCACCAGCAGCGTCATGGCTGGAAAGAGCAACGCGGGACCGCCAAACAGACTGAAGGCAACGTCGGCATACCAGGCGCCGATGCCGCCGATCAGGTTGCGCAGGGGTGTCCCGTTGCCGGTGTGACTGAAGCCGGGGTCCTGCGGACTGTAGGTCAGCAGAGCGACCAGCATGATCAGGGAGATCGCCCCCAGCACCCACAGCGCCGCTTCGCGCACGGCATGGGTAAGCGGCGCGGCAAGGCCGCGACTTTCTATGCCTATGGCTCTGGCCACTCTATTCCCTGAGAAGACGCAGCAACAACACTGGTTAACTGCCTGCCCGTCAAGCAGATAACGGCTTGAATCATAGCAGTACATGGTTTGGACGCAAGCGTCGGCCATCGCCTAAACTGGGACCATGACCGCCACCCATGCCCGACTGATCATCCTGGGATCCGGACCCGCCGGCTACAGTGCTGCCGTTTACGCCGCCCGGGCCAATCTCAAGCCTCTCCTGATAACCGGCCTGGAACAAGGCGGCCAGTTGATGACCACGACGGACGTGGACAACTGGCCCGGGGGTCCCCACGGTCTGCAGGGACCGGAACTGATGAACCAGCTGCGCGCCCACGGGGAGCGCCTCGGTGTCACCGGAGTACTGGACCAGATCGAAGGCGTTGAGCTGCGCGGCCGCCCGTTTCAGCTGCGCGGCGGATCCGGCAGCTACACCTGTGACGCCCTCATCATTGCCACCGGGGCTTCGGCGCGCTACCTGGGCCTGCCCTCGGAACAGGGTTTCCGCGGCAAGGGGGTCTCAGCCTGCGCCACCTGCGATGGATTCTTCTATCGCGGCCAGCGGGTCGCCGTCGTGGGTGGGGGCAATACTGCGGTCGAGGAAGCGCTGTACCTGTCAAACCTGGCATCCCACGTCACACTGATTCACCGCCGGTCAGGACTGCGGGCAGAGAAGATGCTCCAGGACAAGCTGCTCTCCCGGACCCGGGACGGCGGGAACGTGACATTGCTGTGGAATCATGCGGTGGACTCGGTCCTTGGGAACGAGAGTGGCGTTACCGGAGTGCGATTGAAGCCAACTACCGGCAACGGCCCTCTCCAGGACATCGACGTGACAGGCGTGTTCATAGCGATCGGACATGATCCGAACACCGCGCTCTTCAGGGACCAGCTGGAACTCAACAAGGGCTACATCGTCGTGCGGACAGGTCTCGCCGGGGGAGCAACGGCGACCAGCATCCCCGGCATATTCGCCGCCGGCGATGTGGCTGACAGCGTCTACCGGCAGGCCATCACCTCTGCGGGCTCTGGCTGCATGGCGGCCCTGGATGCCGAGAAATTCCTGGATAGCCTGTCCGGTTGATGACCCAGACGATCCGCTCCCTTGTTGCTTGAAGTTGCGCAGTCCCTGGCGCGGGTGGCCCCCGACGACTGGAACAGACTGTCGGGCTGCGAATACCCCTTTCTCCGCCACGAGTTCCTGTTTGCCCTCGAAGAAACCGGCTGTGTCGGTGGCAGCACTGGCTGGCATCCCTGCCATCTGCTGCTACGGGACGACGCAGGCCAGCTGGTTGGCGCTATGCCGCTCTATCGCAAGACGAATTCCCAGGGTGAGTTCGTCTTCGACTTCGCCTGGGCGGACGCCTACCGGCGCGCCGGACTCCACTACTTCCCGAAGCTCGTCTCGGCGGTTCCGTTTACCCCGGCCACGAGCCCCCGCTTTCTGACCGCAACAGGACAAGACCCTGCGCTCGTCGCTGCGGCCCTGCTGGCCGGGTCAACCGAGCTGGCCCGGAAAATTGGTGCGTCGTCGGTGCATGTGCTTTTTCCCACCACCGCCGAAACTGGCCTGCTGGCGACGGCCGGATTTCTTTCGCGAAAGGACTGCCAGTTTCACTGGCGTAACCGGGGCTACGCGGACTTCGATGCCTTCCTCGGCGAGTTCACTGCGGAGAAGCGCAAGAAGGCCAAGCGGGAGCGCCGGCGGGTAGCCGAGGCAGGAATCAGCTTTCTTCGCCTCAGTGGGGCTGAGATCGATGCGGGGTTGTGGCAGCAACTGATGCCCCTCTACGCGAGTTCATTCTGGCGACGAGGCCGGGAGCCGTACCTCAATGAAGCCTTCTTCACGAGGATCAGCACCCTGCTCCCGGATAACGTGCTGGCCATTGTGGCGATGCGGAGTGGCAGGCCGGTGGCAACGGCCCTCTGCTTTCGGAGCGCAGACACGCTCTATGGACGCTACTGGGGCAGCGAGGGGGAGTACCACAGCCTGCACTTTGAGACCTGCTACTACCAGGGTATTGAGTACTGCATAGAGCAGGGCCTGCAGTCCTTTGAGCCTGGCACACAGGGCGAACACAAGATCAGTCGGGGGTTTGTGCCAACCGAAACCTGGTCAGGGCACTGGCTTTCGCATCCCCAGTTTGCAGCGGCCATCGACCAGTATCTGGATCGGGAGCGCAGCCATATCGATGAGTACATCGATTCCGCTCGAGAGCACGTGCCCTACAGAAGGAGCTCGACGTGAGCAGGACGGCTTCCGCAGCCACCGGGTCAATCGTGTTCCTGAATCCCGGCGATCCGCCCGAGTCCTTCCCGGATCTGACCCGGGGCACGACTGAGCCGGACGGCCTGGTCGCTGTGGGCGGCGACCTCACGCCGGCAAGACTGCTGGCTGCCTACGGCCGCGGCATCTTTCCCTGGTATGAAGAAGGCCAACCGGTTCTCTGGTGGTCGCCGGATCCGCGGGCAGTACTCCTGCCAGAGAAACTCCACATTTCCCGGACTCTAAGGCGGACACTGCTGGGCGATCGCTTCCGGGTCTCGGTGGATCTGGCCTTTGGGGCGGTAATCACTGCGTGCGCAGACACCCGCGCCGCCAGCGGCACCTGGATTACGCCAGAAATGCGCTCAGCCTATCTCTGCCTGCACACACTGGGTTACGCCCACTCGATAGAAATCTGGCGGGGACCCGACCTTGCGGGCGGGCTGTACGGGATCGCACTAGGCGACGTGTTCTTCGGTGAATCGATGTTTAGCCGGGTTCCGGACGCTTCCAAGGCAGCTCTGGTCAAGCTCGTGCGGGTGGCAGAGGACCAGGGCATAACGCTGATCGACTGCCAGGTCGCAACCCGCCACCTGGCCACGCTGGGCAGCCAGCTGATGCCCAGGGATGAGTTCCTCCGTCAGCTTCAGGTGCTGAGTGCTGCCGCGGGCCGGGTTGGGGCCTGGCGCACCGAACCCGGGCCCACGCAAAGCCTGGTCCGGCCGCTGGAAACCCCGGCTCCCTTGCGCGTCTGAACGAGTTCGACGACAATCGCGCCCCGTTCCGCCGGAGTCTCCATGTCGAAAGAAGAAGCCATCACGATGGACGGGGTCGTCACCGAGACCCTGCCTAACACGACGTTTCGAGTGACCCTCGATAACGGCCATCTTGTGAACGCGCACATCTCCGGAAAGATGCGCAAGAACTATATTCGGATTCTCACGGGGGACCGGGTCACGGTCGAACTCACCCCTTACGACCTCTCCAAAGGACGCATTACCTTCCGGGCGCGGTAACAGGTCGAGCCCACCGCAGACTTGATCTGGAGTCCGTCAGCAGGCCGGAAGTCAGGCGGGATCGGGGATGTGCTCCAGGGCCATGGTGGCCGGCGTGGTCACCAGGCGCAGTTCGCCCGAGTCGTCCAGCGATATTCGGACGTGGCCACCTTTGGCCAGATCACCGAAGAGCAACTGCTCGGCCAGCGGCCGCTTCACCTGCTCCTGAATGACCCTGGCCATCGGCCGGGCACCCATCTTCGGGTCGTAGCCCTTGTCGGCGATCCACTGACGGGCAGCCGGCTCCAGCTCGATCGTCACCGCGTTCTTGTCCAGCTGCGCTTCCAGCTCCATGACCAGCTTGTCGACCACGCGCAGGATTGCCTCTGGTCCGAGGGGGGCAAACTGGATGATCGTATCCAGGCGGTTACGGAACTCAGGCGTGAACATCCGGTTGATGATCGCCATGCCATCCGAGCTGTTGTCCTGATCTGTGAAGCCCATGGAGGCCCGACCCATCTCCTGGGCGCCAGCGTTCGTGGTCATAACGAGAATGACGTTGCGGAAATCTGCCTTGCGGCCGTTGTTGTCGGTCAGCGTCCCGTGATCCATAACCTGGAGCAGGAGATTGAAAACCTCAGGATGAGCCTTCTCAATCTCATCAAGCAGCAGGACCGCATGGGGATGCTTACTGACAGCTTCCGTCAACAACCCGCCCTGATCGAAGCCCACATAGCCCGGCGGCGCACCAATCAGGCGGGAAACCGTGTGCCGCTCCATGTATTCGGACATGTCGAAGCGGATCAACTCAATGCCGAGACACAGGGCAAGCTGCCGGGTGACCTCCGTTTTGCCCACGCCCGTGGGTCCCGCAAACAGAAAGGCCCCCACCGGCTTCTCCGGCTCCCGCAGCCCGGAGCGGGCCATCTTTATGGCTGCTGACAGGGCCGTGACGGCCTTGTCCTGGCCAAAGATCACCAGCCTCAGATCCCGCTCCAGGTTCCGCAGCTGATCCCGATCGGAGGCCGACACGCTCTTCGGCGGAATCCGTGCCATCTTCGCAATGACATTCTCTATCTGGACGACCCCGACCTCGCGCGTTCGGGTGGCCTCCGGCTCCAGGCGAATGCTGGCACCCGCCTCGTCGATCACGTCAATGGCCTTGTCGGGCAACTGCCGTTCATTGATATGCCGGGCCGACAACTCTACGGCAGCAACGATGGCGTCGTCCGTGTAGGCGATGCCGTGATATTCCTCAAAGCGGCTCTTGAGGCCGCGCAAGATCTCGATAGTCTGGGGAATGGTCGGCTCGACAATATCGATCTTCTGAAAACGCCGGGCCAGGGCATGGTCCTTCTCAAAGACGCCCCGGTACTCGCGGTAGGTCGTGGAGCCTATACAGCGCAGCTCGCCACTCGAAAGGACCGGCTTGATCAGGTTTGACGCGTCCAGAACACCGCCGGAGGCAGCGCCCGCACCAATAACCGTGTGAATCTCGTCAATGAACAGGATGGCACCGGGATCTTTGCCCAACTCCTTGATGACCGCCTTGAAACGCTTTTCGAAGTCCCCCCGGTACTTGGTGCCGGCCAGAAGGGAGCCCATGTCCAGGGCATAGATTGTGCAGTTAGCAAGGACTTCCGGAACCTTGCCATCAACGATCATCTTGGCCAGGCCCTCGGCTATGGCCGTTTTCCCGACCCCGGCCTCGCCCACATAGAGGGGGTTATTTTTTCGCCGGCGACAGAGGATCTGGATGGTCCGCTCCACCTCAAGTTCACGGCCGATAAGGGGATCAATCTTGCCTTCCCGGGCCCGCTTGTTCAGGTTGGTGGCATAGTTGTCCAGAGCGCTGCCGCTCGCGTCACCCTCACCCTCCTCGCCTTCCCCGGACTGACTCTTTGGCCCACCGGTATCGTCCCGGAGCTTGGAGAGTCCGTGAGAAATAAAATTCACGACATCCAGGCGGGTCACGTCCTGAAGTCCCAGCAGATAGACGGCATGGGACTGTTTCTCGCCGAATATGGCAACGAGCACATTCTCGCCCCGCACTTCCTTCTTGCCGCTGGACTGAACGTGGAACACGGCGCGCTGGAGCACCCGCTGAAACCCGAGCGTGGGCTGGACGTCCTGGGCGCTGCCCTCAGCCAGCCGGGGTGTCGACTCATCGATGAACTGCTCCAGATCGCGGCGCAACCGGACCAGATCAGCTCCGCAACCCTTGAGAATCTCGGTAACGGTTGGTACGTCAACGATGGCCAGCAACAGGTGCTCAACCGTCATGTACTCATGACGTTTGGTCCGGGCCTGCTGGAAGGCCTCGTTCAGACAGTACTCGAGTTCACTGCTCAACATGACAATCAGGTTTCCTCAAGCGTGCATAGAAGCGGGTGCTGATGCTGCTGCGCGTAGGCGCCGACCTGGGCCACCTTCGTTTCCGCGATCTCGTAGGTAAATACTCCGCACACCCCCTTGCCACGGGTGTGCACTTCAAGCATGACTCGCGTAGCTTTCTGCCTGTCCATGGCGAAAATAAACTCCAGAACCTCGACCACAAACTCCATCGGCGTGTAGTCATCGTTCAGCAAGACCACCCGGTACAGCGGTGGACGCTTAACCTGGGGGCGGGCCTCCTCAAGGGCAAGCCCCCGGCCATCATCCATGCGCCGGGTCAAATCCTTGTCGTTGTCACTGCCCATTCGGTCGTCGCTCGTAAAGACTAGGTCGTCGTGGCTGCGGAAATCTTTAGTTCGAGCAGATATTAGCGTATTCGATTGGGACCATTGGCTTGGATTCCCCCTAAGCGGCACCGCGCGGTCAGGCGGAGTTAACCGGGCCTGAACCAGACTGTGCTGCGGTGTGTGGAAGCCATCACGGTTCGCCAGGCGCGTGAAGGCTCTAATTCCCGCGGGGGAAGGCGGTCGTTTCGGGCGATTCAGAGGTTGCTCCCCTCGCGGTACCTGACTATGCTAAAACCCCTTATGTTTCGTGGGCTTCTGTGAACGTTCAGGATCTAGTCTCGCGTTTCGGCGGATCGACGCCGGCACTGGTCGTGGCGCGTGCGAACGAGCACCTGCCCGTGATCGTGTCCGTGACGGCGGTGATACTGATCGGCTACTACCTCGCGCGGATCTTCTGGACACTCTACCCGGCAGGCCCGAGCGCCCCATGGCAGCCACCGCAGGTGGCGCCGCAAACCGGCCAGAACACGCCGGCCCCAGCCTTTTACGCCACCATCACAGCGGCCCATCTGTTTGGCGAAGTCTCCCAGGAAGCGCCACCCGTCTCAGGCGATGCTGCCCTCACTGCCCCGGACACGAGCCTGGCACTTCAACTGCGCGGCGCGGTTGCGGCCGACAACCCCAAGCTTGCCCACGCCATAATCGCGGATGGCAGCGGCAACGAGCAGGTCTACTTTGTGAATTCGACCCTGCCGGGCGGCGCAACCGTGCAACAGATCCAGGCAGATCGGGTCGTTCTGGCCCGGGCGGGCCAACTGGAAGTGCTGCGACTGCCGCGGGAGGGCGCGGGTGGCCCCTCTGCTGGTGGCTTTACCCCACCGCAGGCCGGAGCGCCTCCGGGACAGCCCAACGTACAGGAACTGGTCGCCCAGAACGCCCCCGGCTTCCTTGCGCTCGTCAGGCCACAACCCTTCATGCCGAATGGACAGCTGAAGGGCTATCGCATCTACCCGGGGCCGAACCGGCAGGGGTTTGCCTCCCTCGGTCTGCGCGCTGGCGATCTTGTCACTGAAATCAATGGTATTGCGTTGAATAATCCAGCCCAGGGCATGGAAGTCTTTCGCAGCCTGGGCGACGCGCCCCAGGTCACCGTGACCGTGGAGCGTGATGGTCAGCCCCAGGTGCTGTCACTGAACATGGCTCAAGTCAACGCCGTCGGAGCGACGCAGTGACCAAACCAGTCAACCCAACCCAAATCAGGCTAACCCGAATCAGCCGATGCTCCCGCGTTGCCAGCGTGTGCCTGGCAGTAATGGCCTTGACGTATACGGCCGGCTTGCCTGCGCAGCAGGCCACGATCACGCCGAACTACAAGGATGCGGATATCCGGCAGGTTATCGAGGCAGTCGGCGAGGTGACCGGCAAGAACTTCATTCTCGATCCCCGCGTCAAGGCACAGGTGACTATGTTGTCGGCAGCGCCCATGACTCCCGACGCCTTTTACGAAGCGTTTCTGTCGATATTGTCTGTTTACGGCTTCGTAGCCGTGCCGGCCGGCGACATCATCAAGATTCTCCCGGATGCGAATGCGCGCCAGGTTCCCGGCGCGGAGAATGAGCCGGGCGGCGGTCGGCCTGACGACATCGTGACGCGGGTAATCGCCGTCCAGAATGTGGCCGCAGCCCAGCTGGTGCCGATTCTCCGGCCCCTGATTCCCCAGTACGGGCATCTCGCTGCACACCCGCCCTCCAACCTTCTAATCATCAGCGACCGGGCTTCCAACGTGGACCGGATGGTGCGCATCGTGGCGCGCATCGATCAGGCCGCCGACCAGGACTACGAAGTCATCCGGCTCGAGCACGCCTCTGCTTCCGAGATCGTCAAGATCGTCGGTGCCCTGAACCAGGGCGCCCAGCAGGCCGAAGGCGGCGGTGGCCCCCGGGTTACCGTCGTGGCCGACGAGCGCACGAACAGCGTGCTGGTGACCGGGGACAAGAACGACCGGCTTCGCTACCGGGCGCTTATCACCCATCTGGATACGCCACTGGAGGAAGGCGGCGATACCCAGGTGCGTTATCTGCGCTACACGGATGCCGTAGATCTGGCCACCAAGCTGCAGAGCCAGTATTCCGGCAGTGGGCCGCAGGCGGCGGCAGGTGCCGGCGGCAAGGATGCGGTGCCGCCAGCGCAGCGGGGCGAGGTGGGCATCTGGGCCGATGAATCCACCAACGCACTAATCATTACCGCCCCACCCAAGACCATGAAATCGATGATGCAGGTCATCGACAAGCTGGACATCCGTCGGGCGCAGGTCATGGTCGAGGCCATCATTGTCGAAGTATCGTCCGACAAGGCCGCCGAGCTTGGCGTCACCTGGGCTGTGGGTGACAGGGACCTGAACAGCGTCGTTGGCCTTACCAAGTTTGACTCCACGACCGGGGTCGCGGGTATTGGCGGCGCCATTCTTGGCGGCTCGGGGGGTAGCACGGGCGGCGGCAGCACCGGTGGGGCGGGCGCCGGCGCCGTGGGTAACCTGATCAGTAATGGCGTGACCATGGGGATTGGCAGGTTGGGCAGTTCCGGCCTCAACTTCGTGGCCCTCATCGAGGCCCTGGAGTCCGACGGCAGCAGCAATATCATTGGCACCCCGATCCTGGTCACTCTGGACAATGAAGAAGCCCAGATCGAAGTCGGTCAGGAAGTGCCCTTCGTGACTGGCAGTTTCACCAACACGGGGGCCACCGGTGGTGGCGGCGTCACCGGATCCGTGAACCCCTTCCAGACCATTCAGCGGGAACAGGTCGGCCTCACCCTGAAGCTCACGCCCCAGATCAACGAGGGCAATGCGGTTCGCCTGAAGATCGAACAGGAGATCTCGTCGATTCTTCCGAGCTCCCAGGCCGTGGATCTGATTACCAGCAACCGCTCCATCAACACCTCAGTGATCGTCGAGGACGGCGGCACACTGGTTCTTGGGGGATTGATTCAGGATCAGGTCACCGAGAAGGAACAGCGAGTGCCGATCCTCGGCAGCATCCCCCTGCTGGGCGCCCTCTTCCGCTCCAACACGACCACGAAGACGAAGACCAACCTGATGGTGTTCATCCGGCCCACAATCCTGCGGGATAACGTGCAGGCAACGTTTGAGACCAACGCAAAGTACAACTACATCCGGAACCAGCAGCTGGCCACCAAGCCCGAAAATCCCAGGCTGATGCCGCTGACTCCCCGGCCGGTACTGCCGGATATGGCCCAGTCCGAGACCATGCCCCCATCCGGATCCCCGCTGGAGCCGGTAATTGACCTGCGTATTCCGCCAGCCACGGTACCTGCCCCATGAACGCAGCCGTTCCTGACCTCATAAGTGAACTGGCGGACTCGCCCCAGGCTGCCCGGGCCCCGTCCACCAGCGCACAGCTGCCACCTGAAGTTCGACGCTACGTCCTCCCCTTCGCCTTCGCGAAGCGCCACGGGGTACTGATCAATGGCCTGCTGGATGGCCGGCCGCTGACCATTGTCCGGTCTGACGCCAAGCTGTCCGCGATCTCCGAGGTCCGGCGTTTCGTCGACGGGTCGATGCATCTGCAGGTCGTCTCACCGGCTGAATTCGACCGTCAGTTGCAGCAGACCTATGAGCGGGAATCCAACACCACGATGCAGATGGTGGATGGACTGGGTGAAGACACGGACCTGTTCCAGGTTGCCCAGGACCTGCCGGAACCGTCTGACCTGCTCGAAAGCAATGACGATGCGCCAATAATCCGGCTGATCAATGCCCTGCTGACGTCGGCGGTCAAGGAGAACGCTTCCGATATCCACATCGAGCCCTTCGAGAATCGCCTCGTGGTCCGCTTTCGCGTCGACGGGGTGCTGCGGGAGGTCCTGCAGTCCCGGCGCGCTGTGGCCCCGCTGGTCGTCTCGCGCATTAAGGTCATGGGCAAGCTGGACATCGCCGAGAAGCGCCTGCCCCAGGACGGCCGGTTTTCGCTGCGCATTGCGGGCCGGGCCGTCGACGTGCGGGTATCAACGATGCCCTCCGGACACGGCGAGCGGGTAGTCCTGCGGCTGCTCGACAAGCACGCCGGGCGCCTCGAACTGGAGAGCCTGGGTATGGACCCGGCCACCAAGGGCGTCATTGACGGCCTGATCCGCAAGCCCCACGGCATCATCCTCGTAACCGGCCCGACCGGCTCCGGCAAGACCACCACTCTCTACGCGGCTCTCGCCCGCATCAACGACAACACGCGCAACATCATGACCGTCGAAGATCCCATCGAGTACTACATCGACGGGATCGGCCAGTCCCAGGTCAACACGAAGGCTGAGATGACCTTTGCGCGCGGTCTCAGGGCCATCCTCCGGCAGGACCCGGATGTGGTCATGGTGGGTGAGATACGCGATCTGGAGACGGCTGAGATTGCCGTGCAGGCGAGCCTTACCGGCCACCTGGTGCTCTCCACGCTGCACACCAACACCGCTGTCGGCGCCGTAACCCGTCTCCGGGACATGGGCGTGGAGCCCTTCCTGTTGTCGTCCAGCCTCGTCGGCGTGCTGGCCCAGCGACTGGTGCGGGTCATCGATCCCGCCACCAAAGTGGCCTATACGGCCCGGGACTACGAGTGCAAGACCCTTGGCATCGACCCGGCAAACCCGCCACCCCTCTACCACCCGGACGAGGCGGCCATGCAGGGCGGTGGGGCCGGCTATCGCGGTCGGACGGGCATTTACGAACTGGTCAGCATCGATGACGAATTCAGGACCATGATTCACGACGGCGCCGGGGAACATGACCTGGAGCGCTATGCGCGGACCCGGGGTCCCAGCATTCGCGATGATGGCCTGCGCAAGGCCCTCGCCGGGGTCACGACCCTCGAAGAGGTTCTCCGCGTCACCCGCTCCGACTGATGGGAGCCTTCGAGTACACCGCGGTTGATGCCGGCGGCAAGGAACGCAAGGGTATTCTTGAAGGCGACACGGCCCGCCAGGTCCGCCAGCTGCTCCGTGAACGCCAGCTGTTTCCGCTCACGGTCACTGAGGCCGCTGAACGGGAAGCCACTCGCCAGCAGTCCTTCACGCTGCGGCCCACCATGTCGTCCACGGACCTCGCGCTCGTCACGCGGCAGCTTGCCACCCTGGTCCAGTCCTCAATGCCCCTTGAGGAAGCGCTGCTCGCGGTGTCGGAGCAGACCGAGTCGACGCGAGTCAAAAGCGTCCTGATCGGGGTGCGCTCCAAAGTGATGGAAGGCCACACCCTCGCAGACGGGTTCGCGGATTTCCCAAAGGCTTTCCCCGAGATTTACCGCGCCACGGTTTCCGCTGGCGAGCAGTCCGGTCACCTGGACGCGGTGCTGGAGCGGCTGGCCGACTATACGGAGGGCCGCCAGGTACTCCGCCAGAAAATCCAGCACGCCATGATTTACCCCGTCGTACTGACGGTGCTGGCACTGCTGATCGTCAGCGGCATGCTGGTCTACGTCGTGCCCAAGGTCGTCGGCGTGTTCTCCAATACAGGGCGGGAACTTCCCGGACTCACCGTGTTTCTCATCGCCCTGAGCGACTTCCTGCGCGACTACGGTCTGCTGCTGCTGGTGGGAGTTGTCGGAGCCGCTATTGCGGGAGGCCGGGCGCTGCGCCAGCCCGGACCCAGGCGGTGGCGGGATGCACTGCTCCTGCGTATACCCCTCATCGCAAAGCTCGTCCGGGGCTCGAATACCGCACGCTTTACGCGGACCCTGAGCATCCTGACGGGGAGTGGTGTCCCCGTACTTGAAGCGCTGCGGATATCAGCAGAGGTGGTCACCAATGTGCCGATGCGGGAAGCGGTCGAGGTGGCCGCAGCCCGGGTGCGGGAAGGGGCGCCCATTGGCAAGTCCCTCGCGGTTGGCGGCTATTTTCCCCCGCTATGCGTCCACCTGATTTCAAGCGGTGAGGCCAGCGGCAAACTCGATGCCATGCTCACCCGGGCAGCCACCAACCAGGAGCGGGAAATGGATGGCCTCATTGCCGCCCTCCTCGGCATCCTCGAGCCGGCCCTCATCGTGACCATGGGCGTCATCGTTCTGGTCATCGTCCTGGCCATACTGCTGCCCATCTTTGAGCTCAACCAGCTGGTTGGCTGAGCTCGGGGACGGTTGGCCGCCGCGTGTGCGGTAGAGACGGAATCAGTTCACGAAATAGAGAATTGAGGATTGTCATCCCCCTGGAAGGTGACTATAAAAACCACGTCGGCGTTACTCCTTGAACATAAGGACTGATCGATGGGTCGCAAAGCAGCTGTACTGGCCAAGCCTGAGTGGACTCCGCTCCCGGAGCCCCCCGAAATGCTTGATGAACTCGAGACTCCTGAACCTCTGGGAGATGAGACCGCCGACGATGACCTTGGCGTGGAGCCGCTGGCCACCGACAACGTCGGTGAACAGTCAATAGAAATCAATGTCGAGAATCTGATTGCCGAACTTGAGGCTGAATCCCAGCAGGGGACGCCACCCGACGTACGGTGCGCCCGCCGGAAGCTGGAGGACTACCTGGAGCGCAAGCGCATAGCCCAGGAGATCGAGGATTTTGAGGACTTTGAGGTCGAGGACCTCGGGGTCGAGTAGAGAGCAGCCCGGGCTGAGCGTCTTGGCCCCCTCAGGAGAAGTCCCGGCTGGGGGTCTGCAACTGGCCGAGAAGACTGCTCAAATCCTCGAGCCGCCTGGCCACCAAGTGCAAGACATCCCCCTGCCGCTGCAACTGGCCCCAGACTCCCAGTAACCGCGCTTCGAGCAGAACCCGGCGCTGACGCTCTGCCAGCTGCCGCCAGACAATGAGATTGATGTAGCCGGTTTCATCTTCCCGCGTCACGAACGTAACCCCGCCAGCGCTGGCGGGCCGCTGGCGCGTAGTGACAATCCCTGCGGTACGCACCCGCACCCCGTTGCCTGCTTCCTGCAGTTCGCTGGCTGAGCTGATGGCAGCACGACGCAGGTGAGTGCGCAGGAGCGCCAGCGGGTGACGGCCCAGCGTCAAACCCAGGCTCTGGTAGTCGGCAGCAATATCCTGGGCCTCGGTGGGTGCTCGAAGCAGCGGCAACCCCTCAGCAATCTGCAGCACTGGCAACAATGGCAGGAGCAGTTCTGCACCTGCTACTGCCCAGCGAGCCCGGTGCCTGTGCCCGGCGATGCCCGCCAGCGCACCCGCCGCCGCCAGAGCACCCAGTTCCTGCCGGGGCAGGCCAGCACGCTCGTGCAGATCCTGTACGGTGCGATAGGGTTGACCAGCGCGCTGCCGGACCACCTCCTCCCCCGCTCCCTGCGTAAGCCCGCTGACCAGACGGAAGCCGAGACGCAGGGCAAACTGCCCGTCAGTTCTGGCCTCAAGAGTGCAGTCCCAGGCGCTGCAGTTCACCTCCACCGGCCTGACCTCAACACCGGCACAACGGACACTCTGGACCAGCTGTGAGGGCGCATAGAACCCCATGGGCTGGCTGTTCAGTAACGCACAGGTGAAAGCAGCGGGTTCATGCCGCTTCAGCCAGGCGGAGACATAGACGAGCAGCGCGAAGCTGGCAGCATGGGATTCGGGAAAACCGTACTCACCAAAACCGCAGATCTGGTTGAAGATCTGGCGGGCGAACTCCACGGAATAGTTGCGGGCCTGCATACCGGCAATCAGTCGTTCCTCGAAGTGGCCGAGGCCACCACGGCGGCGCCAGGCGGCCATGGCCCGGCGCAGTTGATCAGCCTCGCCCGGTGTGAACCCCGCCGCCACGACCGCCAGTTGCATGACCTGTTCCTGGAAGATGGGCACGCCGAGCGTGCGCTCCAGCACCTGGCGCACTTCCGGACTGGGATACGTGACCGGCTCCTCACCGTTCCGGCGTCGCAGGTAAGGATGCACCATGTCCCCCTGGATTGGTCCGGGCCGGATGATGGCCACCTCGATGACCAGGTCGTAGTAGGTCCGGGGTTTCAGTCTCGGCAACATGGCCATCTGGGCCCGGGACTCAATCTGAAAAACCCCCATGGTGTCAGCCTGGGAAATCATGGCGTAAACCGCGGGATCTTCAGCTGGCACGGTGTGCAGGGAAAGCTCACGCCCCTTGAGCTCCCGTAACAACCTAAAAGTGCGGCGGATAGCAGAGAGCATGCCCAGCGCGAGCACATCCACCTTGAGCAGGCCCATCTCATCCAGATCATCCTTGTCCCACTGGATAACTGTCCGGTCCGCCATGGATGCGTTCTCGATGGGGACCAGCCGGCACAGAGGCTCCTCGGCAATAACAAACCCGCCCACATGCTGGGAGAGATGCCGGGGGAAGCCGATCAGGTGCCCCACCAACATCACCAGTCGGTGCATCAGTGGGCTGGCAGGATCAAAGCCGGCCTCCCGGATGCGCTCAGGCGCAACCGACCGGCCATCCCACCAATGCAGATTACGCGTGACCCGGCTGAGCTGAGCCTCGGACAGCCCGAGGGCGCGACCCACGTCACGCAGGGCGCTTCGGGGACAGTAAGTGATCACGGTAGCTGTCAGCGCCGCCCGGTCCCGGCCGTAGCGGGTATAGATGTACTGGATCACCTCCTCGCGCCGCTCGTGCTCAAAGTCCACATCGATATCGGGTGGCTCATTGCGCTCCCGTGAAATGAAGCGCTCGAACAGCAGCGACATGTGGGCGGGATCTACCTCGGTTATCCCCAGGCAGAAACACACAGCAGAATTTGCTGCCGAACCGCGCCCCTGGCAGAGGATGCCCTGGCTGCGGGCGAAGCAGACAATGTCGTCCACGGTAAGAAAGTAGGCCTCGTAACGCAGCTCACTGATCAGCTCCAGCTCCCGGTCAACCAGCTTGAGGATGTCTGGCGAAGCGCCTGCAGGCCAGCGCTCCCGCACGCCCTGCAGGGTTCGATAGCGCAACCAGCTGGCGGGTGTGTGGCCGGGGGGCACCAGCTCGCGGGGATACTGGTAGCGCAGTTCGTCGAGGGAGAAATGCATGCGCTCCGCAATCTGCACCGTAGCCGCGAGTAACGGGTCGGGATAAATCCGCTGCAACTCAGCGAGGGTCCGGAGATGCCGCTCCCCATTGGGATAAAGGCCCGTCGTGCCGCTCCCTAGTGGCGCTTTACGGCGAATTGCCGTGAGAGTGTCCTGCAGCGCCCGGCGACCCCGTACGTGCATGTGGACAGCACCGGCAGCCACCGGTGGAATACCAGTCTCTTTGGCGAATGCCACCAGCTGGGTTCTGCGACTCGCTTCGTTACCATCCGCATGCAGCTCCACCGCCAGCCAGATACGCCCACCAAAATGGTCCCGCAGCCAGCTGGCATCCCGGGAATCAGGACACTCGGGTGGCAACCACAGGAGCAGGCAACCGGCGGGCAGCTGCTCAAAGTCACTGCGCACGACGTGGTAGGACCCCTTCTCTGCCGCGCGACGTCCGCGGGTGATGAGCCCACAAAGTGCAGCGTAGCCTTCCCGGTCGGCAGCCAGGACTACCAGACACAGGCCATCAGCGAGACGAAACTCGCTGCCGATGAGCAACTGCAGGGCACAGCCTCGCGCTGCTACATGCGCCCGGACAATGCCTGCTACGGAGCACTCGTCGGTGAGCGCAAGAGCGCTGTACCCGAGGGCAGCAGCACGGCCTACCAGTTCGGCCGGGTGCGATGCTCCCCGCAGAAACGTGAAGTTGCTGATGCAGTGGAGTTCTGCATAGGCACTCACCCGAAGATGCCCTGCAGGTACCAGGCGCGGGTACGCAGGTCCGTGTATACCCAGAGCATTGCGCCCTGCGGGTTACTGGCCCGGTAGTAATCCCGGCGTACATCGCCCCCATCCCACCAGCCGCTTTCGATACGTTCCGGGCCACGCTCAAGAGCTAACAATCCATGCCATGCAGGCAGGCCGTTAATCAGCCCCAGAGACTCCGGTACCGGCAGCAGCCAGAGAGGCCGGGAACGGAACACAGTGCAGGCCTCGCTGGCACCACCCTGCGAGCCAAACTCTGCCAGCGGATCCAACACGGCTCGCCAGGCGCTCTCCGGCCGGTGCTCGGCGCGTAATGCCAGGCCCTGCACTGCCTGGCCACCCAGTCGCGCACGCAAGCGCTCCAGCAGTGCGTGGAGTCCGCCATCCTGCTGGAGGTCCTTGCCCAGCAGGTCGGTACCCGCCAATACCTGCCTGGAGTCCAGATCCGCCTGCACCGCCAGGTCAGTAACCGGGGCGGGCAAAGTCATGGCCTCGAGCCGTAGCCGCAGTAGCCCGGACAAGAGGCCCATTCCTGTCGTGGGGCCTGTCGTGGGGCCTGTCGCGGGGGCCGCTGCGGGGCCTGCTCCCAGATACAGGTCTGTTTCCTGGCCATCCGGATGGGTGAGCACGCATCTGACGCTACGGACGCTGACCTGACGGGCTTCGAGGGACTGCCGGAGGCGCTGAAAAAGCTGGTTGAAGCCATCGAGCAGAACAGATAACACCGTGGTTTCCATGGGCAGTTCCAGCCCGGCGGAAAAACGGACGGGCAACACGTGGAGCTGCCGCGGGTCCGGATGGCGGCCGTAGGCCTGATCCAGTTGGCGCAGGCAGCCGGGTCCCAGTCGCCGGGCAAAGCCCTCACGGGGTAACCGCACACAGTCGCCCACCGTCGTGACACCCATCTGCAGAAGGGCCTGGACCGTGCGTTCCGGCCAGGCCAGGTGCCGTACGTGGATGCCGGCAAGTGCCTGACGCAACTCCAGGATAGTCCGGACCGGACGATGGACACCGGCTGTGGCCAGCCACAGGGCAGCCCGCGCTGTGGGAGCACAGGCGATGCGCGCCTCATGGCCAAGAGCTCCCAGGCCTTCGGCTACCCTGGTCTGCAGTGCTTCGAGTCCGCCAAACAAACGCAGACTGCCCTGGATTTCCAGCAGCAGGGCATTGCCTGCACTGCTGCTCACAGTCGGTGTGAACTGAGCTGCCCAGATGGCCAGCCGGGTCAGCGAGGCAGCTTCGAGCTGCGCGCTGCGGCTCTCGATAACCAGGTCAGGTGCCAGTGCGAGAGCTGAACTGACCGGCATACCTGGGCGCACCCCCCGGGCAGCAGCCAGTGCATTAGCGGTCACTACGAGAGTTCTTCGGCCCTGCTCTGCGCAGATCACCAGCGGTACCTTCTGTCTGGAATCTGGCTGGCATGGCTCTGACCGGGTGGCTCGCGCCTCCAGCGGCAGCTGCGGAAGATAGAGACAGAGCCAGAGTTGGGCAGGAGCAGCCGTCAGTGGCTCTGGCGCGTGCCCGGCCCTTACGGGCAGGAGGGCGGCTGGGTCTTTCCCGGACCTGGTCCGGGGCTGTACTTTGGTGAAACGAGCCATGCCAATAGAGACGCCACTGCTTTTTTCAGAATCGGCGTTCGACGGTGACTGTCCCCGCACCTCGCCAGCCATTCTTGAAGATCTCGATCTGCAGCGTGGCCGGCGATGGACACCGCAACTCAAGTCGCAAACGGACGGGTGACCGCTCGCGACGAAACCGTGCCTCCCGGATTAGGACAGCCCAGGCCTGCTGCCTGCCGGCCAGAAGATGCAGCCGCTGCAGCAGGGAGTGCCCTGCCCGCTCAGTGGCTCTGGCGCCAACCCACGCGATCACACTGGTACAGCTTCCTGAACGCAGGGCCTCCTCCATCGCCCATAGCGCCTCCAGCGGTTGTCCAACGCTGACCATCAGTACCCGGTTGAGGGCGAATCCTTGCCAGCAGAGGCCGGGACCATAGGGAATCCAGGGCGGTGCGATCAGGAGAACCCAGCCGCCAGCAGCCAGGTGCGTTGACTGTGCTTGCGACGGCGGTTGGGACAGGGTGGTCAGGCGCGCCAGCGCCGGACTCAGCAGGCCGAACTCACTACTTCCATGCCCAGATACCAGTAACTCCGTCAGCAGACCCCTGGGCCAGCCACCACCGAGCAGGTGGTCCAGCGCCGCAAACCCCGTTGGCAGCCGAGTAACAGCCGGAGCGAACACAGCAACTCACGCAGCAGTCGACATACCGTTACGGATAACACCCACCACCACGCCCTCGATGACCATATGCTCGGCCTTGAGATCGACCTTGATGGGCTGGAAATCCGGGTTCTGCGGTAGCAGTGTGACCATGGTGCCGGTCTGTCGGTAGCGTTTGACGGTGACTTCTTCTTCCAGCCTGACCACCACGATCTGGCCGTTGCGGACTTCGGGCTCACGGCGGACCGCCACCAGATCGCCATCGAGAATACCGGCATCCCGCATGCTCATGCCCTGCACCCGCAAGAGGTAATGGGGGCGCGGATTAAAAAGCGCGAGGTCAAGCCGGTAGCGGGCCTCGATATGTTCGGTAGCCAGGATGGGCTGGCCGGCAGCCACCCGCCCCACCAGTGGCAAGCCCTCTTCTTCAGTCAAAAGAGGGCGGCCGGTTTCCAGCAGCCTGATGCCCCGGGACGTGCCGGGCAGAAGCTCGATTACCCCCTTGCGCTGCAGAGCCCGCAAGTGTTCTTCCGCCGCATTCGCGGACCGAAAACCCAGTTCCCGGGCCATTTCGGCCCGGGTGGGCGGCATTCCAGTAACTTCTATAAATCTTTGAATAAATTCAAGAATTTCTGCCTGCCTGGCAGTGAGGTCAGCAGCAACGGGCGTGGCCATGTGTTGTTATCCTGTATATCTGTACAGCGCTGGGATTGTATACAGATACCGGAGGTCCGCAAGCCCGTCTTCCCCCTCCTGTGGTCCGGTGTGACTCTACTGCCACCCCCACGAATGTTCAGCCTCAGCACCAAAACGCTCTGCTTCTCGCCGGTCAACCCGACTGCCGGGCAACTGCAACAGCGGTCTGAAGCCCAAGCGCCACGCCATTTCCAGATTGCGATTTAACTTTGATTCGGTCATGATTTTCATAAGAGTCCGCCACGTGGCGGTTTCTTGATTCTCGGCGACTGCTTCTCCGGGTGTGTTTTTACCTTTAATTTATCTGCTGTTTTAAGGACCATTACCATGAAAATCACTACCGCTCTTCAGGGGGCCGCCCTGGCACTCGCGATCCTGGTCACCACCGGCTGCGAGTCCACCAAGAAGTTCGATGAACTCTCCGCCCGTGTCGATGCCGTTGCAGCTACTGCCAATGGTGCCAAGTCGGCCGCTGATGCTGCCGGTGCTGCTGCTGCCGAAGCCAAGCAGACGGCTTCCGGTGCCCAGAGCACGGCCAACCAGGCACTGAACGCTGCGAACCAGTCCCAGTCCTGCTGCGACGCCACCAACGAGAAGATGGACCGGATGTTCAAGCGCAGCCAGGCCAAGTAAGACGGTCTAGCTACCGCTTCTAAGACGGTCTAGCTACCGCTTCAGGCCATACCACGTATGGCCTGACGAAAAAGCCGCAGCGTTTGCTGCGGCTTTTTTTTGGATTCAGAGGTACCGGGTTTGGCATCTGGCAACTTGGCCGCCAAGTTGCCAGAT